>NZ_SADP02000002.1:0-575102 GCF_004010375.2 Mesorhizobium sp. M2E.F.Ca.ET.209.01.1.1 | reverse complement strand
GCCGGGCGCGCCGATGCTGACCGTCGAGGTCGGCGTGGTGCCCTGGAAGGCGTAGGTCGTGCCGTTGATTACGGCGCTGGCCGTGCCGACCGCCGCGGCGGTCACCGAGCCCGAGCCGAGCGCGACGGCGCCCGCGTTACCGGCGGTGGCATTGGCACCCAGCGCGAGCGCATTCGAGGCGCTGGCATTCGCTTGCTTGCCGAGAGCGGTCGCTTGAACGTCGGTCGCAAACGCGTTCTGACCGATCGCCGTGCTGGACGTGGCTGTAGCATTGGCATTGGGTCCGACGGCGGTGCTGTATTGGCCTGTGGCCTGGGAGATGTATCCAAACGCCGTCGCGTTAAGGCCCGATGCGACGGCGCCGTTGCCGATGGCCGAGGCGCTGATGCCGGAGGCGCTCGAATTGGTACCGGCCGCGATGGCGCTCGCCCCCGTCGCGGTCGCGACTGGTCCGATCGCAACCGAGTCCGTGCCTGTCGCCGACGAATCCGCCAGCGCCGAATTGGCATGGAAGTATTTGATGCCGCCGCCGACATTGATGTTGTTGAGCGTGGTGCCGATGGCGTCGACCGCCTGATTGGTCGCGAAGAGCTGAGAACCATTGACCGCATCGGTCGAAGACCCGCTGATGCGCCCCGCCGCGAGATTGGTGAGCGTGCGTTCCGCACCGGGCGCGCCGATGCTGACCGTCGAGGTCGGCGTGGTGCCCTGGAAGGCGTAGGTCGTGCCGTTGATTACGGCGCTGGCCGTGCCGACCGCCGCGGCGGTCACCGAGCCCGAGCCGAGCGCGACGGCGCCCGCGTTACCGGCGGTGGCATTGGCACCCAGCGCGAGCGCATTCGAGGCGCTGGCATTCGCTTGCTTGCCGAGAGCGGTCGCTTGAACGTCGGTCGCAAACGCGTTCTGACCGATCGCCGTGCTGGACGTGGCTGTAGCATTGGCATTGGGTCCGACGGCAGTGCTGTATTGGCCTGTGGCCTGGGAGATGTATCCAAACGCCGTCGCGTTAAGGCCCGATGCGACGGCGCCGTTGCCGATGGCCGAGGCGCTGATGCCGGAGGCGCTCGAATTGGTACCGGCCGCGATGGCGCTCGCCCCCGTCGCGGTCGCGACTGGTCCGATCGCAACCGAGTCCGTGCCTGTCGCCGACGAATCCGCCAGCGCCGAATTGGCATGGAAGTATTTGATGCCGCCGCCGACATTGATGTTGTTGAGCGTGGTGCCGATGGCGTCGACCGCCTGGTTCGTCGCGAAGAGCTGCGAACCGTTGACCGCGTCGGTCGAGGAGCCGCTGATGCGCCCCGCCGCCAGATTGGTGAGGGTGCGCTCCGCGCCGGGCGCGCCGATGCTGACCGTCGAAGTCGGAGCGGTTCCCTGGAAGGCGTAGGTCGTGCCGTTGATTACGGCGCTGGCCGTGCCGACCGCCGCGGCGGTCACCGAACCGGAACCCAGCGCCACGTCGCCGGAGCTTGCCGCCGCGGTGGCGCCATTGCCTAGCGCGACATTGCCAACGAAGCCCGCGGCACCCGCTGTGGAGCCGTTGCCCAGCGCCACGGAGCCTTGCCCGATCGCCTTATTGCCGTTGCCGATGGCGACGGCACCGTTGGCCATATTGGCGGCGGTGGCGCTGGCCGTGCCGTCGCTGTTGGCGATGTTGTTGGCGCCGCCGGTAAAGGCGCCGGTGCCGCTGGCATAGCTCGGATCGCCGATGGCGACCGCACCGTCACCAAAGGCTGCGTTGCCGGCGCCGATGGCGACGGCCTTGCCGCCATCGGCAGTCGCGCCAGTGCCCATGGCGATGGAGTCGGCGGAGAGCGCAGCGGACTGCAGACCGATCGCGACGGCGTTGGTTGCCGTCGCCTGGCTCTCGCGTCCCATCGCAAGGGCGTCGTCCGCGGATGCCGTCACGTCCGTACCGATGCCGATGGCGTTGTCTCCACTGGCGCTCGTTGCAAAAGTGCTGGAGCCGAGATAGACGGCGCCTATCCCGGTCGCCCTCGTACCTGCGCCGAGAGAGATGGAGTTCTGGGCAGTGCTTTGGGCGCCGCGGCCGAGCGCGGTGCTGTTGAGTCCGGTGGCGCGGGCTTCACGTCCGACGGCGGTGGAATTGTCGGCGCTTGCTACGGTGCCGATGCCGAGCGCGGTGCTGGCGCTTCCTCCAGCGCTGGCGCTGACGCCGGCAGCGAGAGAATTGTCTCCTGCCGCAGTTGCTCCGGACCCGAACGAGGAGGCGTTGGGGCCGCTGGCAACGGCGACGTTACCAACCGCCGTGCTGGCGGTGCCACTCGCCTTTGAGGTCGTGCCCATGGCGATGGCGTCTTGCGCGCTCGCATTGGCTTGCTTGCCGATTGCCGTGCCGTCTACACCGTTCGCAGTGGCGCCCAGCCCCAGCGCGGTTGCGTTCGCGGCGGTCGCCGCGGCGTTGTTGCCGAGCGCAGTGGCTGACACGCCCGTGGCCTGGGATCCCGAGCCAGCCGCGACCGAACCTACTCCGCTCGATACAGCCTGGTTGCCCAGCGCCAATGCGAAATCCGCCGAAGCATTGGTGCTAGAGCCGAGCGCGGTCGAGTTTAGCCCTGTCGCGCTGGCCGATTTACCCACGGCGACGGCACTGTCCGCGCTGGCGACAGATGCCCAGCCCCCGGCAAACGAAAAGTTGCCGCTGGCCAAGGAACTGGTGCCGACGGCTGTGGAATTCCCTCCCGAAGCGACGGAGAATGTACCCAAGGCGTTGGCGCCGGCTCCGGTAGCTTTAGCGGTAACGCCGAGCGCCACCGAATTGACGCCGCTTGAGACCGTGCCTTGGCCCAGCGCCATCGCGCCGCCGGTGCCCGTGGCTTGTGCATTCAGGCCGATAGCCACCGAGTATTGGGCCGACGCAAGGGATGAACGTCCCATCGCGATGGCGTCGACCTGGGATGCCGTGACATCCGTGCCGATGGCGATGGCGCTCGTGGCAGTGGCACCTGTTCCGGGCGCTGTTCGCGAGCCAAGATAGATGGAGTTGATCTGGGAGGCGATCGTTCCAAAGCCGATCGCGACGGCATTCTGGCTGCCCGCGCTGGCATTGGTGCCCTCGGCTATCGAGTCGGCTCCGTTCTGCACGGCTCCGGATCCAAACGCGATACCGCGCACGCCGTTTGCCGTGCCGCCGCCACCGAAAACCTGTGCTGATGCCGGCGTGGCGATACCGCCCAACGCAATCGCACCCAGCGCCGCCGCCAGCGTCCCGCCGGCGCCCAGCGTGCCAAGCCCCAGACCCTTGCGGCGCATGCCGAGCACGCGGTGCGCGTTGCGCAGCGCGGCCGTCAGGCAGCGGCGCAACGCGCGGCTGTCGATGGCGCCGGAAACCCAGTTTCCAGCGAAGCGGCCAGTGGTTCGTCCTTGCCTGAAAGTCATTGCGACAATGCCTCCTGTGGTGGGTCGCGCTCGATGACGACAGGTTCCGCCGACCCTGCCGCCGAAGCGTGTCTGCTCGAAAATGGAATGACGTCAGCGCCGCGCGCGAGCAGCGCATGGCCCTGCTTCTCGCCGATCGCCTCGACGCGATCGAGCGTGTTCTCAAGCCAGGAATCGCCCTCTTCCGGAACGGCCCGGAGCGCCGCTGCGACGCGCTCCTTGGGAATTAGCCGCTCCAGATAGGACTGTACGGCCGCCAGATGGACGGCAGGCTCATCGCCGGCGTGGACCACTGCCGTGAGGCCGTAGAGATAGTGGGCGAGCAGGGCATCCTGCTTGGCCAAAGGCACGCCATTTCCATAGCGCTTTTCGAGCGTCCTTGCGGCCGACTCCAGCCAATAGCCGATCTCCTCGGAAAGGCTTCGGCGAATCGCCGCGTCGTCGCTCATGTCCCCTCGCAGCCAAATCAGAATCCGAAACAGCCGGAATTGCTTCAAGAGGTCATGTTTTTGAACTGAGGTATTCCAATAAATTGCTGTTCTGTCTAAAAATATCCAGTGAGAAGTCGGTAGTTAACAGTGAGTTACTCAAGCAATAACTTTAATTAGGAGGCATTCAACTTGCATACTGCTAATTTAGAATGATCTTATTTTTTCGATCGTGAGCCGCGCTGCCCCGTGCGCACCTGCTGAGGTGTCGCATGGCGATATTTCCTCATCATCGTGGTGAAGTGGCTCTGGCTCGAAAAGCCGGCCAGATCGGCAATGTCCGTGATCGACATGCGGCTGTCGGCAAGCAGCTTCTGGGCAAGGTCGAGGCGAAGGCCCAGAACATATTGATACGGCGACACGCCGAACGTCTTCGAAAAAGCGCGGGCGAAATGGTAAGGGGACAAGTCGCACACCGCCGCCATCTCGGCCAGCGACAGCTTGCGCGAGAAATTCTCCTTCAGGAATTGCTGGATTTGTTGGGTATGCCTTGCCGACAATCCGCCTTTCGCGTTCGGCAAGGGAGCCCTGTCGGAAGCGATCTCCGACAACAGGGCCGGTAAGTCATCGTCGCGCCGCAACCGGGCCTCCTGATGCTCAGCCTCCGCCCGTCTTGGCCCAACCTCAACACGTGTTTTCGGTTCCCCAGGCAAAACAAATCGTGATCAAGCGCATGGTTGGTAGAAGCCCTCGGATCCCGATCCGACGGCAACCATGCAACAGCCATGATTTGAGGCATCCGGTATTTCACGAAATTGCGGTTCGGCGAGGAAAAACGTCTCTCACGAAAACTTTAGATGAGGCTGATGCTATCTGCTTGTTCTCAAGTAAGATTTTTTCGTCGTGAGGTAACAAAAAGTAGCCTCTGACGGGTCAGGGCGCCATAAGCAATTCGCTTGGGAGGCGAGCGTCAGACCAATCGCCGGAATGCGGAAGCTGCCCGCCCACGACGGCGAGCATACCGCGGTAGGACGGTCGCGTGTTTGACCTGGCAGGCTGAGACGCGGACGCTCGCCGCGGCGCTCTAGCGCCCCCGCGCCAGGCTGCCGAGGATGCCGCGCACGATGGCGCGGCCGACGGAGGAGCCGACCGAGCGCACCACCGACTTGATGGCGGCTTCGGCCACCGTCTGGCGGTTGGAAGACCGCCGGTTGCCTGTTCCCAAAACATCGTCGAAGCCGGGAATGGTCCAGCGCGAGCCGCCGCTGTTCTGCTGCTGTGCCTGCGCCTCGGCGTCCTGCGCCTCCTTGGCTTTCTTCTGCAACATCTCGAAGGCCGATTCGCGATCGACAACCTGGTCGTACTGGCCGGCGACCGGGCTCTCGGCGATGATCTTGCGGCGCTCGTCGGGTGTGATCGGTCCGAGCCGCGATGACGGCGGCCGGATCAGCGTGCGCTGGACCATGGCCGGCACACCCTTGTCCTCCAGCATCGAGACCAGCGCCTCGCCGGTGGCGAGCTGGGTGATGGCCGTGGCGCAATCGAAATCGGGATTGGGCCGGAAGGTCTCGGCCGCGGTGCGCACCGCCTGCTGCTCGCGCGGGGTATAGGCGCGCAGCGCGTGCTGGACGCGGTTGCCGAGCTGGGCGAGCACCTTCTCCGGAATGTCGAGCGGATTCTGGGTGACGAAATAGACGCCGACGCCCTTGGAGCGGATGAGCCGCACCACCTGCTCGACGCGGTCGATCAGCACCTTCGGCGCGTCCTCGAACAAAAGATGCGCCTCGTCGAAGAAGAACACCAGTTTCGGCCTGTCGAGATCGCCGACCTCGGGCAGTTCCTCGAAGAGTTCCGACATCAGCCAGAGCAGGAAGGTGGCGTAAAGCCTGGGGTTCATCATCAGCTTGTCGGCGGCGAGCACGCCGATCGCGCCGCGGCCGTCGCGCGTGGTGCGCATGATGTCGGCGATACGCAGCGCCGGCTCGCCGAAGAAGTTCGCGGCACCCTGCTGCTCCAGCACCAGGAGCGTGCGCTGGATGGCGCCGACGGAGGGCTTGGTGACATTACCGTAGCGCGCGCTGAGCTCGTCGGCGCGCTCGGCGATGTTGGCGAGCAGCGCCTGCAGGTCCTTCAGATCGAGCAGCAGCAGGCCTTCCTCGTCGGCGATGCGGAAGGCGATGTTCATGATGCCTTCCTGCGCTTCGGTGAGGTTCATCAGCCGCGAGAGCAGCAACGGCCCCATCTCGGAGATGGTGGCGCGGATCGGATGGCCCTGCTCGCCGAACAGATCCCAGAAGATGACCGGGAATTCCTGGAACTGGTAGGGATCGAGCTTCACCTCGCCGGCGCGCTTGACCAGGAAATCCTTGGCCTCGCCCATCATGGATATACCGGAAAGGTCGCCCTTGATGTCGGCGCAGAAGACCGGCACGCCGGCATTCGAAAAGCCCTCGGCCAGGATTTGCAGGCTGACTGTCTTGCCTGTGCCCGTGGCGCCGGTGACGAGGCCGTGGCGGTTGCCGTAACGCAGCAGCAGCTCTTCGGCGCGCTGGTAGGAATCGTCGGGCTTGCGGCTGGCGCCGATGAAGATGCTGGTCTCGTCAGCCATATGTCCGGTCTCCGCAATCCGTTTGCGCTCAAAAGCCTTACCCGAGGTATAGTAACGCAAGCAGCAGGCGGCAATGGTCAGCATCGGGTTTGGGCCAGCATCGCGTTTGGGACCGGCCCGGAATTTGGCCATTGGCGCTTGCGGATTTTGCGCATGTTTGGCAATCGATTGGCTGGCCGCAAGAGAACCCGGGCGGATAACGCATTGTGATATCCGGTTCCCGACCTTAGATTGGCTGGACCGGCTGATGCGGCCGAGAAGCGAGGAGGAGTAATGGGCGCCGGCGCCTTGACAAGGGATGTCGACCTTCCGAACCCGGACGCCAGGCGTTGGCAGACGCTGGCGGAAAAGGCGCTTGCCGGCGGTTCCTTCGAGGAAAAGCTGGTCTCCCACACCGATGACGGCATCCGCATCGAGCCGCTCAGCCAGCGTTCGACGGCTGCAGAGCCGTTGCTGCGCACAAATCCGACCGCACCCTGGATCGTCAGCCAGCGTGTCGACGACCCGGACATTGCCCGGGCCAGCGCGCAAGCTCTGGAAGACATCGCCCAAGGCGCCACGGGCCTGTCGCTTGTGTTCGAGGGCGCGCCGAATGCCTTCGGCTACGGCCTGCCGCGCACCGCGGAAGCGTTGGAACAGGTGCTCGACGGCGTGCCGCTCAACCGCGTGCAGGTGCGCATCGACGTGCATCCCTGGAGCCGCGCGGTGGCCGACTGGCTGCTCGCCTTCCTGAGCAAACGCCGCTCCGATCCGACCAAGCTCAACCTCTCCTTCGGCATCGACCCGGCGGCGATCTTCGCAGGCACCGGGAGGCTGCGCACCTCGATCGAGGCGCTGCAGGAATCGATGCCGCAGTCGCTGGCGCATTTCTTCTCGATGGGCGTGCCGGGCGTGCTGCTGGAGGCCGACGGCCGCGTCTTCCACAATGCCGGTGCCACCGAGGCGCAGGAGCTCGGCACGATGATGGCCTCCGTCGTGTCCTATCTCAGGATGTTCGAGAAGGCGCGCCAGCCGCTGGTCTATGCAGCACCATATATTGGCTTCGCGCTCAGCGTCGATCAGGACCAGTTCGTGTCGATGGCCAAGGTGCGGGCTTTGCGCAAGCTCTGGGCGCGCATCCAGGAAGCCTGCTCGATCCCGGCCTCGACCGCCAGCATCCATGCCGAGACCTCCTACCGCATGATGACGATGGCCGACCCGGAGACCAACATCCTGCGCACGGCGATCGCGGCCTTCGCGGCGGCAACCGGCGGGGCCGATTCGATCTCGATCCTGCCGCACACGATCGCGCATGGATTGCCCACCGGCTTTGCCCGCCGCATCGCCCGCAACGCCCAGCTCATCATGGCCGAGGAGAGCCATCTCGGCCATGTCGCCGACCCCGCCAGCGGCTCGGGCGCGGTCGAGGCGCTGACGGACGATCTCTGCGCTGCTGCCTGGGAAGAATTCCAGCGCATCGAGGCCGAAGGCGGCGTGCTCGCCAGCCTGCAGCAGGGCTACATCCAGAACCGCGTGCAGACCGCCGCCGCCAAGCGCAACGGCGCCTACCGGTCGGGCGGACGCGGCATTGTCGGCACGACGCTTTACCGCGTCGGCAGGGAGCGCCCTGTCGAGACGCTGCCGCAAGAGCGGCGGCCGGCGCTGACGGAAGGCGTCGCGACCTGCGAGCCGCTGTTTCCCCTGCGCATCGACCAGTCGATCGGAGCCGGATCATGATCCCGGATTTCAGCCGGATCGGCTGGTCGGCGCCACGCCGCGCGCCGGTCGACCTCAAGGGCCAACGGATGACGCCGGAAGGCATCGCCGTAAAGCACCTCTACACGCAGGGCGACCTCAAGGGGCTCGCCAACCTCGACACCTATCCAGGCCTGCCGCCCTTCGTGCGCGGCCCCTACCCCACGATGTATGTCCAGCAGCCGTGGACGATCCGGCAATATGCCGGCTTCTCGACGGCGGAAGAATCCAACGCGTTCTACCGGCGCAATCTCGCGGCCGGCCAGAAAGGCCTGTCGGTCGCTTTCGACCTTGCCACGCATCGCGGCTATGACAGCGACCATCCGCGCGTCGCCGGCGATGTCGGCATGGCCGGCGTGGCGATCGATTCCATCCTCGACATGCGCCAGCTCTTCGACGGCATTCCGCTGGGCGAGATGACCGTGTCGATGACCATGAACGGCGCGGTGCTGCCGATCATGGCGCTGTACATCGTCGCGGCGGAGGAACAGGGCGTCGCGCAAAAGGATCTGGCCGGGACCATTCAGAACGACATTCTGAAGGAGTTCATGGTCCGCAACACCTACATCTATCCGCCGAAGCCATCGATGCGGATCGTGTCGGACATCTTCGCCTACACTTCGCATAACATGCCGAAGTTCAACTCGATCTCGATCTCCGGCTACCACATGCAGGAAGCCGGAGCGACGGCCGACCTCGAGCTTGCCTATACGATCGCAGACGGCATCGAATATGCGCGCGCCGGCGTCGCCGCAGGCCTCGAGATCGACCGCTTCGCGCCGCGGCTTTCGTTCTTCTGGGCGATCGGCATGAACTTCTTCATGGAGGTCGCCAAGCTCAGGGCCGCGCGGCTGCTCTGGTCGAGCCTGATGCAGAAGAACTTTGCGCCGAAGGACGAGCGCTCGCTGTCGCTGCGCACCCATTGCCAGACGTCGGGCTGGTCGCTGACGGCGCAGGACCCCTACAACAACATCACCCGTACGATGATCGAGGCGATGGCCGCCACGCAGGGGCACACCCAGTCGCTGCACACCAACTCCTTCGACGAGGCGATGGCGCTGCCGACCGACCATTCGGCGCGGATCGCCCGCAACACGCAGCTCATCCTACAGAAGGAATCCGGCACCACGCGCATGATCGACCCGTGGGGCGGCTCGGCCTATGTCGAGCGGCTGACGCATGATCTGGCGGCGCGCGCGCTCGCTCATATCGAGGAGGTCGAAAGCCTCGGCGGCATGGCGGCGGCGATCGAGAAAGGCATTCCGAAGCTGCGCATCGAAGAAGCCGCCGCGCGCACCCAGGCGCGTATCGATTCCGGCGAGCAAATTCTGGTCGGCGTTAACGCGCACCGGCCGCAGACGGATATCGAAGTCGATGTGTTGAAGATCGACAATGCCGAGGTCAAGGCCCGGCAATTGGCGAAGCTGCAGCGGCTGAAGGGCACGCGCGATGTGGCGGCCCTGGAAAACGCCCTGGCGGCGCTGACTCGCGCCGCCGAAAGCGGCGAGAACCTGCTCGAATTCGCGATCCGCGCGGCGCGCGCCAACGCCACGGTCGGCGAGATTTCTCTGGCGCTGGAAAAAGTGTTCGGCAGGCATACGGCTGCGGTGCAGACGATCTCCGGCGTCTACCGGGACGCGCTCGGCGACAATCCGGCGCTCGACCCGCTGCAGGAGAAGATCGAGGCGTTCGAGAAGAAATCCGGCGGCAAGCCGCGCATCCTGGTCGCCAAGATGGGCCAGGACGGCCATGACCGCGGCCAGAAGGTGATCGCCAGCGCCTTTGCCGATCTCGGCTTCGACGTCACCGTCGGGCCGATGTTCCAGACGCCGGACGAGATCGCAAAGCTTGCGGTGCAGCACGACGTCGACATCATCGGCGCGTCATCGCTCGCGGCCGGACACCTGACGCTGATCCCCGAACTCAGGGAGGCGCTTAAGAAGCTCGGCCATGGCGACGTGCTGATCGTCGCCGGCGGCGTCATCCCGCCACAGGACTATGATGCGGTGCTGGCAGCGGGCGCGGCGGAGATTTTTCCGCCGGGGACCGTCATCCCGGACGCAGCGAACCGGCTGATGGATCGGTTGCTGGCCGATCAGTGAGGGCTTGCTGATTTGGCTGAAAGGTTGTTCTATGGAAATAGATACAACCATGGCGCGATAATGTTCACGACAATCATCCACGGGCTTGAGGACGGATCTGGGACCTTGCTGCCGCCACGCGAATTGCTTGACAGCTTGGACCTTCAAGTTGGCGATGAGTTCCAGATCGTCGAAACCGACGACGGCCTCATTCTAAGGCCAATCCGCCATGACAACCATGAACGGCAAATGAACGCCGCTCGCGACGTCATGGACAAATACGAAGATGCGCTGCGCAAGCTTTCAACGTTGGCTAACGGCTAGTTCGTCGACACAGTGATTTTGAAGATTGCAGGCTTCAAGGGCAAGGCTATCAACATCCGCTGGGTAGTCAGCGCAGACGTTGGCGATGAGCTGGAGGCTTCTGAACCTCGTCATTCTAGGGCGGAGCAAGGAGCGCAGCGACGCGCGCAGACCCTAGAATCCATTCCGTTACCTGGACCGAAGTGTGCAACGGTGCAGAATTTCTGGACCGCCGCGGCGCTTCCAAGTCACGGCATGGATCCTCGGGTCTGCGCGCGTCGCTTCGCTCCTTGCTCCGCCCGTGGATGACGACCGCGATAGGCGTCTCGGCCAATCGCCAAGGCAGAGGAGCTGCAACGCACACCAACCAACCGGTCAAAACTTCTGTGTTGAGGAACTAGTTCTCAGCCTTGTCCGAGAGCTTGACGATCTCCCATTCCCTGCCGTTCACGGCGGCCACATCGCCGACCTTCTTGCCGAACAGCGCCACGGCCATCGGCGAGACATGGGAAATGCTGCCCTTCGACGGGTCGGCCTCGTCCTCGCCGACGATGCGCCAATGCACCTTCTTGCCGTCGTCGCCTTCCAGCGTGACGCCCATGCCGAAGCGGACCACGTCGCTGCCCGGCTCCGGCACCGAAAGCTCGGCGCTCTCGCGCCGCGCGGTCCAGTAGCGCAGGTCGCGTGAAACAACCGCGAGGCGCTCGCGATCGCCCTTCCTTTCGGCCTTGGCCATTATGTCGCGCAGATCAGCGAGATTCTCCTCGATCATGGCGAGACCACGCTCGGTCACAAGATTGCGATGCGTGCTGACCGGACGCTCGCCGACGCCGGCAATGGCGTTTTCGCTGTCTTCTTCGCGGGTAAAAGCTCTGCTCATACAATGAATTTAGGCTTGGCGAGGCGACTGCACAAGCGGCTTGCCGGTGAGTTCACCCTGGCACGATTCCTGCGATGGACGGGGCGAAACGCCAGGACCTGTGCCGATGTTGAACAGACGAACGCTGCTTGCCCAGGCCGCCGGCTTCGCCGTCGCCGGCGTCTGTGCCGGCAAGGCAGCGGCGAAATCGCTGCCCGGCATAGAGATGGCCGCGATGCGCGGCTCGATCGACGCCACCGAGATCGGCGTGCAGCCGGGCGCGGTCGACGACCAGAGCAAGGTTTTCGCCAAGATGCTGGCCGAGGCCAGCGACCGCGACCAGCCGGTGTTCCTGCCGCCCGGCACCTATGTCGTCTCGAACCTCAAGCTGCCTGCCCGCGTGCGCCTGTCGGGCGTGCCCGGCGCGACGCGCATCGTCTATGGCGGCAACGGCCATCTGATGATGGCCGAGCAGGCCGAGCATATCGAGCTCAGCGGCCTCGTCTTCGACGGCGCCAACCGCTGGCTGGCCGACTACACGCAAGGGCTGCTTGACCTGCGCCGCGTCGGCCATCTTGTCATCGACAATTGCCAAGTGACCGGAAGCGGCAAGAACGGGTTGGCGCTCGAACATGCCGCCGGCCGTGTCGGCCGCTCGGACATTTCGGGCGCGGCGGATGCCGGCATCTATTCGGTCGAGGCCGGCGGGCTGGAGATTTCCGGCAACAGCGTTTCCGATTGCGCCAATGGCGGCATCCTGGTGCATCGCTGGCAGGCGGCGGAGGACGGCACCATCGTCAGCGGCAACCGCGTCCAGAGGATCGGCGCGCGCAGCGGCGGCACCGGCCAGAACGGCAACGGCATCAACGCCTTCCGTGCCGGCAATGTGATCATCTCGGGCAATGTCGTCTCCGACTGCGCTTTCACCGCGATCCGCGCCAACAGCGCGAGCAATGTGCAGATCACCGGCAATACCTGCTCGCGCTCGGGCGAGACCGGGATCTATTCGGAGTTCTCCTTCGAAGGCGCGATCTTGAGCAATAACCTCGTCGACGGCGCCGCCAACGGCATCTCGATCGTCAATTTCAACGAGGGCGGCCGCATGGCGGTCTGCTCGAACAACATCGTGCGCAATCTCACGACGGTTGGTCCCTACGCGGCCGACCCGCCCGGCTTCGGCGTCGGCATCAGCGCCGAAGCCGACGCCACGGTTTCAGGCAATGTGGTCGAGAACGCGCCGCTTTACGGCATGCAGCTCGGCTGGGGGCCGTATCTGCGCAATGTCGTGGCGAGCGGCAACATCATCCGGCAGGCGGGCACCGGCATTGTCGTTTCGGTCGTCGAAGGCGCCGGGACCGCGGTCATCTCGGACAATGTCATCGACGGCGCGAGAAACGGCGCCATCATCGGTCAGCGCTGGGCCGATCCGGTGACCGGCGACCTCGCGAAGGCAAGCGACAGCGGCTATGCGCATCTGACCGTCGAGCGCAACAAGGTGAGCTAAGCAACGGCCACGATAATGTGCGCCTGGATCTTGGCGGCAACCGCGCCGCGGCCGTGCCTCTCGGCGATCGCGGCTTCCGCATAGTCGGTCGCGGATGCCAAGCTCCCGGCCCCCCTCGCCTCGATCTCGTTGCGAAGCAGCGTGCCCTGGCAATAGGCAACGGCCGGAACGCGCGGCGAGGATGCGCGGCTCTGCTCGGCCCTGGTGTCGATCGCCACATCGCAGAATCCGGCGGCAGCCAGATCGCTGCGGATGAGGTCCTTGTCGTGATAGCCGTGCGGCGTGCGCGCCAGGAAACGCGGCGGATCGTGCGAAAAGATCCTGGCCAGGGCATTCGTCACGTCGTCCGCGAATATGTTCTCCTCGATGCGATCCCAGACACTGAACAGGAAGTGCCCGCCGGGCTTCAGGACGCGCTTTGCCTCGCGATAGGCGGCGGGGCGATCGGGAAAGAACATCGCGCCGAACTGGCAGCAGACGAGGTCGAAGGTCGCATCCTCGAAAGGCAGCTTCAGGGCGTCGGCCTGGAGCCAGGTGATGCGGCTGTCGAGCCCCTGGCGCGATGCCGCATAATCGAGCATTGGCTGGTTCAGATCGGTTACGGTGTAGGTGGCATCGGCAGAGAGTTTCGGCGCCAAAGCGCGGGTGACGGCCCCGGTGCCGGCGGCGGTTTCCAGAACGGCTAAGGGTGAGAAGGACGCCACCCGTCGTGCGGTCTCGGCGGCATAAGCCTCGAAAATCAGCGGCACCATATGGCGATCGTAGTTCTCCGGGATCGACCCGGCAAACACCTTGTCCACTTCCAGCATGGCCAGCACCCGGCGCCCGTTAATAGGGAGAAAGCTAGCACATAATTTTTGTCTCGGCTTACCCGCACGGCATATCGGTGCCGGTTAAACCTCGCTAGCTGAGCGCCGCTGTCGGCCGCAACAAGCCTACCTTCGCGCCGATGCGGCTTTCGACCGGGGGACGCGCGAGTTGAGCGAGCTTTGCCGCGACCGCTTCATCGGCGCGCAGCAGCTTTGCCAGCACCGCGGCGATCATCACCTCCGCCGCCCTGCCGGCGCCGTCGTCGCATTTCATGGCAATGCCGAGGCCGAGTTCGGGCAATGCCGCGCAATAGACGCCTTCGGCGCCGGTCTTGACGAAGATGCGGCCGGGTGCTGCCTGCATCAGCGCGACATCGGCCTTGCCGGTGCCGGCGACCAGGAACGGCTCGGCCATGCAAGCCGAAAGCAGCCGCTTTGCCGCCTTGGCGCGCTCGGGCGCAAAGCCCGTGCCCGTCGCCATGCGGGCAAAGCCCTGCGCGAAGCTTTTCAGCGGCACGGCGTAGGTCGGGATCGAACAGCCGTCAGTCGCGCTATTGTCGGCGTTGTGGGCGGCTCCGGTGACGGATTGCATGGCGTCGCGCACCATTTCCTGCTGGGCGTGTCCGTCTTTGACATAGCCCTGATGGGCTATACCCGCATGCACGCATGTGCAGAGGAAGCCGGCATGCTTGCCGGAACAGTTGTTGTGCAAAGCGCTCGGCACAGCGCCGGCCCGGGCAAGCGCGATGGTGGCCTCATGGTTGGGCCAATGGGCGCCGCATTCCAGCGCCGTCTTGTCGAGTCCTGCCTTGGCGAGCATCGCCGAGGCCAGCTCGACATGGGCGGGCTCGCCCGAATGCGAGGCGCACGCCAGCGCCAGTTCGCGATTGCCGAAGCCGTAGGCATCGGCGGCACCCGATTCGACCAGCGGCAGCGCCTGGATCGCCTTCACCGCGGAGCGCGGAAAAACCGGACGGTCCGTGTCGCCGATCTCCCAGACGGGCTTGCCGTCGGCGTCGAAGACCGAAACCGCGCCGCGATGCCTGCTTTCGACCACCGCGCCGCGCGTGACTTCGACCAGAACCGGATTGGACATGTTGCCTCCCGCACGCGCCCTGGGGCGCTTTTAATGCGGGCCGCTTCTACCTGATGCGGTCGAGAATGGAAACGTAATTGGCGACGGCAGCACCCCCCATGTTGAAGATGCCGCCGAGCTTCGCACCCGGCACCTGGATGCCGCCGGCTTCACCGGTCAACTGCATGGCGGTGAGCACATGCATCGAGACCCCGGTGGCGCCGATCGGATGGCCCTTGGCCTTCAGGCCGCCCGACGGATTGACCGGAAGGCGGCCATCCTTGGCCGTCGTGCCGTCCAGCGCCAGCCTGGCGCCCTCGCCGGGTTTGGCCAGGCCCATCGCTTCGTATTCGATCAATTCGGCGATGGTGAAGCAGTCATGCGTCTCGACGAAGGACAGATCGTCGAGCGTGACGCCGGCCTTCTTCAGCGCCTGGTTCCAGGCGTGCTCGCAACCCTCGAAGGCGAGGATGTCGCGCTTCGACATCGGCAGGAAGTCCTGGACATGCTCGTTGGCGCGGAAGGTGACGGCACGGCGCATCCTCAGCGCTGTCGCGGTGTCGGTGAGCACAAGAGCGGCCGCGCCATCCGAGACCAGCGAGCAATCGGTGCGCTTCAGCGGACCGGCGACGAACGGGTTCTTCTCGCTTTCCTGGCGGCAGAACTCATAGCCGAAATCCTTGCGCATCTGGGCATAGGGATTGTCGACGCCGTTCTTGTGGTTCTTGGCGGCGATCATGGCCAGCGCATCCGACTGGTCGCCATAGCGCTGGAAGTAGGCCTGAGCGATCTTGCCGAAGACGCCGGCAAAGCCGGCCGGCGTGTCGCCGTCTTCCGGCAGGTAGGATGCCTTGAGCAGGTTCTTGCCGATCTCGGGACCGGGCGTCGTCGTCATCTGCTCGGCGCCGACCACCAGCACCACGCGGGCGGCATTGGCGTCGATGGCGCGGATGCCTTGCCGGACCGCGGCCGAGCCGGTGGCGCAGGCATTCTCGACGCGCGTCGCCGGCTTGAAGCGCAGCCGGTCGTCGGCCTGCAGCACGAGGCTCGCTGTGAAATCCTGCGGCGAGAAGCCGGCGTTGAAATGGCCAAGCACGATCTCGTCGACATCGTCCGGGCCGATTCCGGCATGGTCGAGCGCCTCGACGGCGACCTTGGTGATCAGGCCCTCGAGCGTCTCGCCTTCGAGCTTGCCGAAGCGCGAATGCGCCCAGCCGACGATGCATGCGGTCATGGCAGCCTCCATTTGTGCGCAGCGTAGCATGATCGCGCGCGGCACGTGACTCAATATTGTTCAACAGTGAACCGTTTTCCAGCCCATGCCATGGGCCAGAACGACACGATCGGTTGATCCCGGTGTCGATTTTTTATTGATTGACGCGTCAATAAAAAATAATCTCGGCTCGAACCGGACCCCAAAAATGCCGAAAATCGGAATGGAACCCGTGCGCCGCAAGGCGCTGATCGACGCGACGATCTCTGCGATCGGCGAGCGCGGATCGCTGGACGTGACGATGTCGGAGATCGCCGGCCGGGCCGGCGTGTCGTCGGCGCTGGCGCATCACTATTTCGGCGCCAAGGACGAGCTGCTGTTCGCGACGATGCGGCACATCCTGACGGAGCTCAACATCGACACCAGGCGCGCGCTTCACACCGCCGGCACAGCGCGTGAGCGCGTCTCGTTCGTGGTCGCGGTCAGCTTCTCCGACGATCAGTTCCAGGCCGAGATCATCGCCGCCTGGCTCGCCTTCTATGTCGAGGCGCAGAAATCGACCGAGCTGCGGCGGCTGCTGCGCATCTATGCGCGGCGGCTGCATTCGAACCTGATGAGCGGGCTGACCGGCATCCTGCCCCGGACAGAGGCCGACCGCGTGGCGGAAGCGACCGCGGCGCTGATCGACGGGCTCTACATCCGCCGCGCGCTGAAGGACGGCGTGCCGGACGCGCAGACTGCGATCGCGCTCGTGGAAGACTATCTCGAAACCAAGCTCAACGGACGGAGCCTGCCTTGACCTCCCGGCGACCCAATTTCCTGATCGTCATGGTCGATCAGCTAAACGGCACGCTCTTTCCCGATGGACCGGCCGACTTCCTGCACGTGCCGCATCTGAAGGCGCTGGCCGCCCACTCGGCGCGCTTCGCCAACAACTATACCGCCTCGCCTCTCTGCGCGCCTGGCCGCGCCTCCTTCATGAGCGGGCAATTGCCGTCGCGAACAGGTGTCTACGACAACGCCGCCGAGTTCGTGTCCTCGATCCCGACTTTTGCTCATCACCTGCGGTCCGCCGGCTACTACACCTGTCTGTCGGGCAAGATGCATTTCGTCGGGCCGGACCAGCTGCACGGCTTCGAGGAGCGGCTGACCACCGATATCTATCCGGCCGATTTCGGCTGGACGCCGGACTACCGCAAGCCCGGCGAGCGCATCGACTGGTGGTACCACAATCTGGGTTCGGTGACCGGCGCCGGCGTCGCCGAGACCACCAACCAGATGGAATATGACGATGAGGTCACCTTCCTAGCCTCGCAGAAGCTCTACCAGCTCTCGCGGGAGCAGGACGATCCGGGCCGCCGGCCGTGGTGCCTGACCGTCTCGCTGTCGCACCCGCATGATCCCTATGTCGCGCGCAAGCAGTACTGGGATCTCTACGAGACCTGCCAGGCGCTCGATCCGGAAACGCCGTTCATTGCGCATGACGAGCAGGATACGCATTCGCAGCGTCTCTACCGCGCCAGCGATTATCAATCCTTCGAGATCACGCCCGAGCAGGTGCGACGTTCGCGGCGTGGCTACTTCGCCAACATTTCCTATGTCGACGAGAAGCTCGGCGAGCTTCTGGACGTTCTCAAGCGCACCCGCATGCTCGACGGCACCATCATCCTGTTCTGCTCGGATCACGGCGACATGCTGGGCGAGCGTGGCCTGTGGTTCAAGATGAGCTTCTTCGAGGGTTCCGCGCGCGTGCCGCTGATGATCGCCGGCAAAGGCGTGCCGGCCGGGCTGATCAAGGCGCCGGTCTCTAACCTCGACGTCACACCGACGCTCTGCGACCTCGCCGGCATCGACATCGCGGCAATCGCACCTTGGACCGACGGCCAGTCGCTGCTGCCTCTGCTCGACGGCAAGGCGCGCACGGCGCCGGTGTTGATCGAGTATGCGGCGGAAGGCTCCTACGCGCCGCTGGTCGCCATCCGCGACGGCAAATACAAGTTCGTCCATTGCGAGTTGGATGCCCCGCAACTGTTCGATCTCGAAGCCGATCCGCTCGAGCGCGACAACCTCGCAGACGATCCGGCGAACGCCGATCTGGTCTCGGCCTTCATGGACAAGGTCCGCGCCCGCTGGGACATGGCCAGCTTCGACGCCGCCGTGCGCGAAAGCCAGGCGCGCCGCTGGGTCGTCTACCCGGCGCTGCGCAACGGCGCCTACTACCCGTGGGATTTCCAGCCGCTGCAGAAGGCGTCGGAGCGCTACATGCGCAATCACATGAACCTCGACAATCTCGAAGAGAGCAAACGGTATCCGAGAGGCGAATGATGGCAGACATTCTCGTCCCTACCCTTGATCATCTGAAGCACGCCTATGCCGTCACCTCGACGGCGACGCAGGTGACGCCGCTCTTGGAGTCGGCGGCTTTAGCCAGGGAAACCGGCGCCGCGCGCGTCTTCGTCAAGCCGGAGTCGCTGCAGTGGGCCGGCTCCTTCAAAGTGCGCGGCGCCTATTGGCGGCTGAACCGGCTTTCGCCGGATGAAGCGAAAAAGGGCGTGGTCGCCTACTCCTCCGGCAATTTCGCGCAGGGGCTGGCGGCCGCCGGACAGGCGCTGGGTATTCCGGTCACCATCGTCATGCCGATCGACGCGCCCGCCGCCAAGCGCGACGCGACGGCCGGTTATGGCGCGCGCGTGGTGCTGACCGACCATGGCGACCGCGCCCGCGAGGAGGTCGCCGCCGCCAAGGCGCGCGAGATCGCCGAGACCGAGCACCTCACCTTGCTGCATCCTTTCGACGATCCCGAGATCGTCGCCGGCCAGGCCGGCGCGGGGCTTGAAGCGCTCGAGCAGCTCGCGGCGAAGAAGGCGCACGCCGACCTGGTGTTCTGTTCGGTCGGCGGCGGCGGGCTGATCGGCGGCGTTTCGCTTGCCTTCCACTATCTGTCGCCCAAGACCGAGATCATCGCTGTCGAGCCGGAGGGTTTCAACGGCATGGGCTCATCGCTGGCGCATGGCGCGATCGAGACGATGCCGATCGGGCCGAAATCGATCTGCGACGGGCTGATGGCGCGCAAGCCCGGCGACGCGCCCTTCGCCGCGGTGAGCACCGCCGGCGTGCGCGGCGTCACCGTCGACGACGCCTCGGTGCGGCGGGCGATGAAGATCGCCTTCGAGCGGATGAAGCTGGTGCTGGAGCCTTCGGGCGCGGCGTCGCTGGCCGCCCTTCTCGGCGGCAAGGTGGATGTGGTGGGAAAAACCGTCCTCGTGGTTGCAACCGGCGGCAATGTCTCGCTCGCCGATTTTATGGCGCATATGAACAATGCTTGAAGCGGATTTCGTCATCATCGGCTCCGGCTCCGCCGGCTCGGCCATGGCCTACCGGCTGTCGGAGGACGGCAATCACTCGGTGATCGTCATCGAGTTCGGCGGCACCGATATGGGGCCGCTGATCCAGATGCCGTCGGCGCTGTCGATCCCGCTCAATATGAGCCTTTACGACTGGGGTTTTGCCAGCGAGCCGGAGCCGCATCTCGGCGGTCGCGTGCTGGCGACGCCGCGCGGCAAGGTGATCGGCGGCTCGTCCTCGATCAACGGCATGGTCTATGTGCGCGGCCATGCGCATGACTTCGACCATTGGGCGGAACAGGGCGCGGCCGGCTGGGGCTTCGCCGACGTACTTCCCTACTTCAAGCGCATGGAGGATTGCGACGGCGGCGAGGATGGCTGGCGGGGCCACGGCGGACCATTGCATGTGCAGCGCGGCACACGGAAGAATCCGCTCTACGGCGCCTTCGTCGAGGCGGGCCGCCAAGCCGGATTCGAACTCACCGACGACTATAACGGCTCCAAGCAGGAGGGCTTCGGGCCGATGGAGCAGACCATTCTTGGCGGCCGCCGCTGGTCGGCGGCGAACGCCTATCTGAAGCCGGCTCTGAAACGCAAGAATGTGAGTCTGGTCAAAGGCTTCGCCCGGCGCGTGGTGATCGAGAATCAACGCGCGGTCGGCGTCGAGATCGAAGCTAACAAAAAGATTCAGGTCGTTAAGGCGCGGCGTGAAGTGATCGTCGCGGCATCGTCGATCAACTCGCCGAAGATCCTGATGTTATCCGGCATCGGCCCAGGCGCGCATCTGCAGGAGAACGGCATAAAGGTGATCGCTGACCGGCCGGGCGTCGGCGCCAATCTGCAGGACCATCTGGAGCTCTATATCCAACAGGAATCGACCAGGCCGATCACACTGAACTCGGTGCTCAATCCTTTCTCCAAGGCATTGATCGGCGCCCAGTGGCTGTTCTTCAAGACCGGGCTGGGCGCCACCAACCACTTCGAGGCGGCCGCCTTCGTGCGTTCGCAGGCCGGCGTCGACTACCCCGATATCCAATATCACTTCATCCCCGCGGCGGTGCGCTATGACGGCAAGGCGGCGGCGAAGGCGCACGGCTTCCAGGCGCATGTCGGGCCGATGCGCTCGAAGTCGCGCGGCTCCGTGACGCTGCGCTCGCCCGACGCCCGCGCCAAGCCGGTGATCCGCTTCAACTACATGTCGCATCCGGACGACTGGAGCGAGTTCCGCCACTGCATCCGGCTGACGCGCGAGATTTTCGGGCAGAGGGCTTTCGACGGCTTTCGCGGCAAGGAGATTTCGCCGGGCTCTCATGTGCAGACCGACGACGAGCTCGACGCCTTCATCCGAGACCATGCCGAGAGCGCCTACCATCCCTGCGGCACCTGCCGGATGGGACGCGCCGACGATTTGACCGCCGTTGTCGATCCCGAATGCCGGGTGATCGGCGTCGAAGGACTGCGCGTCGCCGACTCCTCGATCTTCCCGCGTGTGACCAACGGCAATCTCAACGCGCCGTCGATCATGACCGGCGAAAAAGCGTCCGACCACATTCTCGGCCGCACGCCGCTGGCGCCATCCAACCAGGAACCCTGGATCAATCCGCGCTGGCAGGTGGCGGACCGATAGGGCATTGTCGGGCTGACCGCCCTCCCGGCGAACAGACTTGGAGAAAGCCATGCGCGCCCAGCCGACCGCATCGCACTATGTCAACGGTCGCTATATCGAGGATGTGGGCGGCACGCCGCTGCCGGTGATCTATCCGGCAACCGGCGAGACCATCGCCACCCTGCATTCGGCGACGCCGAACGTGCTGGAGCTGGCGATCGAGGCGGCCCGCTCCGCGCAGCCGGCATGGGCGCGGCTGAAGCCTGTCGAGCGCGGCCGCATCCTGCGCCGCGCCGCCGACATTTTGCGCGCGCGCAATGCCGACCTCGCCCGCATCGAAACGCTGGACACTGGCAAGGCGATCCAGGAGACGCTGGTGGCGGACGCGCCGTCGGCCGCGGATTGCCTCGAATATTTCGCCGGAGCGGTCGCCGCCTTCAACGGCGAGATGATCGATCTCGGCGGACCTTTCGCCTACACGCGCCGCGAGCCGCTCGGCGTCTGCGTCGGCATCGGCGCCTGGAACTATCCGATCCAGATCGCCGGCTGGAAATCGGCGCCGGCTTTGGCCATGGGCAACGCCATGGTGTTCAAGCCGTCTGAGAACACGCCGCTGTCGGCGCTGGCGCTGGCCGAGATCTACTCGGAAGCCGGACTGCCGGACGGGTTGTTCAATGTTGTGCAGGGCTATGGCGATGTCGGCGCCGGCCTCGTCGGCCATGATGTGGTGGCAAAGGTTTCGGTGACCGGCTCGGTGCCGACCGGCCGAAAGGTGCTGTCGCTTGCCGGCTCCAAGATGAAGCACGCGACCATGGAGCTCGGCGGCAAGTCGCCGCTGATCGTCTTCGACGACGCCGATCTCGAAAACGCCATCGGCGGCGCCATGCTCGGCAATTTTTACTCCAGCGGCCAGATCTGCTCCAACGGCACGCGCGTCTTCGTGCAGAAAGGCCTGCACGACCGCTTCGTCGAGCGGCTGGTCGAGCGCACCAAGACGATCCGCATCGGCGATCCGCTCGATCCGGAAACGCAGATGGGGCCGCTGGTCAACAGGCTGCAGCAGGAGAAGGTCGTCTCCTACATCGAAGCCGGCAAGCAGGACGGCGCGAGCCTCGCCTGCGGCGGCAATACACCGTCGCTGCAGGGGTTCGAGGGCGGTTTCTTCATCGAGCCGACCGTGTTCACCAATGTCACCGATACGATGCGCATCGCGCGCGAAGAGATCTTCGGACCGGTGATGAGCGTCTTGAAGTTCGACAGCGAGGACGAGGTGATCGAGCGCGCCAACGACACCGAATTCGGACTGGCGGCCGGCGTGTTCACCCGCGATCTGCCACGCGCGCATCGGGTGATCGCCGAGCTGCAGGCCGGCACCTGCTGGATCAACGCCTACAATCTTACGCCCGTGGAAATGCCCTTCGGCGGCGTCAAGCAGTCCGGCATCGGCCGCGAGAATTCGCTGGCCGCGCTGGCGCATTATTCGCAGCTCAAGGCGGTCTATGTCGAGACGGGTGACGTGGCGGCGCCTTATTGATGTCGCGATCCGCCCTGGCAGATCATCGCGTTGTTCTCCTTGCCCTGGTTTGCCATAAGCTTGCCGGCGCGCCGAAGGCAAAGGAGACCAAGATGGCTGGTGAAGCCAAGGACAAGCGACCAGTCGTCTTGCCGCTGCTGCTCGGCTTCAACGGCGGCTATGTCGACACGATGGGTTTCCTGGCGCTGCAGGGGCTGTTTACCGCGCATGTCACCGGCAACTTCGTGACGCTCGGCGCCTCCCTGGCGCTCGGCACGTCGGGCGCCCTGGCGAAACTGCTTGCGCTGCCGGTCTTTTGCGCAGTTGTCATCCTCAGCCGGCTGTTGTCGAACGCGCTGAGACACCGGGAGGCGCCGGTATTTGTTACCTGCTGTCGATCAAGCTCGTATTATTGATCGCGGCGGCCGTTTTGGCGGTCCGGCTCGGGCCTTTCCCGGATGGCGACCATTGGGCCGCCATCGTGACGGGAATGATACTGGTTTCGGCCATGGCGGTGCAGAACGCCGCGCATCGCGTCTATCTCCCCAGCCTGCCGCCGTCGACGTTGATGACGGGCACCACCACCCAGATCATGCTGGATCTGGCCGACCTGGTCTACGGGTCGTCCGCCGAAGACACCGCCGCGTCACGGGCACGCCTCGCGCGGATGTCGGGCGTGGTGGCCGTCTTCGCTCTCGGATGCGGAACGGCGGCGGCTCTCCATGTGCAGATCGGTGTCTGGTCATTCGCCGCGCCGCCGGTCGTCGCGATGCTGTCGCTGATCGTCCGCGGGACCGCGACGCGGTGACGACGATGCTTGGTCAGGCCGAGCCGGAAACGGCTCACCCCTTCTGCGCCGTCCCGTCCAGATACTGCGTCAGCGCATAGACCAGATGGTAGAAGATGCTGGCCGGCACCTCGGTCGCCAGTGAGCGGCCGCGCTCGTCGATGCGATCGATCCAGAGGCCGAGCGGCGCCGGATCGATATGCCAGCGGAACAGGCGACCGACGCGCGCCTCGATCTCGGGCTTGAGGTCCGGCCCGCCCGACCCGTCCAGCGCGATCGCCGCCTTGATCGCCTCGGCCTGCGGCCAGCCGCGCGAGACCGTATCCAGCGGCAGCCCCTGGCGCGAGACCGCGCCATAGGCAAGACCGGTGGAGCGGTTGAGGCCATTGGCAATGGCCGAGGCATAAAGCTTGCGGGCGAAAGCGGTGAGTTCGCTCTGGCCGCTGCGGGCGGCGAAATCGACCAGCAGGGAGGCCCATTCGAAATGATGGCCAGGCTCGGTCCAGTTCCCCTTCTCGCCCGCTGCCGGCTTCCAGCCCTTGTCGAAATACTCGCCGATCGTCCAGCTTTCGGCATCGAAGAAATGACTGCGGAAGAGGTCGATGATGCGCGCGGCGCGGCGCAGATAAGCGCGCTCGCCCGTCGCCTTGTGCCAAGCGAGGAAGGCCTCGAGCAGGTGCATATGTGGGTTGGAGCGCCGCTCCTCCGCCCCGTCGGAGGTTTCCAGAAAACCGGTCATGCGGCTGTCTTCCAGATGCGCGTCTAGGAAGGCAAACGTCTCCTCGCCGAGCCGCAACGCGTCGGGATGGCCCGAAATGTGGGCGTGCGCCAGCGCCAGAAGTACGCAGGAATGATCGTACGCATCCTCGACAGGATCGGCGACCGAGCCATCGATGTTGAGCGTGCGGACCCAGCCGCCGCGCTTCGTTCGGCCCTGCCCGGCCATGAAGTCGATGCCGTGGGCGATCAGCCTGTCCGCCGGACCGTCCCAGCCACGCTCCTTGGCCACCGCGAAGGCGTAGACCTGGCGCGCCTGCGTGCGCATTCGCTTGGGTTTCATCAACGGCGCGGCGTCGAAGCCGAGCGCTTCGTGGAAGCCGCCATGGCGCTCATCGACGCCGACCGTCGACCACAGCGGCAGCGTCTCCTCGAACAGCCAGTGGCGCACGCGCCGCCGCCAGGCGCCGCTCTCGATGACGCGATCATGCGCCGGCGTGAATCTCGTCTCCAGCCGGCCGGATTTCTCCAGCTGCTCGACGATCTTCTTGACGTGCTGGCTGTGGCTGACCGGCGCGACGAAGGTGGCGTCGGCCGTCGAAACGATAGCGACATCCTTCATGCCGATCGCCGACAGCAGGCGTCCATCGCCGCGGATATAGGAGTTTTCGCAATCGATGGCGACGACATCGCCGAGGATGACGTTGCCGTCCTTGTCGGACGGGCCGACATCGAGCAGCGACTGCCAGGAACCGAGGTCGTTCCAGCGGAAGCCGGCCGGCACCATGGCGATGTCCCTGGCGCGCTCCATGATAGCATAGTCGATCGAGGTCGACGGTATGGCCGAGTAGAGCTCCAGCGGCATGTAAAGGCCCGAAAGATCGCTGGTTGCCGCGTTGTAGGCGGCCTCAGTCGCCTGCCAGATCCCTGGCTCGAAAGCGGCGAAGGCATCGCGCATGGCCCGGGCGCGGAACAGGAAGATGCCGGTGTTCCAGTAGAAATTGCCGGCACCGAGATATGTCTGGGCCGTGCCGAGATCCGGCTTCTCGACGAAGCGCGAGACGTCGAACACGCCGGCCCTGTCCGCCCCGACCTCGATATAGCCGTAGCCGGTCTCGGGCTGAGTCGGCTTGAGGCCGAACACAACGAGCCGGCCGGCATTTGCCGCGGCCGCGCCAGCCTCTATGCTTTGCCAGAACTGGCGAGGCGTGGATATCTCATGATCCGACGGCACCACCAGCACAAGCTCGTCGCCATATTCGGAGAGCGTGCGCAGGCTGGCCAGCGCGACGACGGCGGCCGTGTTGCGGCCCGTCGGCTCGAACAGCGGCCCGCCGCCCTTGAGATCGATGCCGGCAAGGTCGGCATGGACGCGCTCGGCGTGGCGCTCCGCGGCGATCAGGAAGATCGGCGTCTCGTCGTCCGGCCGCGCCGCCAGCCGACGCAGCGTCCTGGCCAGCATCGAGCCATCGCCGGAAAAATCGTGAAACTGCTTGGGGTTGTCCTCGCGCGACAGCGGCCACAGCCGCGACCCTACGCCGCCACTCATGACGAAACTGACGATGCGCTGAGGCAAGATTCGGAACTCCAGGCGGCTGCGGGACCCGTTTTAGCGGGGTCATGGTCGGTCGCACAAGGCTGGAACTCGCCTCTCACGAACTGCCTCGACCCGCTGCCGGCCCAACCGGCGCGACGAAAGCCGACGAAATGCGACAGAAGTGCTGCCATTGCCGCTTGCAGTATCGAAAAGCGGCGGCTATAAGCCCGCCGTCTGGTCACGGAGTGTAGCGCAGTCTGGTAGCGCACCTCGTTCGGGACGAGGGGGTCGCAGGTTCAAATCCTGCCACTCCGACCAGAAAAAACAAGCACTTGGCTTTTCCCGAAATCAATCGTCACCGTAACTCTCCGGCAGATGGTGCCGTAGTTCCATCGCGTCGTGAAGAACGCGGCCAATTCCGATGACCTGAAGTGTCGTCCGGTAGAGCAAGAAACGGCGCGGTCGTAGCACGATGCCATGTTCGGTCCGCGCGCGATCCCGACTGTAGCGCAGGTGACAGCTGCGGATATTGTTTCCCAACTCCGCACGGACGGTGCTGCCCACCCGCTCTGGATCGGCGGCTATGTCGCGCAGAGCCACGATCAACAGCCGTTCGTGCCGGACACGCGCGACGTCACCGAAATTGACTTCCGTGTAGGCGAGTATCTGAACGATGTCTTCCTTCGCGGCCCCGGAAAGCCGGTATGGGGCCATGGTCTTACAGGCCGGCTTTTTTCGCGCGTGCGCTTGCCTGTTGTCCCAGGCCGCTAATGAATTCTTCGAGGTCGTCTTCGGCAATGTCCTCGAAGCGACCTTGTTCGATGTCGTGGAAGCCGATATTGGCAGCCTCCCTGAGTGCCGCGAGCTTCGCCGTCTCCCTCGCCTCGCGCTGCTCGACCAGCCGCAAGCCGTCACGCAACACCTCGCTTGCGTTCTGATAACGCCCGGTTTTCACCAGCCGATCGATCACTTCTTCGAGGTGTTCCGTCAGCACAACATTGCGTGTCGGCATCGCGATATCAGCTCCAATTCAACAGGCATGATACAGGCATATAGCATATTATGCCAACAGCAGGGTGAGCACGACGGGCTGATCTTCGGAAACAGAATCGTGCGACAATGCTCGACAATGGTCTCTCACTTTGGCCTAATGGCAACCGCTTTGCTCGGGATGCGTGGGACTACAGGACGGCGAACCAGGGTCGAGAGTATGAAGTTCACGCCGACGGGCATTCTACCCATACTCGTATTCCTCCTGTCCACGGCAGGCTGCTCGTCGACCACCGCTTCGATCAGTCCGGCGAAATACGACAAGATGAACTGCGCCGAGCTCAACAATGCGGTGGGCGACACCGCCACGGATATTTCGCGCACCGCAATCGCCCGCGGCAAGGTCGCCAGCACCAGCGTGCCGAACTGGCTGCTCGGCGGCGAACGTGTGAAGACGGTGGTTGCCAATCGCGAAAGCGCTCGGATCGAACGGCTGCAGCAACAGCAGCAGGCGATCGTCACAGCCAGAAAGCAACGGTGCCCCTCCGCGCAGTGAGCCGGCGCCCCGTCGGGCTCGCCGGCCTCAAGCGCTGACGCGGAATCGTGTCGAGTCGATCGCCGCGTTCATCAGCGTCTGCGTGTAGGCCTCGCGCGGATTGTCGAAGATCTCCTGCGTCGGGCCTTCCTCGACGATCTTTCCCTGCTTCATGACGATGATGTAATCGGCCATGGCGCGCACCACCGCGAGGTCGTGGCTGATGAACAGGTAGGACAGCTCGTGGTCGGCCTGCAGCTTACGCAGCAGTTCCACGATCTGCTTCTGCACCGAGCGGTCGAGCGCCGAGGTCGGCTCGTCCAGCACCACCACCTTTGGCTTCAGGATCATGGCGCGGGCAATGGCGATGCGCTGGCGCTGGCCGCCGGAGAATTCGTGCGGGTAGCGATTGCGAGCGTTGGGATCGAGGCCAACCTCGCGCAGCGCCTCGACAGCGCGCTGGTCGCGCTGCTTGCCGGTTAGCGAGGGCTCATGCACCAAGAGGCCTTCGGTGATCACCTGGCCGACCGTCATGCGCGGCGACAGGGAACCGAACGGATCCTGGAAGACGAGCTGCAATTCGCGCCTGAGCGGCCGCATCGCCTGGCGGTCGGCCTCTGAGATGTCGCGGTCGCCGAAGCGGATGACGCCGTCGCTGGGCAAGAGCCTGAGCAGCGCGCGGCCAAGCGTGGACTTGCCTGAACCGGACTCGCCGACGATGCCGATGGTCTGGTTGCGCTTCAGCCGGACCGAGATCTTGTCCACCGCGCGCAGCATCAGCGGCTCGCCGCCAAGGAAGCCGCCGCCGATCTTGAAGACGACCTCGACATTGCGGCCCTCGAGCAATACCGGCGAATTGGCCGGCGGCGCTGCCTTGCTGCCGGTCGGCTCGGCTGCGAGCAGCATTTTGGTGTAGGGGTGCTTCGGATTGGCAAAGAGCGCTTCCGCTGCGCCCTCCTCCACCACCTCGCCCTGGCGCATGACATAGACCCGGTCGGCGAAACGGCGCACGATGCCGAGGTCGTGGGTGATGAAGACGATCGCCATGCCGAGCTTGCGCTGCAGTTCGGCAAGCAGCATCAGGATCTGCGCCTGGATGGTGACGTCGAGCGCCGTGGTCGGCTCGTCGGCGATCAGGATGTCGGGATCGTTGGCCAAAGCCATGGCGATCATGACGCGCTGCCGCTGGCCGCCCGACATTTCGTGCGGGTAGGATTTCATGCGCCGCTCGGGATCGGGAATGTGCACCAGCCGCAAAAGCTTCAGCGCTTCGTCGCGCGCCGCCGGTCCAGAGAGCCCGCGGTGGCGGCGGATCGGCTCCATCAACTGGTTGCCGATGGTGTAGAGCGGGTCGAGCGAGGTCATCGGCTCCTGGAAGATCATGCTGATCTTGCGGCCGCGCACCTTGTTGAGCTCGCTCTTCGACATGGCCAGAAGGTTCTGGCCGCGATAGTCGACCTGGCCGCTCGCCTCACCGTTGGAGGACAAGAGGTTCATCGCCGCCATCATCGTCTGGCTCTTGCCGGAGCCGGACTCGCCGACGACGGCGACCGTCTCGCCGGCATTGACCTGGATGCTGATGCCTTTGACGGCCTCTACGGTGCCGTCGAGGGTCTGGAAGCGGACGCGCAGGTCCTTGACGCTGAGGATCGTTTCGGTTGGCATGTCAGCGGTCCTTCGGGTCAAGCGCGTCGCGCAGTCCGTCGCCGACGAAATTGAGGGCAAACAGCGTCGAGACAAGGAAGAAGGCCGGGAACAGGAGCAGCCAGTTGGCGTAGCCGATGTTCTTGGCGCCGACCGAGATCAGCACGCCCCAGCTGGTCATCGGCTCCTGCACGCCGAGGCCGAGGAAGGAGAGGAAGCTCTCCAGGATGATGACCTGCGGCACCAAGAGCGTCATGTAGATGACGACCGGGCCAAGCAGATTGGGGATCACATGGCGCAGCAGAATGCCGCGCTGGCCGACGCCCATCGCTTCCGCCGCCTGGACATATTCCTGCCTGCGGATCGACAGCGCCTGCCCGCGCACGATGCGTGCCATGTCGAGCCACAGCACGGCGCCGACCGCTAAAAACATCAGCACGAAGTTGCGGCCGAAGAACACGACCAGCATGATGACGAAGAAGATGAAGGGCAGCGAATAGAGCACGTCGACGATGCGCATCATCACCTCGTCGACCCTGCCGCCGGCAAAGCCGGCCGTCGCGCCGTAGATGACGCCGATGACGCCGGCGACGACGCCGGCAAGCAGGCCGATGGCGAGCGAAATGCGGCC
Organism: Mesorhizobium sp. M2E.F.Ca.ET.209.01.1.1; assembly: GCF_004010375.2. Taxonomy (NCBI): domain Bacteria; kingdom Pseudomonadati; phylum Pseudomonadota; class Alphaproteobacteria; order Hyphomicrobiales; family Phyllobacteriaceae; genus Mesorhizobium; species Mesorhizobium sp. M2E.F.Ca.ET.209.01.1.1. The sequence goes on along the minus strand of NZ_SADP02000002.1, from coordinate 545,785 downwards.
GGCCATCAGCGTGCGCGAGAGCAGGTCGCGGCCGGTGTTGTCGGTGCCGAAGAAGAAATATTGCTGCTTCACGGCCGAGCTCATCGTCACTTCGCGGCCGTCGGGCGACTTGTTTTCGATCCTGGTGTCGTCAAAGGCGTCGGAACGGTCGAGATAGCGGATGTTGCGGTCGTCGATCGGCTTGGTCGAGGTGACGGTGACGATGACGCGATTGCCGTCCTGGTGCCATTCCTTGATGTCGGCGCGCATGCGCTTGATGGCATCGGTGAGCGCGCCCTGGATCATGTCGGGCTTCGGATAGGCCGACAGGCTCGGCGGCATGCGCACATAGTCGCCGTAGATGGTGGTGTATTCATGCGGCACGACCATTGGGCCGAACACGCTGATGACGGAGATGAAGGCCAGATAGTAGAGGCTGAACATGGCGGCGCGGTTGCGCTTCAGCCGCGCCCAGGCGTTGCCCCAGAGCGAGCGGCCGGCGATAGGCTCGGGCACGGCGACGGCGAGATCAGTCATAGCGCACCCTCGGATCAACGACCGCATAGAGAAGATCGACGATCAGGTTGAAGACGATGGTGAAGAGCGCGATCACCACCACGGTTCCCATGACCAGCGTGTAGTCGCGGTTAAGCGCTGCGTCGACGAAGTAGCGGCCGACCCCGGGGATGGAGAAGATGGTCTCGACAATGATCGAGCCGGTGAGCAGGGCTGCGGCTGCGGGACCGGTGAAGGAGACGATCGGCAGCACGGCGCCGCGCAGCGCGTGCTTGACCACCACCGACCAGTCGGAGAGGCCGAGCGCGCGGGCGGTGCGGATATGGTGCGAGCGCAGGCTCTCGATCATAGAGCCGCGCATCAGGCGCGCGACGATGGCGATCTGCGGCAAGGCGAGCGTCAGCACCGGGCCGACCTTGTTGATCAAGGCGCCGTCGCCCCAGCCGCCGATCGGCAAAAGCTTCCAGGACAGCCCGAAGACAAGCTGGATCACCGGCGCGATGACGAAGGTCGGGATGGTGCTGCCGGCGGTGGCCAAGGCGATCACCGAATAGTCGGCAAGCTTGTTCTGGTTGAGCGCCGCGATGGTGCCCAGAATGGAACCGAGAAGCAGCGCCAGCACCAATGCCGACGTGCCGAGCTGAACGGAGATCGGCAGGCCCTTGGCGAAAAGTTCGGTGACGGTGAAATCCGGCAGGTTGTAGCTCGGGCCGAAACTGCCGCGCAAAAGATTGCCGAGATAGTGGACATATTGCAGCCAGAGCGGATCGTTGAGGCCGAACTGGGCTTCAAGATTGGCCCTGATCTCGGGGCTCAGCCCCCGCTCCTGGTTGAACGGGCCGCCAGGCGCGACGCGGATTAGGAAGAACGCCACCGTCACGATGACGAACAGCGTCGGGATGGCGGTCAACAGCCGCCGGAAGACATAACGCAGCATCGGCGCCCCGCTTCAGCCAGGGCGACGGCTCTCCAGACGAGATCGTGGCGCGCTGGCATCTCTGATCTTCGCACCGGGGCACTCGAAAATCCAACCCGACTTTCGGCCCGGCACGACGACAGACCGTGACCGCCGCTCCCCAAAAAAGGGGGAGCGGCGGCACGGCCAAGGTTGCTTGTCAGTCCTTGGAGATGAAGCGGGACGGATGAATGTCCATCACATTGTCGTCGAAGCCATGCACCTTCGAGGACACGATGTCGTGGTAGCTGTAGTAGAGCAGCGGGATCGCGCCAACGTCGTCGATCAGGATGCGCTCGGCCTCGGCGAGGTCCTTCATGCGCTCTTCCGGCTTGCCGCCGGCGGCGGCAGCCTTGTCCATCGCGGCTTCGTAAGCCGGGCTGTTGTAGTTCGAGTAGTTGTTGCCGCTCGCCTTGCGCGAGATGCCGAGGAAGGTCTCCGGATCCTTGTAGTCGGCGATCCAGGCGGCGCGGGCGACGTCGTAATTGCCCTTCTGCTCGAGGAAGGCATAGTGGGTCTTGGTGTCGGTGTTGAGCAGCGTCACCTCGACGCCGAGCGGCTTCAGCTGTTCCTGGATGGCGACCGCCGTGTTCTTATGGTTCTCCGAGGTGTTGTAGCGGATCTCCATCTTCAGCGGATGCTCAGGCGTATAGCCGAGCTTCTCCAGGATCTTCTTGGCCTCGTCCTCGCGGTCGATCTGCGGCGTGTCGGCGTATTTGGCCAGTGCAGGCGTGTAGCCTTCGATGCCCGGAGGCACCATCGAATAGCCGGGCAGCATGGAGTTCTGCCAGACCTTCTCGGCGAGGAAGTCGCGATCGATCGCCATCGAGATGGCGTTGCGCAGCTCGACATTGTCCCAAGGCGCCTTGTCGGTCTTGATCGCAAAATAATAGGTGCCGAGATATGGCCCGACACGGACCTGATCACCGAATTTGGTCTTGAGATCGGCGAGCTGTTCGGTCGGCAGGTCGCCATAGCTATCGAGCTCGCCGGCCTCGAAGCGCTTCATCGCCGACGAGCGATCCTCGGTCGGGATGTAGTTGACCACGTCGAGCTTGACGCTCGCGGCGTCCCAGAACTTCGGGTTCTTGACCAATTTCATATGGTCGTTGGGGACCCACTCAGCCAGCGTGTAGGCGCCGTTCGAAACCAGCTTGCCCGGCTTGATCCAGTCGGCGCCAAGCTTGTCCATGGAAGCCTTGTTGACCGGATAGGTCGCCTGGTGGGTCAGCATCTCCAGGAAGTAGGGCGTCGGAGCCTTCAGCGTGACTTCAAGCGTGTTGGCGTCGATCGCCTTCACGCCCATGTCCTCGGCCTTGCCTTTCTTGGTGTTGAAGTCCTCGGCGCCCTTCACCGGATAGAGCATCGAGGCGTATTCCGCAGCGGTGGCCGGATCTTCGAGCCGGTGGAACGAATAGACGAAGTCGTCCGCCGTCACCGGGCTGCCATCCGACCAGAGGCCGTCCTTGCGCAGCTTGAAGGTGTAGACAGTGCCGTCGTCGGACACCGTCCAGCTTTCGGCGGCGCCCGGAATGAGGTTCGTCTTCTGGTCATGCATGACGAGACCCTGGAACAGGTCGCGTATGATGTCGGCCTCGTAGGTCGTCGACGTCTTGTGCGGATCGACCGTCTCCGCCTCCGCGGCGGCGCCGCGGTTGTAGACGGTTTCGGCGAAAGCATGGGTGTAGAAGGAGCCCGTGGCCAGAGCCAAGGTGGTGGCGAACGCCGTCGCCTTCAGCATGTTTTTCAGCATGAAGTCTCTCCCGGTCGGCGCAGCCCCTCAGCCGCGCCTTCTTAGGTGTTGACGCCCTGGAACCGTTGAAACAGCCCCGTTTCAGGCGTGCCGCCGGTTCCTTCCGGCGGCTGGTGGCAGGACACTAGACAGAGCGAAATCTTATTTCAACCATTTGCCTGCTTGACGCTAAGTGAGCGTCGCCTCGCTAAAACAGCGAAAACTAATACTTAGCGCTTGCTTTCAACTTGGCACACCTGCCGGTTGTTCGACGTGTTCTCTGTTTTTGCAGGCAGGGTTTGGCATTCTCCGCAACATGCTGAAAAACCGAAAATTCCTTGTCTCTTGGTCTTGTTTCCGCACAGACGCCACGGGCACGTCGGCGGTCGAATTCGCCATGCTTGCGCCGATCTTCATCCTGCTTCTGCTCGGCATGGTTGCATACGGAATCTATTTCGGCGCCAGCCACTCAGTGCAGCAGATCGCCGCCGATGCGGCGCGGACGGCGATCGCCGGCCTCAACCAGACCGAACGGCAGGCACTGGTCACCGATTTCATTGCCCACGACGTCTCGGGCTATCCGTTCGTCGATCCCAACAAGCTGACCGTCAACGCACAGGACAGTGTCGTTGATGGCAGCCAGTTCGTCGTCTCCGTCACCTATGATGCGCGTAACCTGCCGATCTGGAACCTGTTCAAGACGCTGCCCCTGCCGGGCACGACGATAAAGCGCCAGTCGACGATCCGTGTCGGAGGCATATGATGCCCGCCAAGGGGGGATTGATGTCGGCGACGCGGAGGCTGCTCGCCGACCGTAGGGCGAATTTCGCCGTCATGACGGCGCTGTGCACGCCGGTGGCGCTGGCGCTGACCGCCTTCGCGATCGACGAGGGCTCACTTTACAATGAACGCCGCGCCGCGCAGTCGATCGTCGACCTCGCGGCCATCACCGCGGCCTCGAACATCACCAATGCCCAGCAGGCGGTGCTGACGACGCTCGCCGACAACGGCATCACCTCGGTCGCGGTGCAGCAACAAGGCGCCAACGTGGCGCCAACCGCCACCAAGGCGGTCGTCCAGATCGTGCCGGGGCGCTACACAGGCGTCAGCACCATTGCCGCCGGCAGCCGATTCGAGGCGGGGAAGCTGCCCTATAATGCCGTGCAGGTGTCGCTGAAGAAGCAAGGCACGCTCTATTTCGCCGGCTCGATCATGGCGCCGCCCACGCTCGGCACGACGGCAATCGCCAGCGCGCAGCCGCAAGCGGCTTTCTCGGTCGGTTCGCGACTCGCCAGCCTCAATGGCGGCATTCTCAACGCGCTTCTTGGCGGCCTTCTCGGCGGCAACATCTCGCTCAGCGTGATGGATTACAATTCACTGGTGTCGGCCGATGTCGACGTGCTTTCGTTCAGCGATGCGCTGGCGACGCAATTGCACCTGACCGGCGTGAGCTATTCCGACGTGCTCGCCTCCAAGGCAACGATCGGCCAGATCGCCACCGCCATGGCCAATGTGCCCGGGCTCGACCACACGGCCAAGATCGCCCTGCAGACCATGGCTTCCAGCGCCACCAGCACGGTCAAGATTCCGCTCAGCACCCTGATCGACCTCGGCTCGGTCGGCGATCTCGGCATCGGGCAAAAGCCGGCTGGGCTTAACGTGACGGCCAGCGCGCTCAGCATGGTCACCGCGGCGGCCGCTCTGGCCAATGGCACCAATCAGGTTGCGGTCAATCTCGGCGCCACCACACCCGGGCTGACATCGACGACGCTTTCGATAGCCATCGGCGAGCCGATGCAGAACTCGGCCTGGCTGGCGGTGGGAGAAGCCGGCACCGTGGTGCGCACGGCGCAGACGCGCATCAAGCTCAACGCCAGCGTCACGCTTGGCAATTCCAATCTCGGCGGTGGCATCAATCTGCTTGCCGTCAACCTGCCGCTCAACATCGAGGTCGCCTATGCCGAGGCCAAGCTGACCGATATCACCTGTCCGACCGGTCCCTCCAGCATCAAGGTTTCGATCGCCGCGCAGCCGGGTGTCGTCGAGGCTCATCTTGCCAAGAGCAGCGCCAGCGGTTTCGCCGACTTCACCAAACCGCAATCCTTCTCGGACGCCGACATCGCGGATGTCAGCCTCAAATTGCTCCTGATCAACCTCAACCTGCTGCAGATCAATGGACAGTCGGCCTTTTCGATCACCAACATGGCGCCGACCAACCTGACCTACAACGCCACCGACATCGCCAACAAGGCGATCAAGACGGTGTCGACGAAGAACCTGACGCAGTCGCTGACGACATCGCTGATCAACAACCTGTCGCTGTCGGTCAATGCGCTGGGGCTCGGCCTCGACGTGACCGCCCTGCTCGGCGCAGTCAAGCCGGCGGTGACAACGCTGCTCAACGGCGTGACCGCGCCGGTCGACGACCTGGTTTACAATGTGCTTGGAGCACTTGGCGTCCATGTCGGCGAGGCCGATGTGCGCGTGACCGGCGCGACATGCGGGCGTTCGGTGCTCGTCCAGTAGGCCGCTATCAGCCAATCCTTCCGACGAAACTGCCCAGGGGCGGCAACGCCAGCGCGCTCTCCTCGACAACGCCGCCAAGAACGCCGGCGACATCAGCGGCAAGAGGCGTTATCTCGGCGTCCCCGATCTCGGCCGGCAGCACCCAGCTCGCCGGTTCCGCGGCGAAGTTGAAGACGCACAGCAATCTCTCGTCCTCCTGCTTGCGGATGAAGGCCAGCACATCGCCCTCGGCCTCGAGAAAACGGATCGAGCCGGCGATCAGCGCCGGATGACGCCTGCGCAGGGCAAGGATCGAACGGTAGGCCGCGAGCACGGAACCGCCCTCGCCATCCTGAATGTCGACCGCGCGGCCGCGATGCGCCAGCGGCACCGGCAGCCAGGGCTTGGCCGTCGAGAAGCCGGCATTTTCCGCCTCTGCCTGCCAGACCATCGGCGTGCGGCAGCCGTCCCTGCCCTTCACGCCCGGCCAGAAGCGGATGCCGACGGGATCGCGCAGATCCTCATAGGCGAGCTCGGCTTCCTCCAGCCCCAGTTCCTCGCCCTGGTAGAGGCAGATCGAGCCGCGCAGGCATGACAGCAGCGCGATCGAGAATTTGGCCATCGCGTCCGGGTTCTCGCCGGGGCGTGTCCAGCGGCTGACGTGGCGCATGACGTCATGGTTGGAGAAGGCCCAGCAGACCCAGCCGTCCGGCGCGGTTGTCTCGAACGCCTCTACGCAGCCGCGCACATGAGCGGCGGAAAATTGCGGGCTGAGCAGATCGAACGTGTAGCACATCTGCAATTTGTCGCCGCCGGAGACATAGGCGGCGAGCGTCTGCAGCGAACGCTCCTCGTCGCCCACCTCGCCGACCGCGGCGCGGTCCGGATACTCGTCGAGCAGCGCGCGGAAGCGTTTCAGGAAGTCGAGGTTCTCCGGACGCGTCTTGTCGAAAAGATGCTCCTGGAACGCGTAGGTGCTGGTGGCGCCGTTGGTGCCGGCGACGCTTGACGCCAAGGGCGGGTTGTCGCGCAGCCAGCGGTCGTGGACATAGTAGTTGACGGTGTCGAGCCGGAAGCCGTCGACGCCGCGCTCCAGCCAGAAGCGCACCGTGTCGAGCAGCGCATCCTGGACCTCCGGATTGTGAAAATTCAAGTCGGGCTGGGCGGCCAGGAAGTTGTGCATGTAGTACTGCCGGCGGGTGGCGTCCCACTCCCAGGCGGGGCCGCCGAACAGCGATTGCCAATTGTTGGGCGCGCTGCCGTCCGGCTTCGCATCGGCCCAGACGTACCAGTCGGCCTTGGCATTGTCGCGGCTGGCGCGGCTTTCGACGAACCATTCGTGCTTGTCGGAAGAGTGCGAGATCACCTGGTCGATGATGAGCTTCAGGCCGAGCCGATGCGCCTCGGCGATGAGCGCGTCGAAATCCTCCAACGTGCCGAACATCGGATCGACGTCGCGGTAGTCGGATACGTCATAACCCATGTCGGCCATCGGCGACTTGAAGAAGGGCGAGAGCCAGACCGCGTCGGCGCCGAGCGAAGCGATATGGGCGAGCCGCGCGGTGATGCCCTTGAGGTCACCGCTGCCGTCGCCGGTCGTATCCTGGAAGGAGCGCGGATAGACCTGGTAGATGACGCAGCCGCGCCACCATTCGCTCCCTTGCCCGGAATTGTCGCCAGCCATCATGAGCCTTTCCTGTTGCGCGATCCAGCGGCACGCCGCTCGATCATGAAACCGACGCTTCGACCGGGTAGCGGCCTCGCCAGATCGACCGGCTGCGTCTCGACCGCCGGGAGCCACTCGAAGCCTTCCCGCAGGGGCAAGGTGAAGACGCATTGCCGGCGATCGCCATTGATCATGACCGCCAGGCGCTCGCCCTCGCTATCGCCGAGCAGCATGACGAGGCGATGTCGGCCGGCATCGTTCCAGTCGGCCTCGCCGAGCGGCACGCCGGTCTCGGTGAGCCAGGACACATCGGGGATCTCCGACCCGCCGGCGGGCGCGCCGGTCAGCAACTGCGTATCCCCCAGCACCGGGAAGGCGCGGCGCAGCGCGGCAAGCGACGATGCGTATTGCTCCAGCGCGTGATCGCGGCCGGCCCAGTCGAGCCAGGTGATGGCGTTGTCCTGCGCATAGGCGTTGTTGTTGCCCTTCTGCGTGCGGCCGAACTCGTCGCCAGCGGTCAGCATGATGGTGCCGCGCGAGGCGAAAAGCGTGGCGAGCATCGCTCGCCGGTCGCTGGAACGGGCGTTGGCGATCGCCTCGTCGTCCGTCTCGCCCTCGGCGCCGTTGTTCCAGGACAGATTGTCGTTATGGCCATCGCGGTTCTGCTCGCCATTGGCCTCGTTGTGCTTGCGCTCATAGGCAACGATGTCCGCCAGCGTCATGCCGTCATGCGCGGCGATGAAGTTCACACTACGGCTCGTCGGCCGGCCTTCCCTGCCGAACACGTCCGACGAGCCGGCAAGACGGGTGGCCAAGGCGCCGATCGCGCCGGCATCGCCGCGCCAGAAGCGCCTGACATCGTCGCGGTAGCGGTCGTTCCATTCCAGGTAGGGCGGGCGGAAATTGCCGAGCTGGTAGCCGTTCGGGCCGATATCCCAGGGCTCGGCGATGCGCACGCGGTCGGCAAGCACGGGATCGCCGGCAATGGCCTGAAGCAGCAGCGCGTCCGGATCGAAGGCGCCGTCGACGCGGCCGAGCACCGGCGCCAGATCGAAACGGAAGCCGTCGACGCCGGCGAAGCGGACGAAGTGGCGCAGCGTGTCGAGCACCATCTCGCGCACCACCGGATGGTCGCAGGCGATGGTGTTGCCGGTGCCGGTGTCGTTGACCAGCCGGCCGTCCGGCTGATGCCGGTAATAGGCCAGCGCATCGAGCCCGCGCAGCGACAGCGTCGGCCCGAGCCGGTCGCTCTCGCCGGTATGGTTGAAGACGAGGTCGAGGATGGTGCCGATGCCTGCCTCGCGGAGCGCGGCGACGGTGTCGCGCAATTCCTTGAGACCGCCTGGCGCCAGGCGCGGGTCGAGCGCCATGAAGGTGACGGGGTTGTAGCCCCAGGCGTTGCTGAGGCCCAGCGGCGGCAGATGCCGCTCGTCGATCGACGCGGTGACCGGCATCAGCTCGACGGCCGAGACGCCGAGACGCTTCAGGTGCTCGATGATGGCGGGGTGGGCGAGCGCCGCGATAGTGCCGCGCTGCGCTTCCGGAATGTCGGGATGGAGCTTGGTGAAGGAGCGGACATTCAGTTCGTAGATCAGGCCGCCGGGCTTGAAGAGGGGTGGCAAAGGCGCCACGGCCTCGGGCGGCGCCACCACGATTGCCTTGGGCATCAGGGATGCGGTGTCTGCGCCTTCGTTGCGTTTGGCGGCGAGACGCCAGTGATATTGATATGGCCGGTCGATTTCTATGGCGTAGGGATCGGTGAGCAGCTTGTTCGGGTCGAACCACAGGCCGTGCTCCGGCGCATAGTCGCCGTCGGCGCGAAAGCCGTAACGGATGCCGTCGCCGAGGCCGGGGACAAGGAGCGCATGCACGCCCTCGCCTTCCGGCTTCAGCTCCAGCCGGTCGATCTCGCGGTTGCCGCTGCCATCGAAAAGCGAGACCCAGAGGCGCCGCGCCGATGGGGACCAGGCGGCAAAGCGGATGCCTTCGGCGGTGATGGTGGCGCCCAGATTGCTCACGCTTGCCAACCTCATGACGTGCCGTAGACGCTGGAGATTGGCTTGAGCCTCCGCGACGTCGTCATTCCAGGGCGAAGCAGGAGCGGAGATCCGTCGCGGAGGCCCTGGAATCCATGCCGTGACCTCAAGCATGGGACGCAGCGGAGCAGAATTCTGAACCGCCGCAACGCCTTGAAGTCACGGCATGGATCCTCGGGTCTGCGCCGCGTCGCTTCGCTCCTTGCTCCGCCCGTGGATGACGAAGCGATGGACATTTCGGCCAATCGCCAAAGCCGGCGATCCGGCCAACACCCCTCATCAGTCTCGGCGCTACGCGCCGATCCACCTTCCCCCACAAGGGGGGAAGGAAAGGAGCCTGCTACCCCCCTCAAGTAATCACGCTCGGCTTGTTGCGGCCGGTATGGCTCTTGATGCCGGCGATGTCGTCGGCGGCGGCGATCAAGTCGGCCAGCGCTTCCTGAGTGTCGAGATCGTGCCTGGCCTTGTCCGGTTCGTAGCGCTCGATATAGACGCGCAGCGTCGCTCCCGAGGTGCCGGTGCCGGAAAGGCGCAGCACGACGCGCGAGCCGCCTTCGAACAAAATCCGGATGCCCTGGTTCTTGCTCACCGAGCCGTCGACCGGATCGTGATAGGCAAAATCGTCGGCCTTGGCGATTTTCAGGCCGCGCACACTCGTACCGGGGAGTGAACCGAGCTTGGCGCGCAGTTCATCCACCAGCGCGTTGGCGCGGTCGCTCTCGACCTCTTCATAGTCGTGGCGCGAATAGTAGTTGCGGCCGTAGGTCGCCCAGTGCTCGGTGACGATCTGCCTGCAGCTCTCGCCGCGCGCGGCGAGGATGTTGAGCCACAGAAGCACCGCCCACAGCCCGTCCTTCTCGCGCACATGGTTGGAGCCGGTGCCGGCGCTTTCCTCGCCGCAGATCGTCGCCATGCCGGCGTCGAGCAGGTTGCCGAAGAACTTCCAGCCGGTCGGCGTCTCGTAGATGCCGATGCCAAGCTTTTCGGCGACGCGATCGGCGGCGCCGCTGGTCGGCATCGAGCGGGCAATGCCCTTCAGGCCCTGCTTGTAGCCCGGCGCCAGTTTGGCATTGGCGGCGAGCATCGCCACCGAATCCGACGGGGTGACGAAGATGCCCCTGCCGATGATCAGATTGCGGTCCCCGTCGCCGTCCGAGGCCGCGCCGAAGTCGGGCGCGTCGGGCCCCATCATCTCGTCATAGAGATGCTTGGCATGCACCAGGTTCGGATCGGGATGATGACCGCCGAAGTCCGGCAGCGGCTTGAAGTTGCGGCAGGTGCCGTCCGGCGCGCCGAGCCGGCGTTCCAGAATCTCCTTGGCATAGGGACCGGTCACCGCGTGCATGGCGTCGAAGCGCATGCGGAAACCCGACTTGAAGAGCTTCTTTAGCGCATCGAAGTCGAACAGGCTTTCCATCAATTCGGCATAATCCTTGACCGGATCGATGATTTCGACCGTCATGTCGCCGGCCTTGACCGTGCCAACCGTGTCGATGTCGATCTCGCCGATATCGGCGATCTTGAAGCTCTTGATCTCCTTCGACCTGGCGAAGATCGCGTCGGTGATCTTTTCGGGCGCCGGGCCGCCATTGCCGGCATTGTACTTGATGCCGAAATCCTCATGCGGGCCGCCGGGATTGTGGCTGGCCGACAGGATGATGCCGCCGAAGGTCTTGTATTTGCGGATGACGTTGGAGGCGGCCGGCGTCGAGAGGATGCCACCCTGGCCGACCATCACCTTGCCGAAGCCGTTGCCGGCGGCAATGGCGATGGCCTTCTGGATGACCTCGCGGTTGTAGAAGCGGCCGTCGCCGCCGATCACCAGCGTCTTGCCCTGAAAACCGTCCAGCGCGTCGAAGATCGACTGGATGAAGTTCTCGGCATAGTGCTCCTGCTGGAACACCGGCACCTTCTTGCGCAGGCCGGAGGTGCCGGGCTTCTGGTCGGTATAGGGTTTGGTGGGGACGGTTTTTATCATGCCTCAGGCAGCCCTTTTCGAAAGCAGCAAGCGATAGAGTTCTACGTATTTTTCGGCGCTCTTGTCCCAGGAGACATCGGCCTTCATGCCCTGGCGCTGGATCGAGGCCCAGGTGGCCGGCCGCGCGTGCTGCTCGACCAGCCGCTGGATGGCATGCAGCATTGCGCCGCCATTGTTGGGCGCGAATTGGAAACCGGTGGCGACGCCGGCCGACAACGCTGCTTCATTGGCGTCGATGATGGTGTCGGCCAAACCGCCAGTGCGGGCGACGACCGGCACGCAGCCATAGCGCAGGCCGTAGAGCTGGGTCAGCCCGCAGGGTTCGAAGCGCGACGGGATGATGATGGCGTCGCAGCCGCCCTGCATGACATGCGAAAGCCCCTCGTCGTAACCCACGACGACGCCGACACGGCCGCGATGGCGAGCCGCGGCGGCAAGCAGCGTGCCTTCGAGGCCGGCGTCGCCGGAGCCCAGAATGGCGAGGCGCGCGCCGGCGGCGACGATGCCGTCGACGACCGCGGCCAGGATGTCCATGCCCTTCTGCCAGGTCAGCCGGCTGACGACGCAGACGATCGGGCTGCCGTCCGCCGCCAGGCCGAAACGGTCCTCGACCGCCTTGCGGTTCTTGGCGCGGGCTTCGAGAGTCGCCGCAGAGTATTTGGCGACCAGATGCTTGTCGGTCTGAGGATTCCAGATGTCGACATCGATGCCATTGACGATGCCGTAGAGGTCGGTGGCGCGCATGTTGATCAGGCCGTCGAGGCCCATGCCGAATTCCGGCGAGCGGATTTCCTGCGCATAGGTCGGGCTCACCGTGGTGATCGCCCAGGCGGCCTGGAGGCCGGCCTTCAGATAGCCGACGCCGCCATAATATTCGACGCCGTCGAGCTGCATCGCCACGCCCGGCAGGCCGAGCTCGCCGAAGATGCCGGCGCCGAACTGGCCCTGGAAGGCAAGGTTGTGAACGGTGATCAGCGACGGCACGCCGACTGCCTTGCCGTAGCGCATATAGGCCAGCGTCATCGCCGACTGCCAGTCATGGGCGTGCACGAGGTCGGGCTGGTAGCCGGAGACGGCGCCCCCGGCAATATCGCCGCCGACCTGGCTCAGCGCCGCGAAGCGACGCCAGTTGTCCGGCCAGTCGGCCCCGGATGCCGTGCCGTAGGGGCCGCCCTGACGATCGAAGAGATGCGGCGCGTCCAACACGAAGAGGTCGAGATCGCCGATCTTGACGGCATGGACCGAGGCCTTGCCACCTTGCAGCAGCGGGTACTGATAGACGGGTTTCTTCTTGGCGAAGGCCGCCATCACCACGGGATAGCCGGGAACGAGCGTGCGCATCGCCACGCCCTTCCCGGCCAGCGCGATCGGCAAGGCGCCGGTCACGTCGGCGAGACCACCGGTCTTGATCAGCGGGAAGATTTCGGGCGTGACCGACAGAACCTGCATGCGCTCCACATTCCGATTTCAACGTGACAGGTCAAAGTGACAATCTGTTGATCAAGCCGTCAACCGGATAGGGTTGATCGGCAAGTCGTCGGCTTGCTGATCAACCTTATCAGGTCGACAACTTGTTGATCATATCCTGCGTGATCAGGCAGATGCCCTTCTCCGAAACACGGAAGCGCTTGGCGTCGAGCGCCGGATCCTCGCCGACCACCAGTCCTTCCGGGATCTGCACGCCATGGTCGATGACGACGCGCTTGAGGCGCGCGTTGCGGCCGACAGTCACGTCGGGCAGCATCACCACCTCCTCGAGCTTGGAGTAGGAATTGATGCGCGCGCCGGTGAAGATCAGGCTGCGGCGCAGCGAGGCGCCGGAGACGATGCAGTCGCCGGAGACCAGCGAGGAGATCGCCTCGCCGCGGCGGCCGTCCTCGTCATGCACGAACTTTGCCGGCGGCTTCAATTCCGCATAGGTCCAGATCGGCCAGTCGCGGTCGTAAAGGTCAAGCTCGGGCGTGACGTCGGTGAGGTCGATATTGGCTTCCCAATAGGCATCGACGGTTCCGACGTCGCGCCAGTAGGGCTCGGACTCATGCGAGGAGCGCACGCAGGACTTGGCGAAGCGATGCGCGATCGCCTTACCGTGCTGCACGATATAGGGGATGATGTCCTTGCCGAAGTCGCGGCTGGAGCCGGGTTCGGCTGCGTCGCGGCGCAGCTGCTCCATCAGGAACTTGGTCTTGAAGACATAGATGCCCATCGAGGCGAGCGCGAATTCCGGCTTGTCGGGGATGCCGGGCGGATCGGCCGGCTTTTCGACGAAAGCGATGATGTTGTCCTTGGCATCGACATGCATGACGCCGAAGCCTGTCGCTTCCATGCGCGGCACTTCCAGGCAACCGACGGTGACGTCGGCGCCGGCATCGACATGCTGGCGCAGCATCAGCTCGTAGTCCATCTTGTAGATGTGGTCGCCGGCGAGGATGACCATGTATTCCGGCCCATAGGCCTCGATGATGTCGATGTTCTGGTAGACGGCGTCGGCCGTGCCTTCGTACCACTGCGTTTCCGAAACGCGCTGCGATGCCGGCAGGATGTCGAAGCTTTCGTTTCGCTCAGGCCGCAGGAAGTTCCAGCCGCGCTGCAGATGGCGGATCAGCGAATGCGCCTTGTACTGGGTGGCGACGCCGAGGCGGCGGATGCCGGAGTTCAGCGCGTTGGAGAGCGCGAAATCGATGATGCGCGTCTTGCCGCCGAAATAGACGGCGGGTTTGGCGCGCCGGTCGGTCAGCTCCTTGAGGCGGCTGCCGCGGCCGCCGGCCAGGACATAGGCCATGGCGTCGCGCGCCAGCGGCTGGGTTCTTTTGAGTTCTGCCATTTTGTTACCCTCCCAATTAAGCTGCCCGGATCGTTGCAAGAGCAGGATGACACATCATCTGCTTCAATCCGTGACGAATTCCAGCATGATCGTCGAGAGCGGCGGCAGAAGCATCGTCGCCGATACGCCGCCCCCTTCCCCGCTCGCCTTGACCGCGCCGCCATTGCCCATGCCGGAGCCGCCATAGTCGGCGGCATCCGTATTGATGATCTCGCGCCACTTTCCCGCCCTCGGCAGCGGCACGCGATAGTTTTCGCGCGGCACCGGCGTGAAATTGGAGATGACGGCGATCGGGTTGCCGTCCGGCGCGCTGCGCAGCCATGCGAAGACCGAATTGTCGCGATCGTCGACGATCAGCCAGGAAAAGCCTTCCGGCTCGCAGTCGCGCGCGTGCAGCGCCGGGCGCGAACGGTAGAGATAGTTCAGGTCGCGCACCGTCTGCCAGACGCCGCGATGCGGCGCGAATTCGAGCAGGTTCCAGTCGAGCGCGCGTTCCTCGCTCCACTCGCGGCGCTGGGCGAATTCCTGGCCCATGAATAGGAGCTTCTTGCCGGGATAGCCCCACATGAAGGCATAATAGGCGCGCAGCGTCGCGAACTTCTGCCAGTCGTCGCCGGCCATCTTGTTGAGCAGCGTGCCTTTGCCATGCACGACCTCGTCGTGCGAGAGCGGCAGCACGAAGTTTTCCGAGAAAGCGTAAATCAGGCCGAAGGTGATGTCATTGTGGTGGTGCTTGCGGAAGATCGGCTCCTTGGAAAGGTACTCCAGCGTGTCATGCATGAAGCCCATGTTCCACTTGAAGCCGAAGCCGAGCCCGCCCTCATGCACGGGACGCGACACTTTCGGCCATGAGGTCGATTCCTCGGCGATCGTCATCACGCCGGGGTGGTGGCCGTAAAGCTCCTTGTTCATCTTCTGCAGGAAGCTGACGGCCTGCAGGTTCTCGCGCCCGCCCTTCTCATTGGGGATCCATTCGCCCGCCTTGCGCGAATAATCGAGGTAGAGCATCGAGGCGACCGCGTCGACGCGCAATCCGTCGACATGGTATTTCTCGGCCCAGAACAGCGCGTTGTTGACGAGGAACGATACCACCTCGCGGCGGCCGAAATTGTAGATCGCGGTGTTCCAGTCGGGATGGAAACCCTGGCGCGGATCGGCATGCTCGTAGAGCGCGGTGCCGTCGAACTTCACCAGCCCATGCTCGTCGACCGGGAAATGCGCCGGCACCCAGTCGAGGATGACCCCGATGCCGGCGCGGTGCGCGCCGTCGACAAAACGGGCGAAGCCGTCAGGGTCGCCGAAGCGCGCCGTCGGCGCGTAAAGGCCGGTGGTCTGGTAGCCCCAGGACGGGTCGTAAGGATGCTCCGAGATCGGCAGGAACTCGATATGGGTGAAGCCGGTGTCGACCGCATAAGGGATCAGCCGCGCGGCTAGCTCGTCCCAGGAGAGGAACGTGCCGTCGTCGCGGCGCTGCCAGGAGCCGGCATGGACCTCGTAGATCGAGATCGCTTCGCGCCGGGGATCGGCCTTGCGCCAGTAGCCGCGATGCGCCTCGTCGCCCCATTGATGCGCCATCGGCGGCGCCGTCACCGAGGCGGTCGCCGGGCGCAGTTCCGATTCGAAGGCGAACGGGTCGGCCTTAAGCGGCAGGCGCACGCCGTCGGGCGCGATGATCTCAAACTTGTAGGGCTGGCCCGCGCCGATATCGGGAATGAACAGCTCCCAGATGCCGGTGTCCTTGCGGTCGCGCATGGTATGGCGGCGGCCATCCCAGTCGTTGAAGGTCCCGACCACGGAGACCCGCCTGGCATTGGGCGCCCAGACCGCGAAATGCACGCCGGTGGCGCCTTCATGGTCGATGATGTGGGCACCGAGCTTGTCGAATAGCCGTAAGTGCGAACCCTCGGCCATGTAGTAATCGTCCATCGGTCCCAGCACCGGGCCGAAGGAATAGGGATCGGTCAGCCACCAGTCGCCGCCGGCATTCCTGGCATGATAGCGCAGCGGCTGGCGCTTGCGGATGGAGACCTTGCCCTCGAAGAAACCGGCATCGTCGCGGCGCGACAGCTCGCCGGCCTCCTTGCCGGTCAGCGTGTAGGCGGTGACGGATTCGGCGTTGGGCACGAAGCAGCGGGCGACGAAGCCCTTGCCGGCCTCATGCACGCCCAGAACCGCGAAAGGATTGCCATGCGTTCCGGCGACAATCGCCGCGACATCTCCGGCTGGCGCCAGTCCGTCCGGCCCGCTTGTCGCAGCGGTCGCGCGCGGCTTCCTCATCAAGCGGTCGCCCTCCCCGGGCATCTTGTTCTGGCGCATGCCTTGGTGCGGCATGCGCTGTTCTTTGTCTTGGTGCATGCCGTGATCCCAAAACCGCTCTGCACTTTTGGGCGGCATGCACCGGGGCCACACTTCATGTGGCTCATGCAATCATATCAGACGGGCACGTTCCAGATGTCTTTCGCATATTGGCGGATGGTGCGATCGGACGAGAACCAGCCGACGCGGGCGACGTTGCGGATGGCGCGCGCGTACCAGTCGGGGCTGTTGCGCCAGACGGCGTCGACCTCGCGCTGGCAGGCGGCGTAGGAATCGAAGTCGGCCGCCACCATGAACCAGTCGCTCTGGTAGAGGCCGTTCATCAAGTCGCGGTAGCGGCCCGGATCGTCGGGCGAGAAGACGCCGGAGGAGATGGCGGACACCGCCTGTGACAGTTCCGGCGAGGCCTCGATCACTTCGCGCGGATTGTAGCCGTTGTTGCGTCGCTCGGCGACTTCGGCCGTGGTGAGGCCGAAGATGAAGATGTTGTCGTCGCCAACGTGTTCCTTGATCTCGACATTGGCGCCGTCGAGCGTGCCAATGGTCAGCGCGCCGTTCAGCGCGAACTTCATGTTGCCGGTGCCGGACGCTTCCATGCCGGCGGTCGAGATCTGCTCCGAAAGGTCGGCGGCCGGCATCATCACCTCGGCCAGACTGACATTGTAGTTCGGCACGAAGACGACTTTCAGCAGGCCGCGCACCGACGGATCGCCGTTGATGACTTTCGCGACGTCGTTGGCCAGTTTGATGATCAGCTTCGCGTTGTGGTAGCTCGGCGCCGCCTTGCCGCCGAAGAATTTCACGCGCGGCATCCAGTCCCGCTCGGGATGCGAGCGGATCTGGTCGTAAAGCGCGATCGCTTCCAGGATATTGAGCAATTGGCGCTTGTATTCGTGGATGCGCTTGACCTGGATGTCGAACAGGGCCGACGGGTCGAGCCTGATGCCCAGCCGGTCGGCAACAAGGTTGGCGAGCCGCGCCTTGTTCTGCCGCTTCACGGCGGCGAACTTTTCGCGGAAGGCCGCGTCGTCGGCGAGCGGATCGAGGCCCTTGATCTTCTCGATGTCGTCCATGAAGCGGTCGCCGATCGCCTCGCGGGCAAGCGAGGTCAGCCCCGGATTGCACTGGATCAGCCAGCGGCGGGGCGTGATGCCGTTGGTCTTGTTGTTGATGCGGTCGGGATAGAGCTTGTGGAGATCGGCGAACACCGTCTCCTTCATCAGCTCGGTGTGCAGCGCCGAGACGCCGTTGATCGAATGCGAGCCGACAAAGGCCAGGTTGCCCATGCGCACGCGGCGGTCACCATTTTCCTGGATCAGCGAAATCCGTGCGATCTGCTCGCCCGAGAATTTTCCGGTGGCCCGCGCCTCCAGCAGAACCTGCGCATTGATGGCGTAGACGATCTGCATGTGGCGCGGCAAAAGCCGTTCGAACAGTGGCACCGGCCAGCTTTCCAGCGCCTCGGGCAACAGCGTGTGGTTGGTGTAGCCGAAGGTGCGCTTGGTGATGTCCCAGGCCAGGTCGAAATCCATGCCATGGACGTCCATCAGCAGCCGCATCAGCTCCGGCACGGCGACCGCGGGATGGGTGTCGTTGAGATGGATCGCCGCCTTGTCAGGCAAGGACTTCAGGTCGCCATACTGGCTCAAATGCCGCTGGACGATGTCCTGCAGCGAAGCGGTGGAGAAGAAATACTCCTGCCTGAGCCTCAGCTCCTGGCCGGCCATGTGGGAATCGGCCGGATAGAGCACGCGCGACAGCGCGTCGGCCTTGTTGCTCTCGGCCAGCGCGCCGATGTGGTCGCCGGCATTGAACTTGTCGAGCAGGATCGGGTCGATCGGCATGCCGGACCAGAGCCTCAGCGTGTTGACGCGCCTGGCGCGCCAGCCGGCCACCGGCGTGTCATAGGCGACGGCAAGCACGTGCTCGGTCGGCTTCCAGACATGGCGCTCGAGCCGGCCGTCCTTCGCGGTGATCGATTCCACCGAGCCGCCGAAGCCGACCTCGAAGGAGCGTTCGCGCCGCTCGAACTCCCAGGGATTGCCGTGGTCGAGCCAGGTCTCCGGCAACTCGACCTGCCAGCCACCCTGGATTTCCTGGCGGAACATGCCGTTGGCGTAGCGGATACCATAGCCATGGGCGGGGATGTCGACGGTCGCCATGCTTTCCATGAAGCAGGCGGCGAGACGGCCGAGGCCGCCATTGCCGAGCGCCGCGTCGGGCTCGAGGCCGGCGATCAGGTCAAGATCGACGCCGAGCGAGGACAGCGCCTCGCGCATGTTCTCCATCAAGTCGAGATTGGAGAAGGCGTCGCGCATCAGGCGGCCGATCAGGAATTCGAGCGAAAGGTAATAGACGCGCTTTTCCTGCTGGTCGTAGGCTTCCTTGGTCGCCTGGATCCAGTGGTCGACGATGCGGTCGCGCACCACCTTGATCGAGGCGGTCAGCCAGTCATAAGGCGTGGCAACGGTGGTGTCCTTGCCGACCCGGTATTTGAGCGACATCAAGACTTCTTCGGCGAGCGTCTTGGGATCGGGATGGTCGAGGACAGGGACTTCGATCGTCATGGCGGATGTCATTTCGCCTCTCGTTCATTTGGCCTGATCATAGGGGCTTTCGCCGTTCCTCCCAGCCCATCCTATCGCATTGCAGCATGCGTTCAATCGATTTGGTGATCGAGCCGTCAGCTGTCTGCTGCAATTGACCTATCCTGGAGATCAGGCCGCCAGTGCATCCTCCGGCGGTTTCTTGGCGCCGGTCATCAGCGCGACGGCATCCGACATCGAAATCTGCTTGGGGTCGACGACGCAGAGCCGGCGCCCGAGCCGGTGGATGTGGATGCGATCGGCCACCTCGAAGACATGCGGCATGTTGTGCGAGATGAGCACGATCGGCAGGCCGCGCTTCTTGACGTCGAGGATCAGCTCCAGCACGCGGCGGCTTTCCTTGACGCCGAGCGCAGCGGTCGGTTCGTCCATGATCACCACTTTCGAGCCGAAGGCGGCGGCGCGCGCCACCGCCACGCCCTGGCGCTGGCCGCCGGACAACGTCTCCACCGCCTGGCTGATGTTCTGGATGGTCATCAGCCCGAGCTCGGTGAGCTTGTCGCGGGCGCGCTTTTCCATCGCCGGACGATCGAGCATCCGGAACCAGCTTCCGAGTGGGCCCGGCTTGCGGATCTCGCGGCCAAGAAACATGTTGTCGGCGATCGACAGCGCCGGCGACAGCGCCAGGTTCTGGTAGACGGTCTCGATGCCGGCTTCTCGTGCCTCCATCGGCGACTTGAAGGCAACGGGCTTGCCTTCAAGCCGGATTTCACCTTCGTCGGGCACGGCGGCGCCGGAAATCGCCTTGATCAGCGATGATTTGCCGGCACCGTTGTCGCCGATCACCGCCAGGATTTCGCCCGGATAGAGGTCGAAATCGGCATTGTCGAGGGCGGTGACGCGGCCATAGCGCTTGGTAAGACCGCGCGCAGTGAGGATTGGGTCCTGGGTCATGGCTATGCCGAAACCTTTCTGATCCATTGATCTACCGCCACGGCGCCGATGATCAGCACGCCGGTGAGCAACACTTTCCATTGCGGATCGGCGCCCAGCATATTGAGGCCCATCGAGACGACGCCGACGATCATGGCGCCGAATAGCGTGCCGAGGATCGAGCCGCGGCCGCCGAAGAGCGAGATGCCGCCGATCACCGTCGCGGTGATGGCCTGAAGATTGTAGTCGGTGACCGCGGCGGACGGCGAGATCGAGCCGTTGCGGCCGATCGAGACCCAGGCCGCGAAGGCGGCGATCAGCCCGGCAAGGACGTAGACCGTCACCAGCACCCTCTTGGTCTGGATGCCGGACAGTTTCGCGGCCTCCTGATCGTCGCCGACGGCATAGACGTGGCGGCCCCAGGCTGTGTGGTTCAGCACATACCAAAGCAGCAGGACCAGCAGGACCATGGCGATAACGCCGGCCGTCAACACCGCGGAACCGACCCTGAAGCTCAGCGCGAAGAAGTGCAGCAGCGGCGCCTGGGCGTCGACATCGGCGTCGCGGATCGTCTCATTGGCCGAATAGATGAAATTCGTCGCCATGACGATGTTCCAGGTGCCGAGCGTGACGATGAAAGGCGGCAGCTTCATGTAGGCGACGAGCAGGCCGTTGAGCAGGCCGCAGGCCGCGCCGGCGGCAAGCCCGAGCAGCACGGCCAGAATGGTCGGCATGCCGTAGGTGATGGCGCAGTTGCCCATGATCACGGCCGAGATCACCATGATGACGCCGATCGAAAGGTCGATGCCGGCGGTCAGGATGACCAGCGTCTGGGCGGCGCCCAAGATGCCGACGATGGCGATCTGCTGCAGGATCAGCGTCAGCGTGTAGGACGAAAAGAAGCGCCCGCCGATAGCGATGCCGAAAATGATGATCGACAGCACCAGCACGATCAGCGGCACCGCCGCCGGCGTTGAATGCAGGAAATGCTGGGCGCGCTTCACAAACGATTTGCCGTGCTCCTCGAAGGCGGCGACGTTGGTATCGCTGCCCGAGAGAACCTTCTCGAATTCCTGGATCTGGGACATATCTCCTCCCGTCTCACGGAACTTCGTCATGGCTCCGTGCCGCGTTTACGCATTCCGGTCTGTCGCCGGGCTTATCAGCGCTTACGAAAATGCATCGTCCACCCGAAGCGGCCGGGGATCAAGCCCCCAGCCGCAAGGTTTGTGCGCTTAGGCGGGCATCAGCCCCAGCACTTGGCGAGGCCTTCCTTGGTGTCGATGGACTTCACGCCATTGGCCGGCTTGTCGGTCACGAGGTTGACGCCGGTATCGAAGAAGTTCTTGCCCTCGGTCGGCTTCGGCTTGGTGCCGTCCTTGGCGTATTTGGCGATGGCCTCGATGCCGAGCGCGGCCATCTGCAGCGGATATTGCTGCGAGGTGGCGCCGATCACGCCTTCGGTAACCGACTTCACGCCCGGGCAACCGCCGTCGACCGAAACGATCAGCACCTGCTTTTCGAGGCCAACGGCCTTGAGCGCCTGATAGGCGCCGACAGCGGCAGGCTCGTTGATGGTGTGGATGACGTTGATGGTGTTGTCCTTCTGGAGAAGGTTTTCCATAGCCTTGCGGCCGCCTTCCTCGTTGCCGTTGGTGACGTCATGGCCGACGATGCGCGGATCGTCCTCATCGCCGATCTTGTTGGGGTCCTTCACGTCGATGCCGTAGCCCATCATGAAGCCCTGGTCGCGCAGCACGTCGACTGTCGGCTGCGAGGGGGTGAGGTCGAGGAAGCCGATCTTGGCGTCCTTGGCCTTGTCGCCGAGCGTCGCGGCGGCCCAGGCGCCGATCAGCTTGCCGGCTTCGAGGTTGTCGGTGGCGAAGGTGGCGTCGGCGGCATCGATCGGATCGAGCGGCGTGTCGAGCGCGATCACCAGCAGGCCAGCGTCACGCGCCTTCTTCACCGTCGGCACGATGCCCTTGGTGTCGGACGCGGTGATCAGGATGCCCTTGGCGCCGTCGGCGATGCAGCTTTCGATCGCCGCCACCTGGCTTTCGCTGTCACCGTCGATCTTGCCGGCATAGGTCTTGAGATCGACGCCAAGCTCCTTGGCTTTGGCGGTCGCGCCTTCCTTCATCTTGACGAAGAACGGGTTGGTGTCGGTCTTGGTGATCAGGCAGGCGCCGACGCCGGCGGCCGATGCCGACGAAGCGAACGCCATCAGGCCCAAGCCGGCGGCCGCAAACACGGTAGACTTCAGCAGTGATTTCTTGGTCACGATTTCCTCCCAATGGAACTGTTGCGGACGCCGGCCACCCGGCGCCTCAAGCGCGTCCACCTTTTCTCCCAGCGTGGACACATCTCAAAAAACACCAGGACAGAACGGCTGTCAATAATTAAATCACTCTTATTTATTATTGACACTCTTGCGTCGTTCACTCATTCTGAACGAAAAGCATCGCGGGGAAACAAACGGGAGGAACAGGGTGGAGACCGGCATTGCGAGGCACGGTTCGCCCGAGGCTTTGGAGCGCCGGCTGCATCGCGGCACCAACCAAAGCGGCATGCGCGACCACAACGAGCGGTTGGTGCTGTCCCTGGTGCGCCAGCACGGCAGCCTGGCCAAATCCGATATCGCGCGCATGACCGGGCTGTCGGCCCAGACGGTGTCGGTCATCATGCGCGAGCTCGAGGAAGACAAGCTGCTGGTCCGCCAGGCGCCGCTGCGCGGCAAGATCGGCCAGCCTTCGATCCCGATGGCGCTCAACCCGGAAGGCGCCTTCTTCATCGGCCTCAAGATCGGTCGCCGCAGCGCCGAGCTGGTGCTGATCGACTTCCTCGGCAATGTGCGCGCCATGCTGCAGCACTCCTACCGCTATCCCGCGCCGCGCGAGACCGTCGAGTTCGTCACCGCCGGCATCAGGACGATGCGCGGCGAACTGACGCCGGCGCAGGACAAGCGCATTGCCGGGCTGGGCGTCGCCATGCCGTTCGAACTGTGGAACTGGGCCGACACGGCCGGCGCCCCGCGCGACGTGATGGAGGAATGGCGCCATCGCGACATACGCGCCGACATCCAGGCGCAGTGCGAGTTCCCCGTCTACCTGCAGAATGACGCGACTTCGGCCTGCGGCGCCGAGCTTGTCTTCGGCCAGGCGGGCGCGGCGCGCGACTTCGTCTATTTCTATATCGGCGCCTTTGCCGGCGGCGGCATCGTTCTCAACGGCCGTCTTTACAGCGGGCCTAAAGGCAACGCCGGCGCGTTGGGCTCGATGCCGGTGCCGGGGCCGGACGGCAAGCCGACGCAGCTCATCGACGTCGCCTCGATCGCGATGCTGGAGAAGGCGCTTTCCGCCAAGGGCATCGACGGCTCCTATCTGTGGACTTCGCCGCAGGAATGGGGCGACATCGGCGCCGAGCTCGACGAATGGATCGTCAGCGCCTCGCGCGCGCTTGCCTATGCCATCGTCGCGGCCTCGTCCGTCATCGATTTCGAAGCGGCGGTGATCGACGGCTGGATGCCGCTCGATGTGCGGCGCCGTCTGGTCGAGGCAATCCGGCAAGCCATTTCCGGCATCGACGCCGAGGGGCTGAAGCTGCCCTTCGTGCGCGAGGGGACCGTCGGCATCCATGCGCGGGCGCTGGGCGGCGCCAGCCTGCCGCTTTCGGAGCGCTTCCTGATCGGGCCGAACACATCCGGGGGCGCCTGACCATGCTGATCGGCATCCCCTCACTGCTCGGGCCGCAGTTCCTGGCGACGCTCAGGGCCATGGGCCATGGCGACGAGATCGCCATCGTCGACGGCAATTATCCGGCCGAGGAACAGGCGCGCCGGCTGATCCGCGCGGATGGCCACCCTATCATCCCGGTGCTTGACGCCGTGCTCAGCGTGTTGCCGGTGGACGAGGCGGTGCCGGAAGCGCTGTTCCGCGCCTCGGTCAACGGCGACCCGGCGCTGGCCGATCCCGTGCATCGCGAGATGGAAGCGGTTTGCGCCAGACGCGCGCCGGGCCATAAGGTGGTTGCGCTGGCCGGGCCTGACTTCTATGCACGCGTCAAGGCCGCGCACGCGATCGTGGCGACCAGCGAACCCAGGCTCTTTGCCAACATCATCATCCGCAAGGGCGTGATCCATCCGCCGGAGACCAAGACGACATGATCCTTTGCTGTGGCGAAGCCCTGATCGACATGCTGCCGCGCATCACGACGGAAGGCGAAGCCGCCTTCGCGCCCTATGTCGGCGGCGCGGTGTTCAATTCGGCGATCGCGCTTGGACGGCTGGGCGCTCCGGCGGGATTCTTCTCGGGCCTCTCCTCCGACCTGTTCGGCGGCCAGTTCCGCGAGGCGCTCGGCGCGAGCAAGGTGAGCTCCACCTATGCGCACACCTCGCCACGTCCGACGACGCTCGCCTTCGTGCGGCTCACCAACGGCCAGGCGACCTACACTTTCTATGACGAGAACACCGCCGGGCGCATGCTGACCATCGAGGACCTGCCGAAGCTCGGCGCGGAGATCGAGGCGATGCTGTTCGGCGCCATCAGCCTGATCTCGGAGCCGGCGGGCTCGGCCTATGAGGAATTCATGCGCCGCGAGCACGAAAGCCGCGTGATGATGCTCGACCCGAACATCCGGCCGAACTTCATCCCGGACAAGGCCAAGCATCTCAGACGCATCCGCGAGATGATGGCGATGGCCGACATCGTCAAACTGTCGGACGAGGACCTCAAATGGTTCGACGAGGCGGGCTCGCATGAGGATGTCGTGCGCAACTGGCTGGATCGCGGGCCGAAGCTGATCGTCGTCACCCATGGCAGCGAAGGCGCCGTCGGCTACAGCAAGGCGCACAAGGTCACGGTCATGCCGCAGAAGGTGAAGGTGGTCGACACGGTCGGCGCCGGCGACACCTTCAATGCCGGCATCCTGGCCTCGCTGCATGAGCAGGGCCTGCTCACCAAGGCGGCGATCGGCGAGCTCTCCGAAGACGCCATCCGCAAGGCGCTGGAGCTCGGCGCCAGGGCGGCGGCGGTGACGGTTTCGCGGGCCGGCGCCAACCCGCCCTGGCGGCACGAGATCGCGTAAGCGGTTGTCCGGATTGGCCGAAAGGCCTCCGCAGCCGATCACTTTATGTTTCCAAAGCTGGGAACGGCGCGATAAAAACCATTGAAAATGCTCGTTTTAGCCCGGTTTTCCGGCTTCTTCGGGCATTGCGCCGGCAAAGAGCGGTAACAGGCTGCGACACATAAGCAATTTGCCCCGGACCCGGCCGGCTTTCTCAGCCGCGCCAAGTCTGATACCAGCGGGCCGGTTTATTGGCATTTTGAGGCCGACATGCAGTTCATCGATCTTGGCGCGCAGCGCGAACGAATCCACGACCGGCTGAAGGCCGCGATCGACCGTGTGGTCGAAGACGGGCGTTACATCCTCGGGCCGCAGGTCACCGAATTCGAGAACAAGCTCGCGGCCTATATCGGCGTCAAGCATGTGGTCGCCTGCGCCAACGGCACCGATGCGCTGCTCCTGCCGCTGTTTGCCGCCGGTATCGGCCCGGGCGACGCGGTGTTCGTGCCGAGCTTCACCTTCGCCGCGACAGCCGAGGTGGTGGCGCTGGCCAAGGCCGAGCCGGTCTTCGTCGACGTCGACCCTGACAGCTACAACATCGACATCGCCAGCCTCGAAGCGGCGATCGAGATGATCAAGAAGGAAGGAAGGCTGAAGCCCAAGGCGATCATTCCCGTCGACCTGTTCGGCCTTTCGGCCGACTACGACGCGATCATGGCGATCGCCAAGCGCGAGAACCTCCTGGTGATCGAGGACGCCGCGCAGTCGATGGGTGGTTCGGCCGACGGCACCATGTGCGGCGCCTTCGGCCATGTCGGTTCGACCAGCTTTTATCCGGCCAAGCCCCTTGGCTGCTACGGCGACGGCGGCGCCATGTTCACCAATGACGGCGCGCTGGCCGACAAGCTGCGGTCCTTTGCCTTCCACGGCAAGGGCGAGACGCAATACGACAATGTCCGCATCGGCATCAACTCGCGCCTCGACACGCTGCAGGCGGCGATCCTGATCGAGAAGCTCGCCATCCTCGAGGATGAGATGGTCGCCAGACAGATTGTGGCTGACCGTTACGCCAAGGGCCTCGGCGACATCGTCAAGGCGTCGCGCAATCTGGGCCACGGCCGCTCGGCTTGGGCGCAGTACGCGATCGAGACCCCGAAGCGCGACGGGCTGAAAGCGCATCTCGGCGAAAAACGCATCCCGTCGGTGATCTACTATGTGAAGCCGCTGCATGAGCAGGTGGCCTACAAGGACTATCCGCGCACGCCCACCGGCCTTGCCGTCTCTGAAACGCTGCCGAAGCAGATCCTCTGCCTGCCGATGCACGCCTATCTCAGCGAAGCCGACCAGGACCGCATCATCGAGACGATCCGCAACTACATCGGCTCGAACTCGGCGCATGTCGCGGCGGCTTGAACGGCACCTTCGTCATCCTCGGGCTTGACCCGAGGATCCATGCCGTGACCTGAGGCGTGGAGCACAACGGTGCAGAATTCTGTAACCGCTGCAATGCTTTAGCGTAACGGCATGGATCCTAGGGTCTGCGCGCGTCGCTACGCTCCTTGCTCCGCCCTAGGATGACGACGCGACAATTGGCGGCTGCCAACGCTTTAGGCCGCGCTCTTCCCCGTCGCAATGAAATGCGGGTTCGCGAAATCGCTGTCGCTCGCTTGGTTGCGCTTGCCGTAGACGAGCGGCAGGCCGTCCAAAGTACGCGTCATGCCGCCGGCGGCGCGCAGCACCGCGTCGCCAGCCGCCGTGTCCCACTCCATGGTGCGGCCGAAGCGCGGATAGACGTCCGCCTCCGCCGCGGCGAGCAGGCAGAATTTCAGCGACGAGCCGACCGAGACGATCTCGGCGGAACCGAGGTCGCGGATGAAGGCGTCGGTTTCAGGCGTGTTGTGCGAGCGGCTGGCGACGACGGCGAGCGGCGTGCCCCCTGCCCGCACCGTGATCGGCCGGCGGCCAGCAATGCGATAATCGGCATCGACCTCCAGCGCCTCGGCCCTGCCAGGCCGTCCGCTGAAGAAGCGCCCAGTGCACGGCGCGTAGACAACGCCGACTTCCGGCACGCCATGGCGCACCAGCGCGATGTTGACGGTGAAGTCGGTGCGCCGGTTGACAAATTCCTTGGTGCCGTCGAGCGGATCGATCAGGAAGAAGGCGCCTTCGAGGTCGGGCGTAGCGATGCCGGCCGCCACCTCCTCCTCGGCCACGCATGGGATATCCGGATAGGCGGCTCGCAGGCCGGCGAGAATGATCTTCTCGCTTTCGCGATCGGCTTCCGTCACCGGCGAGGAGTCGGCCTTGCTGTCGACGGCGCAGCCTTCGTGGAAGAGGCGCATGACCTCGCGCCCCGCTTCCAGCGCCAGGCGCTCGAAAACGCCCAGCATCGCCTCGTCGTCAGATACCGCCGCCATTGTCATACTGCTCTTCGGCAATGTCGCGCTCGGTCAGCCACTGCTCCAGGGCTTCCGCCATCTCCTGCGGGCTCCGGCCGAGCGTCTTGAGGTGGATTTCGGGATTCTCCGGCGCCTCATAGGGAGAATCGACACCGGTGAAATTCTTGATCTCGCCGCTCAAGGCGCGCGCGTAAAGTCCCTTCGGATCGCGGCGGGCGCATTCCTCGAACGGCGTGTCGACGAACACCTCGACGAACTCGCCCTCGGCCATCAGCTCGCGGGCCACGCGCCGCTCCGCGGCAAAGGGCGAGATGAAGGAGACGATGACGATCAAGCCGGCATCGGCCATCAGCTTGGCCACTTCGGCGACGCGGCGGATGTTTTCGACGCGGTCCGCGTCGGTGAAGCCGAGATCGCGGTTCAGCCCGTGGCGGACATTGTCGCCGTCGAGGATGTAGGTGTGGCGGCCGGAGGCGAACAGCTTCTTCTCGAAAAGGTTGGCGATGGTCGACTTGCCCGAGCCCGAGAGCCCGGTGAACCAGAACACCGCCGGGCGCTGGTTCTTCAGGTCGGAGCGGCCGCGCTTGCCGACGTCGAGCGACTGCCAGTGGATGTTTTCGGCACGGCGCAGCGAATGCAGGATCATGCCGGCGCCGACAGTGGCGTTGGTGATGCGGTCGATCAGGATGAAAGCGCCGGTGGTGCGGTTCTCGGCAAAGGGATCGAAGGCGATCGGCGCCCGCGTCGAGAGATTGCAGACGCCGACCTCGTTGAGGTCGAGCGACTTCGCCGCCTCATGCGCGAAATCGTTGACGTTGACACGGTATTTGAGGTCGGTGACCGTGGCGCTGACCTGGTCGGTTTCGGTACGCAGGATATAGGAGCGGCCGGGCAGCAGCGCCTGCTCGTCGAACCAGACGATGTTGGCGGCGAACTGGTCGGCGACCTGCGGTCTAGCTGCCGGCGACACCAGCATGTTGCCGCGCGACACCTCGACCTCGTCCTCAAGCACCAGCGTGACCGCCTGGCCGGCGATTGCCTGGTCGAGATCGCCGCCCTGCGCGACGATGCGCTTCACCCGCGATGCCTTTCCGGATTTGGCAACGACGACCTCTTCGCCTTGCGAAACGGTGCCCGAGGCAATGGTGCCGGCAAAGCCGCGGAAATCGAGGTTCGGACGGTTCACATACTGAACGGGGAAGCGGAACGGCAGTTCGACCACCGCCTCGTCGACCGACACGGTTTCCAGATGCTCGATGAGCGACGGGCCGGAATACCAGGGTGTGCGCTCCGAGCGGCTGGTGACGTTGTCGCCGAAACGCGCCGACATAGGGATCGGCATGACGCTGACGAAGCCGAGCTCTTTTGCGAACTCGCCATAATCGGCGACGATCTGGTCGAACGCAGCCTTGTCGAAGTTGATAAGGTCGATCTTGTTGACCGCCAGCACGATGTGACGGATGCCGAGCAGCGAGGCGATGATCGAATGACGTCGGGTCTGGCGCAGCACGCCCTGGCGCGCATCGATCAGCACGATGGCGAGATCGGCGGTCGAGGCGCCGGTCGCCATATTGCGCGTGTATTGCTCATGCCCGGGCGTGTCGGCGACGATGAACTTGCGCTTCGGCGTGGCGAAGAAGCGATAGGCGACGTCGATGGTGATGCCCTGCTCGCGCTCAGCCTCCAGCCCGTCGACCAGCAGCGCGAAGTCGATGTCGTCGCCGGTAGTGCCGTGCTTGCGCGAATCCTTCTCCAGCGCGGCAAGCTGGTCCTCGAAGATCTGCTTGGTGTCGGAGAGCAGGCGGCCGATGAGCGTCGACTTGCCGTCATCGACGGAACCGCAGGTGAGGAAGCGCAGCAGCGACTTCTTCTCCTGCGCGGCCATGTAGTCGCGGATCTGATCGGTCGGGGCGAGGCTCTTGGCCATGATGTGGCGCATTATCAGAAATAACCCTCGCGCTTCTTCTTTTCCATGGAGCCGGCCTCGTCGCGGTCGATGAGGCGGCCCTGGCGCTCGGAGGTGCGGGCGGTCAGCATCTCGCCGACGATGGCCTCCAGCGTATCGGCGTCCGATTCGATGGCGCCGGTCAGCGGATAGCAGCCCAATGTTCGGAAGCGCACCAGACGGTTCTCGATGGTCTCGCCAGGGCGCAACTGCATACGGTCGTCATCCTTCAGGATCAGCATGCCGTCGCGCTCGACCACCGGCCGTTCCTTGGCGAAATAGAGCGGCACGATCGGGATGTTCTCCTGCAGGATGTATTGCCAGATGTCGAGCTCGGTCCAATTCGACAGCGGGAAGACACGGATCGATTCGCCGGGCGCGATGCGGGTGTTGAAGATCTTCCACATTTCCGGCCGCTGGTTCTTGGGGTCCCAGGAATGCTGCGCGTTGCGGAAGGAGAAGATGCGCTCCTTGGCGCGCGACTTCTCCTCGTCGCGGCGGGCGCCGCCGAAGGCCGCATCGAAGCCGTATTTGTCGAGCGCCTGACGCAGCGCCACCGTCTTCATCACATGGGTGTGGGTGTTGGATCCATGGTCGAAAGGATTGATGCCGTCGCGAACACCGTCTTCGTTGACATGGACGAGCAGGTCGAAGCCGAGCTTCTGCGCCATCTGGTCGCGAAACGCGATCATCTCGCGAAACTTCCAGGTGGTGTCGACATGCAGGAAAGGAAAAGGCGGCTTGGCGGGATAGAAGGCCTTCATCGCCAGATGCATCAGCACTGAGGAATCCTTGCCGACGGAATAGAGCATCACCGGCTTGGAGAAAGAGGCCGCGACCTCGCGGAAGATGTGGATGGACTCGGCCTCGAGCCGCTGCAGATGCGTGAGCGCGATATTCATGGACTGTCGAGCGTTCTCTCGTGCCGTCGGGCGGAAATCCTGCATTGCGGGCGCAATTCCATGCCGCCCGGGCGCAAATTTCACTTCTGACAAACTGTTTCGTGCGGGCGTTCTAACAGATCGGCGCTGTTCATAACAATGCAGGACGCGCCGGACGCGCGATGATTAGGGAACGAATTTTCCAAGTGAGGCCGGGAAAGCGGAAAATCCTGCCAAGGCGTTCAAAGCGCGAGTGGGAAAAGGACCGTAAGTTCCGAAGATGTCAGCTGTTACGAACCAAGGATTTCTGTCGGAACATCATAACTGGCCTATCGCGGAACGGCGCCAGCGGCTATACGGGCTCGGGGAACGGGCAAGGCGCGGCAAACGGAGTCGGTCCAGCCGGCCATCGGCTGGTGTCACGGATCCGGGCGCAACCTGGAAATTGCGAAGCAAGCATTTGAACCCGTTTACAACGCTCCGGCGTCACCTCTCGCCCGCACAAATCAATTTCTATTTTTCGATCATCTGCTTTTTTTCGCCGCCGGTGCTCGGTTCGCTGGTCAGCATCGCCTTCAATGCCGGCGGTGTGTGGTCGGTAATGCTGCTGGCCGCGAAGCGGCGGCGCTTCAACATCGACCGGCCGATGCTCGCCTTGACGATGGCGATCTATGCCTATTGCGCGACCATGGTGCTTGCTTCGCTCGTCAACGGCACGCTGGCGGCAGATCTGCGGCTCTTCCTGCCGCTGATCACCTTCCTGCTCTTCCCCATCTCCTATTCGACCTGGAGCATCACCGAGAAGACCACGCTGGCGCGCATCGCCATTCTGGCAAGCGCCGCGGCCTGTTTCGGCGCATTGGCGATCGCCATCGTCCAGTATCACTGGCTGGGCATAAGGGCCGAGGGCGGCGCCGGAAACGCGATCGTCTTCGCAACCGTCACCTGCCTTGCCGTCATGCTATGCCTCGCCGGCGCCCTGTCGGGCATCGAGACGCGCTGGAAGCTGCTGGCCCTGGCGGCGACCGCCGGAAGCGTGGCAATCATCTATTCGGGCTCGCGCATGATCTGGGTGGCCGTGCCGATTGCCGGCATCGTCGTCCTTCTCATCAATCGCCGCCGGTTCGCCGGCGCCAGTGTGGCGCGGTTCCTGGCAATTGGCCTGGTGGCCGCCGTTGTGATCGCCGCCATCGGCTATCGCGTGATCCTGGATCGAACTGACTTCCTGGTCAGCGATTGGGATGCGCTGAACGCCAATGGCGACCATTCGACGGCGCTGGGTCTGCGCGTGGCGATGTGGGAAATCGGCGTCAACGCTTTTCGCGAGATGCCTATTTTCGGCCATGGTATCTCGACCAGCCGGACGCTGATGAATCAAGCGCTTCAGGACCGGTTCGGCTTGCAGGAGACCCTCAGTCATTTCCACAATGGCTTCCTGACGGCGCTGGTCCAGGCAGGACTGCTGGGAGCGCTGGCCCTGGCGTCGATCTTCATCGTTGCCGCCTGGAATGGGGCAAGGACGCTGCGTTTCAGCGCGGACCCGCTGGAGCGGTTCGGCGCGACGGTGATCCTTGTCGCGGTCATCACCTATCTCATCGCCGGAATGACCGGTATCCTTATCGGCCACGATATCCTCGACGCGACGCTGATGGTGTTCCTGGTTTCGGGAACCTACCTTGCGTCCGGGCGGACGGTGGCGCCGATCGGGAAAAGCGCGCCCACCATCTCGCCGGGCGCCGGCCCGCAACCATGAAGGTCCTGGTCACCGGCGCGACAGGCTTCGTTGGACAACGGATCGCCAGCCGGTTGCGCGAGGCCGGGTTTGACTTGCGGATCGCTTCCCGCCTGCCGCAACGCCTTGTGGGCGCGGATGATGCCGTCGCCTTGCCCGGCGCCGATGCGCCACAGGAAGCCTTTCTCGCGCTGATGCCGGATGTGACGCATGTCGTCCACTGCGCGGCGCTCAACAATGATCGCGGCGCCGGCGAGGCCGACCTGCGGGCCGTCAACGCGACACTGACAGGACGGCTCGCCCAGGCGGCCGCCAAGCGCGCCGAAGGGCGCTTCATCTACCTCTCCTCGATCCGTGCCGTCGTGGGAGCCGATTTCAGCGGCATGATCGACGAGGCCACGCCCCCTGCCCCGCAACGCGCCTACGGGCGCTCCAAACGCGAAGGCGAGAACGCAATGCTGGAGGCTTTTGCGACCGCCGGACACGTCGGCGCGACGGCGCTGCGGCTGCCGCCGGTCTATGGCGAAGGCATGAAGGGAAATCTGCGCGGGCTGATGCGTATCGCCGCCAGCGGCCTGCCGCTGCCCGCAGCCGCTTTGACCGCGGTTCGTTCGCTGGTCTCCCATGACGCGGTGGCTGGCGCCGTGACGCATCTCCTGGCCCGTCCGACGCCGCCACGCCCGACCTATGTCCTGGCCGATGCCTCGCCGGTTGCGCTGTCTGAAATCATCGCCGCGTTCCGGCGCGGATACGGCCGGCCAGCCCGACTGCTCCCCATGCCTGCCTGGCCGTTCCGGCTGCTGGCGACGCTCAGTGGCCGACAGGCGTCGTGGCAGGCTTTGGTGGCCACGCAAATCTGCGATCCGTCGCTGCTGGCCTCGGAAGGCTGGACGCCGGAGACCGACACGCTCGGCCGGCTCGAGGACCTGGCGCGGCAGGCCGGTTAGGGCAGTTCCAGCGCAGGCGGTTTCCGGAGTTGCGCCAAACCAGCAGCGTTTCACCGTTTCCGCGAAACGCCCTATGCGCGGTAGAACGTGCCCAGCAATATCCTGAGGTCCAGGCGAACAGTGGCGGCCTGGACGTAGGCCGCGTCGGTCTCGGCGCAGCGTCTCGGATCCGACATGTCGATCCCCTTGATCTGCGCCAAACCGGTTATGCCCGGAAGCGCTGTGAGCACGCCCAGTTGCTTGCGCCGCTCGATCAGTTCCGTCTGCGTCGGCAGGCACGGACGCGGTCCCACGAGACTCATCTCGCCCTTGAGCACGTTCCAGAGCTGCGGCAACTCGTCGATCTTGGTTGCGCGCAGCACCTTGCCTACCGCGGTGATCGAATTGGCCGGCGCCTGGTGGGTAGGCAAGGAGGGGGTGTCGCGACGCATCGTGCGCAGCTTGCGGCAGGAAAATAGCGCGCCCTCCCGCCCGACGCGGATTTGCGAGAAAATGGCGGGGCCCGGCGACGTCGCCCGGATCGCCAGCATCGCGACCAGCACGATCGGCGACGTCGCCGCCAGCATCACCGCCCCAACAGCCAGATCAAAAGCGCGCTTTGCCGTCACGTTTTAGATCCGGCGCGAAAGGAAAGCGAGGTAGAGCCCCAGCGTTCCCATGAGAGTCTGCCGGTAGACGCCGCTTTTGCCGAGCAGGCTGAAGCGCCTGAAGGTGCTGCCCCTGCGCGCCCTGATGAACAGGCGCAGGCAAAGCGCAGCATCGCGCGCGATGAGGTCGCGGTTGACGGCAAGGCCCCTGAGATTGCTGTCGGTCCAGGTGGCGAACTGGCCCTGAAACAGCCGTCCGAGCCGTGAAAGCCTTGCCTTCCACGAGACGTTGGCGCCGACCAGGTTTGCCGCGTGCTGGCGGTACCGGACCAGCGGCCGCGGCTCGTAACGGACCTTGCCGCCGGCGGCGGTGACGATGAGATAGGCCCACCAGTCATGGCTGACGAAGTCGGTCCTTGCCGATGCTTTCGCCAGGAGGTCGCGCGCCTTGCGGTTGAAAAGCATGGTGTTGCCGCCGGCGATGGATTGCACCAGCGCGTTGCGGAAAGACGGTGGGCGGCGAAACAGCGGCGAATAGCCGGCTGGGATGCCGGTCTGCGAAATGGTTGCCGTGCGCGAGCAGAACAGGAGCGGCATGTCGATATCCTCTCCCTCCATCCAGCGGATGGCGCTCTCCAGCCGATCCGGCTCCCAGACATCGTCCTGGTCGCAAAAGGCATAGTAATCGGCATCGATGCGCGGATCGATGATCATCGAGCGGAAATTGGCGGCGAAGCCCTTTCGCGGGCCATCCACCAGCGTAAGGGAGCCCTTGTTCCAGCGGGATCGCCAAGCCTCGACGATCGCGACCGTGGCGTCCGTCGAGCCATCGTCGGAAACCCACAGATCGACCGCAGGCCAGGACTGCGCGAAAAGGGATTCCAATTGCTCGCCGATGAATGCCGCGCCATCCCTGGTACCCATGAGAACGGCCACACGCTGATCTTTTGCGGTCACGGTCTCTGAACCCGCGGGGGCATTGGAACAGGCTTCAACTGCCGATTTCGGGCGGGCGGCACTGGTCTAACCGATCTGAACGGCCGTTTTCGGCACCGCCTGCCCGCGCGCGCCGACGTCTTCCTCGGCCTGGTTGAACCCGGCCAGGACGGCAAGCGCCGCGGCCTTGTCCCGATCGTGCATCGCGGCCACCAGCGCCGGCAGCGCGGCCTCGATCCTTTGCCATTGCACGACGTCGCTCCTGAGGCCGAAGATCTTGGCAGTGTCGAGCTTGACGACCTCTTCATTCTCGCCATGCAACGTCTCGTGCAGCTTCTCGCCGGGCCTGATGCCGGTGAAGCGGATCGGAATGTCTGTGTAGGGGCTTTTGCCGGCCATGCGGATCATGGTCTCGGCAACTTCGAGGATCGGCACGGGCTTGCCCATGTCGAGCATGTAGATGGCGTAGTCGTCCTTGCCCTGGCGCTGCTCGGCATCGGCGGCCGACATGATGACGAGATCGACCGCCTCGGCCACGGTCATGAAATAGCGGGTCATGCGCCGGTCGGTGATGGTGACCGGCCCGCCGGCCTCGATCTGCGCCTGGAAGATGGTCGCCACCGAGCCATTGGAGCCGAAGACATTGCCGAAGCGCACGGCAATGAACTTGGTGCCGGAACGATGCACGCTCGAGGCGTCGGCCCGATGACCGTTCGCGGCATGCAAGGGCGATGGCGCGGCATGAGTTTCATGCAACGAGGAGACGATCTGCTCGGCCGCGCGCTTGGTGACGCCGAGCACGGAAGTCGGGTCGACGGCCTTGTCGCTGGAAATCAGCAGGAACTGCGGCACCCCGCACTCGGCGGCGATCTCGGCGCAGGCGAGCGTGCCGAAGACATTCGTCTCGATCGCCGCTTCCCAGTTCTCTTCCAGCAGCGGCACGTGCTTCAGCGCCGCTGCATGAAAGAGGATCGAGGGTTTGAACTCGCTGACGAGACGCATCATGTGAGGCCGGTCGGTGACGTCCACGATGCGGCTGGTCAGCCGGTCGCGGTCCTTGTCGTCGATCAGCTGATCGAGCTGGAAAATGCCGAATTCGGAATTGTCGGCCACCAGCACCGCCTCGGCGCCAAGCTCCAGCGCGCGCTTGACAAGCACGCGGCCAATCGAGCCGGCGCCGCCGGTGACCATCACCCGTTTGCCGCCGACGAAGGCGCCGATGCGCGTGGTGTCGGTGGCGACCGCCGAACGGCGCATGATGGTTTCCATCTCCACGGCATCGAGAACCAGCCTGCCGCCCTGCCCCAGTTCCGACAGGCCGGAAAACTGGACCACGGCGATGCCGCTGTGGCGCGCGATACGCACCAGCTCGGCATAGTCCTCGATCTCGCGCTCGACCCCCTTGCCGAAGATCAGGAGGTCGAGGTTTTCCGTGCCCTTGACATAGTCCTCCAGCACCTCGACCAGGCGCGGCCTGAGCGCCACGACCGGAACGCCCTGGATCCGCGTGCCGAGCGGCGCGTCCATCTCGGTCGCCATGATGCCGGCGATGGCATACTCGGCCGGCTGGGCCGTGCGGGTGAAGCGGACGATCACGTCCGCCTCGCTCAGCCGGCCGATGAACAGCGCCTGCTTGACCGGTGCGTCGCCCGGAGCGCGGCGCAGGATGCGCCAGGACGCGCCGTCGCGGAGAAAGCGATAGTAAAGCCTAGGCGCCGAAATGATGGTGAAGGAGACCAGGAAGAAGACGATGAACTGGCGTTCGTTGAGGCCGGCGACCGGCTGGAAGAAGAAGCGGAAGGCAAGCGAGGCCAGGTAAAGGACCACCGTGAGGCTGCCGCAGCCCTTGAGGATGTTGAAGAAGTCGGGCGTGGAGGCAAAGCGCCAGACGGTGTTGTAGAGGCCGCAGGAGCGAAACAACAGATGGGCGGTAAGCACGATAAGCGCCCAACAGGCCAGCCCGCCGGCGGAGAAGGCGGCAAAGGAAAGCCGCGACTGCGATAGGATCAAGCTGAGAGCCACCGCCACCAGGACCATGACGAGGTCCTGGATCATGATGATGGCGCGCCGCATCCTTGGTCTGAGTTCCGATACGGCTTCTACGTATGCGGTCATTGGGTGGCACTGAACTCCAGGCGTGAGCACATGCTATCAGAACGGCGTAGGACAAAACATCGCCCGCCGCCACTCTGGATTGCAAATCCCCAACCACGTCACCCGGTTATCGCCTTAGCGCGGAGCGAGCGGGAGGGCTAGGGGTTTTTTGGAGAACTTCACCTTCATTAAACTTGGAAACTTGCATTGGCCCGGTTTGACTTCGGCTCCATTGAAACGTGGTACGTTGCCATATGTTCGTCGCGGGAGAGGGAACTATGTGAGTCATTGTTGTCCTGAGCGCTATGTAGCGCTCTACACAACGAGCACGGAAAGATGGCTTGCAGGCGATCTCTGTTTACGCCAGCCCCACAAGCGACAGCATCTTTCGGCGAATACGAAAAGCCAACCGCTTCGCTAGTTCGACAGTCGGCTCTGGAGGAGGGTCCACCGGCACAAACACCTCGACCGGCACTTCAACTCTTACTTCTACAGGAACTTCAACCCTTACTTCTACCGGAACTTCGACAATCACTCGTTCTGGCTCGGGCGCCGGAGTTATCTCCCGGTAGCTTGGCCCGACCTCGCTGTCGAACTCGGCATAGTGCTTGAGTGCCAGTCTTATCCTTTCTGCGTTGAATTTGTCTGGCGACATCGCATCAATGCGATCGGCGTGTCTCATTTGAACAATGAATTCAGAACCTTGGTTTTCTTCCAGCCAGGCGATCTTGAGAGGAAGAAGCCCCATCTGATTCAGTTCCATGATGGCAAGC
Source organism: Mesorhizobium sp. M2E.F.Ca.ET.209.01.1.1 (assembly GCF_004010375.2). NCBI lineage: Bacteria > Pseudomonadati > Pseudomonadota > Alphaproteobacteria > Hyphomicrobiales > Phyllobacteriaceae > Mesorhizobium > Mesorhizobium sp. M2E.F.Ca.ET.209.01.1.1. The sequence continues at coordinate 508,444 of NZ_SADP02000002.1, read as the reverse complement.
TCAAACGACGCTGGCGTAAAAAACCACGTATGCGCATCAACATAGGGTCTAACTTTATGGATCTGCCTGGCGTCGGCTTTGTATTTTCGCAGGGCCTTGGAAAATGAATCAGCAAAATCAATCGGCAAGTGGTTTCCAGCAACCCATGCCCCTTTGGCGTCTCGGGTCGTTGCCCACGCACGGGCTTCAAACAGTGCTTCGGGGGTATGCCTGATACGGCGCTCTCGATGAGCGGTAAGGATCTCGCGAATGCTCGTCGGCGACTTCAGTAGGTCAAAGCACTTCCGCATATCAGGAACGGCGAGCGAGATGATCCCATCGGACTTTAGAAGGCGCGAGCACTGCTGCAGGAATCCCAGGATGTCTGGAGTGTGTTCGATAACGTGGCTGGCAATGACAAAGTCGTATCCTCCGGGATTCCTTTTCAGCGCCACCTTGTCGAGTGGCCGGCCATCCCAGACGATATCGACATCCTCGATTGCACCGACCTTGCTACGAATGGTCCGCTCGGGGTGGTTTCGTGCAGCCTTGCGAAGGGCGTCACCATCTTTGTAGTCTATGACGGTCGTTTTCCACCCCTCTGCCTTTGGCGCAACCGGGCTGAAAAAAGGACCGATCTCAACGCCGACCATCGCTTCTTTGTCGAGATTCCGTCTGAGTTGGTCCAGGCGATGCACTAAAGACTCCTGAGATTCACAAATCGGCAACAGCAGTTGCGGAGGCCAAATCGTTTCGAACCCATCCGTTCCTTCCGGTTATCCAGCGGCGGGCGGGCGCCTCTATGGAAAAGTAAGTTAGGCTGGAAATCAGCAAAGTCAGAACCACAACCGTGAAGACGTACAACGGCCCGTTGTCGTCGACATCGGTATGGGTGGTAATTGCGGCCATTATCGGCCAATGCAACAGATAGACCGAAAATGAAATCTGCCCGATGTAACGTGCAGGCAGGCTGCCGAACGTCAGTTTTGCCAGCGGGGCGTTTATCGAGGTGTATAATAGGGTACCGGTTGCCGCGACGTTCAGCGGCGATCGCCAGAACTCGAAAACGGTGATGCCCAACGTCTTCGAGACGGCTGGCATCGCGACAAAAATCGCGCAAACTGCTAGTGCGAAAGCGGTATTGGAACGAAAAGGCGGAACGAGCGAGGCCATGATCCCTATCAGGAAGAATGACAGTTGGGAGGGCCGAATCGCCAAAGGGTCAGGTATGAACAAAAGCACCGGGATCATCGCAGCCAACGATATGATTCCAATGGCCCTGTTCACCGAGAACACCAGCCAGATGAATATAAATATCAAATAAAAGTGAACTTCGACCGGGACGGTCCACAGGACACTGACGCCTTTGACGAACAGCAGATGTTCCACGAGGTTTGAGGAATTCACTGCGTAAAATATGGGGTGGCCGGCATAGGACAATGACAAGTATGACGCGAGCACCACAGCCACATACATCGGAAAGACGCGGGCCGTGCGCCGCCTGAGAAAATCGATCGCCGCCAATTTTCGAATGTGAAATCTAAGATATAGAAATCCCATAAGAAATCCGGATAGCGCAAAGAATATTTGAACGCCAACCTGCGCGCCACCATCTCCGAAAATACCCCCAAGTACGCCCAGTTGGTTGAAGAGATGGCCGAAAACTACAAGCATTGCCGAAAAGCCGCGCAACCCGTCGAGATTGTATAGCCGCACCACCCTCTGGACCTCCCCAATATCCAAGTTCCGGTCTTAAGCGCCATGCACTCAATGAAGCGCAATTACCAGAGTCGGCAATCAGGGCCTAGCAAACGGCTCTACCAAGTACAGATGGCCAACGACCAATGCTCACTGAGCGCCACAGCGTAGCAACGCTACCAAATGTAAGCCACGGATCACACTAAAGAACGTGTCTACGTGGAGCGCCGCTGCTGTTCAATTTGCCGATAACCTCGCTCTGTGCCAAATTTCCTGACCATATCACGTTGCTTTTTGGTCGGAGGCTCGAGCCCTATAAAGTCTGCGATCTCACACAGAAGCGCTTCGGGATCCAATGCCGCGCGTTCATAGCTGACGAGGAGCGTTGGCCATTGCATCCGCTGCAGCAACGCCCAATACCTGCCAAACCTAAGAAGGGCCATTTCATAGCCCTGTTCAATCGAACCCTGCATCTGGTTAAGTTCCGACTTCGCAATCGCCGCCATGTCACGGTTGACAAACAATACGAATGGGTTTCTCAAGACATGCGCTATAGTGTCGAGATACAGATCAGCGGAAGGATCCTTCCAACCCCAGAGATCATGCGTCTCATTTCTTGCCTGAACCAGCCTCGTCAGTCTTTCCGAAATTGCATCTGGCGGAAAATCGATCAGGTTGCCATCAAAATCCCGACCTTGGGCCAAGTTGACAATTTCCACATCCTCGTGATTTATGGAATCTTCCGGCGCCCCCATCGGCACACCTAGTATACTAGCCGCACCGGCAACCAGGCTGGTCCCACCTCGCCCGCAACCAACCACGATCAAGGTTCTTTGGGCGCCGGGCGTCTCGATCCTGATCGCCCTGTGTGATGTAGCCATTTTATCGTTTCTAACGTTTGCGCACTGCCTTAGCAGTGCAGCGCCTACCCGACAAAGATCGACGTTAAGCCGTTCCTCTTTCGCCGCCTAGGTTCTAGTTTGCCGAACGCTCACGCGACGTTTGAAAAAATCAAGGTGTCTGGCACCGAGTGACTGGTCCCAGCTGCGGGGATATTTCATGGCCTTTGCGAATCGATAACGCTCTTCCAGGTTCTCGCTTTTGAGCTTTGCCAGCTCCAATGCCGCAACGATCTCATCCAACCCCGGTGCCGCTGGGATTATATTTCGGCTCAGGCCTTGCAGATAGTCCTCGGTCTTTGTCTTGAACGTGTTCGTCACGACAACGCAGCCCGACGCGGCCAAATCCATTGGAATCATGCTCGGGTGTGGTGAAGCCATCAGGGTAAGGCAGATGTCAAAGCTAGCCACCTCCTCGATGTAGGTGCTTAAATCCATTCTGGGCAGCGAAACCGAACGAACGCCCGGAAGCAGTTCTACAACCCCCTCGCCAAGGCCCATGCCAACGCAATCCCACTCTTCGGGGTCGAATATTCCCGATCTGAATGCCGTCGACAGCGCCAACGCCGTCAGTTCAAACATATTCCGATCCACGACCGGTCGAGAATAGAAGACAATCTTCTTCTTTTCTTTCGAGCGATTACGCTGAATGAATATTTCCTTTGCTAATAGGTTAGCCGAACAGGCGTTGTTAAAGAATGTATAAGACATATTGCGGGACTTTATGCCACCGATATCGTTCTTAACAAAAAATGTCATCAGGCTTTCACTTGAGAAAATCGCGTGATAGTCCATCTCATAGGTTCTATCCGCAATCGCGTGCAAGCTGTTTGCAGGATAGAACAACGTTTCATAATCTTGTATCAAATATATAAATCTGTCGTTATCAGTAAGCGAGCGTATCTTATTTGCAAAATAGGCAGAATACCAAACGGTTGCGACAGCGTAGTCGTATCTTGAGATACGAAACGGCGCCCGCCTCTCGCCGATATATTCGACCTCCAAGTCATCAAAAATCTTTTCCATGCTGGGATACTTCAGAATTTTCTCCCTAAATTCTGAAATGTTGAAGTAGAAATTATCAAACAGTACAAGACGAACGTTCACGCCAGTCTTGCGCAGGAAAAGCGCCATCTGGAAGACGCCGAAAAAACCTGCGGAGAGCGATTTAAAATCGAAAGCTGGAACGAGAACGTTAATCGTCTGCGGCCGACGCTCATCAATTTCGACGTCCGGCAAATCGTAGACGCGGTTCAGTCGTAGATTGAGGAAATCGCGGTCATAAATGTGGTTCGGAGGCGCGATTGCAGGAACCAGCGGGAGACCCGCGAGATAGGAGGACTGCAGATCGGCAAGGAGTCCGAAGCGGTGAGCCGCAGAGAGGCAAAGGTAGGCAAGCCGACTCTTGTAGCTCTGGAGTTGGACATTCGGATCGAAGACCTTGTGATAGGACTGCTTCAACTCCTGGTGCCCGAACAACCGAGATCCGGTGCCGGCAAGCGCCGCTGTTAGCCGTCGACGCATTAGCTGAAAATCTCCTCTCTCATGATTCGACCTTTTTCGAGATACACCGCCGTGTGGCACATTGACCGAATCAAGGCGTCGGAATGAGATGCCAAAACAATGATTGCCGCATTGTTGAGCCAGTGGTCCATTCGCTCGCGTGCTTTTTTCTGAAAGGATTCGTCACCGGTCCCCAATCCTTCGTCCAAGAGCACGATATCCGTGGGGTAGGCGGTAACAGCTGAAAATGACAATCGCGTTTGCATGCCCGCTGAGTATGTCCGGACCGGGAGATCGATAAAGTCCCCGAGTTCCGAAAAATCGATGATCGAGTCGATCTGCCGCTCTACGTCCTTTGGCGATATTCCAGCCATGAGACTCTGAAGCCGAATAAACTCTCGCCCAGTAAGCTCAGGAGACAAACCCATCGACGGCTTAATCAAAACGGCCGTATCTCCTTTTATCGCGGCAGTCCCGCTCGTGGGCTTCAGAATACCGGCCAGAACTCGCAGCAACGTCGTCTTACCGGCACCATTGTGTCCACACAGGCCCAATCGCGTGCCGGGCTGAAGGTCAAGCGAAACACCGTCGAGTGCAGCCACCTCGAACCGACCGGAGTCACCCGCCAAGAGCCGACCGCCGGTCGTAAATCTGAGCGCTGCCTGCTTGAGCGAACGATTGGCCGGGACGGACCAGATCGGGATTCGAACGGAGACGTCAGTGAGTTGGATCGAAGGCTGTGACATTGGACTCCAATTTGACTGCTGGCTTCAAGGTTCAGAGCCAGTAGGGGATTCGATGCTGCGTCCTGCGGTAAAGCGCGTGTGCGGCGAGGCTTCCCAACAAAGCTATTGCGGCGGAAACCAGCACGCTCGTGTAGTCCGTGCCGCCATTCAGGACCGGCGTGCGCGCTGCATCGATCATGTAGGAGACCGGATTCAGGACCAAGAACAATGATCCGGAAGGCAGGACCTTTGAAGCCCAAAGGATCGGCGACAAGATGAACAGCAATTGCATAGCCGACGCCGTGATCAACGGCACATCCCTGAACCTAGCCGAAACAACCGCAACAATAAATGATATCCAAGTCGCGTGAATTATCAGAAATCCTACACCGATGAAAAACATTGGAAAATTCAACCCAACGTTCGGATAAGCTATAACCATGGTTACCGCTACAACAACCAGATTGTGAAGAAGTATTATGAAATTCTTCGTGACACACCTAAATACGCATGACGCGGGTGACATTTTTGTATTCAAAATAAGATCATTGGCGTTGATCACACTCTCAGCACCCTCAACTACAGTTGCCGACAGGAATTGCCAAAGAACTATGCTCGTCGCCAGATGATGTAGATATTCTTTTATCGGCTGGTTGAGCAGAACCGCGTACAGGAAGCCGACCGACGCCGCGAATATCGCCGTATTCAAGGTGATCCAAAGGGGGCCGAAGGTCGAGTTCCGATAGCGAAGTCTTATGTCGAACTGTGCGAGGCGAAACCACAGCATTGACGTGTCTGAGATCATCATAATTCCTTCAGAGAGCCCCCGAGGCCTCGGCAGCGTTCTTTGGGCTTGATGCCCCTCCTAGCCGGCGCACCACCCTCCCCACCGCATCCCGCCAATGCGGCGCCTGCCATCCGAACGCACTTGCAAACTTCGCGCTCGACAGCCGCGAGTTGGCCGGGCGCCTGGCCCTGGTCGGATAATCCGCCGTGGCGATGTCGCGCACGCTCGCGTGCGGCCCGCCCAAAGCCTTGCTTGTATCCAGGATGTGACGGGCAAAGCCGCTCCAGTTGGTGTCGCCTTCGCCCGCCAGATGGTAGATGCCGAAGGCAGCGAAATTCCTGTCGTCTCGCAGCCTAGCCGCCGCATGCAGGATCGCGTCGGCGATGTCGAGCGCCGAGGTCGGATTGCCCCATTGGTCGGCGACGACCGCGATCTCGTCGCGGTCGGCCGCCAGCCGCAGCATCGTCTTGACGAAGTTCCTGCCGAAGGGGCTGTAGACCCAGGCCGTGCGCAGGATGAGATGGCGCGGATTGGCGGCGGCCACCGCCTCTTCGCCGGCGAGCTTGGAGGCGCCATAGACGCCGAGCGGCGCGGTCGGGTCGGTCTCGACATAGGCGCCGTCCTTGGTGCCGTCGAAGACATAGTCGGTCGACAGATGGATGACCGGAACGCCGAGCCTTGCCGCCGCTTCCGCCACCTTGCCAGCACCGACGGCGTTCACCGCGAAGGCCAGGTCCTGCTTGTCCTCGGCCTGGTCGACAGCGGTGTAGGCGGCGGCGGAAACGACGATGTCCGGCCTTGCCGCTTCAAGCGCCGCGAACACCGTGTCGGGCCGCGCCAGGTCGAGCGCCGGGCGGCCGACGGTGACGACTTCCACGTCGTCGCGATCCCGCGCCGCCTCGACCAGGCTCGCGGCGACCTGGCCTTCGCGTCCGGTGACGGCAAGCCTCACGTCGGCACCTTCCGGCTTGCGGCCTCTGTTCCGGCTTGATTGCTTGCGATCGGACTGTTTTGGCTGTTTGCCGCCGCACCGTGGCCCAGCCGCTCGCCGGCGTAGCGCTGCTCGCGGATCGGCCCCCACCACCATTTGTTGTCGAGATACCAGTCGACGGTCCTTGCCAGGCCGCTGTCGAAATTCTCCCGTGGTGCCCAGCCGAGATGGCGCCCGATCTTGGAGGCGTCGATCGCATAGCGGCGGTCATGGCCGGGGCGGTCGGTGACGAAGGTGATCAGCTCGCGATAGCGCTTGCCTCCAGCGCGCGGGCGCCTGGCGTCGAGCAGATCGCAGATCGTCTCGACAACGGTGAGATTGGTGCGCTCGGAATTGCCGCCGACATTGTAGCTCTCGCCCGGTCGCCCCTTGGTGGCCACCAGCTCGAGGGCCCGCGCGTGATCCTCGACGAACAGCCAGTCGCGCACATTGGCGCCGGCGCCATAGACCGGCAGCGGCTTCTCGTCGAGCGCGTTGAGGATGACCAGCGGGATCAGCTTTTCAGGGAAATGGTAGGGGCCGTAATTGTTCGAGCAGTTGGAAAGCACCACCGGCAGGCCGTAGGTCTCGTGCCAGGCCCGCACCAGATGGTCGGATGCCGCCTTCGAGGCCGAATAGGGCGAGGACGGCGCATAAGGCGTCTCCTCGACGAACATGCCGCCGTCGAAAGGAAGATCGCCGAAGACCTCGTCGGTCGAGATATGGTGGAAGCGGAAGCGGTCCTGGCGAGCCTGCGGCAGCCCGCGCCAATATTCCAGCGCCGCATTGAGGATGCGGTAAGTGCCGACGATGTTGGTCTCGATGAAGGCGCCGGGGCCGTCGATCGAGCGGTCGACATGGCTTTCGGCGGCGAGGTTCATGACGATGTCGATGTCGTCGCGGCGCAATATGTCCAGCACCGTGCGCTCGTCGCAGATGTCGGCCTGCTCGAAACGGTAATTATGCGCGTTCTCGATCGGCCGCAGCGACGCGAGGTTGCCGGCATAGGTGAGCTTGTCGAGATTGGTGACGCGATAGGCCGGATTGGCGCACAGATGCCGGCATACGGCCGAGCCGATGAAACCGGCGCCGCCGGTGACCAGGAAATTCATGCCACCCCCTCCGCCGACTCAAACACCTCCGCCTTGGCGAGCATTGGCGCCTTTTGGTCCTTGTCCGAAAGCTGGAATCCGCCGGCAAGCACCGGCCACTCGATGCCGATCGCAGGGTCGTCGAAACGGATCGACCGGTCATGCCCGGGTGAATAGGTGTCGGTCACCTTGTAGAGCACCTCCGTATCCGGCACGAGCGTGACGAAGCCGTGCGCGAACCCTTTCGGAACGAGGATCTGGTTGCCCTTCTGCGCCGACACTTCCAGCCCCACCCATTTGCCGAAAGTCGGCGAGGCGCGGCGGATGTCGACCGCGACATCGAACACGCTGCCCCTGACGACGCGCAGCAGCTTGGCTTGCGCGCGCGGCGGCAGCTGGTAATGCAGCCCGCGCAACACGCCGGCCGCGGCGGAGTAGGAATGATTGTCCTGCACGAAATCGAGATCGATGCCGGCCTCGGCGAAGCGTTGGGCATTCCAGGTCTCGCTGAAGAAGCCGCGCGCGTCGCCATGCCGCTTCGGCACGATCTCCAGCACGCCGTCGAGCCCGAGCGGCCTGACCTCAAGCACCCCGCTCCTCCATCAGATCGGCCACCCGCCGGCGCAGATAGGCGGCATATTCGTTCTTGCCGAGCCGCGCGGCGCGATCCAGAACCTTGTCGGCGCTGATCCAGTGCTGCTCCAGCGCAATCTCCTCGGGGCATGAGATCTTGATGCCCTGGCGATGCTCGATGGTGCGCACGAAGGACGATGCCTCGAGCAGGCTGTCATGCGTGCCGGTGTCCAGCCAGGCATAGCCGCGGCCGAGGCGATGGACATGCAATTCGCCGCGCTCGAGATAGACATTGTTGACCGTGGTGATCTCGAGCTCGCCGCGCGCCGAAGGGCGGATGGTCGAGGCGATGTCGACCACGTTGTTGTCGTAGAAATAAAGACCGGTCACGGCCCAATTGGACTTCGGCTTCTGCGGCTTCTCCTCGATCGTCAGAGCCTTGCCGGTGGCCTTGTCGAAGGAGACCACGCCATAACGCTCGGGATCGTCGACATAGTAGGCGAAGACCGAGGCGCCCGCATCGCGCGTCGCCGCCTCGCGGCAGAGCTGCGACAGGCCGCCGCCGAAATAGATGTTGTCGCCGAGAATCATCGACACGCTGTCCTTGCCGATGAAGTCGCGGCCGATGATGAAGGCTTCGGCGAGACCATTGGGCTGCGGCTGCTCGGCATAGGAGAGCTCCAGGCCGAATTCGGAACCGTCGCCAAGCAAAGACTGGAAGACCGGCAAGTCGCGTGGAGTTGAAATGACAAGGATCTGGCGGATTCCGGCGAGCATCAGCACGCTCAACGGGTAATATATCATCGGCTTGTCGTAGATCGGCAGTATTTGCTTAGATACAGCTAATGTAAGCGGATAAAGACGTGTTCCGCTGCCGCCCGCAAGGATAATTCCTTTCAACAAGCTCTCCTTGAACTACCGCGGCCCCCGCCTCGATGCCAAGTTGCCCGTGCTTAGGTTTTGGGCACTGGCTTGTCAATCTCGGCTTTGACTGCTTGCCGACCTTACTTCACCGATTTCTATCATCGGACATGCGGTGGTTTCGAGCGAAATCCGACCGCGCCATGAAAAAGGGCCGGCGGGCGCCTGTCGCCCGCCGGCCCTTCTTTCGTCGATCGCGATCAGCCGCGCTTGAGCAATGTCCATACCGCCGGCACGAGGCTGGCCGCCAAAGCCACCTTGATCAGGTCGCCGGCAATGAACGGCAGGACGCCGAACTGCCAGGACTTTTCCGGCCCGATGAGCATCGCCAGCCAGGCAAAGCCCATGGCCATCATGACGACCTCGGCGGTCAGCATGGCGCCGAATAGCTTGAACGGACTGCGGTCCCAGCCGCGATCCGCGGCCCAGCCAGCGATCGCCGCCATGACCACGAAGCCGGCGAGATAACCTCCCGTCGAGCCCAGCATATAGGCGATGCCGATGCCCTTTTCCGGCGTGCCCTGGAAGACCGGCAAGCCAAACGCGCCTTCGGCGAGGTAGAGAAACAGCGTCGCGACGGCGAGGCGCAGGCCGAAGGCCGAGGCGATCAGCAGCACGGCGAGCGTCTGCAGCGAAATGTCGACCGGGCCGAGCACCACTTTGGTCTTGGCCGAAAGCGTCAGCAGCAGGGTTCCGGCAAGCGCCAGGAAGAGCTGGGTCGCGAGCCGCGCGGCGCCCCGCTCCGGCAGAGTGAGAGAAACGAGCGGACGCATCGTGGTTGCAATTGCCATGGTCTTCCTCATTCTGGCTGATTCATTGGGTGGCTGATTTGCTGGCTTTAAAGCGCGTCGCGCAGAACGGATTCAGGCGACGCGCTTTAAAAATTTGTCTTGATGCATGTCGTTCTCCCAAAACCGCTACGCACTTTTGGGCGACATGCATTGATTTTCCTATATTGGCTTCCGTATCGGGCGGCAATCATTTTGCCGCATTGCAAAGGAATCCGGCATGGCGCTTGAACTCGATACCAGCTTCGACCCGGCCTATGGCCGGGCGGTCACGGTTGCGCCGGACGTGCTGCGCATCACCGCCGGAAATCCGAGCCCGTTCACCTTCCACGGCACCAACAGCTATGTCGTCGGGCGCGACACGCTGGCGGTGATCGATCCGGGACCGGAAGACGACGCGCATCTCGAAACGCTGCTTGCGGCGATCGCTGGCCGGCCGGTCAGCCACATCTTCGTCAGCCATACCCATCGCGACCATTCGCCCCTCGCGGCACGGCTGAAGGAGCGCACCGGCGCGCCGACGCTTGCCGAAGGCCCGCACCGGCCGGCGCGGCCCTTGCGCATCGGCGAGGTCAATCCGCTCGACTCAAGCGCCGACCTGGCCTTCGTTCCCGATGTCGCGCTGGCCGACAATGCGCTGACCGAGGGCGACGGCTGGGCAATCCGCACCGTGCTGACGCCCGGCCACACCGCCAATCATGCCGTCTTTGCCCTCGAGGGAACCGGCACCCTGTTTTCGGCCGACCATGTCATGGCCTGGTCGACCTCGATCGTCGCGCCGCCGGACGGCGCCATGGCCGATTACATGGGCTCCCTCGACAAGCTTTTGGCGCGCGAGGATCGCTTGCTGCTGCCGGGCCATGGCGGACCCGTGACCGCGCCGCAAAGGTTCATGCGCGGCCTGAAGACGCATCGCAAGATGCGTGAAAGGGCGATCCTGGAACGCATCCGCGCCGGCGACCGGACGATCAGTGAGATGGTCGCGGCGATCTATCGCGACACCGACACCCGGCTGCACGGCGCCGCGGGCCTGTCGGTGCTTGCCCATCTCGAGGATCTGGTCGCGCGCGGCCTTATCGCCACCGAAGGCGACCCGGCGATCGACGGCATATTCAGGCCCGCCGGCTGATCACTCGGCCGGCGCCGCGCCGACCTGCCCAGCGACTTCCTGGTCGAGCTCGCCGAGGAAATCCGTGATGCGGGCGGCGTTGTCGCCGAGGTCGTAGCGGCCGTAGCGCGAGGCCGAGCGCATGTCGACGATGACCTGCTCGCCATCGTCGGTGACGCGGATGGCGACGTCGGCCGGCAGTCCCAGCGCGAAGCCCTTGGCCAGCGCATTGATCGTCGCCTCGCTCTGCCCGTTGATGTCGGGATAAGGCGCCGTCAGCTGCCAGTCGCGGCGGTCGAGCACGGTTTCGACAGCGTCGACGACGGTTTCGAAAGGCAAATTGTAGCTGTGGCCGCTGACCAGCGGATAGGCGTCGGTCTGCAGGCTCTGTTCGCCCGGGGTCGGCGGCGACAGCTCGTTCATGTCGCTCGTCCGGTCGCTTGTATCCAGAACCGGCGGGTCGTCGAGGTCGGTCGAGATGTCGCGCAGCGGCGGGTAGATCGTGGCCCAGTAGACGGCGACGCCGTAGGGCGCCAGAACCAGCAGCGCCAGCAGCGCGCCGACGCTGAGATCGCGTCCGCCGCGATCGCCGAAACTCCAGACCCTCGACAGGCCGAGACCCGCCAGCAACAGGGCCAGCGCCGCCAGCAGCGCGACGACCGCAAGCACCCACAGGAATGGTGGCGTCTCGACAAATCCGAGCCGGTAACCGGCGACGGCGGTAAGCAAAAGGACAAGGGAAAATGCCCCGATCCGTCGCGACCAGCCGGCCGCCCTCGACGTCTGCCGTTCAGGAAAAGATGCCATTCTTTGCCGTATCGTCCCAGCCCGGGCCGAGATTTAGCGGTTTTTGGCGCCGGCTTGAAGCCGAAAGATCGAACATTTTCGTCAATCCGTCGGCAGGCGGTAATCCTTGAACTGGTCGCGCAGGCTGGTCTTCTGGATCTTGCCGGTGGCGGTGTGCGGAATTTCGCCGACGAAGGCGACGTCGTCGGGCATCCACCACTTCGCCACCTTGCCGCTCATGAAGGTGAGGATATCGCCCTTGCTCGGCTCCCGGCCGGGCTTGCGCACGACGACCAGCAAGGGCCGCTCGCCCCATTTGGAATGCGGGATGCCGATCGCCGCCGCCTCCGCCACGTCCGGGTGGCTGACGGCGAGATTCTCCAAGTCGATGGTCGATATCCATTCGCCGCCGGACTTGATGACGTCCTTGGCTCGGTCGGTGATCTGCATATAGCCGCTGGCGTCGATATGGGCGACATCGCCGGTGTCGAACCAGCCATCGACATCAAACTGCTCGGCGCCGGCGCCGCCATAATAGGCGCGGGCCACCGCCGGGCCACGCACTTTGAGATGCCCGAAGGTCTTGCCGTCCCAAGGCAGCGCGTTGTCGTCGTCGTCGGTCACCTTCATCTCGACGCCGAAGGGCGGAAACCCCTGCTTGCCCTGGACATCGAGCCGCGCCTCGCCGGTCAGCGTCTCATATTGCGGCTTCAGCGTGCAGAGCGTGCCGAGCGGCGACATCTCCGTCATGCCCCAGGCATGCACCACCTGGACATCGTAATTGTCCTGGAACTTCGCGGTGATGGCGCGCGGGCAGGACGAACCGCCGATGACCACCTTCTTCAGATGAGGCAGCTTCTTGCCGGTCTCCTCCAGATGTTGCAGCAGCATCATCCAGACGGTCGGCACGGCGGCGCTGAACGTCACCTTTTCCGTGTCGAGCAGTTCGTAGATCGAAGCGCCGTCCATCTTGCAGCCGGGCATCACCAGCTTGGCGCCGATCATCGGTCCGCTCTGGCCGAGCCCCCAGGCATTGGCGTGGAACATCGGCACGACAGGCAGGATCACATCCCGGCTGGATAGGCCCATGGCGTCGGGCATGGCGGCGATCATGGCGTGAAGGACATTGGAGCGGTGGCTGTAAAGCACGCCCTTCGGGTCGCCCGTCGTGCCCGAAGTGTAGCACATGCCGGCGGCGGTATTCTCATCGAAGGTCTTCCAGGCGAAGTCGCCGTCGGCCTCGGCCAGCCATTCCTCGTAGGCGACGGCATTCGTCAGCGAGGTTTGCGGCATATGCGCCCGGTCGGTCAGCATGATCACCCGCCGCAGCGACCGGACTGCGCCGGCGATCTTTTCCAAGATCGGCACGAAGATGAGATCGACGAAGATCGCCCTATCCCCGGCATTGTTCATGATCCAGGCGATCTGCTCGGGAAAAAGCCGCGGGTTGAGCGTGTGGTAGATCGCGCCGATGCCCATGATGCCGTACCAGGCCTCGATATGGCGGGCCGTGTTCCAGGCAAGGGTCGCGATGCGATCGCCAAGCCTGAAGCCGTCACGCTCCAGCCGCTGCGCCACCTTGAGCGACCGGTGATGGATCTCGGCGAAGGTCGTGCGCACGATCGGACCTTCGATCGAACGCGACACGACCTCCCGGCTGCCGTGCTGGCGTTCGGCGTGGTCGATCAGCTTATGGCAAAGCAGCGGCCATTCCTGCATCAATCCGAGCATCTATTCCTCCCCTTTGCGCATTCGCGTCGTTTGTTCCGCGCATTGTGGAAGGAACCGGCGGATTGTCCAGCCGCCATAAGTCGAAGCCAGTGGACGGATCGAAGAACCGGGAAAACCGCCATAATCCGGCCATCCTCGCCGTTAAGTTTCGTTAACGGGCTGGGTGAGATTGGCGAATGGAGTGGTTCGCATGGACGCGCAGCTCGACGAAAAAACCCTCGAAAGCACGCTTGCCGAAAGTCTGGACGATCTGACGCCGGACATCAAAACCGTTTCCGAAGATGAGTTTGCCGAAGTCGTCGGCGGGGCACTGGAGGCCGTCGGCGGAACGCTGCTGTTCAAGATGCGCGTTGAAAACGGCGAGAACGGCGAGCATGTCGCCGCCGCCTGCATCGGCGATGCGGGAAACCGCCAGTTCCTGCTGCTGACGCTGCCGACCAGCGGGGGCGCGCTCAAGGTCGAAACCGCGGCAAGAAGCACCAATCCGGTGGCCGGCATTGCCGCTGCCTATGCCGGCCTCATGGACGCCTTCAAGACAGCCGCCTGACGGCTGGAAACAGACTTCAATGAATGGTGATGACGTTGCGCGTGGCGAGCGCTTGCGCGACGCGCTTGGCCGACACATCTAAGTCTTCCCCAAGGAGACCATTCATGGACAAGCTCGCCAATCCTGCCCCCGGCTTCCAGCGCAATCCGGACAAGGTGATCACCATCGAACCCTATAGCGGCACCGTCACCGTACGCGCGGGCGACACCGTCGTCGCCCGGTCGACCCGGGCAAAGGTGCTTTCGGAGCCGCCCTATCCGGCCGCCTTCTACATCCCGTTCGACGACATCGATTTCAGCAAGCTGGCCGGCACCGAGCACTCGACGCATTGTCCGTACAAGGGCGATGCCAGCTACTGGAGCGTCCAGGCGGCCGGCGAAGCCGGCACGAACGCCATGTGGGCTTACGAACAGCCGTTCGACGAGATGACCGAGATCCGCAATCACGGCGCGTTCTATGCGAGCAAGGTGACGATCGAAGCCAAGCCCGGCTGAGTTTTATTGGCCGCTGGAGGTGGCCACCGATCACTCAGTGGTGCCGTCGTTGCCTACCCCGTCGGCATCGTCCAGGCGCACGAAGGTCATGCCTTTCGCCCTCAAGGCCAACAGCCCCTGAACAACGCCCTCGCCGGCCGCATGCGTCGGCTGGTTGATGTGGGCGATGATGACGTCGCCGTCCTTGGCGGCGCCGATGCGCCGTGCCGTTTCCTTGGCGCCGAGCAGCGAGCCGCCGTCGCCATTGACCGAGAAGCCGGCGATCTTGAAGCCCAGCTTGCGGATCATGGCGATCGCCGATGGGCTGTATTCCGCCGTGGCGCCGCGAAACCATTTGGGCGCCGGCCCGCCCGCGCTGGCGAGTGCTGCGGCGCCGGATTCAACCTCGGCCTGCACAGCGTCGGGGCTGCCGGCGCTGCTTATGCCGTAAATCTTCCGCGGCATATCGACCGCCGGAATGTGGCGGCCGCCATGGTTTTCCAATTCGAACAGATCAGGATGGGCTCGCATGATCTCGACGGCCGCGGCATTGCGCTTGAGCCAGATGCCGGTAACGAAGATGGTCGCCGGTATGCGGTTGTCGACAAGTGCCGAAAGAATTCGGGTGTCGGTCTTTCCCCCGCAAGCATCGAGCGTCAGGGCGACTCGCCCGCCCCCTTCCACGGCTTGCGGCTTCAGATGCAGCGTCGGCTCGACCAGCGTGGCTGCATTGCCGGGCGGTGTCGCGAACAGCGACAACGCCATCGCACAAAGAGAGTTTCGAAGCAGACCCATCATCCATTCCAAACCGGCGCTTCCGGCCGTCGCCATGCCGCGCAAACAAGAACTCGCCTCAACAAGACCGGCATCTAGGCGAAAATCGGGACGGCAAACAGCGCAAACAGCGGCGGTCGCGAAAAATTACTTGGCCTTACATGGCAGCTTCGGGGGCCGTCTCCGTCCGCGCCAGAAGCTCGCGCACGGCATCGGCGACCGCATCCACTTCCAGGCGCCAGACGCAATATGCCTTGGCTGGATTGGTCCGGTGGCACAAGTCAGCGGCAACGCACTGGCAAGGCATGGATGGCCGCAATGCGATACTGGGTACACCGACCGGCCCCCATGCGATCGGGTTGGTCAGGCCATATAGGCCGACGACCGGCGTGCCGGCTGCGGCGGCCATATGCATCGGGCCGCTTTCGTTGCCGAGGAAGAGCCGCGCCTCCTTGAGCAGTGCTATCAGCGTTTCGAGCGATAGCGCTCCTACCAAGTTGACGACCGGCGTCTTGACTGTGGCCTTGATCTGGTCGTTCGCCTCGGTTTCGTCGGGACCGCCGACCAGGACGACGGAGAGACCGGTTTCGCTGGCAATCGTGTCGATGACCGCGGCGAAGCGTTCGGGCTGCCATCGGCGGCCTGGGAAGCTTGCTCCGGCATGCACAACCAGAAAGGCTTTGCGCCGAAGACCGAAGCTGTCCAGCAACGTCACCACCCCCGCGGTTTCCGACGGCAGCGGCTCGATCGATGGAAACCGCACGCGCAGATCCACCCCGAGCGCCTCGAGCGGAGAAAGATAACGATAAAGAAAATGCCTCTCGCCATAGCCGAAGGGCTTGGCCCGGACGTTGGCGGATTGGCGCTCGAATCGGCGCAATCGCCGCTCGGTCGGAAAATAGCCGACCCGGATCCTGGCGTTGAGAGCCATGGCGACGAAGTGCGTCGTCTTTGAATCGGTCAGGTCGATGGTCATATCGAAGGCAAGCCGGCGCAGCTTTCGCAACACCTGGTAGAGTTCCAGGCCGCGCTGCAATACCGTGCCACGCGCGCTCGAGCGCTTGAAAGCGACGGTCTCATCGGCGATCCCGTGCGCAGTCAGGAAGCCTGCGAAGCGAGCCTCGCACAGGAAGACAATTCTGGCCTCCGGATAGGCGATCCGCAGATTCTTCGCCAGCGTCGAGGCAAGAACCAGATCGCCGATATATTTCGTTTGCAGAATCAGGATCGAGCGGACGCCTGCGAAGGGGCCCTGCAACATCCGTGTCCGGGCACCAGAACTGGGTTGAGACGTCGACATCCGGGGCCGCCACGCGCATGTTTCACGTGGCCCTCATATACAAGACGACAAGGTCGTGGACCAGAGTTGACTCGCGCGTGCCAGCTGAGCGTTTCACCATTTCATGGAAGTGGTGAGCCTCTATTTCGTTGCTTTGCAATGTAGCCGACGGATGGCACGGAATCTCCCGCCGATATCATACCGCGGCTTCCAGGACCATCTCGGTGCGCGCCAGGAGCTCCAGCACCGCGTCGACCACCGGATCGACCTCAAGGCGCCAGACGCAGCAGGCCTTGCTCGGATCGGTCCGGCGGCACAGGTCGCCGCCGACGCAGTCGCAGGGCATGGATGGCCGTAACGACATGCTGGGGACGCCGACCGGCGCCCAGCGGAGCGGATTGGTCAGGCCGAACAGGCCGACAACCGGCGTACCGGCCGCGGCCGCCATATGCATCGGCCCGCTTTCGTTGCCAAGAAACAGCCGCGCTTCCTTGAGCAGCGCAAGCAGGGTTTCCAGCCGCAGCGCGCCCACCAGATTGACGACAGGCGTCTTCGCCGCGGCCAGGATCCTGTCGGTCGCCTCGCTTTCGTCCGGGCCGCCGACCAGGACCACACGCAAGCCTGTCTCGCCGGCAATCCTGTCGATTGCCTCGGCAAAGCGCTCAGGCTGCCAGCGGCGCCCGGCGAAACTTGCTCCGGCATGAACCGCGACAAAGGCGTTTGGGAGGATGCGATGCCGGGCCAGCAAAGCCAGGACGCGGGTCGTCTCGAAAGGCAGCGGTCGAATGGCCGGGGCCTTAACGCGCAGGTCGACGCCAAGCGCCTCCAGCGGTGACAGATAGCGATAGAGAAAGTGTTTTTTGCCAAATCCGAAGGGCTTCATCCTGATATTGGCGGGCTGGCGTTCGTGCCAGCGCAGAGGCCGCTGCGTCGGAGAATAGCCGACCCGGACCGGAGCATTGACCAGTCCGGAAATGAGGCGCGAGGTTTTCGAGTCGGTGATGTCGATGGTCATATCGAAGCGACGCCGCCGCAATTCCCGCACCACGCGGAAGAGCTCGCGTCCGCGCTCGAACGGCGTGCCACGCATCTTGGCACGGCTGAGAGGGATGGCCTCGGCGGCAATGCCGTGAGCCGTCAGGAAGCCGGCCAAATGCGTTTCACAAAGAAACGCGATGCTTACGCCTGGATATGCGAGCTGCAGGTTGTTCGCCAGCGCCGAGGCAAGCACGATGTCGCCGATGAATTTGGTCTGCAGGATAAGGATCGACCGGAAAGCAGTGGGGGCAATCTGCAACATGGTTTTCTGACACCAAAAAGTTCGGTGTCGGAAACTCCCTCGAAACGGTGTCGAGATTCAGGGCAGTCACACGCACGTTCGTGTGACATTCCATACAAAACCGTAAGGTCCCTTGGGCTGCCGCTCCCCGGACTGGCCCTCAGGCGCGCTTTGCAGCACCCTTCGCCGCCGCCACGGCCGCCTGCGCGGCCGCCAGCCTGGCGATCGGCACACGGTAGGGCGAGCACGACACATAATCGAGCCCGACCTCCTCGCAGAAGCGGATCGAAGCCGGATCGCCGCCGTGCTCGCCGCAGATACCGAGCTTGATGCCGGGCCGGGTCGCCTTGCCCTTTTCAGCCGCGATCCGCACCAGTTCCCCGACGCCATCGACATCGAGCGACACGAACGGATCCTGCTCGATGATGCCCTTTTGCCGGTAGGTTTCGAGGAAGGACGCCGCGTCGTCGCGCGAGATGCCGAAGGTCGTCTGGGTGAGGTCGTTGGTGCCGAAGGAGAAGAATTCGGCCGCTTCGGCAATGACATGGGCGCGGATCGCCGCGCGCGGCAATTCGATCATCGTGCCGGTGAGGTAATCGATCTTGGTGCCGGTCTCCTGCATGACGCTTTGCGCCACCGCGTCGATGCGCGCCTTGACGTATTCCAGCTCCTTCACCAGTCCCACCAGCGGCACCATGATTTCCGGCACCACCAGCGCGCCGGCCTTGCGTCCGGCCTCGACGGCTGCCTCGAAGATGGCGCGCGCCTGCATCTCGGCGATCTCCGGATAGGAGACAGCAAGCCGGCAGCCGCGATGGCCGAGCATCGGGTTGAACTCGTGCAGCGCCTCTGTGCGCTGCCTCAGCTTGTCGGCCGAGACGTTCATCGCCGAAGCGACCTCGGCGAGCTCGGCCTCGGTCTTGGGCAGGAATTCGTGCAGCGGCGGGTCGAGCAGGCGGATCGTCACCGGCAGGCCGGCCATGATCTCGAACAGCTCGAGGAAGTCCGAGCGCTGCATCGGCAGTAGCTTGTCGAGCGCCGCGCGCCTGTCCTTCTCGGTGTCGGCCAGAATCATCTCGCGCATGGCGACGATGCGGGCGCCGTCGAAGAACATGTGCTCGGTGCGGCAAAGCCCGATGCCCTCGGCGCCGAAGGAGCGCGCCATGCGCGCGTCGAGCGGCGTCTCGGCATTGGTGCGCACCTTCATGCGGCGCGCGGCATCCGCCCATTCCATAATGGCGGCGAAATCGCCGGAAAGCTCCGGCTGCAGCATGGCGACGGCGCCCTTCAGCACTTGGCCGTTGCCGCCATCGATGGTGATGATGTCGCCCTTGCGGAAGGTCTGGCCCATCGAGACCAGCGTGCCGGCCTTGTAGTCGACACGCAGCGAGCCGGCGCCCGACACGCAGGGCTTGCCCATGCCGCGCGCCACCACCGCGGCGTGGCTGGTCATGCCGCCACGCGTGGTGAGGATGCCTTCGGCGGCATGCATGCCGTGAATGTCCTCCGGGCTGGTCTCGATGCGCACCAGGATCACCTTGCGCCCTTGCGCCCTGGCGTCCTCCGCGTCGGCGGACGAGAAGACGATCTCGCCCGTGGCGGCGCCGGGCGAGGCCGGCAGGCCCATGCCGATGACATCACGCGCCGCCTTCGGATCGATGGTCGGGTGCAGGAGCTGGTCGAGCGAGGCCGGATCGATGCGGGCGACCGCCTCCTCCTTGGTGATCAGGCCGTCCCTCGCCATCTCGACGGCGATCTTCAGCGCCGCCTTGGCGGTGCGCTTGCCGGAGCGGGTCTGCAGCATCCACAATTTGCCGCGCTCGATGGTGAATTCGAGGTCCTGCATGTCGCGGTAGTGCTTTTCCAGCCGGTCGGAGATGTCGACGAAGGCCTGGAAGGCGTCAGGCATCAGCTTCTGCAGCGACGGCTTGTCGGAGCCGGCCGCGATGCGCGCCGCCTCGGTGATGTTCTGCGGCGTGCGGATGCCGGCCACCACGTCCTCGCCCTGAGCGTTGACCAGGAATTCGCCATAGAGCTGCCTGTCGCCGGTCGAGGGATTGCGGGTGAAGGCGACGCCGGTCGCGGAGGTGTCGCCCATATTGCCGAACACCATGGCCTGGACATTGACCGCCGTGCCCCAGCTTTCCGGGATGTCGTGCAGGCGGCGATAGGTGATGGCGCGGCTGTTCATCCAGCTCGAGAACACGGCGCCGATCGCCCCCCAGAGCTGCTCGTGGGGATCCTGCGGGAACGGCTTGCCGAGCTCTTCCTCGACCTTGGCCTTGTAGAGCGAAATGACGCCCTGCCATTCCGCGGCCGTCAGCTCGGTGTCGAGCTCGTGGCCGAGGCTCGCCTTCTGGTCCTCGAGGATTTCCTCGAACACTTCGTGATCGAGGCCCATGACCACGTCGGAATACATCTGGATGAAGCGGCGGTAGCTGTCATAGGCGAAGCGGGCATCACCGGAATCGGCGGCCAGGGCCTCGACCGTCTCGTCGTTGAGGCCGAGATTGAGCACCGTGTCCATCATGCCGGGCATCGACGCCCGGGCGCCGGAGCGCACGGAGACCAGAAGCAGCTTCGACGGATCGCCGAAACGGCGGCCGGTGAGCGCGCCGATGTGGTCGAGCGCCGACAGCACGCTCTCCTCGAGCGCGGCCGGATAGGTGCGGCCATTGGCATAATAGGCGTTGCAGACTTCCGTGGTGATGGTGAAGCCGGGCGGCACCGGCAGGCCGAGGCTGCACATCTCGGCCAGATTGGCACCCTTGCCACCGAGAAGATTGCGGTCGCCGGCACGGCCTTCGGCGGCGCCGTCGCCGAAGGTGTAAACCCACTTGGTCATGCTTGCCCTCCAGTTCGTGGAAGATAGAAACCTCCGGACCGTGGCCCGGTTCCCCGCCTTCCCCTGCCCGAGCGATAGGATGCTGCAGTGCGAAAGGCAAGGCACCGGCTGGCGCTCGCAGGCACTACAATCGATTAAGCAAAAGCTGCGTCAAAAAGACTTGCCGGAGGGTATGGCGCGTTATAGAACATAACAGGAACATAGTGGAGTAGCGTGATGAAACTCAACGGAAAACTCGACTATCTCGAGCTGCCGGCAACGGGCGGCACGCTGGACAGCGTCAAATCGTTCTACAGCGCCGCCTTTTCATGGTCGTTCACCGACTACGGCCCGACCTATTCCGCTTTCGCCGAAGGGCTCGACGGCGGTTTCCAGGCCGATGCCGGGGAAGCGCCGGCCAAGCCGCTGCCCGTGCTCTACTCCGAAAACCTCGAGGAAACGCTGGACGCGGTCGAGAGCGCCGGAGGGACCATCGTCAAGCCGATCTTTTCCTTCCCCGGCGGCAGGCGGTTTCATTTCACCGATCCGGCAGGCAACGAACTGGCGGTGTGGGGATATTAGAAAAGACGCGGATTTCGAGGTTTTTTTTGCTGTTGACAGCCAACCTCGGCTCACTCCAACAAACAGCGGCGATCTTCCAACAGCAAAAGCAGGCTGATGAAATTCGGGTCAAGCGGTGTCCGGGGTCTGGCTTCCGATTTGGCCGGAAGGGCAAGCGGACTCTATACGGAAGGTTTTGCCCGGCGCTTGCGGTCGACTGGATATCAGCAAGGCAAGGTCTTCGTTGGTCGGGACTTGCGCGACAGCAGCCCGGCAATCGCGCAGGACTGCATGGCGGCGCTGGCCGCATCCGGTTTCCAGCCGGTCGATTGCGGTCCGATCCCCACACCGGCGCTTGCCTTCTATGCCCGCCGGCACGACGCCGCGGCGCTGATGGTGACCGGCTCGCATATCCCCGCCGACCGCAACGGCATCAAGTTCTACGGACCGAAGGGCGAGATCGACAAGGCGGACGAGGCCGCGATCACCCTTTCTGTCGCTGAGCTGTCGGATCAATATCCATGGCCGCCGGCATATGGGGACCGGCAGGCCGGCCATGAACAGGCGCTCGCGGCCTTTCGAGACCGTGTCGAGGCAATCCTTCCCCCTGGCGCCCTTTCGGGAATGAGGCTCGGCGTCTACCAGCACAGCACGGTTGCGGCGGAGCTGCTGGTCGAGGTCCTGCGATCCTGCGGCGCCGATGTGATCCCCATCGGCAAATCAGACACTTTCGTGCCTGTCGATACCGAGGCAGTCGGCCAGGAAACGATGGCGAAGGTGCAGGACTGGGTGCGCGAGTTCAAATTCGACGCGGTGGTCTCGGCCGATGCCGATGCCGACCGCCCCCTTGTCATTGATGAGAATGGCGAGTTGTTCCGCGGTGACCTGATCGGGCTGGCCACGGCGCTCTTCCTAAAGGCCGATGTCGTGGTGACGCCGGTCACCTCCAACTCGGGCATATCCGAGGCTTTCGGGTTCAGCGTCAGGAGAACGAAGGTCGGATCCCCTTTCGTCATTGAGGGAATGAATGCCGCGCGGCAGGCAGGCGGCATCGTCGTCGGCTTCGAAGCCAATGGCGGGGTTCTGCTGGGATCCGACTGCCTGGTGAACGGCGAAGTATTGTCGGCGCTGCCGACGCGGGATTCATTCTTGCCGATCCTGGCCGTGCTGGGCACGATGGCATCGGCCGGCAAAACGCTCTCCAGCCTGCGCGAAACCTGGAATCTTCCGGTCTGCGCCAGCGAGCGGCTCGAGAACTTCCCGGTCGAGAGATCGCGCGGATTGATGCGCAAGCTCGCCGACCGCGACGCGTTGCAGCGGTTCCTGGCGCCCTTCGGCACCGTCGCGGATGTCGATGAGACCGACGGTCTCAGGGCGCGAATGACCAGCGGCGAGATCATCCACCTGCGGCCTTCCGGGAACGCTCCCGAATTTCGCTGCTACGCCGAGGCCGCCAGCCGTCACAGGGCAACCGAAATCGTGGCAATGACGCTGCAACGGGCGCGCGACGCCGCACTGGCGGATAAGGTCGAGGCCGTATAATGACAGCGGTGCCGGCGGTTGCCGCAGGCTTGGAGCGCTAAATCCAGCAACGATGGGGACTTGCGCCCCGCATCTCGCCCGATCACCGAGACCATTGATGACAAAGACAGCATTGATAACCGGCATTACCGGGCAGGACGGCGCCTATCTGGCCGAGCTCCTGCTTTCGAAGGGTTACGAGGTCCACGGCCTGGCGAGACGGTCGAGCACGGCCGACGTCAACACGATGCGGCTGAAATGGCTGGGCATCGAGAACGACGTGCGGATCGTGGATGGCGACATCACGGACCTGTCGGGCCTCATCCGAACCATGCGCGACGTAAGGCCGGACGAGGTCTACAACCTTGCCGCGCAGTCTTTCGTCAAATCGTCCTGGCAGCAGCCTATCCTGACGAGCAACGTCACCGGCATCGGCGTCACCAATGTGCTGGAGGCGCTGCGCCTTGAAGTGCCCGGGGCGCGTTTCTACCAGGCTTCGTCGTCGGAGATGTACGGCCTTATCCAGGAGCCGATGCAGTCGGAGACCACTCCTTTTCATCCCCGCTCGCCCTATGCGGTGGCCAAGGCCTACGGCCACTGGATCACCGTCAATTACCGCGAGAGCTTCGGCCTGCATGCCTCGAGCGGCATCCTGTTCAATCACGAATCGCCGCTTCGCGGCATCGAATTCGTGACACGCAAAGTCACCGACGCCGTCGCGCGCATCAAGATGGGGCTTGCGAGGAAATTGCGCCTGGGCAACATCGACGCCAGGCGCGACTGGGGCCACTCCAGGGATTATGTGCGCGCCATGTGGCTGATGCTGCAGCAGGACCAGCCCGACGATTATGTGGTCGCCACCGGCCGGACGACGACGGTGCGCGACATGTGCCGCATCGCCTTCGAGCATGTGGGACTTGAGATGGACGACCATCTTGTCATCGACCCCGACCTGTTCAGGCCGGCGGAAGTCGAAATCCTGCTCGGTAATCCGGCCAAGGCAAAGGCGAAGCTCGGATGGGAAGCGACGATCTCCCTGGAAGAGATGATCCGCGAAATGGTGGACGCCGATCTCGCGCGCCACGCGGCGGCAAGGCGTTGAAAGGAAACTCTTGCTTTTACGGGCCGATGACTTGATGCACCGCGTTCCGACACGCATCCGCATGCGGACGGTCCGTCATGGCTCGTGAAGCGCCCGTGCGCGTTTTCCTGACCGGTGCCAACGGTTTTGTCGGCCCTTATGTCTGCGATGCGCTGCGCAGCGTTTGCGGCGACGACATTGCCATTGCCGCGACCTCCAAATATGGCGGTCCGCATCCCGTTTTCGGCGAGGTCGACGAACTGGACGTGACGGACCCGGCCGCCGTCAAGGACGCCATTGCCCGCCACCGGCCAACGCATGTCGTCCACCTGGCGGCGCTCGCGGCCCTCGACGCCGCTCAGGCGGATCCCCAGAACACCTGGCGCATCCACGTGGACGGCGCGCTCAACGTGGCCAATGCCATCCTCGACAAGGCGCCGGAGGCCTGGCTGATCCATGTCGGATCGGGTCTGGTCTATGGCGAAAGCGCAAAGACCGGGCAACCGCTCGACGAAAGCACGCTGCTTGCCCCGATCGACGATTACGCCGCGACCAAGGCCGCGGCCGACCTCGCGCTCGGCGCGCTGTCATACCGGGGGTTGAAATGCGTTCGGATGCGTCCCTTCAACCATACGGGACCAGGCCAGACCGGGGCATTCGCGGTGCCGGCCTTCGCCATGCAGATTGCGCGCATCGAAGCAGGCCTGGCTGCGCCGGTCATCCGCGTCGGCAATCTCGACGGAAGGCGCGATTTCCTGGACGCGCGCGACATCGCCGATGCCTATGCGCGCGCGGTCCTGCGCAGCCGCAATCTTGCGCCGAACACAATCTTCAATGTTGCATCCGGCCTTTCCTGGCGGATGGGCGACATTCTCGACCTGCTGCTGGCCCGTAGCAGCGTCAAGATCGTCACCGAGCAGGATCCCTTGCGGATGCGGCCAAGTGACCTGCCCTGCATCGTCGGCGATGCGACCCGCGCCAGGACCCTGCTTGGCTGGGCCCCCCGATATTCTTTCGAAGAGACGCTCGCTGCCGTTCTGGACGATTGCCGCGCGCGCGTGGCCCAAGCGTAGGCAGGGATGCATCGCCTGCTTCCCGAGAGCCTGAGCTGAACCGCTGGCCTGCCGGCGCTACTGCGAAGCCGCCGCGCGGCGTGCGGCTTGCGCTCCCCTGCCGGCGATAGGGTGAACCGGCCGGAATCGCGGCCCGCGTCGCTGCCGATTTTAGTTGGTCTTCCGGCATTGAGCTTTGCTCCGACCCGTCCTATAAGGCCGCGCGCAAGCGGGCATGCCCCGCCTGCTGGGGCGTCGCCAAGTGGTAAGGCATCGGTTTTTGGTACCGACATTCCCAGGTTCGAATCCTGGCGCCCCAGCCACCGCCATTTTCGACCTTGACCATGTAGGCGGACGACATGGGCTACCTTGACCGCACTCGCCTGACGGGGCTTGCGCAACCCGTTCCGGCAAGGTTTCGACACAGGCCTGGGGATCACGCATGTCGTCATCATCTTGGTCTCTAGAGCGTTTCACCGGTTCACGGAAACGGAAAACCGCTCTTGGAATTGCTCTAGTTCCGCTAAGCAGATGTCCTGGGACCCTGTCGGGTGCAGCATTACCGCGGTTCGCTTGCCGACAACTATTCCTCCTGGAATTGACAGGGCCAACCTTCAGGCCTGGTCAAGCCAGAAGGCAACTCGGTCCGGGCGTCTCCGCAAGCCATGTTGAGCTGCCATTGGGACAGGCCCGCCGATTTGGAAAGATCTAGGCCCTCGATACGGGTCAGAAAGAGAAAGGCGCGGTCAAAGTCTATCGGCTTGGTGAACGTCGCTCCTCGGAAGTCCGCCCGCGCGAGATTGGCAAACGAAAAGCGGCTGCCACTGATGTCGGCGTCATGGAACTGCGCTCGCCCCAATTCCGCCTTTGTGAAATCAACATTCGTCAGATTGGCGTCCTCGAAATTCGAGCGCTGCACTTCGGCGCTCGTAAACACGGCGCCCTGCGCGTCCATATGGCTGAAGTCGGTCCTGTAGGCCTCGATTTTGTCGAACCGGGCGCCTTTGGCGGTCGAGTCAGCTAGGGAAGCACGCACAAGCGTTGCCTTCTCAAAATTTGCCGCAAGGAGATTGCTGTTCCTGAGGTCGGTCGAAGTGAAATCAACGCTGATCAGGTTCGCCCCGCTCAGGTCCTGTCCTTTAAGGATGAGAAGCTTTTTGTCACAGTCCTGCCAATTGACGCCGGGTGTCGCGGCTGAGTCGCAATTTTGAGCGGCAGTGGCGTTCTGCCAAGGAACTACAATGCACACCGCTAGAACCAAGCCGGATGTGACGTAAGCTCTGGTTCGTCTCACAGTCATTGTTTCTGTACCTCTCCTCCTCGCCGACAATCAACCTTACCACATCAGCTGACACTCGAGCCACGGTGACGACGCCGTCACATTTGGCGCATTTCTGCACAATTGCGGCTCGGAATTGCAGCCGACAGGATGGCGCCGCCGCTGTCCGCGCGGCGAGGCACTCCGCAGGGCGCCAACTAAAACCTTTTCCGCCGACAGGCGTTGTTCATTCCAGACGGACCGGGCACGACAGCCAGCGGAGAGGCTCAACCGATGTATTTCATGGCTCTGGCCACCGATTATGACGGCACGCTGGCGCATGACGGGCTGGTCACCGCGAGCACGATCTCGGCGCTGGAGAAGCTGAAGAAATCCGGACGCAAGCTGATCCTAGTCACCGGGCGCGAATTGCCCGATCTCAAGGAGGTGTTTCCCGAACTTTCCCTGTTCGACAAGGTCGTGGCCGAGAACGGCGCGCTGATCTACACGCCGGCCAGCGAGGAGGAGCGCACGATCTCGCCCTCGCCTTCCGCGGATCTCGTCGACAGGCTGAAGAAGCGCGGCGTCAAGCCGCTCTCGGTCGGGCGCTCGATCGTCGCCACCTGGGAACCGCACCAGGCCACCGTGCTCGACGTCATCAAGAAGCTTGGACTGGAGCTGGAGATCATCTTCAACAAGGGCGCGGTGATGATCCTACCTTCCGGCATCAACAAGGCGACCGGGCTGGCGGCGGCGCTCGAAGACCTGAAGCTGTCGCCGCACAATGTCGTGGGCGTAGGCGACGCCGAGAACGACCACGCCTTTCTCAGGGCCTCGGGCTGCAGCGTCGCGGTCGCCAATGCGCTGCCCGCCGTCAAGGAAACCGCCGACCTTGTCACCAAGGCGGCGCGCGGCAAGGGCGTCGAGGAACTGATCCGCAAGCTGATCAAGCACGACCACCTGATTGCCAAAAAACGCTCGCGCGGCGTGCTGCTTGGAACCTCGCGCGGCAAGGACATCTATCTGTCGCCGACGGAAACGGTGCTCATCGCCGGAAGCTCCGGCATCGGCAAATCGACCCTGGCCACGGCGCTCACCGAGCGTCTCGTCGAGAAGGGGCTGCAGTTCTGCATCTTCGATCCCGAAGGCGACTATGACGGGCTGAAGGGCGCGGTTCCGCTCGGCAATGGCTCGACCGCGCCGAACAAGGAGCAATTGCTGGAACTGCTCGAGAAGCCGCAAAACAATGTCGTGGTCAACGGGCTGGCGCTGAAGGTCGATGAGCGTCCCGGTTTCTTCGCCGAACTGCTGCCCGGCCTCGGCAATGTCCGCTACCGCACGGCAAGGCCGCACTGGCTGGTCATCGACGAGGCTCATCATTTGATGCCCAAGCGCCGCGGGGATACGCGATCCGTGCTTTCGATCGAGCTGCCCGGCACCGTGCTGATCACCGTGCATCCGGAAGCGATTTCCACCGATGCCTTGCACTTGGTGACGGCGGTGATCGCGCTAGGCCCCAAGGCAAAGGGCGTGATCACCACCTTCTGCAAGGAAACCGGGCTCAAGGAGCCGGAGGACATTCCGCTGCCCAAGGGCGACCGCGTGGTGTTCTGGCGGCCGCATGACGGCAAGAAGCCGTTCACGGTCAAGGCCATCGAGCCCAGCCAGTCGCTGAAGCGGCACAGCCGCAAATATGCCGAAGGCGAGCTCGACGAGGCGGGCAGCTTCTATTTCACCGGACCAAAGAAGACGATGAACCTCAGAGCCCACAATCTCATCATCTTCGCGCAGATGGCGGAAGGCATCGACGACAAGACCTGGGAATATCACCTGCGCGCTGGCGATTATTCCAAATGGTTCCGCCAGCAGATCCGGGATAAGGAGCTTGCCCGCGAGACGGCAGAGGCGGAGAAGGACAAGACATTGTCGGCCGAGGAGAGCCGCAAGCTGGTGATCGATGCCGTGCGGAGGCGCTACACGGCGCCGGCGACCGCGCCGGAGAAGTAGGGTTGGTCGTCGAACCCGAGAAAGGCGAGTTCAGCTCGCCTCGCGCATCGCTTCGGCGGCCTGCAGGTCGACCGACACAAGCTGGCTGACGCCCTGCTCGGCCATGGTGACGCCGAACAGGCGGTCCATGCGCGCCATGGTGATTGGGTTGTGGGTGATGATGACGAAGCGGGTCTCGGTGGTCTTCGACATCTCGTCCATCAGATTGCAGAAGCGCTCGACATTGTGGTCGTCGAGCGGCGCGTCGACCTCGTCCAGCACGCAGATCGGCGCCGGGTTGGTGAGGAAGACGGCAAAGATCAGCGACATCGCCGTCAGCGCCTGCTCGCCGCCGGATAGCAGCGTCATGGTCTGCGGCTTCTTGCCGGGCGGACGGGCGAGGATTTCCAGCCCCGCTTCCAGAGGGTCCTCCGACTCGATCAATTGCAGCTCGGCCGTGCCGCCGCCGAACAGATGCGAGAACAGCCGCTGGAAATGGCCGTTGACCACCTCGAAGGCCGAGAGCAACCGCTCGCGGCCCTCGCGGTTGAGGCTCTGGATCGCCTGGCGCAGTTTCCTGATCGCCTCAATGATGTCCTCGCGCTCGGAAACGATGGTCTCCAGCCGTTCGGACAATTCCCGCTGCTCTTCCTCGGCGCGCAAATTGACGGCGCCGAGCCGATCGCGCTCGATCTTCAGCCGGTCGAGCTGGCGCTCGATCTCGGCCATGTCGGGCATCGGATCGTCGGCTTTAAGCCCGGTATGCTGGATTACCAGATGCGGCGGCGTGTTCAGCGCCTCCTGGATGCGAGCCTCGACCTCGGCGCGGCGTTCATCCGCCGCCGTCAGCCGCTCCTCGGCGCGCACGCGGGTCTCGCGCGCCTCGGCGAGCGACTGGATGGCGGCGGTGGCCGCCTTGTCGAGCTCGGCCTGCTTGGTCTCAGCTTCCTGCAGGCGGTCGCTCGCCGCCTGACGCAGCGCCTCGGCCTCGGAAAGCTGCGACAGCAGCGCGCGGCGCTTGGCGTCGATCTCGTCCGGCGCGTCGGCCAGGCGCTCGCGCTCGGCTTCGGCCTCGGCCTTGCGCTCGCCAAGGGCGGCAATCTGCGTCGAGGCGTTTTCGGCACGCTCCAGCCAGTTCTTGCGCTCGGCACCGATGGCGTCGAGCCGGCGCATGCGCGCCTCGGCTTCGCGGCGCAATCCCTCATGCACGGCGCGCGCATCGGCGAGCGTGGCGCGGTCGCGCGAGACATTGGCGGAAGCCTGTTCGAGCTGCAGTTGGAGATCGCAGAGATCGGGTGCGTCCTTCAGCATCTCCTCGGCTTCGAGGAAGGCGGCCTGCGTCTCCTCATGACTGTCGACGATGCGGGCACGTGCGTCATCCAGCGCAGCGCGCCGGCTCACCAGCTCGCCTCCGGCCTTCTCGGCCTCGGCCAGGGCGTTGCGGGCGGCATCCAGCGCATGCTGGGCGTCGCGGCCGGCCTGGCGCGCAGTGCGTTCGGCCTCGCTCGCCTGGCGCATCGCCTGCTCGGCGCGCGCCAGCGCTTCCTCGGCCTCGCGCACGACGCGCGTTGCCTGCACGGCTTCGGCATCGAGCTCGGCCAGGCGATTCTTCTGCGCCAGCCGCTGCGCGGCGGCGGTCGGAGCGTCGGCGCTGGCGGTCAGGCCGTCCCAACGCCAGAGCGCGCCGGCGCGGCTGACCAACCTCTGGCCGGGCGCCAACAGCGCTTGAAGACGGCGGCCGTCGGTGGCTTCGACAATGCCGATCTGCGCCAGGCGGCGGGCCAGTTGCGCCGGCGCGCGGACGACGCTGGCAAGGCTCTTCACGCCGTCAGGCAATGCCGCATCGCCGGGCTGGACCGCGCTTTCGCCCCAATGCACCGGAGCGCTGCGGTCGAGCGGAACGTCTAGGTCTTCGCCAAGGGCCGCGCCAAGCGCGGTTTCGTAGCCGCGCTCGACGCTGATCTGCTCCAGCACCGACGGGAAAAGATCGCCGCCGCTGGTGGCGTTCAGGATCTTCGCCAGCGTGCGCGCTTCCGTCTCGATGCGCGCCAGTTCCGCCCTGGCATCCTGTAGCGGCGGACGCGCGGCACTCTCGGCGGCGCGCGCCTCGGCGACCGCCTGCTCAGCGGCGATCGCGCCGGCCTCGCTCTCTTCCAGCCGGGCCAGCGCGTCCTCGACCAGCAGCCGCTTCTCGGCCGGATCGGGCAGGCCGGAAATGCGCGCGACGATGTCGGAAAGCTCGCGGTCGACCTCGGCGAGCTGACAGGCGAAGCGGTCGCGGCGCTCGGCGGTCTCGCGCAGCGTGCGCTCGATCTGGTGGCGCGAGGCGGCCGCCTCGGCGCGTTCGGCGGTCAGCGCGGCAAGTTTCGTTTCGCTTTGCGACAGCGTAGCACCCGCCTGCTCGAAAGCGGCGCGTGTGGTCGCATCGCGTTCGGCGGCGCCTGCATTGTCCGAGTTGAGTTCGGCCTCCTCGGCGCGCAGGCGCTCCAGAATGTCGGCATTGTCGCGCACCATCCGCTCCTCGCGGGCGATGTCGGCGTCGAGCTGCTGCAAGCGGCGCTCAAGTTCGGTCTGGCGGGCGCGGATGCGGCCGGCCTCTTCCTCGATCTGCGTCTTGGCGATCGACAGGCGCTGGAAGGCGGCAGCAGCAGCGGCTTCGGCGTCGCGCAAATCGGGTAGCCGGTGCGCAGCGATGCCCTGCTCCCTGGCCGCGGCCATCTGAGTGGCGGCGCGGTCGCCGACCAGCGTGGTGGCGACGGCAAGCGCGGAGCGCGCCTCGCCTTCCTGGGTCTTTGCCAGTGTCCAGCGCAGATGCAGCAGCGTCGCTTCGGCCTTGCGGATATCGGCCGACAGGTTCTTGAAGCGCGAGGCCTGGCGCGCCTGGCGCTTCAGGCTTTCGATCTGGCCTTCCAGCTCGCCGACGACGTCGTCCAGACGCTCGAGGTTCTGCTCGGCCGCCTTCAGCCTCAGTTCGGCTTCATGACGGCGCGTATGCAGGCCGGAGATGCCGGCCGCCTCTTCGAGCAGCGCGCGGCGGGCCTGCGGCTTTGCCTGGATCAGCTCGCCGATGCGGCCCTGGCCGACCATGGAGGGCGAACGGGCGCCGGTCGACTGATCGGCGAACAGAAGCTGCACGTCCTTGGCGCGGGCTTCCTTGCCGTTGATGCGGTAGAGCGAGCCGGCCTCGCGCTCGATGCGGCGCGACACCTGCAACTCGTCAGCGTCGTTGAAGGCGGCGGGCGCGGTGCGGTCCGTATTGTCGAGGAAAAGCGTGACTTCGGCCGTGTTACGCGCTGGACGCGCGCCGGAACCGGAGAAGATCACGTCGTCCATGCCGGACGCGCGCATGTTCTTGTAGGAGCTTTCGCCCATCACCCAGCGCAAGGCTTCGACGAGGTTCGACTTGCCGCAGCCGTTCGGCCCGACAATGCCGGTCAGCCCGCGTTCGATGACGAACTCGCCGGGCTCGACGAAGGATTTGAAACCGAGGAGGCGAAGGCGCGAAAATTTCATTCGCGCCGCCCTACACTGCAGGCGTAGGCGCCGAAGCCGGACCGCTTCGGCGCGGCCTGGATGTCAGAGCAGAGGGTCGATGATGGCCGACATTTCCTCAATCGACATCGCCCCTTTGTAGGTCTTTCCATTGATGAAGAAGGTCGGCGTCGAGTCGACCTTGAACTCGTCCGCTCCGCGTTTCTGGACTGCTCTCACATCGTCCAGAAGTTTCTGGTCCGTCAAGCAGGACTCAAAGGACTCCTGTGTAAAACCGGCCAGCTTGGAAATCTGCAGCAGCGCTTCCTTGGTGTTGTTGACGCCGACCCAGCTCGGCTGCTGCTTGAACAGCACGTCGACCATGGCGAAGTAGTTGTCCTTGGAGCAACGCGCCAGCATGAAGCCGGCCTCGGCGCTCGGGTCGAACGGGAATTCGCGCAGGATGTAACGGACCTTGCCGGTGTCGATATACTTGGTCTTCAACTCCGGGAAGGTGGTCATGGCGAAATGCGCGCAGTGCGGGCAGGTCATCGACGCGTATTCGACGATGGTGACCTTGGCGTCGTCCTTGCCGAGCTGCTTTTCAGGCAGCGCGCCGGGCTTCAGCAGTTCCGCCATGTCGACCGTGCCCTGTGCCTCCGGCACCTGGACAGCCGCCGGCGTCGCAGCCGGCTTGGCAGGCGTCGACGGGTCGGCAGGCTTCACGTCGGCAGCCTTGGCGTCCTCGCCCGAGTCGCTGCACGCGGCGAGCAGCGCCACCGCGGGAACGGCGGCCAGCGCGGTCAGAAGGTTTCTGCGGGACAAGGTCTTGCCAAACGGGGCACGGTTCATGCGAATCACCTGATATCGGTTGGATTTTGCAATGCAAGGGCTAGAAAAGGCGAGAGTTGGCGCGAATTAAGGCATCGCGATCCCCAATCCAATCGTGAAACTTGATCCTGAGCATCACGAATGCGCGAGATTGGTGACGCATTCGTGACGCTTCTTACGACCCTTTGGGCTTCCTTTCACCCAAAATTGTGGCGCCAAGCCGCTCCAGCGAAGCGCGCAGGCCGTCATCCTCGATCTTGCCGACCAGATGCGAAAGTTTCGACTTCTCGGCCTCGGTCAAGGGGCGCGGCGCGGGCTTCGGCCGCGCTTTTTGCGAAAGCACCGGCTTCTGCAGGATCTTGATGCGGCCGATGGCGTTGAAGCCCAGGAAGGCGTTGACGCGGTTGATGACCTCGCCGGCCTCGTGCTGCAGATGCAGCGCCGCCATGCCTTCGCAGGCAATGATCAGTGTCGCCGGCTCGAACGGATCGTCCTCATGCAGGCGGCGCGGCCACTGGATTTTTTCCGGGCGGGAATGAGTGGCCAGGCGCGGCCCGGCGATTTCCTCCCAGGACTGCACCAGCCCGATCGAGATGCCGGCGCGCTTCTTCAGCACCGGATCGAGGATCTCGGTCGCGAGATCGCTCACCGGAACGGGATTGCCGAAGGCCCTTTTCCCTGCCATGTGCGTTCTCCAGTCCCCAATCCATCCGATCAATGGCACCGCTAGACCAGACCCGCAAGGCATCAAAACAGGCCGCACCCCGCGACATCGGATCCGCAGATACCAGCAAAGCTGGATCGGATACCAGCGGGGCTGGATCCTTGGATATCGCGTCCCGCCTGCTTGCCTGGTATGACGCGCATCACCGCGACCTGCCCTGGCGCGTGACCCCAGGCGCGTTTGCGCGCGGCGTGAGGGCCGATCCCTATCGCGTGTGGCTGTCCGAGGTGATGCTGCAGCAGACCACGGTCGAGGCGGTAAAAGCCTATTTCCGCAATTTCGTCGAGAAATGGCCGACGGTCGAGGCGCTGGCGGCGGCGCCAGCCGAAGACGTGATGAAGGCCTGGGCCGGGCTCGGCTATTATTCCAGGGCGCGCAACCTGAAAGCCTGCGCGGATCTCGTGGCATTGAAAGGTGGCCGCTTTCCCGACACCGAGGCGGGCCTGCGCGAATTGCCCGGCATCGGCGCCTACACCGCGGCGGCGATCGCGGCGATCGCCTTCGACCAGCCGGCGGCGGTCGTCGACGGCAATGTCGAACGGGTCATGACCCGGCTCTACTCGATCGAAACGCCGCTCAGCGAAGCCAAGCCCGAAATCCGCACGCTGGTCGAAAAGCTGGTGCCGCAGACGCGGCCCGGCGATTTCGCCCAGGCGATGATGGATCTCGGCGCGACGATCTGCACGCCGAAGCGGCCGCGCTGCATGCTGTGCCCGGTGCGCGCGGATTGCAGCGCCATCCTCAGCGGCGATCCGGAACGCTTCCCGGTCCGCCTGCCCAAGGACGACAAGCCGTTGCGCAAGGGTGCGGCCTTCGTCGCCGAGCGCGCCGACGGCGCCATCCTGCTGCGCAAGCGACCCGAGAAGGGCTTGCTCGGCGGCATGACCGAGGTGCCGACCACGGGCTGGACGGCGCGGGTCGACGGTGCCACGACGGCCGAGGCCGCGCCCTTTCCGGCCGACTGGCGGCACGCCGGGCAGATCGGCCATGTCTTCACCCATTTCGCGCTGGAGCTCGATGTCTTCCATGCCCGAGTCACAGGCGATGCACCGTCGGGGTATTTCTGGTCGCTGGCCCATGAAATTTCCGGGGAAGCGCTGCCGACTGTCATGAAAAAGGCAATCGAAGCAGCGATACCGGGCGCGACGAAGAAACCGTCGCACAGTGAAAAGAGGCCCGCATGACCGAAATCCGCCACATCGTGTTCGACATCGGCAAGGTGCTGGTCCACTACGATCCCGACATCCCGTTCAGCCGCCTGATCCCCGATGCCGGGGAGCGGAAATGGTTCTTCGACAATGTCTGCACCAGCGCCTGGAATCTCGAGCAGGACCGCGGCCGCACCTGGGAAGAGGCAGAGGCGCTTCTGATCGCCGAGCATCCCGGCCATGCCGAGAACATCCGTAACTTCCGCCGCCACTGGCACGAGATGGCGCCGCACGCCTATGAAGACAGCGTCGCTCTGCTGGAAGGCCTCATCGAGGACGGCCGCGACGTCACGCTGCTCACCAACTGGGCCTCGGACACGTTCCGCGAGGCCCGCGCCCGTTTCCCGTTCCTGGAAAAGCCGCGCGGCGTCACCGTCTCCGGCGACATCGGCCTGATCAAGCCGGACCGCGCCATCTACGACCACCACGTCGCTTCGTTCGGCCTCGAGCCAGCGGCATCGCTGTTCATCGACGACAGCCAGAAGAATGTCGACGGCGCCAGGGCCGCCGGCTGGCAGGCGGTGCTGTTCACCGACGCCGGCACGCTTAAAGCAGACCTTGAGCAGTTCGGAATTAGGGCCTGAACTGAATCGCTTGCGGCGATCCGTTGAAGTGTTGATTCAAGGGCAGTTTACGGCTCAGGCCCCCGCCCGCTCCATGCCAAGGCGGGCGATGCGGCGCAATTCGTCGATCGGGGTGAGGCCGCCTGAGCGCTCATAGTGCCAGAAGGTCCAGCCATTGCAGGCGTCCAGCCCCTGCACCTCGGCGCCGATCTTGTGGATGGAGCCGGCGCTGTCGCCGATCGCCAGCGTGCCGTCGGCGCGCACCTTCGCCGCCCAGCGCTTCTTGGCGTCGTAGAGCGTGGCGCCGGGCGTTACCAGGCCGTTGTCGATCAGGCTGATGAAGGCGACGCGCGGTTCGGCGCGCTTGCCGGAAAGCACGGTGAGGTCGGCGCTTTCCAGCGGCCGCACCGCGGCGATGCGCTCATTGGCGGCGTCGATATAGGCCTGCTCGCGCTCGATGCCGACGAAGTGGCGGCCGAGGCGCTTGGCGACGGCACCGGTGGTGCCGGAGCCGAAGAAGGGATCGAGCACGACGTCGCCCGGCTTGGTCGAGGCCATCATGATGCGGGCCAGCAGCGCTTCCGGCTTCTGCGTCGGATGCAGCTTGTTGCCGTTCTCGTCCTTCAGCCGCTCACCGCCGGTGCAGATCGGGAACAGCCAGTCGGAGCGCATCTGCAGATCGTCGTTCGAGGCCTTCAGCGCTTCATAGTTGAAGGTGTAGCCCTTGGCCTTCTGGTCGCGCGAGGCCCAGATCATCGTCTCATGTGCGTTCTGGAAACGGCGGCCGCGGAAGTTTGGCATCGGGTTGGTCTTGCGCCAGACGATGTCGTTGAGGATCCAGAAGCCGAGATCCTGCATGCGGGCGCCGACGCGAAAAATGTTGTGGTAGGAGCCTATGACCCAGATGGTGCCGCTGGGCTTCAGCACGCGTCGCGCCGCAAGCAGCCAGGCGCGGGTGAAGGCATCATAAGCCTCGAAACTCTCGAACTGGTCCCAGTCATCGTCGACGGCGTCGACTTTGGACTGGTCGGGCCGGTGCAGGTCACCATCGAGCTGCAGATTGTAGGGCGGGTCGGCGAAGATGATATCGACCGACTTTTCCGGCAGCCGGTCCAGCGCGGCGACGCAATCGCCTTTCAGGATCGTGTCCAGCCATTCGGACTTAAGAGGGGCGTGGGAAAGCTCGTCGAGAAGACGCACGGCAGACATCAAAACACCCAAACAAACGCGTTACGGTTTACTGGCTGTTATGGTTACCGATCAGCGTAAACATTCGGTGAAGGCGCGGGCGCATGCCTCGGACGTTTGCGCAGGCCGGCCCGTTGGTGTATGCCGCGCCACTTGAGCCGACAGGCCTTTCCCCCAACGACCCGGACTGCCATGCCCCAGCCAGATCTTGTCATCTTCGATTGCGACGGCGTGCTCGTCGATTCCGAAATCGTCGCCGCACGCGTCGAGGCCGAGCTTCTGACATCGGCCGGATTCGAGATCTCGGCGGAGGAGATTTTCGAGACCTATGCGGGACTGACCTTCAAGGACATCATGCTGCGGCTCGAGGAGAAGTCGCACATTCCGTTCGAGGCCTCGCTGATCGACCGCGCCGAGGAACTGGTCGACCGCAAGCTGCGCAGCGACGTGCGCATCATCGACGGCGCCCGCGAGGCGGTTGCGGCCGTCACCGTGCCACGCGCCGTCTGCTCCAATTCAAGCACCGAGCGGGTCCAATCCATGCTGGAGAAGGTGCGGCTGCTGCCGTTCTTCGCCGGCCGTATCTTTTCGGGGCTGGATATCCCCAGCAAGAAGACCAAGCCGGCGCCGGACGTCTTCCTCTACGCCGCAGAGAAGCTCGGCGCGAACCCGAAGAACACCTTCGTCATCGAGGATTCCGTGCACGGCATCGCCGGCGCCAGGGCGGCCGGCATGCGCGTCATCGGCTTCACCGGCGCCGGACACAGCTATCCCGGCCATGCCGACGCGCTGACCGAGGCCGGCGCCGAAACGGTCATCCGGCGCTGGGCGGAGCTGAACGGCACGCTCGCGGCGCTCTCGGAGTGGTCGGAAGACGCCTGAAACCTGAGAGACTGCTTACGCGCGCGTCGTCAGCGTCGACAGTTGGTCGGTGTCGTAGCGGTTTCGCAGATCGGCGAGCGCTTTTGGATCGGGCGCCCCGCGCGCCGCCAGCACGGCCAGCTCTTCAAAATAATGCTCGTGGCCAGGCGGAGAGACTGTCATCAGCACGCGCGCAGGCTTCTCGCTGACATTGGTGATGTTGTGCGGCACTCCCGGCGGGATGAACAGAAAGGTTCCCGGCGTTGCACGGATCGTCCTGTCGCCGACATGCCATTCACACTCGCCCTCGAGCAGATAGAAGGTCTCCTCCTGCACCCGGTGAACATGCCGCCCTGTGGCGAATTCCGGCGGGATCGTCCAATCGAACATGCTCGTGTGCTTGGTATTTTCATCGGTGACGAGGAACGCCATCGGATAGCCCCGCAACATGACGCCCTTCTTCTCGTCAGGCATGCGGATGACGGCAGCAGCGCTCATATGATCCTCCTCTGACAGGGCGCTTGTTTCTCGCAAGCGTTCGCGCAACATCGGCCGGTCGCGGCGGAAAGTCGTGAATCCGTTGCCAAAAATTTGCTAAAAGGTTCCAATGACAGCCAGGGGCGACGTCTACCGCTTTGGCCCTTTTCGCCTCGATCCGGAGGTGGGCATTCTCTTTTACGGAGATGAGCCGACTATGCTCGGGCAGCGCGCCGTCGCGCTGCTGCGACTGCTGATCCAGAACGCCGGCCAACCCGTGTCCAAAGACGCGCTGATCGATGCCGGCTGGGGCGGATCGGCGGTTGCCGACAACAATCTGACGGTTCAGATCGCGGCCTTGCGCCGGACATTGGCCGACGCGGCGAATGTCGCGAACTGGATCGAAACATTGCCGCGCCGTGGCTACCGCTATGTCGGACCTGCCGTCGCCACCAATGTTCCCGATACCTTGGCCGCCCGCGCCACGTCGGGACCGAGCTTGCCTGAGAAGCCGTCCGTCGCCGTCCTGCCATTCTCGAATTTGAGCGGCGATCCCCAGCAAGAATATTTTGCCGATGGGATGGTGGACGATATCATCACAGGCCTGGCACGCATCAAATGGCTGTTCGTCATCGCGCGAAACTCGACCTTCTCCTACAAGGGTCGCGCCGTCGACGTGAAGCAGGTCGGCCGCGAGCTTGGCGTTCGCTATGTGCTCGAAGGCAGTGTGCGCAAGGCCGGCCGCAGCGTGCGGGTTACCGCGCAGATGATCGATGCTTCGACCGGCGCCCATGTCTGGGCCGAGCGTTATGACCGCAGTTCCGACGACATCTTCGCGCTTCAAGACGAGATCGC
Organism: Mesorhizobium sp. M2E.F.Ca.ET.209.01.1.1; assembly: GCF_004010375.2. Classification (NCBI taxonomy): domain Bacteria; kingdom Pseudomonadati; phylum Pseudomonadota; class Alphaproteobacteria; order Hyphomicrobiales; family Phyllobacteriaceae; genus Mesorhizobium; species Mesorhizobium sp. M2E.F.Ca.ET.209.01.1.1. The sequence goes on along the minus strand of NZ_SADP02000002.1, from coordinate 470,072 downwards.
GCTGGCGGCAGTGGGCGCGATTGCACCAAGCGTGCGGAAGGCCGAAATCGAACGTGTCAGGCGCAAACGCCCCGATAGCCTCGATGCCTACGATCTCGTGCTTCAGGCCCAGCCTGATGTCGATTCAGGCATGCCGGCGCAAGTGACCAGAGCGCTGGTCCTTCTCGATCGTGCGATCGCGCTCGAACCTACCTATGCGCTGGCGCATGGCAACGCGGCGATGTGCCATCACTGCCTGTTCCTTCGCGCCGGCCTGCAGGAGATCAACCGTGCGTCTTCGATCCGCCACGCGCGGTCGGCCATCGTCCACGGACAGGATGATGCTCTCGCCCTGACATGGGCGGGCTTTTCCATCGGCATGGATGCGCATGATCGTGCCGCTGCGTTCGCGGCATTGGAAGCCGCCCTCGCCATCAGCCCATCATCGGCTCTGACCTACATCCTTGGCAGTGTCATTCTCGGATGGAGCGGTGAAGCGGAGCGAGCGATAGAGTGGAGCAAGCAGGGTTTGCGGCTGAGTCCCTTTGATTCATGGGCCTGGGCCGCATTTGACGCGCAGGCGATGAGCCATTTGGTGCGCGGCCGCTACGAAGAGGCTTGTGGTGCTGCCTACAAGTCCGTCCAAGCCAATCCGGCACATAGCATCACCTATGTGCAATTGGCGGCCGCGCTGGCCAAGCTTGGCCGGTTGGACGAAGCGAAGGCAGCCGCCGCTCGCGTGACCGAGCTTCAGCCGGCCTTTCGCTACAGCCGCCAGTTTGCCGGGGTTAATTGCGCGCCCGCGCTCGCGGAGGCTCTTGGCAGCGCGCTACGGGCAGCCGGATTGCCGGAGTAGCCCAACCACCCGGGCGTTCGATGAGTGCAGACATCAGTTCGTCGTGGCAGCGCGCTTCTTCCTCTTGCCTTTCGACTTGTCCGCCGGGGCGGCCGGCGTGTTCTCATCATAGCCGGCATAGGCCTGGTAGTCGGTCGCGCTCGGCTCCGGCACCACGACATTGGCGTCGGTGAAGACGAATTGGGTTGCCGCCGACGGGTCAGTGACCTGCACCTGGTATTGATGAAGCTGCGAATAGAGCACGTCGTTGCCGTGTTGAACCGCGATGCGGATCGGCATGGTGACGGTGCCGGGCGCGAACAGCGGACCCGGCACGACCTTGCCGGCAACGGCTATCTTCATCGAGAGCTGACCGTTGGCGTGTGTGCAGTCGCGCGTGACATCGGAGATCGAGGCCTGGTAGATGATCTTGGCCGGATCGTGATCGGGATCGACCGGCTGACCGCCGGGTCCGGTCTGCGCGGCCGCGGCGGCTGCCGCGGCTTCGGCATCGGCCGCAGCATCGCCCTTCTTTTTCTTGGGCTTCGCCGTCGAACCCTTGGCGTAGGTGTTGAAGAAGGCAGTGCCGTCGCGCAGCGTCACCTTGGGGCAGTAGGCGCGCAGCTGGCTGGCGAGTATCTTGGGGTCCGGCGGCGGTATCGGAGCTGTCGGATCGGGTTTCTTGCCGATGCCGAGGTTCAATATGCCATTGTCGCTCGATTGGCAGCCGGCGGCGGCGAGCATAAAGCCGGTGAGCGCCAGACCCGCGACAAAGCGGCGGTTGACCGAATAAAACGCCATGAAACTGCACTTCCCTCTCACAAAGCCGGTGACGTATAGCAACGGCGCGGCAAAAATGCGACTGAGCCGGCTCGGAAAATTAACCAATTGCCGTGGATGACGCGACCGGCAGCAATGGGCCATTGACGATGCAATATGTGAGTACCCGCGGCGATGCGCCCGCGCTTGGATTTTCAGACGCTGTGCTGGCCGGCTTGGCGCGCGACGGCGGGCTTTACGTGCCCAGCGAATGGCCGCGGTTTTCGGTCGCCGATATCCGCGCCATGCGCGGGCTTGCCTATCCGGACCTTGCCATCCGCGTGCTGACGCCCTTCCTCGGCGGCGAGATCGCGGCACCTGTCTTCGAGCGGCTGGTGCGCGAGGCCTACGCGACTTTCCGGCATGAGGCCGTCTGCCCGCTGGTGCAGACCGGCAAGAACACCTTCATCCTCGAGCTGTTCCACGGCCCGACGCTCGCCTTCAAGGACGTGGCGATGCAGTTGCTGGCGCGGCTGATGGATCACGTGCTCGCCGAGCGCGGCCAGCGCGCGACGATCGTCGGCGCGACCTCGGGCGACACCGGGGGCGCTGCGATCGACGCCTTCGCCGGCCGCGACCGCACCGACATCTTCATCCTTTTCCCGCATGGCAAGGTCTCGCCGGTGCAGCAGCGCCAGATGACGACGTCGAGCGCGGCAAACGTCCACGCGCTGTCGGTCGAAGGCAATTTCGACGACTGCCAGGGCCTGGTGAAGGACATGTTCAACGACCACGCCTTCCGCGACAGGGTGTCGCTGTCGGGCGTCAATTCGATCAACTGGGCGCGCATCATGGCCCAGATCGTCTATTATTTCTCTTCCGCCGTGTCGCTCGGCGCGCCCGATCGGCCGGTCTCCTTCACCGTGCCGACCGGCAATTTCGGCGACATCTTTGCCGGTTATGCCGCCAAGCGCATGGGCCTGCCGATCGAGCGGCTGATCATCGCCACCAACGATAACGACATCCTGGCGCGCACATTATCGAGCGGCGAATACCGTACCAAGGGCGTGTTCGCCACGACCTCGCCGTCGATGGACATCCAGGTGTCGTCGAACTTCGAGCGCCTGCTGTTCGAGGCGGCCGGCCGCGATGCCGAAACAGTGCGGCGCTACATGAACGGGCTGAAGCAGTCCGGCGCGTTCACCATCGAGGAAGACGAGCTCCAGCGCATCCGCGCGGAGTTCGACGCCGGCCGCGCCACGGTGGACGAGGTCGCCGCCACCATCCGCGCGACGCTCGAGAAAAGCAACTACCTGCTTGACCCGCACACGGCCGCCGCCGTTCACGTCGCGGCCGCCCATGCCTCCGGTGCGGTGCCCATGGTGGTGCTCGGCACCGCGCATCCGGCGAAATTCCCGGCCGCGGTCGAAGCCGCGAGCGGCGTCACCGCTGCCCTGCCCGCATGGCTAGGCGGCTTGATGACAGCCGACGAAAAATACACGATACTTCCCTCCGACTTGAAAATGGTGGAAGATTACGTGAACCGCCACTCGCGGGCGGCGCGTTAGGGAGTACTTGCCATATGGGTGTTGAGGTAAGCCGTCTGTCGAACGGCCTGACAGTCGCCACCGAAACCCTTCCAAGCATCGAATCGGTTGCCCTAGGGGCCTGGGTGAAGTCGGGCGCCCGCAACGAGCGTGACGAAGAGCACGGCATGGCCCATCTGCTCGAGCACATGGCGTTCAAGGGCACGAAGCGCCGTAGCGCCTTTGAGATCGCCTCGGAAATCGAGAATGTCGGCGGCGAGATCAACGCCGCCACCAGCGTCGAGACGACCTCCTACTATGCCAGGGTGCTTTCCGACGACGTGCCGCTGGCGGTCGATATCCTGGCCGACATCCTGCAGGAATCCGAATTCGATCCCGACGAGCTGGAGCGCGAGCAGCATGTGATCCTGCAGGAGATCGGGGCCGCGCACGACACGCCCGACGACATCGTCTTCGACCGCTTTACCGAAACCGCCTTCCGCCATCAGACCATCGGCCGCTCGATCCTGGGCACGCCGGAGACGGTCAAATCCTTTACCTCCAGCCAGTTGCACGACTTCATCGAGCGGCAATACGACGCCGAGCGCATGGTCCTCGTGGCGGCCGGCGACATCAAGCACGACAATTTCGTGCGCGAGGTCGAAAAGCGGCTCGGCGGCTTCCGCGCCAAGGCGACGGGCAATATCCCGCAATACGCGCAATATGTCGGCGGCGACTTCCGTGAGGACCGCGACCTGATGGATGCGCAGATCGTGCTCGGCTTCGAGGGCCGCGCCTACCATGTGCGCGATTTCTACGCCTCGCAGGTGCTGTCGATGATCCTGGGCGGCGGCATGTCGTCCAGGCTGTTCCAGGAAGTGCGCGAGAAGCGCGGCCTCTGCTACTCGGTCTATGCCTTCCACTGGGGTTTTTCCGACACCGGCATCTTCGGCGTGCATGCCGCCACCGGGCAGAGCGACATCGCCAAGCTGGTGCCGGTGATCATCGACGAATTGCAGAAGGCCGGCGAAAGCATCCAGCAGGAAGAGCTCGACCGGGCGCGCGCGCAATATCGCGCCGGCCTCATCATGTCAGCCGAGAGCCCGGCCAGCCGGGCGTCCCAGATCGCCAGGCAGCTGCTCCTGTTTGGGCGGCCGATCGCCAAGGAGGAATTGATGGAGCGGCTGTCGGCTCTGACCGTCGAGCGGCTGACCGACCTCTCCTCGCGGCTGTTCTCGACCAAGCCGACGCTCACCGCGGTCGGCCCCGTGGGCACGCTTGCGCCCTACGAGGCGATCCTCGAATCGCTTGCGGGTCCGCAGACGACGGCCCGCCGGCTCGCCGTCTGACCTTACAAGAGCCGTGTTCGCGCTCCCTTTCTTTCGCCGCGACCTGCCGGCACTGAAGGGCGAAAAGGTGACGCTGCGCGTGCCTCTGACCAACGACTACCGCGAATGGTCGACCTTGCGCGGCGAAAGCCGCGCCTTCCTGGAACCCTGGGAACCGCGCTGGCAACCGGACGAGCTCGACCGCACCGCCTGGCGGCTGCGCATCAGCCGCTACCGCGAAGATTACGCGCAAGGCACGGCCATCGCCTTCTTCATCTTCGAGAAATCGAGCGGCAAGCTTGCCGGCGGCATCACGCTCGGCAACATCCGCCACGGCGTAGCGCAGAGCGGCCATATCGGCTACTGGATCGGCGAACGCTTCGGCAATCGCGGCCTGATGACCGAAGCGGTCAAGCTGGTCTCGCGCTTCTCCTTCGATACGCTGAGGTTGCACCGGATCGAGGCTGCCTGTATTCCCGAAAACGCCCGGTCGATCCGCGTGCTTGAAAAAGCCGGATTCCGGCGCGAAGGACTTCTCCGGTCCTATCTCAGGATCAATGGCATCTGGCAGGATCACTACCTCTACGCCCGGATCGCGGACGATCCGCCGGGCGATGGAACGAAGGGCTGAATGTGACGAATTTTTCGCGATTAGCGTCGCTGTTCGCCCTCATCGTGACGGTCGTGGTCACGCTTTTCTCGGCCATGCCGGCTTTCGCCGTCGAGCCCATCAAGATCGCGCGCGACGACAAGGCGTTGGACCTTTCCGGCGCCGTGGAAATCTACCGGAATCAGGGCGAGAACTTCCAGGTCTCGACCGCGCCGGGCCCCGACGGCATCGTGCGGCGCATCGAGGTGGAAGCTAATGACGCGCGCTCCAGCGGCGACTGGGCCGTCTTCGCGCTGGCCAACACCACCGACCAGCAGCTCGACCGGCTGATCGTCGCGCCGCATTTCCGCCTGGTGAATTCCGGCATCTTCTGGCCCGACCTCGGCTCGACGCGCATCGCGGCGATCACGCCTAGCGAGGGCTTCGCGCTCGACCGCCAGACAAGCCCCGACGCCGACGTGTTCCGCGTGACGCTGAACCCAGGAACGGTGGTGACCTTCATCGCCGAGCTCGCCTCGCCGAAGCTGCCGCAGGTCTACCTGTGGGACCCGGATTCCTACAAGGACTCGGTCAATTCCTACACGCTGTTCCGCGGCATCGTCATCGGCATCTCGGGCCTTCTGGCGCTGTTCCTGACGATCCTGTTCGTGGTCAAGGGGACCTCGATGTTTCCGGCGACGGCGGCGCTCGCCTGGGCGGTGCTGGCCTACATTTGCGTCGATTTCGGCTTCCTCAACAAGATCATAGAAATATCGCCCGGCAACGAGCAGATCTGGCGGGCGGGCACCGAGGTGGCGCTTGCCGGAACCTTCGTGGTGTTCCTGTTCGCCTATCTCAACCTCAACCGGTGGCATGGCCATTTCAGCTATGGCGCGCTGGTCTGGATCCTCGGACTGCTGCTGATCGCGGGCGTCGCCATCGTCGATCCCGCGGTCGCCGCCGGCATTGCCCGCATCTCCTTCGCCGCCACCGCGCTGACCGGGCTCGGCCTGATCATCTTCCTCGGTATCCGCGGCTATGACCGCGCGATCATGCTGGTGCCGAGCTGGGTGATGGTGCTGCTCTGGCTATGCGGGTCGTGGATGGCGATCACCGGCATGCTGGACAACGATATCGCGCAGCCGGCTCTGGGCGGCGGGCTGATCCTGATCATCCTGCTCATCGGCTTCACCGTGATGCAGCATGCCTTCGCCGGCGGCGGGGCGCATCAGGGCCTGTTCTCCGACCTCGAGCGCCAGGCGCTGGCGGTGGCCGGCTCGGGCGACATCGTCTGGGACTGGGACGTGCTGCGCGACCGCGTGGTGACCAAGCCGGACATCAGCCTGCAGCTCGGCCTGGCGCCCAACAGCCTTGGCGGCGCCGCCCGCAACTGGCTGCCGGTGCTGCATGCCGACGATCGCGACACGTTCCGCACCACGCTCGACGTGGTGCTGGAGCACCGCCGCGGCAAGGTGGCGCAGAATTTCCGCCTGCGCGGCGCCGACGGCCACTATCACTGGTTCTCGCTGCGCGCCCGGCCGGTGATCGGCTCCGACGGCGAGGTGATCCGCTGCGTCGGCACCATGGTCGATGTGACCGAGCAGAAGAAATCCGAGGAAAGGCTGCTGCACGACGCCGTGCATGACAACCTCACCGGCCTGCCCAACCGCGAATTGTTCATGAACCGCCTGGAAGCGATCATCTCGATCGCCCGCACCGAGGACAAGGTGCGCCCGACGGTCTTCATCATCGACATCGACCGCTTCAAGCAGGTCAATGACGGCCTCGGCATTTCCGCCGGCGACACCATCCTGCTCACCGTCGCGCGCCGGCTGCACAGGCTGTTGAAGCCGAAGGATTCGCTGTCGCGCTTTGCCGGCGATCAGTTCGCCCTGATGCTGCTTTCGGAGCAGGACCCTGCCCGCATCGCGGCAATGGCCGATGCCATCAAGCACGCGATCAACAATCCGATCACCTTCGCCAAGCGCGAGATCGTCCTCACCGCCTCGATCGGCCTGATCACCTGGACGACGGCGCAGACTTCGGCCGAGGACATGGTCAAGGACGCCGAGCTTGCCATGCACCAGGCCAAGCGCTTCGGCGGCGATCGCATCGAGCCGTTCCGGCCCGCCTTCCGCACTGTCGGCACTGACCGGCTGCAATTCGAATCCGACCTTCGCCGGGCCATCGAGCGGCGTGAGTTCACCCTTGCCTACCAGCCGATCGTGCGGCTGGAGGACGGCAGCGTTGCCGGCTTCGAGGCGCTGCTGCGGTGGGACCATCCGCGCCGCGGCATGATCCCGCCGGGAGACTTCATTCCGGTGGCCGAGAATTGCGGACTGATCGTGCAGCTTGGCCTGTTCGCCATGCAGCAGGCGGCCGAGGACCTTGCCTCCTGGCAGAAGCAGATCGGCGACGCGCCGCTGTCGGTGTCGGTCAACCTGTCCAGCCGCCAGCTGATCCGCCGCGACCTGGTGAGCGACGTCCGCTCGGTCATCGCGCGCGCCAATCTGAAGCCGCGCTGCTTCCGGCTCGAGCTCACCGAATCCCTTGTGATGGACAATCCCGAGCAGACCGCGCATGTGCTGACCAAGCTGAAGCAGCTCGGCATCGGGCTGTCGCTCGACGATTTCGGCACCGGCTATTCCTCGCTCTCCTATCTGACGCGCTTCCCCTTCGACACGATCAAGATCGACAAGAGTTTTGTTGACGACGCGACGCCGAAGCGGGCCGTGCTGCTCAAATCCATGGTCAACATGGCGCATGAGCTCGGACTTTCGGTCGTGGCGGAAGGCATTTCGGACGAGAGCGACGCGCTGGAGCTGCGCCAGATGGGCTGCGAATATGTCCAGAGCTTCATGTTCGGCGCGCCGATGCCCGGCGACCAGGTGCTGAAGACGCTAAGGGAGCAGTATCCGCTGACCCAGGCTTAGAGGCCGCTTCGGCGACTGGCGCCCTCTCAGTTCGTCATCCTAGGGCGGAGCAAGGAGCGAAGCGACGCGCGCAGACCCTAGGATCCATGCCGTGACGCTAAGGCGTTGAAAACGGTGCGGAATTCTGCGCCGCTGCACCTACGGTCGATGTAACGGAATGGATCCTAGGGTCTTCGCGACGGAGCTACGCTCCTGCTTCGCCCTAGGATGACGAAGTCGCGGGCGTTCGCGCTAGTCGCGAGCGTCAAGCGTGGCCGGCGGCGGCGCTCAGATGGGCAAGGTCAATGCCGATCGAGGCCAGGATGCGGTCGTATTTGCGCTCGATGTCGGCGTCGAACAGAAGTTCCTGCGTCGCCGGACAGGTGAGCCAGCCGTTCTCGGCGATCTCCGTTTCGAGCTGGCCGGCGCCCCAGCCGGAATAGCCGAGCGCCATCAGCGCATGGCGCGGGCCGCGCCCCGTGGAGATGGCGCGCAGGATGTCGACGGTTGCCGTCAGGCAGATGTCGTCGGAAACGTTGAGCGAGGATTCCACGCGATAGTCGCCGGAATGCAGCACGAAGCCGCGGCTGCGGTCGACCGGCCCGCCATTGCGCACGACGAAATCGCGCGTATGCGCCGGCAGCCGGATCGCCTCCTGCTCGTTCATGATGCCGAGCTGCACGAGCAGGTCCGGAAACAGCATCTGCTGCGTCTGGTTGATGATCAGCCCCATCGCACCCTCGTCGCTATGGGCGCAGATGTAGATCACGGAGCGCGCGAAGCGGTCGTCCTTCATGCCAGGCATGGCAATCAGGAACTGGTCGTCGAGGAAACCGCGTCCGGCGGCCGCCTTCTTGTGGCGCAGCAAGTCCATGGCTTGAGCGTAACGCGTTTCGGCAGCGCCGAAAAGATGGTGACGGTCCCCGATGTCACGCAAATATGATACCGGGAGAGCGACGAGGCCATTGCGCGGCCAAGAACGGACGGTCAAATCACCGCCATGCGATACATGAAGATACTGGCTCTCGGCGTCGTTTTCGGGTGGGCTGCAAGCCTCCCGGCCGAGGCCTCTTCCTCGATCTGGTACAACTCGGAGGGCGGCAAGGTCCGGCTGGTGACCACCGGCAAGCCCGACGAGGCCGGCAAGATCCACGGCGTGCTCGACATAGCGCTGAAGCCCGGCTGGAAGACCTATTGGCGCGATCCGGGCGATGCCGGCGTGCCGCCGCAGCTCGACATATCCGGCAGCACCAACATCGCCGACGCGCAATTGTCTTTCCCGCCGCCGCAACGTCATGACGACGGCTACGGCAAATGGTCCGGCTATGATCGTCCGGTGTCGCTGCCGGTGACCTTTACGGTGTCTTCGCCCGGCCAACCGGCGACCATCGACGCCCATGTCTTCCTCGGCATCTGCGAGACGATCTGCATTCCGGTGCAGACCCGGCTCAGCGTCGATCCCGCGTCAGATCCCGACAACGCGACCGACGCGGCATTGGTCAAAACCGCGCTTGCGACGCTGCCCTCCCCGGCGCGGCCCGATTTCGGCATCAACGTGCTGCCCGGCGACCACGAAACCCTTGTCGTCCAGGCGCAGTCGCCCGGCGATCCGGAATCCGTCGACTTCTTCATCGCCGGCGAGCGCGACTACATGTTCGGCGCGCCGGTGCGCAGCGAGAAGGACGGCAAGCTCGTCTTCACCGTGCCGATCCTCGACCGGCCATCGGCGACGCCGACCGATGGCGGGCTCTATTACACGCTGACCAGCGCCGAGGGCTCGGTGGACGGGTTGCTGCCTTTCCCTTGATCCAGCATCAGCGCAACGGTTGCGGGAAGCCGTCCGGTCCGATATCGAAGGCGTCGATCTTCCCCATCTCGCAAGCGAGGAACCCATGACCATTTCGGTTGGCGAAAAACTGCCCGCATCGAGCTTCAAGGTGATGACCGCCGACGGCGCCAAGCCGATCACCGGCGATGAGATCTTCGCCGGCAAGAAGGTGGTGCTGTTCGGCGTCCCCGGCGCCTTCACACCGACCTGCAGCAACAACCATCTGCCTGGTTATCTGGAGAACCATGACGCCATCCTGGCGCGCGGCGTCGACACGATCGCGGTGGTTTCGGTCAACGACGTCCATGTCATGGGCGCCTGGGCGCACTTCACCGGCGGCGAAGGCAAGATCCTCTACCTCGCCGACGGCAGCGGCGATTTCGCCAAGTCGGTCGGGCTCGACAACGATCTTTCCGCGGCCGGAATGGGCCTGCGCTCGAAGCGCTTTTCGATGATCGTCGACGACGGCAAGGTCACCGCGCTCAACCTCGAAACCAAGCCGGGCGTCGACGAGAGCGGCGCGGCGAAAATCCTCGAGCAGCTCTGATGCTCGACATCGCCTGGCGCGCGGCGGCGATTGGCATCGGCGCCACGGTGTTCATGGATATCTGGGCGATCATCCTCAACAAGGCGATCGGCCAGCCCTTGCCGAACTGGGGGATGGTCGGGCGCTGGGTCCGGCATCTGCCGGAAAAGGTCTTTCACGATGATATCGGCAAGGCGGCGCCCTATGCGCATGAAAAAGCGCTCGGCTGGGCGTTCCACTACCTCGTCGGCATCGTCTACGGCGTGATCCTGGTGGTGCTCGTCGGCGCGGGCTGGCTGGCGGCGCCGACCTTCCTGCCGGCCTTCATCCTCGGCATCGTCACCGTCGGAGCTGGCTGGTTCCTGCTGGCGCCGGGCATGGGTGCCGGCTGGGCGGCATCCAAGCTCCCCAATCCGACGAAGGTGCGCGCGCTCAACCTCGTGGCGCACACCGTGTTCGCGCTCGGCATGTTCTCGACGGCGCTGCTGATTCGGTGAGGCGGCAAAACGGGCGGCTCCCGCTCACGAGCTAACAGGCGTTCCGCGCCGCTACCGCCAACTTCCTCCGAGCCTCCTTTCGGAGGACGTGAAAATCCAAAGGCTCTGGTTTCCCGCTCGCCTTGCCCTCGTCCCAGAGCCGCTGCAGCCGGCGCAAATCTTTTTGATTCAGTTCGCCTCTACCTGGCAACGGTGCGCGCATCCTCAGTAGCTCTGTGTAGAGCGCCGGGGCGCGCGTTTGCCGGTTGGAGCGGCTTTCTGTGGCGCGGCCACGACCGGCGCAGGCCTTGCAAGCTTCGGCTTGAATGGCGCCATGCCTTGCCTGGCCAGTTCGTCGGCGCGTTCGTTTTCCGGATGGCCGGCATGGCCCTTCACCCAGTACCAGGTGACCTTGTGGCGCCGGTTGGCCTCGTCGAGCGCCTGCCAGAGCTCGCCATTCTTGACCGGCTTCCTGTCGCCGGTCTTCCAGCCATTCTTCTTCCAGCCATGGATCCATTTGGAGATGCCGTCCATGACGTATTTGCTGTCGGTGTAGAGGTCGACCGTGCAAGGTTCCTTCAGCGCGTTGAGCGCGGTGATGGCGGCCAGCAGCTCCATGCGATTGTTGGTGGTCTCGGCCTCGCCGCCGTACAGTTCCTTGGTGACGCCGTTGTAGCGCAGCACGGCGCCCCAGCCGCCAGGTCCGGGATTGCCCGAGCAGGCGCCGTCGGTGAAGATCTCGATCTTTTTGTTCATGTCAGCCCGTATTCGGATGGCGACCTGATCGCGCGGTGGAAGCGCATGCGGCGGATATATTCGGTCGGGTCGCGCTTCATCACCAGTCCGCCATCGGGAATGGTCAGCCAGTCATAGAGGCGGGTCAGCATGAAGCGCAGCGCCGAGCCGCGCGCCAGCATCGGCATGGCCGCCTTCTCGTCGCTTCCAAGCGGTCGCACCGACTGATAGCCGGCGAGCAGCGCCGTCCCCTTGGTCAGGTTGAAGGAAAAATCCTTCTCGAAGCACCAGGCATTGAGGCAAGTGGCGACGTCGTAGGCGTAGAGATCGTCGCAGGCGAAATAGAAGTCGATTAGCCCGGACAGCTTCTCGCCGAGGAAGAACACATTGTCCGGGAACAGGTCGGCGTGGATGATGCCCTGCGGCAGGCCGGTCGGCCAGTGGCGCTCGAAATCGCGAAAGTCGGCATCGACCTCCGCCGCAAGGCCCGGCTCGACCTCATCGGCGCGGCCGCGCGAGGCCGCCCATAGCTTGCGCCAGCCATCGATCGCCAGCGCGTTCGGCCTTCTCATCTGAAAATCCTGGCCGGCGATATGGAGGCTGGCGAGCGCCTTGCCCACTTCCGCGCAATGCGCGGCGGCCGGCCGCCTGAGCGACAGGCCTTCGAGGAAGGTGATGATGACGGCCGGACGGCCGGCGAGCGTGCCGATGACGGTGCCGTCATGCGCGGTGACCGGCAGCGGGCAGGAAATGCCTTTTCGCGCCAGATGACCCATCAGGCCAAGGAAGAACGGCAGGTCGGCCTTGTCGACCCGCTTCTCGTAAAGCGTCAGGATGTAGGAGCCGGTCGAGGCGTGAACCAGGAAATTGGAATTCTCGGTCCCTTCGGCGATGCCCTTGTAGGACAGGAGTTCGCCGACGGGATAGGCTTTGAGGAATGCGGTCAACTCGCCTTCGTTGACGTCGGTGTAGACGGCCATCCGCTTTCACGCCGCTCCATTGACGAAGGCCATGTCGGCCGCCGTCAGTTCGACATCGCGCAGTACCCGCATCACCGGAAAATCCTCCGTTTCGGTGGCCGTTATCGCCAGATCGATGGTGACGTCGAAGCGCTGCCGGAACGCGTCGATGATCTCGTCGACGATGATCTCCGGCGCCGAGGCGCCGGCCGACAGGCCGAGCGTCCTGATCCCGGCGATCTCATCCCACGGAATCTCGGCGGCGCGCTGCACGAGAAGCGACATGGTGGCGCCCGCGCGCTCCGCCACTTCGACAAGGCGGCGCGAATTGGACGAATTGGGCGCGCCGACGATGAGGAAGAGATCGGCGCCGGCGGCCGTCTCCTTGACCGCTTCCTGGCGGTTGGTGGTGGCGTAGCAGATCGATTCGGCCGCAGCCGCGTGCAGTTCGGGAAATCGCTCCTGGAGCGCCCGGATGATGCCGGCGGTGTCCTCGACCGACAAGGTCGTCTGGGTGACGAAGCCCAGCGCCGACGCATCGACCGGCACGAAGCGCGCCGCGTCGGCCTCGGTCTCGATCAGCGTCACGGCGCCTTCCGGCAATTGGCCCATGGTGCCGATCACCTCCGGGTGCCCGGCGTGGCCGATCAGAAGCACATGGCGGCCGAGCCGCTGGTGGCGCATCGCCTGCTTGTGCACCTTGGAGACGAGCGGGCAGGTGGCGTCGAGGTAGAAGAGATTGCGCGCCTCGGCATCGGCCGGCACCGATTTCGGCACGCCATGCGCCGAAAAGACCACCGGCGACTGGCGATGCTCCGGCGGGATCTCGGAGAGTTCCTCGATGAACACGGCACCGAGGCTCTGCAGCCCTTCAACGACGTAGCGGTTGTGCACGATCTCATGGCGGACATAGACCGGCGCGCCGTATTTCTTCAGCGCCAGCACGACGATCTGGATGGCGCGGTCGACGCCGGCGCAGAAGCCGCGCGGCTGGCAGAGCCTGATCGTCAGCGGTGGCTTTTTCTCAATCATGAATTCTGGCCGGTTAAGTCGGAAACTATCTCTTTGTTTTGACGCAATTCCGGACGGAAAACCGCTCACACTTTTCCTGGAATTGCTTCAGGCGAAATGAGGCGTGCACCCCTGCCCTGTCAAGAGCGCGGGCTTCACGCTTCCTTTGCCGGGCGGCGCAGCCTCAGGATCAGCACGGCGGCGAGAGCCGCAGCCAAGCCATACCAGGTGACCGCATACTGGAGGTGATTGTTGGGCAGGTCGATGATGGTGACGCCTCCGACCGGCAGGCCGCCGGGGTTCGGCGTCTTGTCGGCATCGATGAAGAACGGCACCAGCACGAAACCGGCGGGCAAGCCGGCGGTCGCGGCCATCACGTCGCGGTCCTTCCAGTAGAAGATGTTCTTGGCAACATCATTGTCGGGAAGCATCATCGACGGTTTGCCCGGCAGCGGATTGCGGGCAAGCCCGGTCACCGTCACCTTGCCGGTAATCTCGCCCTGTTGGCGCCTGGCCGGATCCTTGAGATCGTACGGGACGAAGCCGCGATTGACGAGCACGAAGCGGCCGTCCTCAAGCAGCAGGGGCGTGTAGACATTGAAGCCGCTGTCGCCTTCCCAGGTCGAAAAGAAATGCCGTTCGCCCTGGTGCAGGAAGGTGCCTGTCACCGTCACCGGGGTGTAATCGACATCGTGGGAAGCCGCGAATAGCTTCTCGACGTCGGCCAGCGGCAACGGCGCGGAATGAGTCCGCTTGTCGATGGTCGCGAGCAGGTATTCCTTCCAGTGCAGGCGCTGGATCTGCCAGGTGCCGAGCCCGATCAGGATGGCGAACAGGACAAGGCCGAGGCCGATGAGCAACGCCGAGGGCGGCCGCGAACGGCCGGCCGCCGAACCGGTCGCCTCGGTCATTCGTGGGATTCCAGCCTGCCCTCGGAGGCTTTCTTCGAGTACTGCAAGGTGATCAGCACGCCCTTGATCAGGCGCAGCGCCGTCAGGCAGAGCACCAGCGCCAGCGGTATCCATAAGATGAAGTGCAGCCAGAGCGGCGGGCTGAACGTCACCTCCATCCAGAGCGCGAGGCCGACGACGAGGAAGCCGATGATCAGAATGACGAACACCGCCGGCCCGTCGCCGGCATCGGCGAAGGAATAGTCGAGCCCGCAATTGTAGCAGCGCTTGCCGACAGTGAGGAAACCCGAGAACAGCTTGCCTTCGCCGCAACGCGGGCAGCGGCCATGCAGGCCCGCCGAGATCGGGTCGATGGGCGGCCAGATCGCCTTGTCTTCGCTCATACCGGCACCGTAGACCCTTTCGCTTGAAAAGATAAGGCGGCCACGTCGCCGCGGCCGCCCGTTGCTCCAAGCAAATTCCGCAAAAGCCGCTACGCTTTTCCCGGAATTGCCTTTTTATCAGTGGCCTTCGATCAGCGCGCCGTTCGAAGCCCAGACATAGACCGCGCTGAACAGGAACAGCCAGACCACGTCGACGAAGTGCCAGTACCAGGCGGCCGCCTCGAAGCCGAAATGCTGCTTGGGCGTGAAGTCGCCCCTTATCGCGCGCACCAGGCAGACAGCCAAGAAGATGGTGCCGATGATGACGTGGAAGCCGTGGAAGCCGGTCGCCATGAAGAAGGTGGCGCCGTAGATCGATTCCTTGAACGCGAAGGGCGCGTGCATGTACTCGTAGGCCTGCACCATGGTGAACAGCATGCCGAGGCCGACGGTCAGCACAAGGCCGTTGATCAGGCCCTTGCGATCGCCATGCAGCAGCGCGTGATGCGCCCAGGTCACGGTCGTGCCCGACAGCAGCAGGATGATGGTGTTGTAGAGCGGCAGGTGGAAGGGGTCGAGGACCTCCATGCCCTTCGGCGGCCAAACGCCGCCGGTGAAGGCGGTGCGGGCATACTGGTTTGCCTCGCCGGGGAACAGGCTGGCGTCGAAGAAGGCCCAGAACCAGGCGACGAAGAACATCACCTCGGAGGCGATGAACATGATCATGCCGTAACGCAGATGCAGCGACACGACGCGCGTGTGGTAGCCCTCATGCGCTTCCTTGATGGTGTCCGACCACCAGGCGAACATCGTGTAGAGCACGATGATCATGCCGATGAAGAACAGCCACGGATTGGCGATGTTGTGACCGAAGACCGGGAAGTTGCCGCCCTTCAGATACTGCATCAGGCAGACGCCGCCGATGGCGGTGACCAGTGCGCCGACCGAACCCAGGAATGGCCAGGGGCTCGGGTTGACGAGATGGTAGTCGTGGTGTGGTTTTGCGTGCGCGTCTGCCATATCAACCCCCGAGGCTTGCTTCGGTATCGGAAACTTTGTTGGTGCTGCTGCCAGCGGCCGGAGCCGACGAGGCGACCGGCTGTTTCTCTTCGACCGGGAACATCGTGTAGGACAGGGTGATGGTCTTCAAGTCCTTGAGTTCCGGCACATTGACGATGTCTGGATCAACATAGAACACGACCGGCATGTCCAGCGTCTCGCCAGCCTTCAGCGTCGTGTCGGTGAAGCAGAAGCATTCCACCTTGTTGAAGTAGGCGCCGGCCATTTCCGGCTGCACGTTGAACGAAGCGCGGCCGGTGATGGGGCGGTCGAACTTGTTGGTGGCGCTGTAATGCGCCTGCGTCGTCTCGCCGATCTTGATCGTCACCGAGCGGGCGACCGGCTCGAACTGCCACGGAATGCCGTTGGTGTTGGCATCGAAACGGATGGTGATGTCGCGGTCGAGCACGCGGCCGGCATATTGCTTCTCGGCACGCTGCGTGGTGCCGCCATAGCCGGTGACCTGGCAGAACATCTTGTAGAGCGGCACGGCAGCGTAAGCCATGCCGACCATGCCGGTGAAAAAGGCAAGGCACACGGCGGCGACGATGCCGTTGTTCAGCTTGCGGGACTTGCTCAGCTCGCCCCCCATCAGCCGCCTCCCAACAGGCCCGAGCCGGTGAGGCTGGCGCCCTGGTGGCCGAAGCGCACGATGGTGGCGGCGTAGAAGATGACGACCAATGCCGCCAGCGCGACAGCGATGGCGATGGACCGGTTGCGGCGCGCCTTCTGCTGGCGTTCGGTCAACGTGACCAGTTCGAGCTTCTTGTCGGCCACGGTCATGCTCCCCCCATCATGAGGGCGCGCCCGACCACACAGTCGACGAGATAGGCGGCGAAGATGGCGAAGAGATAAAGCAGCGAGTAGCCGAAGAGCGCCTTGGCCGGCTTCATCGCGCGATCGCCGTCGGCCATGCCAAGTACTTTCCAGGCATACCAGACGAAGCCCGCGCCGAGGACGGCCGAGATGACGCCATAGGCGGCCGTGGTGTAGCCGAGCGCCCAGGGCAGAACGCCGACCGGCGCCAGAATCAGCGCATAGGCAAAGATCTGCCGGCGGGTCGAGGCATGGCCGGCGACGTTCGGCATCATCGGGATGCCGGCGCGGGCGTAGTCGTCGGACTTGAACAGCGCCAGCGCCCAGAAATGCGGCGGCGTCCACAGGAAGATGATCAGGAACAGGATCACGCTTTCCAGGCTGACCGAGCCCGTCACGGCGGCCCAGCCGATCACCGGCGGAATCGCGCCGGCAGCGCCGCCGATGACGATGTTCTGCGGCGTCCAGCGCTTCAGCCACATGGTGTAGACGACGGCGTAGAAGAAGATGGTGAAGGCAAGAAGCGATGCCGACAGCCAGTTGACCAGCACGCCGAGCGTCATCACCGACAGCACCGACAGCACCAGGCCGAAGGTCAACGCCTCACCCGGCGTGACGCGGCCGGCCGGCACCGGGCGGCCGGCGGTCCTGGTCATCACGGCGTCGATGTCGGCGTCGTACCACATGTTGAGCGCTCCGGAAGCGCCTGCGCCGATGGCGATAGCCAGGATGGCGATCATCGCGAGCAGCGGATTGATGGCGACCGGGGCCGCGACAAGGCCGACAAAGGCCGTGAAGACCACCAGCGACATGACGCGCGGCTTCAACAGGGCGAAGAAATCGCCCGCGGTCGCTTCCGACATGCGAAAGCCCGCTTCCTCCGTCAATCTGTTTCCGGCAAGGGCCATGCGTACTTAAAGTCCATCATTCCGTTGGCCAAGACCGCCGGACACGCCGGCGGCCTCGTATGCGTCGGCAGGCGCCGCCTACTTGATCTTCGGCAGCTGTTCCCACTGGTGGAACGGCGGCGGCGAAGGCAGCTGCCATTCGAGCGTGGTGGCACCCTCGCCCCACGGATTGGCGCCCGCGACGCGCTTCTTCTGGAAGGCCTCGAACACGCCATAGAGGAAGATCGCGACACCGACGGCCGCGATGTAGGAGCCATAGGACGACACCATGTTCCAGCCCGCAAACGCGTCCGGATAGTCGACGGTGCGGCGCGGCATGCCGGCGAGGCCGAGGAAGTGCTGCGGGAAGAAGATCAGGTTGACGCCGACGAAGGTGACCCAGAAGTGGGTGTTGGCGATCACCGGCGAGTACATGTAGCCGGTCATCTTCGGGAACCAGTAGTACCAGCCGGCGAAGATGGCGAACACCGCGCCCAGCGACAGCACGTAGTGGAAGTGGGCGATCACGAAATAGGTGTCGTGCAGCGAGCGGTCGAGGCCGGCATTGGCCAGCTGAACGCCGGTGACGCCACCGATGGTGAACAGGAAGATGAAGCCCAGCGCCCACAGCATCGGCGGCTTGAACGAGATCGAGCCGCCCCACATGGTGGCGATCCAGGAGAAGATCTTCACGCCGGTCGGCACCGCGATGACCATGGTGGCGAACACGAAGTAACGCTGCGTGTCGAGCGAGAGGCCGGTCGTGTACATGTGGTGCGCCCAGACGATGAAGCCGACGGCGCCGATCGCGACCATGGCGTAGGCCATGCCGAGATAACCGAAAACAGGCTTCTTCGAGAAGGTCGAAACGATGTGGCTGATGATGCCGAAGCCCGGCAGGATCAGGATGTACACTTCGGGATGGCCGAAGAACCAGAACAGGTGCTGGAAGAGCAGCGGGTCACCGCCCTGATCCGGCACGAAGAAGGCGGTGCCGAAGTTGCGGTCCGTGAGCAGCATGGTGATGCCACCCGCCAGGACGGGCAGCGAGAGCAGGAGCAGGAAGGCGGTGATCAGCACGGCCCAGGCAAACAGCGGCATCTTGTGCAGCGTCATGCCGGGAGCGCGCATGTTGAAGATGGTGGTGATGAAGTTGATGGCGCCGAGGATCGAGGACGCGCCGGCGATGTGGATCGACAGGATCGCCAGATCCATCGCGGGCCCGGGCTGACCGGACGTCGAGAGCGGCGGGTAGATCGTCCAGCCGCCGCCAACACCGAAGGCACCCGGGGCGCTCGGCACGAACATCGAGGAGAGCAGCAGGATGAAGGCCGGAGGCAGCAGCCAGAAGGAGATGTTGTTCATGCGCGGGAAAGCCATGTCCGGCGCACCGATCATGATCGGCACCATCCAGTTGGCAAAGCCGCCGATCAGGGCCGGCATGACCATGAAGAAGATCATGATCAGGCCGTGCGCGGCGCCAAAGGCATTGTACATGCTCTTGCCGCCGTCGATGGCGGCGTCGCCCTGCATGCCGTAGACCATCTGCGCCAGACCGCTGAAGATCTGGATGCCCGGCTCCTGCAGCTCCATGCGGATGGCGACCGAGAGCGCGCCGCCGATAATGCCGGCCATGATCGCGAAGATCAGGTAGAGCGTGCCGATGTCCTTATGATTGGTCGAGTAGACCCAGCGGACCCAGCCATGCGGCCTGTGGTCGTCGTGATCGTGAGCTGCAGCCTCTGCCATGTTCCGCTCCGTTCCCTAAATCTTGCTAACTCGCGGCATCAGTTGCCGGCGGCCGCTACCTTGTTGGTACCATCGATCTCGGCCATCAGCGCCTTGTTGGCGGCAGGCACGTCGGTCTTGGCTGTCTCGAGCCAGGTCTTGAACTGCGCATCGGAAACGACGCGGACCGCGATCGGCATGAAAGCGTGGTCCTTGCCGCAGAGCTGCGAGCACTGGCCGTAGTAGAGGCCTTCCTTCTCCGCCTTGAACCAGGTCTCGTTGGTGCGGCCGGGAACGGCGTCCATCTTGATGCCGAAGGACGGCACGGCGAAGGAATGGATGACGTCGGTCGCGGTGATCAGCACCCGGGTCGTGGTGTTGACCGGGACAACCAGCTCGTTGTCGACCGCGAGCAGGCGCGGATAGAGGTTGCGATCCTCCTTGCCGGCCTTGGCACGGTCGCCATCCTGCAGAACCGCCGAGTTGAACGAGAAGGTCTTGTCGACCTGATACTCGTAATCCCAGTTCCACTGGTTGCCGGTCGCCTTGACGGTGAGCTTGGCTTCTTCCGGCGGCGTGTACTGCGCGGTGAGCAGCTGGAAGGAAGGAATGGCGATGAGCAGGAGCACGATCACCGGCCCGACCGTCCAGATCACCTCGATCAGCGTGTTGTGGCTGGTCTTGGACGGCACCGGATTGGCGCTGGCGCGGAACTTGACGATGCAGACCAGCAAAAGCACCAGCACGAGGACGGTGATCGGGACGATGAACCACATGGTGTAGTTCCCGAACCGCTCGATCTGCCGCATCATGTCGGTCGCCGGAGCCTGGAAGGTCACCTCCCATTCCCGCGGCTGGTCGGCACGGGCCGCGGCACCGGAGAAGAGCACGGCCGAAGCTGCCGTACCTGCCAAGAATTTAGCGCTTGCCAGGAATTTCCTCATCGCCCTCTCGTCTCCCGCTTCCCGCGATCTTGTCGCACCAATAACGGACGATGCCGGGATTGGGAATCCCGGTCTGTCCCTGGGTGGTTCAAACCATACTCTTTTTCCCTCCGCAAGAAAGGAGCGGAGGAAACCGTGCGGCATTTTTGCGCGCAACACGAAGGCCGTGTTCGGCGCCCGCCACGCTATATGCGCGGCGGCCCCAATTCGGGCGAATTTGCTTTGGAAAAGCACGCAATTGCCGGTATCGGGGCGCACCGGCGACGGTCTCGTCCTTTACTTGGCCCGGGCGCAGCTTAAAGTGCCGTGATTCGCAATGGAGCCGTCATGACTTCCTGGCTTTCGAGAACCTTGGCGAAGGTCGTTCTTGCCGTCGCCTTGCTCGGCGTCGGCATAGCCGTTGGCGCCGCCGCCGCGCCGAACAACGCCACGCCGCCCAGCGGCACGGTGAAGTCGACGCATGGCGCATGGTCGATCATCTGCGATACGCCGGCGGGAGCGACCTCCGAGCAATGCGTGATGATGCAGAACGTCGTCGCCGAGGATCGTCCTGAAATGGGGCTTTCGGTCGTGGTGCTGCGCACCGCCGACAACAAGGCCGAGATCCTGCGCGTGCTGGCGCCGCTCGGCGTTCTGCTGCCCAACGGCCTCGGTCTCAATGTCGACGGCAAGGATATCGGCCGCGCCTATTTCGTGCGCTGCTTCCAGGACGGCTGCTATGCCGAGGTGATCCTCGAAAAGCCACTGCTCGACACGTTGAAGAGCGGCACCTCGGCCACCTTCATCGTCTTCCAGACCCCGGAAGAAGGCATCGGCATTCCCGTCGACCTGAAGGGCTTTGCGGAAGGCTTCGCCGCCCTACCTTGATCTTCTTGCCCATGCGCCGCTTCCGACGCCGAGGTCGGTGGCGAATGCGCGTTTGGCGGCCAGGAGGTTCTATGCGCGCGTCGCTGTCCATTTCCATTGCCGGTCTGGTGTTGGCCGGCGCGGTTTCGGCAGCACGGGCGCAGGATGCCGACGTTCTCCAGCAGCCCGACCCAGCGACGATCCTTGAAATCGCCAAGGGCTTCGGTTCGGCCAGGATAGAGAAGGACGACAATGGCGATCCGATGATTGCCGGACGGATCGAGGGCGTCAAATACGTGATCTATTTCTACGGCTGCGAAGACCACGAGAACTGCAGGTCGCTCCAATTCTCGACCGGCTACACCGACCCGCTGACCGCCGACCAGGCCAATGCCTGGAACGCAAGATACCGCTGGGTGAAGGCCTATTCGGGCGGCGGCTCGAATTTCAAGATGGATGTCAGCTTCGCCGGCGGCATCACCAAGGCCAATCTGGAGGAGCAGTTCTCCAACTGGAACGCGATGGCCGGCAACATCAAGGACTTCGTCAACGGCAAGTGACGGCGTCGCAATCGCCGGCTTCATTCTCGTTGGCGATTGTGCGACGGCAGCTTCGCGCCTACATCCGTTGCACGATTTTGTTCCCACGAATGGATTTGCCATGAACAGCCTGATCGGCCAATTCGATATTTCCGACGATCGCGTCAAGGAGATCGTCACCGAGACCATCAAGGGCGCCGACGATGGCGAGCTGTTCCTCGAATACAGCGAGAGCGAGGCGCTGATGTTCGACAATGGCCGGCTGAAGACGGCCAATTTCAACACCGACCAGGGGTTCGGCCTGCGCGCCGTAGCCGGCGAGGCCACCGGCTATGCGCATTCCAGCGATCTTTCCGAAGCCTCGCTGCTGCGCGCGGCCGATGCCGTCTCGGCGGTCAAGGGCGGCTATTCCGGCACGCTTGCCGGCGCGCCGGCCCGCACCAACCGCCACCTCTATGGCGACGAAAACCCCATCCCCTCGCCGTCTTTCGAAGCCAAGGCCAAGCTGTTGCAGGAGATCGACAGCTGGCTGCGCGCGAAGGATCCGCGCGTGCGTCAGGTGACGGCCTCGCTTGCCGCATCCTGGCAGCATGTCGAGATCGTGCGCGGCGATGGCCAGATCGTGCGCGACATCCGCCCGCTAGTCCGGATCAACGTGTCGGTCGTGGTCGGCAGCGGCGACCGGCAGGAGAGCGGCTCCTACGGGATGGGCGGCCGCAAGAGCTTCGGCGAGTTCGTCAGCGAGGAAAGCTGGAAGCATGCGGCAAGCGAGGCTCTGCGGCAGGCGCTGGTCAATCTCGAGGCGGTTCCAGCGCCCGCCGGAACGTTCGACATCGTGCTGTCCAGCGGCTGGCCGGGCGTGATGCTGCACGAGGCGGTCGGCCACGGGCTCGAGGGCGACTTCAACCGCAAGAAGACATCGGCCTTCGCCGGCCTGATGGGCCAACAAGTGGCGGCGAAGGGCGTCACGGTGGTCGACGACGGCACCATCCCCGAGCGGCGCGGCTCCCTCACCGTCGATGACGAAGGAACGCCTTCGGCGTGCAACGTCCTGATCGAGGACGGCAAGCTGGTCGGCTATATGCAGGACCGCCAGAACGCCCGGCTGATGGGCATGAACGCGACCGGCAACGGAAGGCGCGAGGGCTATGCCCATCAGCCGATGCCGCGCATGACCAACACCTACATGACCGCCGGCGACATGGAGCCGGAAGAGATCATCGCCTCGGTCAAGAACGGCATCTACGCCGTCTCCTTCGGCGGCGGCCAGGTCGACATCACATCGGGCAAATTCGTGTTCGGCTGCACCGAGGCCTACATGATCGAGAACGGCAAGGTGACGCAGCCGATCAAGGGCGCGATGCTGATCGGCAACGGTCCGGACGCTATGCACCGCGTCAGCATGATCGGCAACGACATGAAGCTCGACAACGGCATCGGCATGTGCGGCAAGGCCGGACAGGGCGTGCCGGTGGGCGTCGGCCAGCCGCATCTCAGGATGAACCAGATGACGGTGGGCGGCACCAGGGTTTGAGGCACCGGAGCATTCCGATATCATGGCCCGCGAAAACAGCGGGTTCGCAATTCCGGTACCTCGGCCATGTCCAAGATCGTCATCCTGACGGGCGCCGGCATTTCGGCGGAATCGGGTGTCGCGACATTCCGCGATCCCGACGGCGTCTGGGCTAAATTCAACCTCGAGGATGTCGCGACGCCGCAGGGCTTTGCCCGCGACCCCGCGAAGGTCCAGGATTTTTACAACATGCGGCGGCGCCAGATGGGCGCGGTCGAGCCCAATGCCGCGCATGCGGCGCTGGCCGTGCTCGAACAGGCGCTGCCGGGCAAGGTGCTGGTCGTCACGCAGAACATCGACGACCTGCATGAGCGCGCCGGCTCACGCAGTCTGATCCACATGCATGGGGAACTCGGGCGCGCGCTTTGCCTTGGCTGTGGCGAAAGCAGCGCATGGGTCGACGACATAACTGTCCAGTCGCAGTGCCCGGCCTGTGGTGCTGGAGGCAGGTTGCGGCCGGACGTCGTCTGGTTCGGCGAGATGCCCTACCGCATGGAAGAGATCGGTGATGCGTTGACCGGCTGCGACCTCTTCGCGGCGATCGGCACCAGCGGCAATGTCTATCCCGCGGCGGGTTTCGTGGAGGAGGCGCGCGCCGCCGGCGCCTTGACGGTCGAGCTCAACCTGAAATGCGCCGGCTGGGCCTCGCGTTTCGACGAGCAGATCGAGGGACCGGCCACAGAGGTCGTGCCGGCCTTCGTCGAGCGCATTCTGTCCGGCAAGGGCTGACCATTGCGTTTTCCGGCCGTAGGCCGCCTGCTCGCTCCTTGAAGTGAACACAATCGTGTTAGGACATTATTAATTGTTTAATTGGCCGGGCTGGCGTTTGCGCATTAGCCTGTCGCCAGTCTCCTCGTTGCGGTGGTGTTGGCAGTGAAGCGATCCCCTTGCGTCCCGACCTCTTCCTTCCTGTTTGGCCTTGTTTCGTTGATTGGTGTTTCATCGTTCTGTGTCAGCCCAGCAGCGGCGCAGTCGTCGCTGTTCAAGCTAACGTCGACACGACCTGCCGCCAGTTCCGCCACGGTCGGCGCAAGCACCAGCGTTCCTTATGGCTGGCTCGATTTCTGTCATCGCCGGCCGAAGGAGTGCAAGGTGCCCGCCTTGCCTGCCGCGAGCGTCAAGCTGACCGCGCAGAACATGAGCATCCTCAAGCGGATCAACCAGAAGGCCAACCGCTCCATCAAGCCCGTCAGCAACTACGACCACTGGGGCACGATGATGGACCACTGGGACTATCCGACTGACGGCAAGGGCGACTGCAAGATCTACGCGCTCTACAAGCGCAAGCTTCTCCAGGAGGCAGGCTTCCCCCGGCAGGCGCTGCTGATGACGGTGGTGCGCGACCTGAGCGGCGAGGGCCATACCATCCTGACTGTGAAGACCGACAAGGGCGATCTCGTGCTGGACAATCTGGTCGACGAGATCCGGCCCTGGAACGCGACCGGCTATTATTTCGTGAAGCGGCAGTCGCAGCAGAACCCGAACATCTGGGTTTCGCTCAACCAGCGCGGCGGCACGGCGAAACGACTGTCGCCGAGTTCATAGCCGACATTTGCCTGCTTCGGCCATCTCCGGCGGATTGACACGCTGCGGACCCACGACCGGCCGATCCGCGGATTGATGAGCCGGGAAGCCCCGCCCATCGATCGAAAAGCTGCCGTCCCGCCTGCGCCTAAAGCGCGTCGCGATCCTTCGGATTCGTTCCATGCGCTTTAGGTCTTCGATTTTACGCATGTCTTTATCCCGAAACCGGTTCCCACTTTCGGGAGACATGCTTTATTGCTTGCAGGGCGGCTCGCCCGGAAGACCGCAGCTCGCCTTCTTGTTTCCCTGCTGCGGCTGCGGCTTGGGCTGCTGCTCCAGCCGCTTCTCCTGCGGCTGGACCTGGAACTTCGGCTGCGCATGGAATTCGGGCTTTTCCTGTGTGGACAGCACCTGCGCGTTCGGTTTGTTGACCTTGAAATTGCGCTGGACATCGACCTCGCCGCCGGCCGGTTCACCGCCCAGCTTGCGGAGCTTCTTGCCCTTGTCGTTGCCGAAGACTGCGCCCTGCCCGTTTGGAACCAGGGTCTCGCCGGCAAGGTCCTTGCGCGTGAGCCGCTTCGGTTTGCCGCCATTCTGGTCGGACAGGCTCGTCGGGTTGTTGTTCCCAAGCTTGTCCTGCACCGTCGGCTTATTTGTGGCAGGCACGCCGTTGACGGCAGGCAGCTTGCGGAATTTGCCCTTGCCGGTCTGCACCTCAGTGCCCTGACCGGTGACGACTTCGCCCTGCTTGCCGAGCGTCTTCAGGCGGCTGTCCGCCGCCGCCGGCTTGCCGTTGACGAGCGGGAGCGTCTTGCCGTTCACGAGCGGAACCGTCTTGCCATTCGCGAGCGGAACCGTCTTGCCCTTGGCGAGGGGCAGCGGCTTGCCGTTCACCAGCGGCAGCGTCTTGCCGTTGGCTCCCGGCAAGGCATGCTCGGTCGCAAGCTTCTTCGACAAGGGCGTTTCCAGGGGCGTCACCAGGCCGGGCTGCTTGCCTTGCTGAAGCACGGCCTTCTTCTGCAGCAGCGGCGGCAGCGCCACCTTGGTGGCCAAGGCGGCGGCGCCCAGCCCGGCCGCGCCGGCGGTCAGCTTCTGGCCGGTGGTCAAGCCACCGCCCTGCCCCGCCTGGTTGTTCTCGTTGATCACCGTGTTGTTGATGATCGTGGTGTTGTGGATGTTGTTGAAGATGATGTTGTCCGGCGGCGGCACGATGTCATGCGGCGGGTTGATCCACCTCGGGAACGGCACGAAAACCGGCACTGGCAGAACAAAAACCTCGACCGGCGGCGGCGGCGGCGCCAGGACGATGAATTCCGGCGGCGGCGGCGGCAGGAAGATCACCGCGACCGGCGGCGGCGGATCGAAATCGAAATCGGGATCGTCGAAATAGAGCACCGGACGGTCCACATAGATGATTTCCTCCGGCGGTGGCGGCGGCACGTCATAGACGATGATGGAGAAGCTCGGCGGCGGCTCAAGCTCGGCGTCGAAATGCTCGAGCCGGCGGCGCGCGTCCCAGGCGTGCGGGCCGTGCGGATAGCGCTTGAGGTAAGACCAGTAGGCCTCGGGCGTGTCGCGCATCCAGGTCTGACGCCAGGTGATCGCCTCGCGCCGCGCCGCGATGATGGCGCGCACGCGCTTGGCCATCGGATCGTGCGGATAGGCGACGAGGAAATCCTCGTAGCCGCGCATCGTGTCGCGGTCGAGGGCCGCGACATAGGCGTCATGGGCGTCGAAATCGCGGATCTCCCTGGTGCGGTCGGCCTGGGATTCCGCTTCGGAAACCTGCGGTGGCGGCGCATCCGGCGCGCGGTCGAAGAAAACGAAGGGCGCGTCGATTTTCGAGGCGTCCCACGGCACCTGCGCGCCTTGCGTGACCTCGTTGACGCGCAGGCGGGTGCGGTCGAACACATCCTCGAGCGACAGGCCGCCATCGCGCATCATCTCGGCGAGCGCCTGGGCGTAGGCCCCGTACGGCCCTTTGCCTTCCGGAGCCGCCGTGCCCGGCGCGGCGTTAAAGGCGATCAGCATGTTCGGGTCGGGATCGACCAGCGCGAGACCGCCGGCCAGCGGCTGGTCCGACTCGGGAGAATCATTCGGCCGCGCCGCGTCGAGCACGACGATGTTGACCTTGTTCGGCAAGGCGGCGAGCGGCCTGGTGAGGTCGGAAACCCGCACCGCCTGGATCGGCACGTCGGCCGGATTGGCGATCTTGGCGTCGACCGGCAGGAAATAGTTCTCGCCCTCGAACTGCGCGCCATGGCCGGCCAGATAGACGAAGACGACCGCGTCGGGACCGGCGTCCGAAACCTTGGCCAGGAAATCGCGATAGGCGCCGCGCAACGATTCCTGGTCGACATCGCGGGCGCCGACCACGTCGAAGCCGGCCGCCTGCAAGGTCTGCGCGATCAGTCCGGCATCATTGGCCGGCGTTGCCAGTTCGCCCGATGGATAGGCGGCATTGCCGATGACGAAGGCGAGGCGTTTTTCCCCCTGGGCCAACGCGCCGGTCGCCGAACCGGCCGCGAGGATGATGAGGACAAGCGAAGCGAGGAGTTTCTGGAGCGTGCGCATTTCAGGCCCCCCTGGATAAAAGCAACCAACGCTGACAGGGCCCTTCCTCTTCCCCCAGCGATTGCGAATAGATCGGCGCAAAGAGGCGGCTTTGCGGCGCGACTCCGGCGGCCCGCGCGCAAGCGGCGACTTCAACAAAATGTGATCGAAGTTGCTTCGGCTATCGGCGCCGCTTCGGCTTCTCCAAAAGCGCCACGGCCTCGACATGCGACGACCACAGGAACTGATCGATCGGCGTGACACTCTTCAGCGCATAGCCGCCGTCGATAAGGATGCGCAGATCGCGCGCGAGCGTCACCGGATTGCAGGACACGGCTGCGACCAGCGGCACGTCGGAACGGGCGATCTGCTTCGACTGATCCTCGGCGCCGGCGCGCGGCGGGTCGAAGACCAGGCCGTCAAAGGCGTTCAACTCCTTGAAGGTCAGCGGCCTGCGGAACAGGTCGCGGCGTTCGCTGGTCACCCGCTTCAGGCCGGTGGCGAAGCGGTAGGCACGGTCGAGCGCGGCAAGTGGCGCGGCTTCGCCTTCGACGGCATGAACCTCGGATTTCGCCGCCAGCCTGAGCGCGAAGCTGCCGCAGCCGGCAAACAGATCCGCGACCTTCTTCGCGCGCGACAGATGCTGGCCGACGAGGCCGGCCATCGCCTGCTCGGCGGCTTCCGTGGCCTGCAAGAAGGCGCCGGGCGGCACGGCGACGGCGACCGGTCCGAACTGCACCACCGGCTTCTTCGGCTCGACGACGATCTCGCCATCGACGGACAGCCTGGCCAGGCCTTCGGCCATGACGAAGTTGGAGGCGATGCGGCGCTGGTGGTCGCCAAGCTTGCCGGCATCATGGACGGCAATGTCGAGGCCGGAAGCAGTGACGGTCACCGTCATATGAAACGCTTTCGGCGTGGCGCAGACCAATCCGGCCAAGGCGCGCAATTTATCGAGCGCCGCGACGATCGCCGGAAGCGAGATCGGGCATTCCTCGATCGGGATGATCTCCGACGACAGCGCGCGCACGAAGCCAAGCAGCATGCCGGCCTCGGTGCGCCTGGCGCTGAAGGTGACACGGCGGCGGCTGTGCGGCGCGCAAGGCACCAGCGCCTCGATCTCGCAAGCGATGCCCTTGGCCTTCAGCGCCTGCACGACCTTCTCGCGCTTCCATTGCCGGTAGGCTTCGGCCTCGTAGTGCTGGAGCGCGCAACCGCCGCATTCGGTGAAATGGCGGCAGGCCGGGTCGATCCTGAGCGGCGAGGCTCCCAGCACCGACATCAGCGTGGCGCGGTCCTTCTGGCGCGCGGCGGTGACCGTTTCGCCGGGCAGCGTGAACGGGACGAACACCTCCCCGCCCTCGGCATTGGCGATGCCGTCGCCCTGCGAGCCCAGCCTGGCGATGGTGAAGCGTGTGCTCATCAAGCGTCCTTCATGGCAGCCAGCAGGAACTCGCGGTTGCCGTCGCCGCCTTCGATCGGCGAAGGGTGCAGCCCGAGAACCCGCCAGCCGGGAATGCCGGCGAGCCAATCGCGCAGATTCCCGGCAATGCGCACGCCATCGTCCGGATCCTTGAGCAGCCCGCCCTTGCCGATCGCCTCGCGTCCGGCCTCGAATTGCGGCTTAACCAGAAGAACTGCCCTGGCTCCCTCGCCCGCCAGTTCCAGCGCCGGCGGCAGCGCCAGCTTCAGCGAGATGAAACTGACGTCGCAAACCAGGAAATCGGGAACGCGGCCGCCGAGATCGGCTGCCGTCAGGTCGCGGGCGTTCAGCCCTTCGATCACCGTCACGCGCCGGTCGCCGGCAATGTCGGGGTGTATCTGGCCGTGGCCGACATCGATCGCCGTGACATGCGCCGCGCCGCGTTTCAACAGCACTTGGGTGAAGCCGCCGGTCGAGGCGCCGATATCGAGCGCCTCGCTGCCGGCAGGATAGAGGCCGAAACGGTCGAGGCCGGCGATCAGCTTCAATGCCGCGCGCGACACATAGGCCTGGGCAGGATCGTCGATGGCGACGACACAATCCGCCGCGACGGGTTGGCCGGGCTTGCGCGCAATTGTGCCGTCAACCGTCACCGTGCCGCGCTCGATCGCGTCGCGGGCGCGCGAGCGGCTGGCGAACAGGCCGCGCCCGACGAGCAATTCGTCGAGCCGCTGGCGCTGGCTTGATGGCAAAGGGGAATTCATCGGCCTTCATTGGCGAAAGCCGGGCGCGAACGCAATGGGTTGAATACCGCGCACGAGGCTGCAACATGCCGACACGGCGGGCTGTCGATCGGAGGTGTCGATGCTGAAGGGGACCTGTCATTGCGGCGCGGCCCATTGGACGCTGGAGGGTGATCCCGGTGGAATCACCGCTTGCAATTGCACGCTTTGCCGCCGCTACGGCGCGCTTTGGGCCTATGATTATGGCGATGAACGCATTCGGCTCGCCGGGCCGCTGAAGTCCTACACGCGCGCCGAGGTGGCCGAACCCGCGCTGGAAATCCTGTTCTGCCCGACCTGCGCCTGCGTGCTCGCCTGGCGCGGCATGCTCTCCGACGAAAGCAGTCGCACGCGCATCGCCGTCAATGTCAGGCTGGCGCCGCCGGAGGAAGTCGCCGACCTGCCGATCGACCATTTCGACGGCCTCGATACGTTTGACGACCTGCCGCGCGACGGGCGCTGCGTGCGCGATATGTGGTTTTAGAAAACGGTTCGCGAGACCCGACGTTCGACGGCTGGCGTCAAGCTATCGTTGCCGGAGGCTTCCTTGCGCGGCGCCTCTACTGGCGCCGGCTCCGCCGGCATCGTCACTTCCGGCAGCACAACGAACTGCGGCCTCTGCTTGTAGGAGAAGCCGCCGCGGATGTTGCCCATCTTGCCGGCGACGATGTCCATCGCCGCCTTTTCGATATTGCGGTCGTAACGCGTTTCGGCTGCCACCGGCGCCGCCAAAGCCGCCAGCAAGGCCATGCCGCAAAGGAACGACTTCATTGTTCTTACCCCCTGCCTAGGACCAAGGTCTTAGCAGGGCGCCGTTGAAAATCGGCCAACAGACAGGGTAAGCGAACCGCCAAACGGAAGCGCTAACAAACGGTTAGCATAGAAAGCCGGCAAACTGATTCAAAAAGCTAACGTCTTGATTCAGGCGCGCTGCGCCTGAACACCATGGCCGAGCGTCGCGAAGACCGTGCGCACGATGCCGGCCGAATCCAGGCCAGCATCGGCATACATTTTTTCGGGCTTGGCGTGGTCGGTGAACACGTCCGGCAAGACCAGCGGACGCACCTTCAGGCCGCTTTCCAAGAGGCCCTCATGGGCAAGGAAATGCAGCACCTGGCTAGCGAAGCCGCCGATGGCGCCCTCCTCCACGGTCACCAGCACTTCGTGCGAACGGCCGAGGCGCCGGATCAGATCCTCGTCCAGCGGCTTGGCGAAGCGGGCGTCGGCGACGGTGGTGGAAAGGCCTGCAGCGCCGAGCTCCTCGGCGGCCAGCAGGCAATCCTGCAGCCGCGTGCCGAAGGAAAGCAGCGCGACCTTGGTACCCTCTTTCACGATGCGGCCCTTGCCGATCTCGAGCACCGAGCCGCGCTCCGGCATATCGACACCGACGCCGTTGCCGCGCGGATAGCGGAAGGCAATCGGACCGTCATCGTAGGACGCCGCCGTGCGCACCATATGGCGGAGCTCCGCCTCGTCGGCGGCGGCCATCACGACGAAGCCTGGCAGCGTAGCGAGGAAGGTGGTGTCGAAAGCGCCGCAATGGGTGGCGCCGTCGGCGCCGACGAAACCGGCGCGGTCGATGGGAAAGCGCACCGGCAGTTTCTGGATCGCCACGTCGTGGACGACCTGATCGTAGGCGCGCTGCAGGAAGGTCGAGTAGATGGCGGCGAAAGGCTTGTAGCCTTCGGTGGCCAGCCCCGCGGCGAAGGTCACCGCATGCTGCTCGGCAATGCCGACATCGAAGGTCCGCTTCGGAAACACCTCGCCGAACAGGTCGAGGCCGGTTCCGCTCGGCATGGCGGCGGTGATGGCAACGATGCGCTCGTCCTCGCGCGCTTCCTGGATCAGGCTCTCGGCGAAGACCTTGGTGTAGGCGGGCGCGTTGGCCGGCGCCTTGGCCTGCGCGCCGGTGATGACGTCGAACTTGTTGACGCCGTGATATTTGTCGGCGGCGGCCTCCGCCGGCGCGTAGCCCTTGCCTTTCTGGGTCACGACATGGATCAGCACCGGGCCTTTGCCGTTGTCGCGTACATTCCTCAGCACCGGGATGAGGTGCTCCAGATTGTGCCCGTCGATCGGGCCGATGTGGTAGAAGCCGAGCTCCTCGAACAAGGTGCCGCCGGTGACGTAGCCGCGCGCATGCTCGACCGCGCGGGTGATGGCGCGGTCGGCGCGCTTGCCGAGATAGGAGGTCAGCTTCTTGCCGAAATCGCGCAGGCCGAGATAGGCCTTGCCGGAAGCGAGCCTGGCAAGATAGGCGCTCATCGCGCCGGTCGGCGGCGCGATCGACATGTCATTGTCGTTGAGGATGACGATGAGGCGGGCATCCAGCGCGCCGGCATTGTTCAGCGCCTCGAAGGCCATGCCTGCCGACATCGAGCCGTCGCCGATGACGGAAATGACATTGTTGCGCCCGCCTGACAGATCGCGCGCCATGGCCATGCCAAGGCCGGCGGAAATCGAGGTCGAGGAGTGCGCGGCGCCGAACGGATCGTATTCGCTCTCGGCCCGCCGGGTGAAGCCGGAGAGGCCGCCTTCCTGGCGCAGCGTGCGGATGCGGTCGCGGCGGCCGGTCAGGATCTTGTGCGGGTAGGCCTGGTGGCCGACGTCCCAGATCACCCGGTCCTGAGGCGTGTTGAAGACATAATGCAGCGCGATGGTCAGCTCGACGACGCCGAGGCCGGCGCCGAGGTGGCCGCCGGTCTGCGAGACGGCGTCGATGAGCTCGGCGCGCAGTTCGGCGGCAAGCTGCGGCAGTGCCCCCTCATCGAGCTTCCGCAGGTCCGCGGGAATGCGGACCTTGTCGAGCAGCGGCGTGTCTGGCTTCACTCGGGCGCGTCCTGCCTCAATTGATCGAACAAGGCGCTACCAACAAATTGCGCCATAATCATGCGCGGAATAGGCCGCCGCCAAGCGAATGTAAATGCGCGTCAGTGACGCGCGGCTACAGGATCCTAGCTCTCGGGCAGCGGAATGAACTCTTCCTCATCGCCGGGAACGATATCGAAGCGGCCAGTCTTCCATTCCTGCTTGGCCTGCTCGATGCGTTCCTTCGAGGACGAGACGAAATTCCACCAGATGTAGCGCTGGGAACCCAGCGAAGCGCCGCCGAACAGCATGAAATGCGCGCCGCGCTCGGAAGAGACGACGATCTCCTCGCCGGGCTTGAACACCAGGAGCCGCTCGGCGGGGAAAACATCGCCGGCGATCGAGACATCGCCTTCCAGCGTGTAGATGGCGCGTTCCTCGGCATCGGCCGGGATCTTCACGCTGGCGTCCGCCGCCAGGCGCAGATCGGCGTAAAGCGTGTCCGATGCGGTCGCGACCGGCGAGCGCAGACCCGAGAACTCACCGATGACGACGCGGCCGCTGACGCCTTCGGCATCGATCTCAGGCAAGCGGGCCACCGACGTGTTCGCGAAAACCGGGGCAATCTCCTCCTTGCCGTCCGGCAGCGCCAGCCAGGTCTGCAGGCCGGAGACCGACATCGGCGCGCCGCGCAGTTCCTCCGGCGTGCGCTCGGAATGAACGATGCCGCGCCCGGCGGTCATAAGGTTCACGTCGCCGGGCGCGATCACCATCTCGGTGCCGAGCGAGTCGCGATGCCTGATCTTGCCGTCGAACAGATAGGTGACGGTGGAGAGCCCGATATGCGGATGCGGACGCACGTCGAGCGCATGGCCGGCGCGCAGGATCGCCGGGCCCATGCGGTCGAAGAAGATGAACGGCCCGACCAGACGGCGTTTCGCCGTCGGCAAGGCGCGGCGCACCTCGAAGCCGCCGATGTCCTTGGCGTTGGGGATGACCATCAGCTCGATCTGGTCGCAGGCGAAGGCATCGCCCGGTTCAGGATCATTTCCCGGAAAGAAGCTCATGTCGGTTCCTCAGGCGAAACGCAGCGCCGACCTGGCCTTCGCCTTGGCCGCCTCTTCCTCGCGGTTGCGCGGTTCCTGGTTGGTTTCGAGCGAATCGATCAATTCGCGCGCGGCGGCCGCGATCGCCTCCACGGCGTGATAGAAAGCATGCTCGTTGCGCTTCGACGGCTTGGTCGAGCCGCTCAGCTTGCGCACGAATTGCAGCGCCGCGTCATGCACCTCGTCATTGGTCGCCGGCGGCTCGAAATTGGCCAGGGTCTTGATGTTGCGGCACATGGCTTGAACTCCTTACCTTGCTTGCTCTGCCCGCCCAAACTATTCCGCGTCGAGCGGCTCCGTTCCGACCGGCTTGCCGTCGCGCGACAGCCTGATCTTCTCGACCTTGTCCTCGGCCGCCTTCAAGAGCCGGTCGCAATGTGCCTTCAGCGCCTCGCCGCGCTCATAGATCTTGATCGACTGGTCGAGCGGGACGTCGCCGCGCTCCAGATCGTCGACGATCTTCTCCAGCGCGTCGAGCGCCTGCTCGAAGCTCATCGCCTTGACGTCCTCATTGCCTTCCACTGCCATACCCTATCCCTTCATCAGCCGCCCGACATGGGCGGCGACTGAAAATGCCAGTCCCTGCAGATCGTAGCCGCCTTCCAGCAGGCTGACGAGCCTGTTGCCGCTGTGGCGGCCGGCGCGCTCCATCAATTGGCCGGTCGCCCAGTCGAAATCATCCTCGGTCAGGTTGATCTCGGCCAGCGGATCGCGGTGGTGCGCATCGAAGCCGGCGGAAATGATGATCAAATCCGGCGCGAAGGCATCAATGGACGGCAGCACGCGCGACAGGAAAGCGTCACGGAACAGGTCGCTGCCGGTCCGAGGCGCGAGCGGCGCGTTGACGATGTTGCCGGCGCCGGTCTCGCTCTTCGCCCCGGTGCCTGGGTAGAGCGGCATCTGATGCGTCGAGCAATAGAGCACCGACGGGTCGTCCCAAAAGATGTCCTGCGTCCCGTTGCCGTGATGGACGTCCCAATCGACGATGGCGACGCGCTCGGCCTGGTGCTTCTTCTGCGCGTGGCGGGCGGCGATGGCTGCCGTATTGAACAGGCAGAACCCCATCGCGGTGGTCTTTTCGGCGTGATGTCCCGGCGGACGCGCGGCGACGAAGACATTAGAGGCGCGGCCCTCGAAGACGTCGTCGACGGCGGCATTGGCCGCGCCGATCGCTGTCACCGCCGCCTGCCAGCTTTTCGGGCTGGCGCTGGTGTCGGCATCGATCGAGACGATGCCCCTCTGAGGGATCACCGCGCGCACGCGCTCGACGAAGTTCTCGGGATGCGCATAGAGGATGGTTTTCTCATCGCCTTCTGGCGCCTTGACGCGGTCGAGCGCCGAGAACGCCTCGTCGTCCAGCACGCGTTCGATGGCGCGCAGGCGGTCGGGCCGCTCGGGGTGGCCGGGCGGCGTGAGGTGTTCGAGGAAGATCGGGTGCGTGTAGAGACGGGTGGCCATGGCGCCTAATCTAGGCACCTGCGGCCGTAATGACCATGTTTGAAAAGCCGAATGGCTGGGGAAATTGCGCCAGCCCATGTCGTGCGCGCCATTGGCGGGTGCCGAACTTCGCGATAAGGTCATTCCGCTGCCTGGTGCCCGCGACGCGGGAGAATCGGGAACACGGTTGAACTCCGTGGCGTGCCCAACGCTGTGAGGGGGACCGCGCCGGCAAACGCCACTGTCCATGACGGGAAGGCGCCGGAGCGGGACGATCCCGAGCCAGAAGACCGGCCCGGCAGACATGGTCTTCCGCTTGGTCAGGCGGGGGACTGCTTGTCGCAAGGGGAAAAGCGATGACGGCAGCAGCGATCGCCGCGAGCGGCGACGACTTCGACCAATTGGCGCGCGACGCGGTCTATCGGGCAATGTTCACCAGGCGTGACGTGCGCAGCCATTTCACGGCCGACGATCTCGATGACTGTGTGCTGGCGCGGCTTCTCACCGCCGCGCATCATGCGCCGTCGGTCGGCTATATGCAGCCGTGGAACTTCATCGTCATCCGCGATGCCGAGCGGCGCAGACAAGTGCGCGACCTGTTCCTCGCCGCGCGCGAGCAGGAGTTGCCGGCGATCGAGGCGGAGCGGCAGGCGCTCTACCGCAAGCTGAAGCTCGAAGGGATTTGCGAAAGCGCGCTCAACCTCTGCATCACCTGCGACCGGCAGCGCTCGAAGCACTCGCCGCTCGGGCGCTGGCACAATCCGGAGATGGATCTCTACAGCACAGTCTGCGCGGTGCAGAATTTCTGGCTGGCGGCGCGAGCCGAGGGCGTCGGCGTCGGTTGGGTGAGTATCATCGAGACCGAGGCATTGAAGCGGCTTCTCGCGATCCCCGAACATGTCACGCCGATCGCCTATCTGTGCGTCGGCCGCGTCTCGGAATTCGCGCCGAAGCCGGACCTCGAAGCGCATGGCTGGGGCAAGCGCCTGCCGCTGCCGGAACTGGTGATGAGCGAGACGTTCCGCGGCGCCGGCGAGGCGCCGCTCAAATCGGCGATTGAAAGGCTAGGTCGCCAGCCAAGGCCGTGATCAAGCCGCCCGGGGCGTATCCCAGCGCGAGCCGCCGCCGAAGGAGCCCAGCGCCTTGTCGCGCAGTTCCCTGAATTTGGACGAGGCCTCAGCCAGCCGGCGATCCCATTCGGGATTGGGCGTCTGGCCTTCAATGGTTTCGAAATAGACCTGCATCAGCGATGCGATGGCGAAAGGCTCGATGAAGGCGGCCTTGAAGGCCCAGGCAAAGACGATGGCGAGCACGAAGGCCCAGCCGGCAAGCTGTCCCGGCATGACCCACAGGATCGCGGCCGCGGGCGCCAGCATCAACAGGAAGATAACGAAGGATACGCCCCACATGATCACCGCCAGCCAGATGGCGTTCTTGACCATGTGCTTGCCATTCTGCGCGTAGAGCACGACGCCTTGCCGCGCCGTCTCGAAGGGCGAGTTCGAATTGATGCGGATGTTGTAGCCGAGGATGATCTCGTCGACATAGGTCAGAGACAGGCGGATCACCGTGTTGATGAAGCTGACGATACCGCTCAGGCCGGGAATGGGCAGGAAGGCGGCGATGCCGCCGATCAGGCCTGTGATGGCGCGGATGGCGCCCTTGACCAGCTGGTCGACGACGAAAAGGACGTTGGCCTCGGCAAAGCGCTGGGTGACCACTTCCTTGGCATAGGCGATCTGGCCCTGGCCGTCAGGAACGTCATGGCCGTCGATCAGATGCACCATGACGGCGATATGACCCGCTTTCAACACATAAAGGATGTATTCGCGGATCCAGTAGACGGCGATCGACACGACGCCGAAGCCGACCACGCCGCCCCACAGCGCGAAGGACATCGGGCCGTCCGGATCGGTCGAGATATGGCCGACGCCGTAGCCGACACTGGCACCCGTGCCGGTCGCCATGATGTAGGCGACCGTGATGCCGAAATAGACGATCATGCGAAAGACGATAAACGGCCATGTCCGCATCATGATGGACACCGACCTGGCGATGCTGAAGTCCCACATGCCCCGACTCTCCACGCCCTAAGAGTTGGCGCAGGAGGATGCGCTCGCCCCGGCTATTGTCAACCGCGGCAGGGTTGCACCGGCCCGAAACCGGTGCACAACGTGGTGGCTTGGTTACCCAAGCGTGCCCTCAAGGCTTCTTGCGCAGGCCTTCGAGCAGTTGCTTGAAGGCCGCAATCACCTTCTTCGAGGTGGCTTCGGGATCCTTGGAATTGGCGATGCGCTGCGCTGCCTGGCTGCTGGCGCCGTTGATTAGCCGCGCAACTGTCTCGGGATCGACATCGGCGACGACAACCCCTTCCCCCTGCAACGCGGTCAGATGCCCGGTCATCGAGGCGATGCAGGCGTTGGCGTTCGGCCACTGTGCCGGATCGCCGAGCACAGCCGGGCCGTCGCGGAACATGATACGCTGGATTTCCGGCTCCAGCGCCATCTCGATATAGGTGGTGCATTCGTCGACGAAATGCTGCCAGCGGGTCGGCGCCTTCGACGCCACCTCGTTCACCCGCAAGGCCATCTCGCCGTCGATCTCGGCGATCACCGCCTGCAGCAGCCCCTTCTTGTCGCCGAAATGA
This sequence comes from Mesorhizobium sp. M2E.F.Ca.ET.209.01.1.1, assembly GCF_004010375.2. Taxonomy (NCBI): domain Bacteria; kingdom Pseudomonadati; phylum Pseudomonadota; class Alphaproteobacteria; order Hyphomicrobiales; family Phyllobacteriaceae; genus Mesorhizobium; species Mesorhizobium sp. M2E.F.Ca.ET.209.01.1.1. The sequence continues at coordinate 432,664 of NZ_SADP02000002.1, read as the reverse complement.
TGGTAGAGCGCGCCGCGCGTCAGGCCGGCCGAGGCAGTGAAATCGTCCATCGAGGCCTCGGCATAGCCGATCGTGCCGAAGGCATGGCGGGCGGCCGCGATCAGCTTGGCGCGCGTCTCGGCGATCATCTCCCTGCGCGGTCTGTGCATGCCCTGGCCCTATTCACATACGCGTCGTATGCCAATTGACATACGCGACGTATGAACTATCTCACATTTATACGCAGCGTATGTAATTATGTTATGTACTCTTGTCGAGGAGCAGGATCATGCGAAACCCCTATGCGGACATCTTTCGGGCTCCCGGCACGAAAGGCTTCGCCGCCGCCGCCTTCATCGCGCGCCTGCCGATCGCCATGGCGCCGATCGGTATCGTCGCGATGCTGTCGCAGACGCATGGCGAATACTGGCTGGCCGGCGCGGTCTCGGCCACCTACGCGCTGGTCAATGCTTTCCTTTCGCCGCAGGTGTCGCGGCTGGTGGACCGGCGCGGCCAGACGGCGATCGCGGCACCCATGACGCTTGTCTCGGTGCTTGCCTTCGCGACCTTGATCGTGGCGGCCAATCAGCACTGGCCGGCCTGGACCTTGTTCGGGTCGGCGCTGCTTGCCGCCACCGTGCCCAGCGTTCCTGCCCTGGTCAGGGCGCGCTGGACCGAGATTTTTCGCGACCGGCCGGAGTTGAACACCGCCTTCGCCTTCGAATCGGCGGCCGACGAACTGGTTTATGTCGCCGGCGCCTCGCTGTCGGTGGGCTTGAGCGCCGCGCTGTTCCCCGAAGCCGGCATGGTAGTCAGCACGGTCCTTTTAGCGCTCGGCTCAGCTGCATTCCTGCTGCAGCGCTCGACGGAGCCGCCTGTCCGCCCGGTCGAGCATGGCGCGACCGGTTCGGCGATCCGCCTGCGGCCGGTGCAGATCATCACCTTCGCGCTGATCTTCGTCGGCGCGACCTTCGCCACCACGGAAGTGACAACGGTCGCCATCACCAAGGCGCTTGGCCAGCCCGAGGCGGCGAGCCTGGTCATCGGCGTCTATGCGCTGGGATCCTTCGTGCTCGGCATCATCGTCGGCGCGCTCAGCCTGAAGGCACCGCTGCAGCGGCAATTGGCGGTGGCGGTCACCGTGATCGCGCTCACCACGCTGCCGCTGCTTTTCGTCGACAAGGTGCCGACGCTGGCGGTAGCGGTCTTCGTCAGCGGCGTCGCGATCTCGCCGACCTTCATCACCGCTTTCGGCCTGATCGAACGCCACGTGCCGCCGGCCATGCTGACCGAAGGCGTCACGTGGGTGACGACCGGCATCGGCATCGGCATGGCGCTGGGCTCCTTCGCCGCCGGCTGGATGGTCGAGACTTTCGGTCCGCAGAACGGGTTCTGGGTTTCCGTGGCGGCGGGTGCTATCGCGCTGGCGACCGTGCTAGCCGGGCAATGCCGGCTGGCGACGGATTGCGATGTGGACAGAGGCCGAGCGGTGGCGCCGGCGGAGTGACGGTATTCGGCCATCGCGTCGGTCCGCCCATGGTTGACGACGTCGCGGAGGCGTCAGCCAGCTACATAATCTCGGTCTTGGCGATGTGGATGCCGAAGCCCTCGAGGCCGACATAATGGCGCTCGCGTGAAGCGATCAGGTTGATCGACGAGATACCGAGATCCTTCAGGATCTGCGCGCCGAGGCCGATCTCGCGCCATTCGTTCTCGCGGCGGCGGGCCTCTTCGTGATCCTCGCGGTCGCCGCTTAGCGGCCGCTTGCGCTCCTGGTGGGCGACGCCGACCGAGCCTTCGCGCAGATAGACGATAACACCGCGCCTGCGCTCGCCCATCGCCTTCATGATGCCGTCGAGCCGGTGGCTGGTGCCGAACACGTCGGTCACGACATCCTCCGGATGCAGGCGCACCGGCACCTCCTCGCCGTCGCGGATGTCGCCGAAGACCACCGCCAGGTGGTGCATGGAATCCCATGGCAGCGTGTAGGTGAAGGCTTGCGCCTTGCCGCCGGGCGTTTCGATGTCGGAACAGGCGACGCGCTGGACCAGCGTTTCCTTGCGCTGGCGGTAGGCGATGAGGTCGGCCACCGAAACCTGCTTCAGGCCATGCTCCTCGGCGAAAGCCTGCACTTGCGGCCCGCGCTTGACGGTGCCGTCGTCATTGACCAGCTCGGAGATGACGCCGACCGGCGGCAGGCCGGCAAGCTTGCAAAGATCGACCGCGGCCTCGGTATGACCGGAGCGCATCAAGACACCGCCTTCGCGCGCGATCAGCGGGAAAATGTGGCCGGGGCGCACGAAATCCGACGGGCCGACATTGCCATTGGCGAGATTGCGCACGGTGAGCGTGCGGTCGTCGGCGGAAATGCCTGTCGTGGTGCCATGCTTGAAATCGACGCTGACGGTGAAGGCGGTGGTGTGGGCGGAGTCATTGTCCGCCACCATCGGCGCGAGGTTCAGCCGTCTCGCATCCTCGCGCAGCATCGGCGTGCAGACGATGCCGGAGGTGTTGCGCACGATGAAGGCCATTTTTTCCGGCGTGCAATGCACGGCGGCGACGATCAGGTCGCCCTCGTTCTCGCGCCCATCATCGTCCATGACGACAACGATCTCGCCGCGCTCGAAGGCGCGGATCGCTTCGACGATCTTCTTCTGGTCGTATGGCATAAGTGCTCGCTTCGCTCGCAAGGGAGTAGGGGAATAGGGCAGTAAGGGAGTAGGGGAAAGGAAAAAGTTGGCCACTGGGCAAGCGTTAACATACTCCCCTACTGCCTTACTCCCCTACTCCCCTCCCCGTTTGTCCTCTGTGCCGCAGATAATGATCGGCAATCGCGCAGGCAACCATGGCCTCGCCGATCGGTACGGCGCGGATGCCGACGCAGGGGTCGTGGCGGCCCTTGGTCATCACCTCGACATCCTTGCCGTCCTTGTCGATGGATTTGCGCGGGGTCAGGATCGACGAGGTCGGCTTGACGGCGAAGCGGGCGACGATCGGCTGTCCGGTCGAGATGCCGCCCAATATGCCGCCGGCATTGTTGGACAAAAACACCGGCTTGCCGTCATTGCCCATGCGCATCTCGTCGGCGTTCTGTTCGCCGGTGATGCGGGCGGCCTCGAAGCCGTTGCCGATCTCGACGCCCTTGACGGCGTTGATCGACATCAGGCCGGACGCAATATCCTGATCGAGCTTGGCGTAGATCGGCGCGCCGAGACCCGGCGGCACGCCGTCGGCGACGATCTCGATCACCGCGCCGACCGAGGAGCCGGCCTTGCGGATGCCGTCGAGATATTGGGTGAACACCGGAACCGAGGCCGGATCCGGGGTGAAGAACGGGTTTTCGGCGTCGCCGACGAAATTCCAGTTCCAGTTGGCGCGATCGATGGACTTTTCGCCCATCGAGACCAGCGCGCCGCGTACCGTCATGCCGGGCACAACCCTGCGCGCCAGGGCGCCGGCAGCGACCCGCGCCGCCGTCTCGCGCGCCGAGGAACGGCCGCCGCCGCGATGATCGCGCAGGCCGTATTTGACGTCGTAGGTGTAGTCGGCATGGCCCGGCCGGTACTGGCGGGCGATCTCGCCATAATCCTTGGAGCGCTGGTCGACATTCTCGATCAGCATCGACACCGGCGTGCCGGTGGTGATCATCGTCTCGCCGTCCTCGTCGAGGATGAAGCCGGACAGGATCTTGACCTCGTCCGGCTCGCGGCGCTGCGTGACGAAGCGCGACTGTCCGGGGCGGCGGCGGTCGAGCTCGGCCTGGATGTCCTCGCGCTTGAAGCGGATGCCGGGCGGGCAGCCGTCGACAACGCAGCCGAGCGCGGCGCCATGGCTTTCGCCCCAGGTGGTGACGCGGAAAAGGTGGCCGAATGTGTTGTGAGACATGAACAACGCCCTGCCCGGGTGACGAAACCGGCTACGGCTGCCTTCTATTGGCGTTTTCCACAGTGGTCAAACGGTGATCGGATGCATCAAACTGTGATGTCGCGGATTTAGTTTTGACACATTCGGTTGGTTTCTGCTCTCTTCCCATCCGCCGTTGAGGACCCGCCGCTGACGAGCCGGCGCAATGACCTAAAGAGGACGACGATGCGTACCCTGATTGGCGCCGCCTGCGCCATGCTGCTGATTTCCACCGCCGCCGCGTTCGCCGGCCAGACCGAAGGCCTGATCAAGAAGGTCGACAAGGACACGCTGACGCTGACGCTGGACGACGGCAAGGCCTATAAGCTCAACGCCGAAACCGATGTCGACTCGCTGAAGCCGGGCATGGACATCGTCATCGCCTATGACGTGAGCAATGGCGAGAATGTCGTCACCGACATGCAGTTGCCCGACAGCGACCAAAATTAATTCAGGTGAGGCCGGCCTTGCAAATGGCGGCTTCCTGCGCTTCCGGTGTTCACGTACGAAGAGTGCGCTCCGCTCCGGTTCTCGGAACCCACCATTTTCGGCTCGGCCTGACCTGAATTCGCCGCGCCGCGAGGTTCTGGCCACCGCGCACCGTCGGTGTTTGGAAACTGGCCGGGACGCCAAAGCTTCGTCATTCCAGGGCGACGCAAGGAGCGCAGCGACGCGCGCAGACCCCGGAATCCATGCCGTTACGTCAGAGCTTTGCAGCGGTGCAGAACGACCTTTGTTCTGCGCCGTTTTTACTATTCGGCTGAGGGCGCGGCATGGATCTTTGGGTCTTCGCTCCGCTTCGCCCGGGGATGACGACCTTCAGGGCCGCACCTGGACTACAGCCACTCCAGGCTGCGGCCCTCCAGCCGGAGCAGGCGGTCCTGCGGGATCTCCAGGGCGGCCGCATCGTTCTTGGATATGCCTTCGACGAAGCGGAAAAGGCAGCGCATCACGCCGCCATGGGTGACGCACACCGTCTGCCGGTCAAGCGCTTCGAACCAAGGCTTCACCCGTTCAAGCAGCATCTCGTAGCTTTCCGCGCCCTCGCCGGGCGGCTGGAAATCCCATTTGGCGGCGCGGCGGCCATGCGTGGATCCAGGATGCCGGGCCTCGAGCTCCCGAAACGTAAAACCCTGCCATTCGCCGAAACTCAATTCCACCAGACGCGGCTCCGTCCGGTAGGCGAGCGGGTCGAGCTCCATTGCCGCGCGCATCAGTTCCATGGTTTCGCATGTGCGCCGCATCGGACTTGCGACAAAGTCGAAATCCTCACCTTTGCCGATCATCGCGGCCAGGCGCCGTCCGTTGGCAGTCGCCTGCTGGCGTCCAAGCTCATTGATGTCGGTGTCGGCCTGACCCTGCAGACGACGCTGGGTATTCCACTCGGTCTGGCCGTGGCGCGCGATGTAGACGAGCGGGTACATCAAGTCTTCCGAGGTCGGGCCAGGGCCTGGGACGAAGGGTAAGCGGAGCGGATCAGTCCTTGACGGTCGAGATATCCGGCGCGTCGACCGCCTTCATGCCGACGACGTGGTAGCCGGAATCGACGTGATGGACCTCGCCGGTCACGCCGCGCGACAGGTCCGACAGGAAATAGACGCCGGAATCGCCGACCTCTTCCTGGGTGACCGTCTGCTTCAGCGGCGAATTATACTCGTTCCACTTCAGGATGTAGCGGAAATCGCCGATGCCTGAGGCAGCGAGCGTCTTGATCGGCCCGGCCGAGATCGCGTTGACGCGGATCTTCTTGGCGCCGAGGTCAACGGCGAGATAGCGCACGCTTGCTTCCAGCGCCGCCTTGGCGACGCCCATGACATTGTAATGCGGCATCACCTTCTCGGCGCCGTAATAGGTCAGCGTCAAAAGCGAGCCGCCGTCGGTCATCAGCGGCTCGGCGCGCTTGGCGATCGTGGTGAAGGAAAACACCGAAATGTCCATGGTGCGCAGGAAATTGTCGCGCGTCGTCTCGACATAGCGGCCGGTGAGCTCGTCCTTGTCGGAGAAGGCGATGGCATGGACGAGGAAGTCGAGCTTGCCCCAATGCTCGGCGATGTCGGAGAAGACCGCGTCGAGGCTTTCCGGGTCGGTCACGTCGCAATGTCCAGCGACATGCGCGTTGAGCTCTGCCGCGAGCGGCTCGACGCGCTTCTTGAAGGCCTCGCCCTGATAGGTCAGCGCGATTTCGGCGCCGTGATCGACGCAAGCCTTGGCGATGCCGAAAGCGATCGACCGATTGTTGGCGACGCCCAGGATCAGGCCTCGCTTACCGGCCATCAGGCCCTGTCCACCTGCCATGTGCAAGCTCTCCGCAAGAATATCTGCTTTGTGGAGAGCCCTATCGCACAGGCACAGAGCCCCTTCAAGCGCTCAAAAGACACTGTGACGGGAACAAAATTCCCTCGATCAGCCTTTTCGGCGGCGCATCAGGGCCTCGAGCTCGGCATCGCCGCCCTCCGGCAGCATCAGCCGCACATGGGCATAGAGATCGCCATGGCCGCCTGCCTTTTCCGGCAGGCCCCTGCCCTTCAGGCGCAGCACCTTGTCCGAGCTCGACCATGCCGGAACGTTGACCGCGAGCTTGCCGGTCGGCGTCTCGACCGCCACCTTGGCGCCGAGCACGGCGTCGGCCAGATCGACGGGCAGGTCGACATGCAGGTCGCGCCCCTCGATGCGGTAGCGCGGGTGCCGGCGGATGTGGATCTTGACCAGCGCGTCGCCGGGCTGGCCCGGACCCTGCTCGCCCTGGCCCTTCAGGCGAATCGTCTGGCCGTCCTCGACATAGGCCGGCAGCTTGACCGCCACCTTGCGGCCGTCGGGGAACATCGCCGTCACCTTATCGGCGGTGGCCGCCTCCTCGACGCTGATGTCCATGGTGACGTTGAGGTCGGCCGCCTGCACCGGCTGGCGGCGATCGCCCCGGCCGGCGCCGCGCGCGCCGGAAAAGGCATCGCCGAAGATCTGGCTGAAGATGTCACTGTTGCCGTCGAACGGATCGCCGCCCGGGCGCCCAGTGCGGAATTCGAAATGCGCGCCGCCCGGGCCCTGCTGACGGCGGAACCCCGCGAACGGGTCGCCGCCGGCCGCACCCTCGAAACCCTGGAATTTCGGCTTGCCGTCAGCGTCGATCTCGCCGCGATCATAGGCGGCGCGCGTCTTCTCGTCGCCAACGATCTCGTAAGCCTGGTTGGCGGCGGCAAAACGGTCCTTCGCCTTGGGATCATTCGGATTCTGGTCCGGATGATGCTTCTTGGCGAGCTTGCGGTAAGCCGATTTTATGTCCTTCGCCGATGCGTTCTTGGCAACGCCCAGCACCTCATAGGGGTCGCGCATACTTCCTGCCTGCTAGAGATTGGATTTGTGGTCGCCCCCTATATGCGCTCGCATAGGAAGAAATTCCAGTGGCGCAAGGGCAATTAGCGCGTGAAACTCAAAGCGCCCAAATCAAAGCGCCTTGAACTCCTGCATGCGCCAGCCGCCGGCGCCGGCGAGGCACAGCTCGCCCTTGTAAAGGGCGACGCCGTCGAAGCTCTCGCGCGTGGCGCTGAAGCGGCGGCAGGTCAGGCCGCCGTCCTTCAGCTCGACCAGTTCTGTGATCGCGCCGCGCGAGCCGGTGCCGGCATTAGCCCATGGCACCGTCTGGCCGCCAAGCTCTTTGATGTCGGCGGAAGAAACCGCGTTGCCGATGGTGGTCTGGTCTGAGTCCTGGTCGGAGACTGCCGGGGCGGCAGGCGAGGACGGCGCGCTGGCGGTGATGATCGAGCGGTCGACCTCGGCCTTTTGCAGGCTGAAGCCGCCGGCGCCGCAGGCGGCAAGGGGAAGCGCCAACGTCAGCAGCGCAGCCTTGGCGCTGGCCGAAGCGATAACGCTCCATTGCCCGCTGTCAAAAGCTTGCGCGATACGCGACAATCGGCGAACTCCTCCCGCAATGTTAAAAATTTGGAAAACTATGAACGAAACCGAGTTAACAAGCAGTGACTTCACCGAAGCGGCGGAGCCGTTCCGGCTTTTTGCCGCGTGGCTGGAGGACGCGACCAAAAGCGAGCCCAACGATCCCAACGGCGTCGCTCTGGCGACCGTCGACGCCGACGGCATGCCGGATGTGCGGATGGTGCTGCTCAAGGGGTTCGACGAAAAGGGGTTTGTCTTCTACACGAATTTCGACAGCGCCAAGGGCCGCGAGATTCTTGGCAGCATGAAGGCGGCGATGTGCTTCCACTGGAAATCGCTGCGCCGCCAGGTGCGCGTGCGCGGGCCGGTGGAGATCGTCAGCGACGCCGAGGCCGACGCCTATTACGCCACGCGCCCGCGCGGCAGCCGCATCGGCGCCTGGGCCTCGAAACAGTCGCGGCCGCTGGAGAGCCGCTTCGCGCTGGAGAAGGCGGTGGCCGAATACACGGCGCGCTACGCCATCGGCGAGATCCCGCGGCCAAAACACTGGTCGGGTTTCCGTATCGTGCCGCAGACGATCGAGTTCTGGCACGACCGGCCGTTCCGCCTGCATGACCGTGTCGTGTTTACACGCAATGCCGCCGGCGGCTGGGACAAGACCAGGCTTTATCCCTGAGGGCGCGCGCGGGCGACGCCTTCAGCTCTTCTTGCGCGTCATGAAAGCGGTCAGCGCGGCGCGCGCCTCTTCGGATGTCAGCCGCTCGCGGAAATGTTCACTTTCCACCTTGATGCGGGCGATCAGCGCTTCGCGCGGCTCCCGCATCAGGTCGCGCGCAATCTTCAGCGCCTGCGGCGGCTTGGCGGCGATGCCCTCGGCCGCGGTCAGCACCGTGCTTTCCAGCGCGTCTTCCGCGACGACGTCGTAGATCATGCCGGCGGCCTTGGCGCGCTCGGCCGAAAAGCCCTCGCCGAGGCCGAGCAGCGCGAAGGCGCCCTGCCGCCCCAGCAGTTGCGGCGCGATCAGGCTGGAGCCGGCCTCCGGCACCAGGCCGAGATCGACGAAAGGTGTGCGGAACAGCGTGCGCGGCGTGGCGAAGGTCAGGTCGCAATGCAGATTGAGCGTGGTGCCGATGCCGACGGCGATGCCGTCGACGCCCGACACCATCGGCTTTTCGGCGTTGGCCAGCGCCATCAGGAAATCCCACACCTCATTGCCGCCCTCGCCGCCGGTGGCGATGACCAGGAAATCGGCGAGGTCGTTGCCGGCGGAAAAGGCGCCCGGAACGCCGAGGAAGACATGCACGCGGACGGCCGGATCGGCATCACCCTCGGCAAGGGCGGCCGACATTTTGGCGTACATGGCGCGCGTCAGCGCGTTCTTCTTGTCCGGCCTGTTCATCCGGATGATCTGCACGGCGCCCCGGCGCTCTATGAGGATATGGTCTGTCACAATCGGTTCCTTTGACGATCAGGGATCAAGCGGAGATCAACGCCTTGCCGGCGACGGCGAGGCTTTCGGCGCCGTCGATGACGCGCTCCTTCAAGGCGCGCGTCTCGCCGAGCAGGTTTTCGGCAAAGAAGCGGCAAAGCGTGATGCGGCTGCGGTCTGCCAGGCCACCCTGCGCCAGATAGGCGCCGCCGGCGGCAAACGAGATCAGGCGCAGATAAGGCGTGGCGCCGGCCATCGCGGCGTCAGCCTCGCCGTCGGCAAGCAGTTTTTGCAGGAAGCGCGTCGCCTCGTCGAGATCGGCCAGCGCACGGTCGAGATTGCCGGCGGTGCGGCCGAAGCCTTCGATGTTGGAGGTGCGCACGGCATCAGCGACCGCTTTCAATTCGCCGATGTAGCGATGCACGTGTTCGCCGCCGCCGAGCGGCAGCTTTCTCGAGACGAGGTCGATCGCCTGGATGCCGTTGGTGCCTTCATAGATCGGCGCGATGCGGGCGTCGCGATAAAGGGCGGCGGCGCCCGTCTCCTCGATGAAGCCCATACCGCCATGCACCTGAACGCCCAGCGAGGCGACCTCGACGCCGATATCGGTGGAGAAGGCTTTCGCGAGCGGCGTCAGCAGGCTGGCGCGGTCGTGCCATTTGGCCGCGGCCTCGCCCTCGACGACGCGCGCGCGGTCGATCGCATGGGCGCAGGAATAGCTGATCGAGCGGGCGATCTGGGTCAGCGCGCGCATGGTGAGAAGATTGCGCTGCACGTCCGGATGATGGACGATCGGCGCCATACCGGAGCCAGCATAGGCTGAAGCCTTGCCCTGGCGGCGCTCATTGGCATAGGCGATCGCCTTCTGCGTCGCGGTCTCGGCCACCGCCACGCCCTGCATGCCGACGGCCAGGCGGGCGTTGTTCATCATGGTGAACATGCAGGCCAGTCCCTTGTTCTCCTCGCCGATCAGCCAGCCGATGGCGCCGGGCGCAGCACCCTGAAAACCGTCGCCATAGATCATGGTGCAGGTCGGCGAGGCATGGATGCCGAGCTTGTGCTCCAGGCCGGAACAGAAGACGTCGTTGCGGGCGCCGAGCGACCCATCGTCATTGACGAAGAACTTCGGCACCAGAAACAGCGAGATGCCGCGCGTGCCGGCGGGCGCGTCGGGCAACCGCGCCAGCACCAGATGCACAATGTTGTCCGTGAAATCATGCTCGCCATAGGTGATGAAAATCTTCTGGCCGAAGATGCGGTAGGTGCCGTCGCCGACGGGCTCGGCGCGGCTGCGCAGAGCCGCGAGGTCCGAGCCCGCCTGCGGCTCGGTCAGGTTCATCGTGCCCATCCATTCGCCGGATACGAGCTTCGCGAGATATTTGGCCTTGAGTTCCTCCGAGGCGTGCTTGTCGAGCGCCTCGACCGCGCCCATGGTCAGCGTCGGGCCGATGCCGAAGGCCATGGCGGCGGAGTTCCACATTTCAAGCGCGGCGACGCCGATCATGGTCGGAAGGCCCTGCCCTCCGAACTCTTCCGGGCCGGACAGCGCATTCCAGCCGCCTTCGATCCAGCGGCGGTAAAGCTCTTTCCAACCTGGCGGCGTGATGACGGCAGCGTCCTTCAGCACCGCGCCATGCTGATCGCCGATCTTGTAAAGCGGCGCGACCTCCTCGCTGGCGAAGCGTCCCACTTCGGCGAGGATCGCATCGACGAGGTCCTCGCCAAGATCGCCGAAAATGCCGGCATCCAGCGCCGGCTTCAGCCCCGCCACCTGCTTGAGCGTAAAGGCGATGTCCTCGACCGGCGCGCGATACATGTCTCATCCTCCTCCGTCCCAGCCAACCGTAATCGCATGGCCGGAGCGAAACCATCAACCTTTGGATTGGCCTCGCACCTTCTTTTTACGTAAACGTCAAACTTTGTCACGCGGAATTTGCATGGCCGTCGACATCCACGGGCGCAGCGGGAGCCGGCGCCCGGTCCATTCGAGGTTTCGTCGCCGTTTAGGCGCTGATCGATTCCTCAGCGTATGCTGCGGCCTACCGCCTGCAGCGCCAGGAAGGCTTCGTAACGCTTGTCGTGCCAAGCGCGGATGTCGCCCGACGCAGGTGTAAAAACGTCGCCAAGCCGTGACATTGCAGGCATCGCTGTCGACAAATCGGGATAGCGGCCAGATGCCACCGCTCCGAGCATCGCGGCGCCAAGCAGCACCGGTTCCGGCGATTGCGAGGCAGCGACCGGCAGTCCGGCGGCGTCGGCGAGGAGCTGGCGCACCAGCGGCGACTGCCCGGCGCCGCCGCTGATGACGATGGTGTCGACGCCAAGGCCCGACGACGCCATCGCCGCCACGATCTGACGGACGCCGTAGCCGAGGCCGCAAAGCCCGGCCACGTAGAGGCCGACGAGGCTGTCGATGGAGCGGTCGGTGCCGAGCCCGGCGATCAGTCCGCGCGCATCCGGGTCGGCCAAGGGCGAACGGTTGCCGAGGAATTCGGGCACGACGTGGATGCTTCCGGCAAGCGAAGCGGCGGCCGAAAGGTCGGGCGAATTTGCCGTGGCGGCCGCAGCCAGCCAATCGACCAGCGATCTGCCTTCCGCCGCGGCGCGCGTGGCAGCCTCGGCTGCGGCGGGGTGGAAATGCACCAGCAGATCGATGGCCGCGCCGGCCGCCGACTGACCGCCCTCGCTCAGCCATAAGCCAGGCACCATGGCGGAGTAATAGGGCCCCCATACGCCCGGAACGAAGGCCGGGCCTTGGCTGCTCGCCATGGTGCAGGCCGAGGTGCCCAGCACATAGGCCATGCGCGAGGTGATGGTGCCGGCATCGCCGGCAGCACCCACGGTGCCGACACCGCCGGCATGAGCGTCGATCAGCCCGGCGGCGACGACCGTGCCCGCGACCAGCCCCAGTTCGGCCGCGACCGCTTCTGTCAGGCCGCCACCCACCGTGGTGCCAGGGTCGACCACTTCGGTTCCGATACGGGCAAATCCCTCATCCGCAAGCTCGCCGAGCCCGACGGAATAAAAATAGCTGTCGTCCCAGCGCCGCTCATGGCCGAGATAGGTCCATTTGCAGGCGAGCGTGCAGACCGAACGGGCAAGGCTGCCGGTGGCGCGCCAGGTCAGGTAATCGGCAAGGTCCAAGAAATGCTTCGCACTGGCGAAGGTCGCGGGCAGGTTCTCCTTCAGCCACAAAAGCTTTGGCGTTTCCATCTCAGGCGAAATGACGCCCCCGACATAGTCTAAGACGGGATGGTGGCCGGCATTGATGCGCCTGGTCTGGTCGAGGGCGCGATGGTCCATCCAGACGATGATGTTTCGATCGCTGTCTCCGGAACGGCCCACGGGCAGCGGCTCGCCATCGTCGCCGACCACCACCAGGGAACAGGTCGCGTCGAAGCCAATACCGCCGATCTCCCGGGGATCGACGCCCGCCTTCGCGACCGCCTCGCGCACGCTGGCGCATACCGCCTGCCAGATGTCGCGGCTGGACTGCTCGGCAATCTCGCCGGGCTCGACGAAGAGCGCTATGTCGCGCTTGGCCGAAGCGAGCAACTCGCCGCGCTCGTCAAAGACGCCGGCGCGCGCGCTGCCGGTGCCTACATCGATGCCGAGGAAGTGGGAAGGCATGGGGACCTCAAGGTAGGGCAGTAAGGCAGTAGGGCAGTAGGGCGGTAGGGCGATTGTCCGTCTTGAGCGGTCGGTCGCAAGGGCGAAGGTGCTTCACTTACTGCCCTACTGCCCTACTGCCTTACTGCCCTACTCCCTTCCTTCATCACAAATCATTGCTCTGCGGCAGGATCACCAGATCCCGGATGGTGATGTTTCTCGGCCGCGTCACCATGAACAGGACGGCTTCCGCGACCTCGACAGGCTGCATCAACCCGCCGGCCGCCAGCTCGTCCTCGAGCTTCTGCTTCGGCCAATCGCTGATCAGCGCCGTCACCACCGGGCCGGGCGCCACAGCGCCGACGCGCAGGCCGTGCTTGGCGACCTGCCGGCGCAGCGTGTGGACGAAGGCCTGGATGGCGTGCTTGGAGGCCGTGTAGACCGGCTCCCAGACGACGGGCACCAGCCCGGCGATCGAGCTGGTGACGATGATGTCGCCAGTCTTGCGTCCGACCATGTGCGGCAGCACCGCATGCACCGAACGGAATACCGAGTTGATGTTGAGATTCAGCATGCGGTCCCAGGCATCCGGATCACCGTTGAGGATCTCGCCGCCGACATAGGAGCCGGCATTTGCGTGGAAAATGTCGAGCTGGCCAGCCTTGTCGAGGATGCCGGGCAGCATGGTCGCCACGCTGGCGGGGGTGGTGAGGTCGATCACCAGCGGGATCGCGCCGTCGCCGAGCTCGGCGACGACCTCCTTCAGCCGGTCCTCGGCCCGGTCGATCAGCACGACGCGGGCGCCGGCGGCAAGCATCGCCCTGGCGCATTCGAGGCCGATGCCCGATGCCGCGCCGGTGACCGCGGCGACTTTTCCCGAAAGATCTTGAGCCATGTGTACCCTTCTCGTTTGAACGGATCAGGCGCGGCCGTGCGAGGCACGGGAACGGCGCGCGAGGGAGTCGACGATCACGGCGATTGCCAGAACGGCACCGGTGATCATGTATCGAAGCGATGAGGACAGATCGAGCAGCGTCAGCCCGCTGGCGATCGCCTGGATGACGATGATGCCGAGCAGCGCGGAATAGGCGCTGCCGCGGCCGCCGAACAGGCTGGTGCCGCCGATGACCGCGGCCGCGATGGCGTTCAAATTGACGTCGCCGGTGCCGGCCTGCTGGCTGGCGGAAGCGAGCCTGGCGGCTGCAAGCACGCCGCCCAGCGCGGCGAACAGCGAGCACAGCGCGAAGGCGCTGAGATAGATGGCGCGCACCTTGATGCCGGCGCGCCGCGCCGCCTCGCGGTTGCCGCCGACGGCGGTCATCGAGCGCCCCCATTTGGTCCGGGTCAGCGCATAGTTCATCGCTACGACTAGGCCAACGAAGAGGCCGAACATCCACGGGATGCCGCGCGACTGGTTGAGGTAGGCGACGATCAGCTCGAGGCCGATCGTTATGGCGGCGACGCGCAGGACGAGCCCGGCCACGGACGGCGTCGACAGATTGGCCGCGCGTCGGCGCGCGAAGGTGCGAAGCCCGCTGACCAGCATCGCCAAACCCGGGATCGCGGCAAGCGTGTGCGAGACCCATTTCGGCATCACCATCAGCTGGCCGAAATCCACCAAAGCGGAGCCGTAGGGCAGGTTGATCGAGCCGGTGGAGCCGAGGATGTAGAGCTGCATGCCCAGCACAGCGAGCAGGCCGGCCAGCGTTGAAACGAAGCTCGGCATGCCGAGGCGGTTGAACAGCAAGGCATAGAGCGCGCCGATCAGGGCGCCGAAGGCCAGCGCGGCCAGGATCGCCAGCGCGACCGGCCAGCCCTGGTTGACCCACAGCGTGCCGACCATTGCCGAGGCGAAGCCGCTGATCGAGCCGACGGACAGGTCGATCTCGCCGACCATCAGCACGCAGACGATGCCGAGCGCAATGACGCCGACGGTCGAGCAATCGAACAGGAGATTGACCAGATTGCTGCTCGAAACGAACACCGGGTTGAGGCTGGTGAAGACCGTCCAGATCACCACGAGGCCGACGATGACCGGCAGCGAGCCGAGATCGCCGCTGCGCACCCGATCGAGGAAGGCGCGGACCGCTCCGCCGATGCCGGCTTCATGCTTGACGCGCGCGTCGGCTCGGTCAAGCGCCAGTGGGGCCAAATTGCCTTGCTCCGTCATGGGCGCTGCTCCCCCGCCTGTGCGCTGTGATCGCGTTCCGCCCGCAGGCGCTCGGCGCGGCGCGAGACCGCGTTGTTGGACGCGCCGGTGATGGCGCTCACCAAATCCTGGTTCGAGGCATCCGGCTCGAAGACGCCGTTGTTGCGCCCGAGCCTCAGCACGACGATGCGGTCGGCGACGGCGCGGACATCCTCCATGTTGTGGCTGATCATGACGACGCCGAGACCGCGCGCGCGGACGCGGTCGATAAGGTTGAGCACTTCCGCCGTCTGGGCGACGCCGAGCGCGGCGGTCGGCTCGTCGAGCAGGATGAGTTTCGGCTCGAGCAGCAGCGAGCGCGCGATCGCCACCGTCTGGCGCTGGCCGCCGGACAGCGAGGCGACCGCCTCGCGCACGCTCGGAATGCGCGCCGACAATTCGTTGAGCAGCGTCCAGGCGCGCATCTCCATCGCCACCTCGTCCAGTCGCAGCGGGCTGATCTCGTTGCCGAGGAAGATGTTGGCGACGACATCGAGGTTTTCGCAAAGCGCGAGGTCCTGGAACACCGTGGCGATGCCGAGCGTCAGCGCTGCGCGCGGGTCGGGCAGCGTCACCGGCCGGCCGCGGAAATTGATCGTTCCCGAGCTCGGCTGATGCACGCCGGCCAGGATCTTGACCAAGGTCGACTTGCCGGCGCCGTTGTCGCCGACCAAGGCTACGACCTCGCCGGCATGGACGTCGAAATCGATATCGGTCAGCGCCGAGACGGCGCCGAAATTCTTCGATATGCCGCGCAGGCTGAGCACCAGCTCGCCGACGGATGCCGACCTTTCAGGACTTTCGCTCATGCGCCGCCTTTCTTGACAGTTGTTGCCTGGACATCCGGCCGCCGCGGGGCGGCCGGATGCCACTTGATCAGTTGGTGATGCCGAGCTTCTTGCAGCCTTCGGCATAGCGGTCGACGCAGAGCTCGGCGGCCGTATTGATCTTCTTATCGATGATCTCGGCCTTGAGGTTCTCCTGCGTCACCACCGCCGGCGTGAAGAGCTGCGAGGGCGTGTCATAGAGCGTCATCTCGGCCTTCGGCGTCTCGCCCGACAAGAGCTTGACGGCGACGTTGGCCGCGGCCGCCGCGACGATCTCGCTCGGCTTGGAGATGGTGTTGTACTGGTCGCCGGCGATGATCAGTTGCAGCGCCGCGATGGTCGCGTCGTTGCCGGTCACTGGCGGAACCGGATCGACGCCGGCCGCCTTGAAGGCAGCGATCGCGCCGCCGCCGGTGCCGTCATTGGCTGCGACGACGCCGAGGATCTTGGCGCCGAAGCGGGTGATCTGGCCGCTCGCCCATTGCTGGGCCTTCGGCGGCGCCCATTCCGGCGTGTCGAACTCGGCCAGAATCGGATAGCCGCTGTTGTCGAGGCCTTCGTGGATGCCCTTCTTGATGAGACCGGCGGCCGCGTCGGTCGGCGAGCCGTTGATCTGCAGCAGGCCGCCATTGGCAGGGTCGACCTTGAGCGCCTTGAGATGCTCGACCAGCGAATCCGCGATGGCCTTGCCGATGCCTTCATTGTTGAAGGACACGTAGAAATCGGCGGGCGCCGTCGGAATGGGCCGGTCGTAAGCGATCACCTTGACGCCCTGGCTCTGGGCCAGCTTGACCAGCGAGGCGGCGGCAGTGGAATCGACCGGATCGAGCACGATCGCTTTGGCGCCTTGCGAGATTACCGAATTGAACTGCTGCTGCTGGCGCGCGGCATCGGCATCGGCGTTCTGGTAGATCACCTTGCAGCCCGGGCACAGTTTCTTCATCTCGGCGACGAAGCCCGGATAGTCATGCTGTTCGTAGCGGGTCGATGCCTGGTCGGGCATCAGGAACGCGACCGTGGCATCGGTGACGGTGTCAGCGAACGCCGCCGTGCTGCTGAGCAGCGAGACGGCGAAAACGGCCGCGATGGTCGATTTCAAGGCAAACGGCGATTTCCAAGCATGTCTGGTCATTCGAATGTCTCCCTTCCGAGAAATGGTTTCACGAGGACCCGCGCGGTGAACGGCGCGCCAGGCCTTGACTGCATGTCGAACTGTTGAAAGGAGTATGATCAGTCGGCTGAGGATCGATCCGATCCCGGTAAGCCGTGCAAACATCCTCCTGAAGTGCTGGATTTCAGAATAAATGATCTCCATCACCGGGTGCCCTGCACCCCGCGTTCTTCCTTCCCTGAATGTCTCTTTGGTCTTGACGCAATTCCTCTCGGAATTGCTTTGAGCTCCTCCCGGTTTCCTCCCTGTTAGGCGGCAATCTCCGCGTTGATGTTCTCAGCCAGCAAGGCCCGGAAGCGCGAAGGCGACATGCCTTTCTGCGCCAGGAACTGGCGGTTGAAATTCGAGATGTTGTTGTAGCCGGCGGCGTAGCAGATCTCGGTGATCGACATCTGCGCCTCGCTCATCAACAGCTGGCAGGCAAGGTTGATGCGCAGCCGGTTGACATATTGCACCAGCGCCATGCCGGTGTGGCGGCGGAAGCTGCGCGAGAAGGCGCTCGGGCTGCGCCCGGCGATCTCGGCCAGCGTCCCTTCGCTGAACGGCTCGGTCAGGTGGCAATTGATGTAGGCGAGCGCCTGGTTGATGCCTGCTGACATGAAGCCGGAGGGGTCGGGCAGATAGCCGGCGCTGGCCAGCGTGCGGACGTCACTGGCGCGGTTCAATATATCGAGCACGGCCATGAACAGCGACAGGCGACGCACGCCCTGCGCCTCGGTCAGTTCCGCCAGCTGAGGCGCCACAAGCTCGGCCGTCGCCGGCGAGAACAGCGCGCCGCGGCGGCTGGTCTCGAGGATGCCGGCGCAGGCGGCAAGTTCGGGCAAGGCGGCTGAAGCGCTGGCGATGAATTCTTCGGAGAACTGCACGACGCGGCCGCGCAGCGGCACGGTCTCGCCCGGCGGCACGTCGCTGACCCAATTGTGCGGCAGGTTCGGCCCGGTGAGCACCAGATTGCCCGGCTCGAACTCGCCGATGAAGTCGCCAACGAAATAGCGGCCGGTGGTGGCGACGACCAGATGCAGCTCGTATTCGGGATGAAAGTGCCAGCGCACGGTCCGGAAAGGATAGCCGTGGGCCCAGGCCTTGAACGACTCTCCCTGTCTGATCTGGACGACTTCCAGGTCCGGATTCATGTTCATTTTCCTCCCCGCGCGGGTCCGGTCTTGTGACCGGTTGCTGCGCTTCGTCAGGCGGGCCCGTCTCTTCCAACTGGCCGCCTTGATTGAAAGCTTAGGCGGCAATTGAAGCCCCTGCCACCACGGCTTGTCCACCCGAGCGATACTTTTTTGACGTTCCGGAACGGACCGAAGCAAGCCGATGTTGTGAAGCACTTCCTTAACCATAGCGGTTCAGGATTGTTCCCTGGTCAGTGGGGACACCCTGATTGAAAAAGCCGGCGCGCCCTCTTCGCCGCCTGGCGCTGATCGCTGCGGCGATAGTGCTGGGCACGGCGGCAAAGGCCTCGGATTTCTCCGAGCCGTGGAAGAATGCCGACCGCCCGCTGGTGATCGACGCCTATGAGTACAATTCGATCGACTGGCAGCAGCTTGTCACCGACAAGCGCGTCGCCGGCTTCATCAACAAGGCGTCCGACGGGCTGCCGCCGCCCTATTTCTGCTTCGGCGCCGAGGCCGACGTCAAACTCTGCAAGGCGCAGTGGAAGCGCTACGCGGTGACGCGCGAATTGTTCCAGACGCGCAAGGTGGTGGCCAAGGCGCTCGGCCTCAAATGGGGCGCCTATCACCTGGCCCGCCCCGGCAACCCGGTCGAGCAGGCCAACAATTTCATCGATTTCGCCGAACCGGCGCCGGATGAGCTGATGGCCCTCGACATCGAAGGCATCGATGCGACGCAATGGATGTCGCTGGAGGACGCCGAGGAATTCGTGCGCCAGGTGCATCGCCGCGTCGGCCGGTTCCCGGTGCTCTATGTCAACGGCAAGACCGCCCAGTACATCGCCGACAACCGTTACACCTATCGGCTGCTGTCCAGGCTGCCGCTCTGGTACGCGCGCTACAAGCCGGACATCGATGTGCATTTCCCGATGGGCAACTGGCAGGGCTATGCGCTGTGGCAATTCTCGGCGCAGGCCAATTGCGGCCATTTCCGCTGCCCCTACCGCGTGCCCGGCACGCCCAACGACATCGATGTCAGCGTGGCGCCGATGAGCGCCGATGATCTGCGCCGGCAATGGGCCTCTGGCGGACTGCTTGACGTGCCGGCCGACTATCTCGCTTCGATCCCGGTGCCGGTCCCGCGCGAAAGAGCCCTCGCCGGCAAGGTGACGATCACCTATGCCGATGTGGCGACGCCGCCGACCGTCGAGGAAATGGTCGCCGTGCTCGGCGCGCGCTGGGAGAAATTCCGCGACGGGTTCCGCATGCCGGTGGTGAAGACGGTGCCCCAGCGCCCGAGCTTCGGCATCGTGCAATATGTCGCCTGGAAGCGGACCGAGCAGCGCACACCAGAACAGATCGACGCGGCCTTTGCCGCCGCCGATCCGGTCAGCACCGCCTCGACGGCGCTAGACAGCGCCAAACACTGACCTCTTCCAAAAGCATTGAAGCCATCAGCGATGGTTGCCGAGGCTCGCATACATGCCGGTGGTGCGGAACTGCGTCGGGTTGATGCCGTAGCAACGGCGAAAGACCTTGGAGAAGTAGTTCGCGTCCTCGAACCCGCACAGCACCGCGACCTCCTTGACCGGCAGGAAGTCTGCATTGGTGAGCAGCTTCGCCGCCCGCTGCAGCCGCTGCTGCAGCACGAATTCCGCCGGGGGCAGCCCTTCGCTCTCGGCGAAGCAGCGCGAGAAGTGGGCGCGGCTGAGGCCGCTGATCTCCACCAGTTCCGCCACCGGCAGCGGCTTGTCGAGATTGGCGTTGATGTGGTCGATGACCGGCTGCATGGCGCTCTGCTTCTCCGTGAAGGCCGGCGAGCCGAAGACGTCGTCGTAAAGCGCCATCGCCGCCTCATAGGCGATCGCCGACGCCGCGCCGGGCGAAGCCGCTCCCTTGATGAGCCGCAGGCTGCAATCGGCAAGGTGATCGATGGTCGCCGGCTGCAGCCGGAACACCGGGCCGGAGACGCTGAGGATCGACTTGTGGATGCGCAGCGCCTCCTCGCCATTCATTGAGATCCAGAAATATTCCCAGCGGTCGCCCTTAGCCAGCCAGTAGCGATGGTTGTGCGGCACCAGGACCAGCAGCGTGTCGTTCGCCTGCAGGCGGTAGTTGCGGTTCTCGTAGCGCAGCTGCCCAGTGCCGCTGATTGTATGCTGGAGCACCGTGAACGGGGTCTGGCCACGCTTTCTTCCATCCCAGTCGTAGGTTTCTTCCTCGCGCACCTCGTAGCCGGTGCTTGTCGGCATGGCGTGCAGCCGCTGGCGCCCGCGCGGCAGCGAAATCGTCCGCATCAGCTCCCCATTGGCGATCAGGTCACGCAGCACAAAATTACCCTCGAAAGCATAATCCTTCTCTGGCGGTGCCCGCCAATAAGGGCATAATCCAACTTCTCAGAACGCGAAAGACCCGCGGTCGAGGAGCGGGCGGGAGGAGAAAGAGCCGGGTTTTCCGGCTTTGAGTGGCTGATGCGCGATGGCGCGTGGCCCAAATCCTCCTTTGTTGCTCCTTGCCTGGCATTCAGTTGGATCGAGGTGAGGTGATGAGCTTCAAAATCGCTATTATAGGCGCGGGCAGCGTCGGATTCACCAAGAAGCTGTTCACCGACATTCTGTGCGTGCCTGAATTCCAGGACATCGAATTCGCGCTGACCGACCTCAGCGAGCACAATCTCGGGATGATCAAGGCGATCCTCGACCGGATCGTCGAGGCGAACAAGTTGCCGACCAAAGTTACGGCGACCACGAACCGCCGCGAGGCGCTGGAGGGCGCGCGTTACATCATCAGCTGCGTGCGCGTCGGCGGGCTGGAGGCCTATGCCGACGACATTCGCATTCCGCTGAAATACGGCATCGACCAATGCGTCGGCGATACGATCTGCGCCGGCGGCATCCTCTACGGCCAGCGCAACATTCCGGTGATCCTGGACTTCTGCAAAGACATTCGCGAGGTCGCCGCAACCGGCGCGAAATTCCTCAACTATGCCAACCCGATGGCGATGAACACCTGGGCGGCGATCGAGTACGGCAAGGTGGACACGGTTGGCCTCTGCCACGGCGTGCAGCACGGCGCCGAACAGATCGCCCAGGTGCTCGGCGCGAAGTCGCCCAAGGAGCTCGACTATGTCTGCTCCGGCATCAACCACCAGACCTGGTTCATCGAGCTCAAGCTGAACGGCCGGCCGATCGGCAAGGACGAACTGGTCGCCGCCTTCGAGGCGCACCCGGTCTATTCGAAGCAGGAAAAGCTCAGGATCGACGTGTTGAAGCGCTTCGGCGTCTACTCCACCGAAAGCAACGGCCACCTGTCCGAATACCTCCCCTGGTACCGCAAGCGCCCCGACGAGATCACGCGCTGGATCGACATGTCCGACTGGATTCATGGCGAGACCGGCGGCTACCTGCGCTACTCGACCGAGACCCGCAACTGGTTCGAGACCGAATATCCGCAATTCCTCGAAGCGGCGTCGAAGCCGATCGACCCGGCAAAACGCTCCAACGAGCATGCCAGCCATATCCTCGAGGCGCTGGAAACGAACCGCGTCTATCGCGGTCACTTCAACGTCAAGAATAACGGCGTGATCACCAACCTGCCGCAGGACGCGATTATCGAATCGCCCGGCTTCGTCGACCGTTTCGGCATCAACATGGCGGCTGGCATCACGCTGCCGGAGGCCTGCGCGGCCACCTGCATGGCCTCGATCAACGTGCAGCGCATGTCGGTGCATGCGGCGATCGCCGGCGACATCGACCTGTTGAAACTCGCCGTGCTGCACGATCCGCTGGTCGGCGCCGTGTCGACGCCGGAAGAGGTCTGGCAAATGGTGGACGAGATGGTGGTCGCTGAAGCCGCATGGCTGCCGCAATATGCGCACGCCGTTCCGGCAGCAAAGGAGCGGCTTTCGAAATCGAAGGTCAAGACCCGCGAATGGGCGGGCGCCGCACGCCGCAGCGTGCGCTCGATCGAGGAATTGCGCGCCGAAAAGGCGGCGCTGAAACAGGCCGGCTGAGATCGTCGGCAAGCAGGCGGGTCGGCAGGAGGAAGGTCCGCAAGAAATTCACAAGAGGCGGGCAGCAGACGTCCACAAACATCTGGGAGGAGACTATGAGGACTTTTCGTAGAACTGGCATTGCCGCCGGGCTGATGCTCGGCGTTTCAGTCCATGCACTCAACGCCTTCGCTTCCGAGCCGACCATCCCGCCGCAGCCTGCGACATTCCCGGCCGAAGGCAAGATCCATTATGTGGCGCGCGACTCCATCCTGGAGTTCAAGGCGCTGCCCGAATATCACGAGCCGGACTGGGTGACGGAGAAATA
Source organism: Mesorhizobium sp. M2E.F.Ca.ET.209.01.1.1 (assembly GCF_004010375.2). Lineage (NCBI taxonomy): Bacteria > Pseudomonadati > Pseudomonadota > Alphaproteobacteria > Hyphomicrobiales > Phyllobacteriaceae > Mesorhizobium > Mesorhizobium sp. M2E.F.Ca.ET.209.01.1.1. Next base: position 410,236 of record NZ_SADP02000002.1, on the reverse strand, counting down.
CGTCAAGACCGGCAAGCTGCCGCCGGTGAAGGACAGGCTGCCGAAGGAGCCGCTGGTCTTCAAGACCGGGAACATGCCGGACGGCATCGGCGTCTATGGCGACACGATGCGCCATGTCATCGGCGGCCGGCCGGAAGGCTGGAACTACGGCGCCGGCCAGACGCAAGGCTGGGGCGGCATCGACATCGGGCTTTCCGAATGCCTGACGCGCACGGCGCCGCTGTTCCAGGTCGAGGCCAAGGATACCGAGCCGCTGCCCAACCTCGCCAAGAGCTGGGACTGGTCGAGCGACGGCCACAAGCTGACCATGCATCTGATCGAAGGCGCCAAATGGTCCGACGGCGCGCCCTTCAACGCCGACGACGTGATGTTCTACTGGGACGACGAGGTGGTCGATCCGAACGTCTCGCCGCTCAACGGCGCCACCCCGGAAACTTTCGGCGTCGGCACGACGCTGAAGAAGATCGACGACTACACGGTCGAGTGGACGTTCAAGGAGGCATTCCCGCGGCAATATCTCTATGCCATGGCCTATGGCACTTTCTGCCCCGGCCCGTCGCACATCCTCAAGCCGCAGCATCCGAAATATTCGAAGAACACCTACGACCAGTTCAAGAACGCCTTCCCGCCGGAATATATGAACATGCCGGTGATGGGCGCCTGGGTGCCGGTCGAATACCGGCCGGACGACATTATCGTCATGCGCCGCAATCCCTACTATTGGAAGGTCGACGAGAAGGGCAACCAGTTGCCCTATCTCAACGAGTTGCAATACAAGCTCTCGACCTGGGCCGACCGCGACGTGCAGGCTGTTGCCGGCTCCGGCGATTTCTCCAACCTCGAACAGCCAGAGAACTTCGTCGCCTCGCTGAAACGCGCGGCTGACAAGAACGCACCCGCACGCCTCGCCTTCGGCCCGCGCCTGATCGGCTACAATCTGCGCATGAACTTCTCCGCCAATGGCTGGGGCAACCCGGACGAACGCGGCCAGGCGATCCGCGAGCTGAACCGCAACGAGGACTTCCGCAAGGCTGTCACCATGGCGCTCGACCGCAAGGCGCTGGGCGACTCGCTGGTCAAGGGCCCGTTCACCGCCATCTATCCGGGCGGCTTCTCATCCGGCACCAGCTTCTATGACCGCAAGTCGACGGTCTATTATCCGTTCGATCTCGAAGGCGCGAAAGCATCGCTCGCCAAGGCCGGTCTCAAGGATACGGACGGCGACGGCATCGTGAACTTCCCGGCCGGCACCGCCGGCGGCAACGACGTCGAGATCGTGATGCTGGTCAACAACGACTACACCACCGACAAGAGCCTTGCCGAAGGCGTGGTCGCGCAGATGGAGAAGCTCGGCCTCAGGGTCGTGCTCAATGGGCTTAACGGCACGCAGCGCGATGCCACACAATATTCCGGCCGCTTCGACTGGCTGATCCGGCGAAACGAAACCGAGCTCACCTCCGTCGTTCAAAACACCGAGCAGTTGGCGCCGGTCGGGCCGAAGACCAGTTGGAACCATCGCGCGCCGGAAAGCGGCCAGGTCGACCTGATGTCCTTCGAGAAGGACCTCGTCGACATCGTCAACAAGTTCGTGTCGACGCAGGACAACGACCAGCGTGCCGAGCTGATGCGAAAGTTCCAGAAGATCTCGACCGAGAACGTCTACAATGTCGGCCTGACGGAGTATCCGGGCGCGCTGATCGTCAACAAGCGCTTCTCCAACATTCCGCAAGGCACGCCGATCTTCATGTTCAACTGGGCCGAGGATTCGATCATCCGCGAGCGCGTGTTCGTCAAGGCGGACAAGCAGGCAAAGTATGAGTTGTTCCCCAAGGAATTGCCCGGCAAGCCTGGCGATAAGGGACCGATGGATTAAGCTTACCTCCCCTGACCGAGAGACGTCCGGCCGCGCCGCGGTGCGGCCGGACAAGCGAAATCTCCGAACGCACCCGAGGGGAGCGGCGGGCAGACAAGAAGGCGGACGATCCGATGCTGCGATTCCTGCTTATGCGCATCGCTTCGGCGATTCCGGTTTTCGCCATTTTGAGCCTCGTCACCTTCGCCATCATCCAGGCGCCGCCGGGCGACTATGCCGACTACATCAAATCGCAGCTCATCAACCAGGGCGGCGCATCCTACGCCGAAGCAGATGCGCAGGCCCAGGCTTACCGGGTCGAGCATGGCCTCGATAAGCCGCTGCCCGTCCAGTATCTCAACTGGATCGGCGGCATCATCACGCGCGGCGATTTCGGCTACAGCCTCTATTACAACAAGCCGGTGGCCGACGTGGTGGGTGAACGCCTGCCGCGCACGCTGCTGCTCGCGCTGGTGTGCCACCTGCTCGCCTCGGTGCTCGGCATCAGCTTCGGCATATGGGCGGCGACAAGGCAGTATAGCTGGATCGACTCGACACTCTCGGCGATCTCGTTCCTCGGCATGACGGTGCCGCGCTTCCTGATGGCGCTGATCATCGTCTATCTGCTGGTCTTCCAGTTCAACGTGTCGGAGATCGGCTCGTTCTTCTCGCCGCAATATGGCGGCGCTCCGTGGTCGTGGGCGAAGTTCGTCGACCTGGTCAAGCATGTCTGGCCGGTCGTGGCGATCGCGACCTTCGGCGGCCTCGCCTACAACATGCGCGTGATGCGCGGCAATCTGCTGGACACGCTGAACATGCAATATGTCGAGACGGCCAAGGCCAAGGGGCTGACCGGCGGTGCCGTCGTCATGCGGCACGCCGTGCCCAACGCGCTGCATCCGCTGGTGATGTATCAGGGCGTGGTGCTGCCCTATATGCTCACCGGCGAGATCGAGACGGCGATCATCTTCGCGCTGCCGACCGTCGGCCCGGCCATCGTCGGCTCGATGGCGGTGGGCGACGTCTATGTGACGGCCACTTTCATGATGGTGCTGTCGGCGACGCTCATCGTCGGCAACATCATCGCCGACCTGCTGCTGGTGCTGCTCGATCCCCGCATCCGACAGTTCGGAGAGCGCTAGATGCTGGCGCGCGACCCCTCCCCGCCGCCACCGGCCGAAGGCGTGGCCATCGCCGAACCGGTACATGGCAATGAGAGCTACATCGCGCTGGTCTGGCGCCGGCTGAAGCGCTCCTGGACCGGCATGACCGGGCTGGTCCTGGTGGTGCTGCTTTTGATCATGGCTGTCTTCGCGGATTTCCTGGCGCCGATGGACCCCAAGGCGACAGATGTCGCCTTCGCCCCGCCGCAGGTGATGAGTTTCCATGACAAGGACGGCAATTTCGTCTGGCCGCCGCGGGTCTATGCACTGGCCGATTCGGCCGATCTCGATCCGGTCACCTTCCAGCCGATCGTCGGTCCCGACTATGATCATCCGCGCCTGCTTGGCTTCTTCGTCGAGGGCGCGCCCTACAGGCTGTTCGGGCTGATCCCGGCCGACCGGCATTTCTTCGCCTCGATGGACGGCCAGCCGGTGCATTTCCTCGGCACCGACAAGTTCGGCCGCGACGTGCTCTCACGCGCCATCCACGGCTCGCGGGTTTCGCTGATGATCGCGCTGACGGTGGTCTTCATCATCACGCTGATCGGCACCACCGTCGGCATGGTTTCCGGCTATTTCGGCGGCAAGTTCGATATCTGGATGCAGCGCTTCGTCGAGCTGGTGCTCGCCTTTCCGCAGCTGCCGCTCTATCTCGCGCTGACGACGCTGATCCCGGTCACCGCGCCGACCAATGTCTTTCTCGGCTTCGTCATCATCGTGATGTCGGCGCTGGGCTGGGCGCAGATGTCGCGGGAGGTGCGCGGCAAGACGCTGGCGCTGGCGCGCATCGACTATGTGCGCGCTGCCATGGCGGTCGGCGCCACCGACCGGCGCATCATCATGCAGCACATTTTTCCCAATGTGATGAGCCATGTGATCGTCGCGGTGACGATCGCGATCCCGACGGTGGTGCTGCTCGAGGCCTTTCTCGGCTTCCTCGGCTTCGCGGTGAAGCCGCCGCTGATCTCCTGGGGGTTGATGCTGCAGGACACGGCGACCTATTCGGTGATCGGCACCTACCCCTGGATCCTGTCGCCGGTCGGCTTCGTGCTGGTCACCGTGTTTGCCTTCAACGCGCTGGGCGACGGCCTGCGCGATGCCGTCGATCCGTATTGAGGTGGCCGGGATGACGACAATCGCGCTCGCAGAGAATTTCGCCCCGGCCGTCCGGCTCGACCATGACGGGCGCCATGAACAGCCCATCATCGACGCCCGCAGCATCGAGGTCGCCTTCAAGGTGGAGCACGGCACCGTCGAGGCGGTGAAGGACGTCTCGTTCCAGCTCTATCGCGGCGAAACCATCGCCATCGTCGGCGAATCCGGTTCCGGCAAATCGGTGACGGCGCGCACCGTCATGGGGCTGTTGTCGCGACGGGCGACAGTATCGCCGCGCTCCAGCGTCGACTATCTCGGGCAGAATATCCTGAAATTCCCCGAGGCCGCCCGGCGCAAGCTGCGCGGCAACCGCATCTCGATGATCTTCCAGGAGCCGATGAGCTCGCTCAACCCGATCTACACGATCGGCGGCCAGATCGTCGAAGCGATCAGGGTGCATCGCAAGGTGAGCCGCAGGGAGGCTTGGGCGCGCGCGCTGGAACTCCTCAAGCATGTCCAGATCCCCGAGCCGGAGGCAAGGCTCAAGCAATATCCACACCAGCTTTCGGGCGGCCAGCGGCAGCGCGTGATGATCGCCATGGCCTTGGCCAACGATCCCGACGTGCTGATCGCCGACGAGCCCACGACCGCGCTCGACGTCACGGTGCAGGCGCAGATCCTCAACCTGATCCGCAATCTTCAGAAGGAGCTGAAGATGGCGGTGATCCTGATCACTCATGATCTCACGGTGGTGCGCAAGTTCTCAGACTATGTCTATGTCATGCAGCATGGCGAGATGCGCGAGCACAACGTCACCGAGCGGCTCTTCGCCAATCCGCAGCATCCCTATACGCAGCGGCTGCTGGCTTCCGAACCGCATGGGCGGCCGCAGCCGCTGCCGGAAGGTTCCGGCACCATCCTCGAGGCGAACAGCGTGCGCGTCTGCTTCATGCTGCGCCACGGCAGTTTTCTGAAGCCGGACTGGCGCGAGCTGGTCGCGGTCGACGATCTCGGCCTTAAACTCTGCCGCCATGAGACGCTGGGGCTGGTCGGCGAATCCGGCTCCGGCAAGACCACGTTCGGCCAGGCGCTGCTTAGATTACAGGATGTCAAGCGCGGCGAAATCCGTTTCGACGGCCAGCCGATCCAGGGCCTGTCGCGCGCCGGGATGCGGCCGTTGCGTTCGCGCATGCAGATCGTCTTCCAGGACCCGTTCTCCTCGCTCAATCCGCGCATGACGATCGGCCAGATCATCGAGGAAGGGCTGGTCGTCAACAAACTGGGCGCGACGCGGCGCGAGCGGGTCGAGCGGGTGCGCGAGGCGCTCACCAGCGCCGGCATGCCGGGCAACATCCTGTCGCGCTTCCCGCATGAATTCTCCGGCGGGCAGCGGCAGCGCATCGCGATCGCGCGGGCGATTGCGCTGGAACCTGAATTCATCCTGCTCGACGAGCCGACTTCGGCGCTGGACCTTTCCGTCCAGGCGCAGATCATCGACCTGCTGCGCAAGCTGCAGGACGAGCGCGGCTTGAGCTATCTCTTCATCTCGCACGACCTCAAGGTGGTGCGGGCGCTGTGCCACCGCGTCATCGTCATGCAGCACGGCAGGATCGTCGAACAGGGACCCGTCGACGAGGTCCTTTCCAATCCCAAGACCGCCTACACCGAACGGCTCGTCAGGGCCGCTTTCGAGGTGGCGTAGAAAACTGCCGGAGGCTTACAGTGGCTAGAAATCCCAGGATCGCGTTCATCGGCGCCGGCTCGACGGTGTTCATGAAGAACATCGTCGGCGACGTGCTGCAGCGGCCCGCGCTGTCGGGCGCGACGATCGCGTTGATGGACATCAATCCGCAGCGGCTGGAAGAGAGCGCCGTCGTCGTCAACAAGCTGATCGCGACGCTCGGCGTCAAGGCGAAGGCCGAGACCTATTCGGACCAGCGCAAGGCATTGAAAGGCGCCGACTTCGTCGTCGTCGCCTTCCAGATCGGCGGCTACGAGCCCTGCACCGTCACCGATTTCGAGGTGCCGAAGAAATACGGCCTGCGCCAGACGATCGCCGACACGCTCGGCGTCGGCGGCATCATGCGGGGCTTACGAACCGTGCCGCATCTGTGGAAGATCTGCGAGGACATGCTCGCCGTCTGCCCGGAGGCGATCATGCTGCAATATGTCAACCCGATGGCGATCAACACCTGGGCGATCGCCGAAAAATATCCCACGATCAAGCAGGTCGGGCTCTGCCATTCGGTGCAGGGCACGGCGATGGAGCTGGCGCACGACCTCGACCTTCCCTATGACGAGATCCGCTACCGCTCGGCCGGCATCAACCACATGGCGTTCTATCTCAAGTTCGAGCATCGCCAGGCGGACGGCTCCTATCGCGACCTCTATCCGGACCTTGTCCGCGCCTATCGCGAAGGCCGCGCGCCGAAACCTGGCTGGAACCCCCGCTGCCCGAATAAGGTGCGCTACGAGATGCTCACCCGGCTCGGCTATTTCGTCACCGAAAGCTCGGAGCATTTCGCCGAGTACACGCCCTATTTCATCAAGGACGGGCGGCCCGACCTGATCGAGAAATACGGGATTCCGCTCGACGAATATCCAAAACGCTGCATCGAGCAGATCGAGCGCTGGAAGGGACAGGCGGAGGCCTATCGCTCGGCCGACCGCATCGAGGTGGCGCAGTCGAGGGAATATGCCTCAGAGATCATGAACTCGGTGTGGACCGGCGAGCCGTCGGTGATCTACGGCAATGTCCGCAACAATGGCTGCATCACCTCGCTTCCCGTCGACTGCGCGGCGGAAGTGCCGTGCCTTGTCGATGCTTCCGGAATCCAGCCGACCTATATTGGCGACCTGCCGCCGCAGCTGACGGCGCTGATCCGCACCAATATCAACGTGCAGGAACTGACGGTGCGAGCACTGATGAGCGAGAACCGCGAGCACATCTACCACGCAGCGATGATGGATCCGCACACCGCGGCCGAACTCGACCTCGACCAGATCTGGTCACTGGTCGACGACCTGCTCGCCGCGCATGGCGACTGGCTGCCGGCCTGGGCCCGGAAGGGCGGGAGAAGCAAGGCTGCCTGACTATCCACTGCGAGATTTTCGAGCTCTTAATCTCAGGCTAACCGGCAAACCGATAGAACACCCGGATGAATTGGTGGATCGGATCCTTCTGGGTGCTTGTCAGCCTAGTTTTCGGGGCGCTCGACTATCGTGTCCAAAAACTGAACGGAAAGCGATGGCTTGCAGACTGGCCCTGGCGCTTGGCGATGTACTTTGCGCTTGGCGGCGTAATCACCGGCGTACCGGTCTTTCTATTCCAGTTCGGAGAAGCAATCATTGGCGTATACAATCATCCGCCAACAGCGAAGATGCTCGTGGCGCTCCTTCCTTTGGCGGTCGCGGCTATCGTTGCAGTAGGAATTCTCAAGCTGGCCGGCCGAACAATCCGCAGAGCAGGCGGATCGCTTCAGGAGCGCCGTTTAGCAGTAGCTATCTATTGGATTGCCGGTGCGCTTTTGTTCACGGTAGCCGCAGGCACTGTCGGCGCAGGTTACCTTGGCAACTTGTATCTTTTGAGGGATCGCTAGCAAAATGCCCGCGCCAAACCGCTAAGGACCTGCAGCGACGAGTACCCCTTTCTTCCCCGGGGGGTCAGCCGCCGGCCTTCTCGCGCGCCACGGCCTGCCAGCCGATGTCGCGTCGGCAGAAGCCCTGCGGCCAGTCGATACGGTCGACCGCCGCATAGGCCTTTGCCTGCGCCTCGCCGACGGTCTTGCCAGTTGCCGTGACGTTGAGCACGCGACCGCCATTGGCGACCAGCGCGCCGCCATTGATGGCGGTGCCGGCATGGAAGACCTGGACGCCCTCGCCTTCCGCCTGGTCGAGACCGCGGATGACGGAGCCCTTTTCCGGCGTGCCGGGATAGCCGCGCGCCGCCATCACCACGGTCAATGCCGCGGCGTCGCTCCAGCGGATAGACATATGCGCGAGCTGGCCGTCGACGGCGGAGTTGAGCAGCACGAGCAGGTCGTCCTTGAGCCGCATCATCAGCACCTGGCATTCGGGATCGCCGAAGCGGGTATTGTACTCGATCAGCTTCGGGCCCTGGTCGGTGATCATCAGGCCGGCGAAGAGGATGCCGGCGAAGGGCGCGCCGAGTTCGGCCATGCCGCGCATGGTCGGCTCGATGATCTCGCTCATGGTGCGCTCGGTCATTTCCGGCGTCATCACCGGGGCCGGCGAATAGGCGCCCATGCCGCCGGTGTTCGGCCCGGTGTCGCCGTCGCCGACGCGCTTGTGGTCCTGCGCGGTGCCGAAGGGCAGCGCGGTGGCGCCGTCGCACAGGCAAAAGAAGCTCGCCTCCTCGCCGGTCAGATATTCCTCGACCACAACCTCGGCGCCGGCCGCGCCGAAGGCGCCGTCGAAACAAGCCTCCAGCGCGGCGTTCGCCTCGTCCAGCGTCATGGCGATGGTGACGCCCTTGCCGGCGGCGAGCCCGTCGGCCTTGATGACGATCGGCGCGCCGACTTTCTCGACATAGGCCTTGGCCGAAGCGAGATCGCCGAAGCGGCCATAGGCGGCGGTGGGGATGTTGAACTTGGCGCAGAGATCCTTGGTGAAGCCCTTCGAGCCCTCGAGCCGGGCCGCCGCCTTGGAGGGGCCGAAGACGCGGACGCCCCAGGCGCGCAGATCATCGGATATGCCGGCGACCAGCGGCCCTTCCGGGCCGACGACGACGAGGTCGATCTTCTTTTCCTGGCAGAAGGCGGCGACCGCGGAATGGTCGGCGACATCGAGCTTCACCAGTTCGGCGACACGGCCGATGCCCGGATTGCCGGGCGCGGCATAAAGCTTGGTCAGCAGCGGCGAGGCGGAGAGCTTCCAGGCCAGCGCATGTTCGCGGCCACCCGAGCCGAGAAGAAGAACATTCATGGCCACCTCTTGCTGATCGTCTCTGCTTGGAACCCGCTATTGGTCCGCGGGCGACGGGTCAAGGCGTCTTGGCATTTTGGCGGCAATTGCGCACGGGAAAGCAGCGCAAACGCCGGGGACTGTCGAAGCCGCCCCAACCTCGTCATTCTATGGCGGAGCAAGGAGCGAAGCGACGCGGCGCAGACCATAGAATCCATGCCATGACTTCGAAGCGTCGCTGCGGTGCAGAATTTTGCTCCGTTGCACGCCTTGGCGAAGGTAACGGCATGGATCCTCGGGTCTGCGCTCGTCGCTTCGCTCCCGCTCCGCCCGTGGATGACGAGACCGGATCGGTTCGGCCAATCTCCAAGGCCTGCGGCGCAAACAGAGCCGACCGATCAAAATCCTCGTGCAGTGCCACTAGCCTGAAAAAACGGCTCAGCTCTGGTAGATAACCGGGAACCAGTCCTCGCGCAGTTTCTGGCCGGGCTTCATGTCGTGGCCCGGATAGGGCGGCGAGGTGCGGCCGGGGCGCTCGACATAATGCGCGTCGTCGCCGACCCAGCGCAGCGACAGCGCCCGGCGTCTTGCCGCAGTCAGGTTGCCGCGCGCGCCATGCGCGGTGCGGAAATCGAACAGGATGGCGTCGCCCGGCTCCATCTCCCATTCGAGCACCTTCATCGACGGGTCGCTGTCGGGATCGGGCACCGGCCGGTAGTCGCCCTCGCCGGCATAGAAATTGGCGTCGTTCAGCCAGCGCACCGGCAGCACCATCTTTTCCCATTTGTGCGAGCCGGCGATCAGCCGAAGCGTCGCCTCCTTCACCGGATCGATCGGGATCCAGAAGCTCACCGTCTGTTTGCCGTCGACGAAGTAATAGGGAATGTCCTGGTGCCAGGGTGTCGGCTTCTGCGTGCCGGGTTCCTTGACCAGGACGTGGTCGTGGAAGAACTGGGCGCTGCGCGACTGCATCACGGCGGCCGCAAGCTCGGCGGCCGGAGATTCCCTGACGACCCTGACGAATTCCGGGATGCGCTCCCAGTTACAGTAGTCGTCGAAGAAGCTGCCCTTGCCGCCGGCGATGTCGGAGGCCGTGGCGCTGCGATTCCGGATGTTGCGCTCGATGCCGTCGGCGATGACATCGACCCAGTCCTTGAAGGCGCCGCGGATGCAGACGGCGCCATCGCGCTGGTAATCGGCAATCGTCGAAGCGTCGACTTTCGGGCTGGCCATCGTGCTCTCCTGCTTGTTCGATGACCGACTATCGCAAGAGCCTCACATCACGTAAAATAATAACTTGTCATCTCACTTATAGCTTTCACCTATGAAGTTCTCGCTGACCCAATTGCGCTATGTCGTTGCCGTGGCCCGCTATGGCAGCGTGACCATGGCGGCCCAGGCGCTGAACGTTTCGCAGCCGTCGATCTCGGTGGCGATCGACCATGTCGAGGACGCGCTTGGCCAGAAGCTCTTCGTGCGCCAGCGCGGCAGCGGCGTCGCGCTGACCTCCTTCGGTCGCAGGGCCGTCGCCAAGGCGAGGCAGGTGCTGGGCGAGGCGGACGAGCTGGCGGCGCTCGGTTCGCGCGACGCCGATATCGGCGGCGAGCTGGCGCTCGGCTGCTTCGAGGACCTGGCGCCCTATTTCGCGCCGGCGTTGATGCGCGCCTTCGCCGAGCGCTGCCCGGCCGTCACCGTCGTCATCGGCGACGAGACCTTCGAGACGCTGGGGCGGCGCCTGGCTGACAGCGCCATCGACCTCGGCCTTACCTACGACCTTGGCCTGCCAGGGCATTTCAAGCGCATCCTGCTGCATGAATTGCGGCCGCACGCGCTCCTGCCCGCCGGCCACGCGCTGGCGGACAAGCATGCTGTCAGCCTGGCCGAGCTCGCGCTCTATCCGCTGATCACCACCGACCAGCCGCATAGCTGGCAGCACATGCTGGACCTTTTCCTCAGCCGCGGCCTGTCGCCGATTGCCCGGGCGACGACGAGCTCGTTCGAGCTGCAGCGGTCGATGGTGGCCAACCGCTTCGGCATCGCGGTCAGCTACACCAGGCCGCGTGGTGATAGGAGCTATGACGGACTGCCGCTGGTCTGCAAGCCACTCTCCGACGCGCTGCCGATGCAGCGCATCATCCTGACCCATGACACGCGCCAGCGCCTGTCGAAGGCGGCCGCGGCCTTCATCGACGTCGCCAAGGCATGGTTTGCCAGTCACGATGTTTTCACCGGCTGAGCGACAACGCGGCAGCTTGACGACGCCTCTTGCTGCTGCCACTCCAGCGTGATGGAAACCGTCCAGTCGAAAGCGATCCAGGGCCGCGTCGCCGACGCGCCGAGCGGCCATTGGGTCTACCGCGTGCTGCCGCGCTGGCTCTGGCCCTATGCGCAGCTTGCGCGGTGGGACCGGCCGATCGGCTGGCAGCTGCTTTTGTGGCCCTGCTGGTGGTCGGCGGCGCTTGCCGCCGGCGCCTATCCGCGCCCGACCGATCCGCTGCTGACGCTGCTTCCGGCGCCCTGGTATCTGCTTTTGTTCTTCATCGGCGCCGTCGCCATGCGAGGCGCCGGCTGCACCTATAACGACCTCGCCGACGAGGACATCGACAACCAGGTCGAGCGCACCCGCTCGCGGCCGCTGCCGGCCGGCAAGGTGACGCGCCGCCAGGCCTGGATATTCGTCATCATCCAGGCGCTGGTGGGCCTGGCCGTGCTGCTGCAGTTCAACAGCTTCGCCATTCCGCTCGGCGTCGCATCGCTCGCGATCGTCGCGGTCTATCCCTTCATGAAGCGCATCACCAACTGGCCGCAATTCGTGCTTGGACTGGCCTTCTCCTGGGGGGCGCTGATGGGCTGGGCGGTCGAGTTCGGCGACATCGATGATCCGGCGATCATGCTCTATATCGGCTCGATCCTGTGGGTGATCGGCTACGACACGATCTACGCGCATCAGGACAAGGAAGACGACGCCATCGTCGGCGTGCGGTCCACCGCGCGGCTGTTCGGCGACAACACCAAGATGTGGCTCACCGGACTCTATGGCGGCGCGCTGATCTGCTTCGCCATCGCCTTCGCCTCCGCACAGGTGCCGATCGTGGCGCTGGCCGGTCTGATCGCCGCCGGCGCGCATATGGCGCGCCAGATCATCCGGCTCGACATCAACAATCCGGACCAGTGCCTGAAGCTGTTCAAGTCGAACAACCAGGTCGGCTGGCTGATCTTTTTGGGGCTGATCGGCGGTTCGGTTTGGATATGGCTGAAGCCGCTGGTGTAGTTCTCCCTTCTCCCCGTTCTACGGGGAGAAGGTGGCGGCAGCCGGATGAGGGGCGGCGCCAGCGTTGGAAGCAAGGTGAACCGCACGCCGGCGATCGTGCGCGTGTATCCTATCAAAGTTAAGATGGCCAAAAACAGCAGGCGTCGGCGCTGCCCCTCATCGCGCTGCCGGGCACTTCTCCCCGTATAGTGACGGGGAGAAGAAGGCTGTCATCGACGCCTACTCCCTAGCAATAATCTCCTGGCCGTCGATGACGAGCCTCAGGCCCAGGTTGCCGGCCTTGCGGCGGGCGAGGAAGCGCGGGCGGCGCGTGGTGGAGACGCGGCCCTTGCGGCGCTCCTGCGGCGTCCGCGCCTTGATGGCGGCGCCGAGCGATTCTTCCAGCGTGCGGGCAATGCCGTCGGCCTCGATCAGCAGCATCGGCAGGCGATAGGCGTCAGCCCAGGCGCGCCAGTCGGCGGCGACATCCTCGAGGTCGTCGGCGACCAGCAGCGGCACCGACAGCATCGGGTCGTTGTGCAGGAGCTCGAGCGTCACCGTGACGTTGCCGTCCGGATCTTCCATGGCGCGGGCGGCGACGCCGCGGAACGCCTTGGCGGGCAGCGCGATGATCGCCGGCACGCCGCTCATCTCCAGCATGCGGCGGATGACGGCGCCACGCTGGTCGATGGTGAAGGTGACATCGCCATAGTCGTCGCGGGTGGCATAGCTCACCATCTGCGGCAGGCGAAACGGGTCGAGGCGCATGTTGCGCCCGGCCCAGACTGGCTTCAATCCAGTGTTCATCGAATGTCTTCCCTGTTACTCCTGAGGGCCGTTTTCCGGTTCTCTCAGGGCCGGTTTTTCCGGCCTCGTTATGGGAAGAAACATTAGCGCTGGCTTCTTACCGGTGCGCTTAAGAAGTTCGGTTAAATTTTGCTGATCGGAGCCGATGGTTATCGGAATACGACCGCCCACCAGATATGGGAAGGATCAGATAACCTTACCGGGGTTCATGATGCCGGCCGGATCGAAGGCGGCCTTCACGCGGCGCATCAGGTCGATGGCCATCGGCGGCGCCGTGGCGATGAGCTCGTCGCGCTTCAACTGACCGATGCCGTGCTCGGCCGAGATCGAGCCATGGAAGGAGCGCACGACATCGTGCACGGCCTTGTTCATCGGATGGTAGAGCTCGAGGAACGGCTCGTCCTGCCAGTCCACGGGGCGCGAGATGTTGTAGTGCAGATTGCCGTCGCCCATGTGGCCGAAGCAGACCACGCGCGCGCCGGGGCAGACGGTCTCCACCACGCCGGCCGCCTTTTCGATGAAGTCGGGGATCGAGGCGATCGGCACGGAGATATCGTGCTTGATCGAGGCGCCCTCCGGCTTCTGGCATTCAGGGAGCGTCTCGCGGAAATTCCAGAAGGCGTCGCCCTGGGCCAGGCTTGCCGACACCACCGCGTCGCCGACGATGCCTTGCTCGAGGCCGGATGACAGGATCTCCTCGATCAGCGCCTTGCCGTCCTCTTCGGAGCGTCCGGACGAAACCTGCATCAGCACATACCACGGCCAGTCGTCGGCCAGCGGCCGGGTGATGCCTTGCCCGTGCTTCAACGTAAAATCATAAGGCCTTCTGGCGATCAATTCGAAAGCGGTGAGCGAGGCGCCGGCCCTATCCATCGCCAAGGTGAACAGCGAAAGCGCGTCCTTAGGGGACGATGGCAGGCCGGCAAAGGCGACCTCCCTGCCCTTCGGTTTCGGGAACAGTTTCATGACCGCGGCGGTGATGACGCCGAGCGTGCCCTCGGCGCCGACGAAGAGGTTCTTCAGATCGTAGCCGGTGTTGTCCTTCTTCAATTTGCGCAAATCGTCGAAGACCTCGCCGGTCGGCAGCACCACTTCGACGCCGAGGCAAAGCTCGCGCGCATTGCCATAGACGAGCACGCCGGTGCCGCCGGCATTCGAGGAAAGGTTGCCGCCGATCTGGCAGGAGCCTTGCGCGGCGAGCGACAGCGGAAACAGCCGGTCGGCGGCGTCGGCGGCTTCCTGCAGCGTCTGCAGGATGACGCCGGCCTCGACGGTCACGGTATTCGACAGGACATCGATCTCGCGGATGCGGTTCAACCGCGACAGCGACAGCACGATGTCGTGGCCGGATTTGTCCGGCACCTGGGCGCCGACCAAGCCGGTGTTGCCGCTCTGCGGCACGATCGGCGTGCCGGTCTCGGTGGCAAGCCGCATGATGCGGCTCACTTCCTCGACGCTACCCGGCCTCAGCACCAGCGATGTGCGGCCATGCCAAAGGCCGCGCCGCTCGGTGATGTAAGGCGCGATGTCGGCCTGATCGCGCAGCGCATATTTGTCGCCGACGATCGCCGCGAAGCGGTCGATGACGGCGGGGTCGAGATCGAAGGGCTGATCATTCATGAATTGAAACCTATGGCGATCAGCCGGTCTTGTCACGCGGTGCGGCGGCCCGCGCGAGCCGATCGTTGATCGCCTCGCCCAGGCCCTCGAAAGGGATAGGCTCGACAGCGATGGTCCTGGCGCCGCTGCGGTCGAGCGCCTGCATGAAGGCGAAGAGGTTGCTGGCCGCCTCGCGCAGATCGCCTCTCTCGGAAAGATTGCGCAGCGCCATGGCCTGTTCCCAGCCTGCGGCGCGTTTGCCGCCGAAAGCGAGCAGCGCCTCGCCTTCGGCGACCTTGTCGACATTGAGCCGCATCGCCGCGCCCGGCGCATAATGCGAGGCAAGCATGCCGGGCGCTTCGATGCCGGCAGCGCCGCGCGACAGTTTCGCGCCGGCCACCGCCTCGATCTCCTCGGCGCCGATGCCGCCTGGCCTTAGCAGCCGCAATTTGCCGTGCTCGACCTTGAGAATGGTCGATTCCAGGCCGACGGGCGTCGCGCCGCCATCGACGACCAGTTTGATCCTGTCGCCGAGATCGGCGGCCACCGCTTGCGCCGTCGTGCCGGAAATCCTGCCGGAGGGATTGGCGCTCGGAGCCGCGAGCGGCCGGCCAAGCCGCGCGATCAGCTCGCCGCCGAACCCGCGCGGCATGCGCAGCGCGATCGTGTCCAGCCCGGCGGTGACCAGCGGATGGATGCCGTTGACCGCACGCTGCGGCAGCACCAGCGTCAGCGGACCGGGCCAGAAGGCTTCGGCCAGTCTTGCCGAGAGGGGATCGAAGCCGGCGATGCGGTCGGCCATGGCGCGATCGGCGACATGGGCGATCAGCGGGTTGAAGCGCGGCCGGCCCTTGGCCTCGAAAATACGCGCCACGGCAACACCGTTGGTGGCATCGCCTGCCAGGCCGTAAACCGTCTCGGTCGGAATGGCGACGACATCGCCGCCTTCGAGCAGCGCCAATGCCTGCTCCATAGCCTCACCGACCGTCAGTATCTCAGCCAAATTTGCCACCAGTCTCAAACATGCCGGTCCCGTAATACGGCGGCTTCTATCGGGCAAGGGCGGACATTGGCGATTTATCAATCCCTAAAATGTTAAGTTTCCGCGCAAGCCGGCTTCAATTTGCCGGCCTTAAGGTGCGGGCCGGTGTGGTTGCGGGCTGGGGAGTTTTTGTGATGCGTTTGCTCGGAGCGTTCGGCATCGGCCTTTTGGCAATGAACGGCGTGGCGCATGCTTCGTCAATCCTCGTCCTTGGCGTCTCGACCTCGACGCCTTCGGTGGTCAAGTTGGACGCGATCGATCCGGCCAAGCTGTCGGCGCTCTCCGCGCCATCGGTGATTGCGTTCGGCGACCCAATGCCCGCCGTCACCGACGAAAAGGTTGCGGCCATTCCCGAAAAGTCCGGGCATGAGTCGGCGCCGATGATCATCCGCGGCGGCATTGTCGGCGGCGCCTTCGCAACGCCCGCGGCGACCGCGTCGGCCAAGCCCGCAACACCGGCAACCGCAGCCACCACGCCTGCGGCCACCCCGCCGGCAAACGGCACTTCGACGGCAACGCCGCCGAACGGCACGGCCTCCGCTTCGAAGGGCAACGACAAGGCCGGCAGCCAGCCGACCGCGACGGCCAATGCGTCGGGCGGAGCGCAGCCACAGGCGCAGCCGCAGGATGCCCAGCCGCTGCCGCGCGTCGGCAAGGCGATGTAGATCACACTGGACACCACCTCGATGTGCTAGGCGCTTGGCATTGTCCGATTCCCGTCATCGGGATCGGGCACGATGGCACTGGCATTTCAAAGGGGGTTCCATGACTGTTTCGAAAGCGATGGCCGTTGCCGGGTTGGTAGCGGCGACGATACTCGGCGCGGGTTCGGCGCGGGCCGACGACATGCTCGGCTCTTATGTCGCGCGGATTTCCGACCGTGATCATCGCGCCAGCGACGGCTATCCGCTGAGCAGCGCGGCGCAGATGGTCAGACAGGACCGCGCCAACTGGCACAAATTCCACCGGCGCGACAGCGACGACCAGGGCGATCCCTGGTTCCGCAGCGACGGCTCGCGCGTCGACCTGCAGCGCATGCTGGAACGCGGCGGCGCCATGAGCAGCGCCACAAGGCGCGCCATCGTCAACGGCGAACCGCTGATCGAGGTGGATGTCTATTCCGACAGCGTGCGGGTCAGCATCGTGGAAGATTGAGGCGTAAATCTTCCTGGAAGACTGACGAGGCAAGCCTGACGAAAAAGGGGCGGCGCGCGACGCGCCGCCCCTTCGTTCTTCACAGACAGGGGACGGCTCAGGCCGCTTCTTCCTTGTCGTCATCGTCCGACTCGTCGGCGTCGTCTTCGTCCTCGTCGCCATCTTCATCCTCGTCGGACTTATCGTCGCCCGAGGCCTTGGCTTCTTCGTCTTCGTCTTCGTCTTCTTCGTCGTCATCTTCATCCTCGTCATCCGACTCGTCGTCAGCCGAGGCAGTGGTTTCCTCATCAGCGTCTTCGTCGCTGTCTTCGTCCTCGTCGTCTTCGGACAGGTCAGCGGCTTCGACCGATGCGGCGGCAGCGTGGTCGAGTATGTCGTCGGAAGCGGATCCGATGGCCTCGGCGGCGGCCGGGATCTCTTCAATCAGGTCGATATCGTCAACGGAATTCATGGCATGCCTCGGTGGTTTGGGAACGTATCTTTGTCCCACGCGGAGGTCATCGCCATATGACTGTAAGCCGGCTCCGGCGGATTAAATTTCGGACGCCGAATTGTTCTGATCTACCCGCATCCTAGCAGACGCGGGTAGATCTCGACGGTTCGATTCCTGCGCCGTCAGCCGACGATCTTTGAAAAATCCGCGACCTGATCGGTGGCGGCGCGGATGCGGGCGAGCAGGGCCAGGCGGTTGGCGCGCACGGCCTGGTCCTCATCATTCACGAGAACGCCCTCAAAGAATGAATCAACCGGTTCGCGCAACACGCTAAGCGCCAGCATGGCGGCGGAAAAATCTTCGTTTTGAATTGCTTGGCCGGCTTCCTTCTCGGCCTGATTCACCGCGGCATAGAGCTTCTTTTCCGCGCCGTCGCGGAACAATGCCGGCTCAACGGTCTCGGCGACCAGCGTTTTCTTCTTCTCTTCCGCCGCCAGGATGTTGGCCGCACGCTTGGTGCCGGCGAGCAGGTTCTTGCCCTCCTCGGTATCGAGCAAGGAGCCGAGCGCCTCGACGCGGCGCACGATCTGCAGCAGGTCGTCGTTCGGCGATTGGCTGATCTCCCCCCTTGTGAGGGAGATGCCCGGCAGGGAGGGGGGCGCGACAGAATGAGAGGCCGGCGGGACAGCGCCCCCCTCTGTCGGCTTCGCCGACATCTCCCCCACGAGGGGGGAGATTGGGCGCGAGCCCGCTGACAGCACGGCATCGATCAAGTCATGCCGTGCACCGCTTTCACGCAGATAGACTTTCAGGCGATCGTGGAAGAAGGCGAGGAGGTCGGACGACTGATCCGCGCCGCCTTTGAAGTTTGCAAAGGCCTTGGCGAAAACAGACGTTAGCGCCAGACGAATCCGGTTCTCGATGAGGATCCTAACCACCCCAAGCGCTGCTCGGCGGAGAGCGAACGGGTCCTTGCTGCCGGTGGGCTTTTCATCGATCGCCCAGAAGCCGGTCAACGTATCGAGCTTGTCGGCAAGCGCAACAGCTACCGATACCGGATCGGTCGGCACGCGGTCGGACGGGCCTTGCGGCTTGTAGTGTTCCTCCGCGGCTGCGGCCACGGATGCATGCTCGCCCTGCAGGATGGCGTATTTGCGGCCCATGGCGCCCTGCAATTCAGGGAACTCGCCGACCACCTCGGTCTGCAGATCGGCCTTGGCGAGCACGGTCGCGCGAGCGACCAGCGCGGCATCGGCGCCGACGGCCGGCGCCAGTTCCTCGGCCAGCCGCTTGATACGCTCCACCCGCTGCCCCTGCGTGCCGAGCTTGGCGTGGAAGGTCACGTTGAGGTGGTCGAGGCGCGCCATGCGCTGGTCGAGCGGCTTCTTCAGATCCAGGTCGAACTTCGCCGCCGAATCCACGAGCTGGTCGAGGTCGGGCAGATCGCCCTGGTCGGTCTTCCAGAAATAGAGCGCGTCGGACAAGCGCGCCCTGACCACCTTGCCGTTGCCGTAGGCGATCTCCTTGCCGCCGTCGGTCGCCTCGATGTTGGCGACCAGGATGAAGCGATTGGACAGATCGTCGGACGCGCCCTGCGGCCGGGTAACGAAGCATTTCTGGTTGGCGCGGATGGTGAGGCGGATGACCTCGCCCGGAATGGTGAGGAAATCCTGCTCGAACTCGCCCATCAGCACCACCGGCCATTCGACCAGGCCGGAGACTTCTTCCAGCAGGCCCTCGTCCTCGACCAAGTCGAGCCCGTTGGCGAAGGCGATGTTGCGGGCGTCGTGAAGGATGATCTCCTTGCGCCGGTCGGCATCGAGCACGACCTTGGCCGCTTCGAGCTTCGCCACATAGTCGTCGAAGCGGCGCACCGTGATCGGGCCCGGCGCGTGGAAGCGGTGGCCATAGGTAACGTTGCCGGCGCGGATGCCGTCGATCTCGAAATCGACCACCACCGGCTCCTCGGTCTCGGGGCCGAAGGTGCAGATGATAGACTGCAGCGGCCGCACCCAGCGCAGCGAGCCGGGTTTCGCCGAGGCCGGCCCCCAGCGCATCGACTTCGGCCAGGGGAAGCTCTTTATGATGGCCGGCACCAGCTCGGCGATGATCTCTTCGGCGGCCCTGCCCGGCTTCGCGATATGGGCGACATAGAAGTCGCCCTTCTTCGGGTCGGAATGGACATGCGCCTCGGCGATCGATGACAGCCCGGCCTTGCGTAGGAAACCCTGCACCGCCTGCTCGGGCGCCGTGGTCGAGGGTCCCTTGATCTCCTCACGAATGTCCTTCGAGCGCGCCGTCAGGCCGCGGATGTCGAGCGCAAGGCGCCGCGGCGTCCAATAATCGCGCGCCGCCTCATAGGTGAGACCCGCCTCGACCAGACCGTCTGTCAGCATCTTCCTGAGGTCGCCGGCAGCCTTGCGCTGCATGCGGGCGGGAATCTCTTCCGAGCGAAGTTCTAGAAGCAGGTCAGGCATGATTAAGCTCCCACCCTCCCCTTGATGGGGAGGGCCGGCGCGTCAGCGCCGTAATGAATGGGCGGGAAATAGCAACTCGGCCGCCCGCTGTCACCCGCTAGCAGATCGCCTCTTTCATCGATTTCGCGGAATTTTCAGCCCGCTGTCGGGACGGCGCGGGGTCGCCCGTCCTTGGAGCAGACCTTCCCATGAACCGAATGCAGCGCTGAAGCGACACACGCTCAGGCAGAGACCTATTGGCTGAACGACGATGAAAACGGCATCGAGAACCCTCCAGATCCTGGCGCTCAGCGCCTGCTTCGCCGCCCAGATGCATGGCGTGATCACGATGCCGGGTGTGAGGCAGGCCATGCGTACGATGGACGGCGCAACGGTGCAGACCGTGTTGCCGGTCGCTGCCGAGACCGTGAAAACCGCAGCGGCTTAAGCCGCCGCCAGCCCGCCCACCCGCGTCTTGAGGAACGCCTCGCCGCAGGCCTTGGCCAGGTTGCGCACGCGCAGGATATAGCTTTGCCGCTCGGTGACCGAGATCACGCCGCGCGCGTCGAGCAGGTTGAAGACGTGGCTTGCCTTGATGCACTGGTCGTAGGCCGGAAAGACCATGCGGTGCATGGCCAGATTGTCGCTCGGCTTCGGCGTGCCGGCGTCGAGCAGCGCCTTGCACTCTGCCTCGGCGTCCTCGAAGTGCCTCAGCAGCATCGCGGTGTTGGCGAATTCGAAATTGTGGCGCGAATATTCCTGCTCGGCCTGCAGGAAGACATCGCCGTAGGTGACCTTTTCGGCCCCCTCGCGGCCGTTGAAGTTCAGGTCGTAGACATTGTCGACGCCCTGCACATACATGGCGAGCCGCTCCAGCCCGTAGGTCAGTTCACCCGCCACCGGCGCGCATTCGATGCCGCAGACCTGCTGGAAATAGGTGAACTGCGAGACTTCCATGCCGTCGCACCAGCACTCCCAGCCGAGCCCCCAGGCGCCAAGCGTGGGGCTTTCCCAGTCGTCCTCGACGAAGCGGATGTCATGCAGCAGCGGATCGACGCCGATCGCTTCCAGCGAGCCGAGATAGAGCTCCTGCAGGTTCGGCGGATTGGGCTTCAGGATCACCTGGTACTGGTAATAATGCTGCAGGCGGTTGGGGTTCTCGCCATAGCGGCCGTCCTTGGGCCGGCGCGAGGGCTGCACGTAGGCGGCGTTCCAGCGCAGCGGACCCAGCGCGCGCAAGGTGGTTGCCGGATGGAATGTGCCGGCGCCGACTTCCATGTCGTAAGGCTGCAGGATGAGGCAACCATAGTCGGCCCAGTAATTGTGCAAGGTCAGGATCAGCCCCTGGAAGGAGCGGCTGGGATGCATATGAGCGGGGATTTCGATGGTCACGGCGGCCTCGGCAAGCGCAGGATGACGCTTCCCTAGTTGCCGGGCCGGCAAGCGTCAAGGCAGTGGCTCACATCCGGCAAGGCGGAAAGCTTTGCGGCAGGCTGGCCCATTGCCGTCGAGCGTGGGTCGCCGTTTGCTCCGTTCCACGTCAACGACAGAGGTTTCGCCATGTCCGGTCAACTTACCGTCCGCCCCGTCACAAGGCAGGACTACGAGCAGTGGCTGCCGCTATGGGACGGCTACAACGCGTTTTACGGTCGCTCCGGCCCGACGGCGCTTGCCGGCGAGATCACGCAGATGACCTGGTCGCGTTTCTTCGACGCCTATGAGCCGATGCATGCGCTGGTGGCCGAGCGCGAGGGCAACCTGCTCGGCCTCGTCCACTATCTCTACCATCGCTCGACGACATCGATCGCGCCGAGCTGCTATCTGCAGGATCTCTTCACGACGCAGGCCGCGCGCGGCCAGGGCGTCGGCCGGGCGCTGATCGAAGGCGTCTATGACCGTGCCGGCCGAGCGGGCGCGAACCGTGTCTACTGGCTGACGCATGAGACGAACCACACGGCGATGCAGCTCTACGACAAGGTCGGCGAGAAGTCCGGGTTCGTCGTCTACAGAAAGATGTTCTGAAAATGCCGCGAGGCCCCGAAAGGCCCCGCCAGAAGATCAATAGCGCAACACTCAGCCCTTCGGCGCGGGCGTCGGGTCCGGCTTCACCTTCGGGGTTTCCTGCGCGGTGTTGGATTCGATCGGCGGCAGCCCCTTGAGCAGCTTCTGCTGCAGGGTAGCGAGCACATCCGGATCCGGCTTCAGGTCGCGCGCCTGGGTCCACTGATAGGTGGCCTCGAGCTTGCGGCCGACGCGCCAGTAGGCGTCGCCCAGATGGTCGTTGAGGACCGGATCCTCCGGCTTCAGCGACACGGCGCGCTCCATCTCGCGCACGGCGTCGTCGAAGCGGCCCAGACGGAAATAGGCCCAGCCCAGCGAATCGACGATGTAGCCGTCGTTAGGCCTGAGATCCACGGCCTTCTGGATCATCGCCAGGCCTTCCTTGAGGTTCATGTTCATGTCGACCCAGGAATAGCCGAGATAGTTCATGACCTGCGGCTGGTCGGGCTGCAGCTCCAGCGCCTTGCGGAAATTGGGCTCGGCCTTCGGCCATTCCTTCAGCCGCTCATAGGCGATGCCGCGCTGGTAAAAGATGTTCCAGTTGGCGGCGGTCGGCGTCTTCAGCTGCTCGACGGCCTT
This sequence comes from Mesorhizobium sp. M2E.F.Ca.ET.209.01.1.1, assembly GCF_004010375.2. Classification (NCBI taxonomy): domain Bacteria; kingdom Pseudomonadati; phylum Pseudomonadota; class Alphaproteobacteria; order Hyphomicrobiales; family Phyllobacteriaceae; genus Mesorhizobium; species Mesorhizobium sp. M2E.F.Ca.ET.209.01.1.1. Next base: position 387,821 of record NZ_SADP02000002.1, on the reverse strand, counting down.
GTCGTAGAGATTGGCGGCCGAGCGGAAATCTTCCTTCGAGCCATAGACGCCGCCGAGCGCCAGATAGGCGCGCATGTCGTCCGGGTGCTTGTCGAGATAGGCCTTGAGGTGGGAAATCGCCTCGTCATGCTTGTCGAGATCGGCAAGGTTGAGGCCGATCTGCAGGTCGGAGAGCTCTTTCAGCGGCGAGGATTCCGGAATGCGACGGTAGAGCGCGACCGCGCCCTCGCCGTCCTTCAGCTGCTCGGCAACGGCGGCAAGCTGCACCAGCGCGGCGTCGCTGTCCGGCTTCAGCGCCAGCGCGTATTGCAGGTAAAGTCGCACGAAAGGCTCGCCGCCACCGCGGTTGAGCGCAGTGGCGAGGTCGAGCAGGATTTCGGACGCGCCGTCGGCCGGGCTGGCGACCAGCGGCTCGATCTTGTCGCCCTTGGCGATGCGGTCGCGCAGCGTGGTGATCTCGAGCTTGCCCGGGGCGAAGGCCTCGGCCTGGTTCAACACCGCCTCAGCCTTCGACTTGTCGCCCTTGCGGGCGAGAAAGGAGGCATAGGCCTGGGCATTGCGCATCCAGGTTTCGGGCGCGGAGCCGCCGGCCGCGGTGTCGGCCAAGGTAGCGGCGTAGATCGCATCGGCCTTGTCGTTCAGGCCGGCGGCATCGGCGATCAGCGCGCGGTGGAACGACTTGAACAGGCCGAACCAATCGGGGCCTTGCAGCTTGTCGATGGCATCCATGGCCTCGGACGCATTGCCGGCACCCTGCTTGGCCCAGCCATCCATGACGCCGGAGAGCAACCGGTCGAGGTCGGATTCGAGCGACAGCTTCAGCCAGTACTGCGCCTTGGCGTAGTCCTTCTTGTGGAAGGAATCGACCGCCAGCGCCAGGCGCGAGAAGCGCTCGACATCGGGCACTTCCTTCAGCTTGTCGGCATAGACCAGCGATTCCTCGAAACGGCCCTGGGAGACCAGCGCCAGCATCAGGCTCTGCTGCAGGTCCTTGTCGTCGGGGGCAAAGGCCAGCGCCTGCTTGTAATAGGCGATCGCGTCGTCGAGGTCGTTGTCGCTTTCGGCGATATGGGCCGCAAGATAGGCGCCCGAGAAAGACGTGATCTGCAGCGGTTTGGCTTCTTCCTTGGCCTGGACCGGCAGCACCCAAAGCGCCACTCCGGTCAAAAATGCCAGCCTCGTCAGCCAGCGCGCACGTCCTTGCCGCATCGTATCCCTTTCAGCCAGATGCGATCCCGCCCTTGGAGGACCGCCCCACAGACTCGAACTTTTCCGGTCAAAGCATGGCCTTTTTGCGGTCAGGCTTCAATCGGCAAGCGAATCACAATCCAATCATCCCGCTTAACAAACGATGCCAGTCAGCGAAAATATGGGGATCGGCGGCTGAATTTCGACATATCCGCTTAAATGCGTGTTCCGCGAAAGCCGCCCGCCGCGACCGTGCCGCACAGCTCGAACCACTCGCAGCCCGGGCACGCCTTGCGCGTCAGGCCGGATGAAAAGGCCTCGCGCATCCGCGCCAGCGTCGAGGTATTGAGCTCGAGCCTGGCGCCGGCCGGGAGCGGCCGGCCAAGGAGATCGGCGACGTCCTGCGCCGCGACGGCGTCCCGCCCGGCGGCGCTTTCACCCAGGCAGTGCGGCTCCGACTCATTCAGCAGCGGGACGCAGATGTCGTCCGGGCCGGAAACGATCAAAATATCCTCGCCGCCGGCCAGGCGCTTCACCACCACGTTGTAGTTGGCGGTGAAGGCCGGCGAGTAGCCCTTGCCGACATAGGTCAGCAGGCAAAGCAGATGATGGGCGCGGAGCCTGACGGTCATCTGGGTTCGATCATCCGCCCGGCTGCTTACCGGGAATCGGCCGGCCTATTGCCCGAAACCAGCTTCAGCGTCGCCGCGCCCAGCGCCGACTTGAGCAGACCGCCGACGATGAAGGGCAGGAAGCCGAAGGTGATGGCTTTCTCGGCGCCGATCATGACGGCAAGCCATGCTGTGCCCAGAACCAGGCAGAGCAGGTTGCCGATGAGCATGGCGGCGAAGGCAAGCATGACGCGGTTGCCGTTCCAGCCGCGCTCGGCCAGCCAGCCGACGACGGCGCCGACGACCGGGAAAGCGAAGAGGTAGCCGCCGGTCGGACCGACAAAATGCTGCACACCGGCGGCACCGCCCGCCAGCACCGGAAAGCCAGCCGCGCCTTCAACCAGCCAGGTGGCGATGGTGAGCGCGCCGAAGCGCCAGCCGTAAAGTGCGCCGACCAGCGTGACGGCGAAGGTCTGCATGGTCACCGGAACCGGCACCATCGGCACCTCGATGTAGGAGGACAGCGCCAGGAATAGCGAGCCAAGAACGACGGCGCCGATCCGCCAGGCGAGCGAACGGCTGTGCAGTCGCAGCGGGCTGAAGGAGGGCTTGTAGGTCGAAACGGTTGCGTTGGTCACGGTGTCTTCCCTGGCTTGTGTGAAATTATAGATAATTTCTTTGTTCGATCTATTATCGAATCCATATTTTCATGACAATGGCAAGCCCGCAGGTTCGTCATCCACGGGCGGAGCGGAAGCGAAGCGGACGCGGAGACCCGAGGATCCATTCCGTGACCTTGGCCGAATGGCAAAAGCGGCGCAGAACAGGGGTCGTTCTGCACCGCTGCAAAGCTTCGACGTAACGGCATGGATTCCAGGGTCTGCGCGCGTCGCTTCGCTCCTTGCTGCGCCCTGGAATGACGAAGCTGAGAGGCCTCGGCCAGTCGCTATCCGATGGTGGCGAGGCTGAGAGGCCCAGGCCAATCGCTGCAGTCCACTACCCGACGATAGCGAAGGCGTCGCGGGTTCTGCCGGAGGCGGTCTTGACCGGTTTCTGGCCGATCCATTGGACGTGGCGGCCGAGCGTCGCGGCGGCCGATTCGGTGTTGCCTTGCCTCAGCGCGCTCAGGATCGCGCGGTGGTCCTGGTCGGTGCGGATTTCCCACTCGGAACGCCAGGCCGCGAACAGGAAGCGCGCGCTCGCCGCATGCAGGTCGTCGATGGTGGAGAGCAGGCGCGGCATGTTGCAGGGCGCCAGGATCAGCCGGTGGAAGGTGCGGTTGGCCTCCTCCCAGGAGCGGACGTCGCGGGATTTGTCGCCGGCCTTGGTCGCCTCCTCGGCCTGGTCGAGGATCGACGCCGTCAGATGCGGCGCGGCATGGCGCAACGCCAGCACTTCGAGCGCGGCGCGCATCTCGGCCACTTCCCTGACCTCGCCGAGATCGAAGGAGGCGACGCGCACGCCGCGCCTAGGCTCGCTGATCGCCAACCCTTGCGCCTCAAGGCGGCGAAAAGCCTCGCGCACCGGGACGTGACTGGTGTTGAACTCCTCGGCGACATGGTCCTGGCGCAGCCGCGATCCGGGCTCGATCGCGCCCGAAATGATGCGGTCCGCCAGTTCCTTGCTGATGCGGACGGCGATCGTGTCTTCTGTGCTGGCCATGTTTTATAGATAATTTGCCGCGCCGCCCTTTGTCGAGACGGCCGGACCGGGATTCACAGGCGCCCTGCCCGGTGGATGCCAGGCAGGCGCAGGGAGCCAAGCAGGTTCAGTTGACGCGGCTGATGCAGAAATCGATGACGTCGATCAGCGCCGACTTCTGCGGCGTCGCTTCCAGCGGCGCCAGCGCATCGCGGGCGATCTCGCCGAAATGGCGCGCGCGGCCGATCGTGTCGGCGATGGCGCCATGGCGGGCCATCAGGCCGATCGCCTTTTCGAGCCCGGCATCGTCGGTGACGTTTTCCTCGATGGCGCGCTTCCAGAAGCTGCGCTCGGCCTTGGTGCCGCGCCGGTAGGCGAGGATCACCGGCAGCGTCACCTTGCCCTCGCGGAAATCGTCGCCGACATTCTTGCCGAGATCCTTGCTCGACCCGCCATAATCCAGCGCGTCGTCGATGAGCTGGAAGGCGAGGCCGAGATTCATGCCGTAGGAGCGCAATGCGGCGCGATCGGTGCGCGAGGCCTGGGCGATCACCGGCCCGACCTCGGCTGCGGCCGAAAACAGCGCCGCGGTCTTGGCCTTGATGACGGCGAAATGCTCGTCCTCGGTGGTGTCGAGGTTCTTGGCGGCGGCAAGCTGCATCACCTCCCCTTCGGCGATGATGGACGCGGCGGCCGACAGGATGTCCAACGCCTCCAGCGAACCGACCTCGACCATCATGCGGAACGCCTGGCCGAGCAGGAAATCGCCGACCAGAACGCTCGCCTGGTTGCCCCAGATCATACGCGCCGTCTTCTTGCCGCGGCGCAGCGCGCTCTCGTCGACCACGTCGTCATGCAGAAGCGTCGCCGTGTGCATGAACTCGACGGCGGTCGCGAGCTTGACATGGCCTTCGCCCGAATAGCCGAACATCTGCGCGGCGGCGAGCGTCAACATGGGGCGCAGGCGCTTGCCGCCGGAAGAGATCAGGTGGTTGGCGATCTCCGGGATCATCTCGACGTCGGAGCCGGCCTTGGACAGGATCAGTTCGTTGACGCGTCCCATGTCGGCGGCCGTCAGATCGATCAGATCCTTGATGGAAGCGGGTTCCCGCTTGCCTTCGATGTTGAGAACGACACCCACCACGACAACTCCCGTCTACATTGACGCGCACGAGCAGCGCGCACCCACGGCACCCTTGATCCCGCGCCGACTCTAGGGCGGCACAACCGGGCACGGCAAGAGGCGAATTGGCGCGCTCTGCCGACGCTGTGTTTACCCGCACGTTTACACGAACGCCGCAACCTGCGATTTTCGTTCGATGATCGAGCTTGTCCGCACCAATGACGCCGTCGTGATCTCCTTTGTCGAATCGCTGATGCGCGACGCCGGCATCGCCTGTTTCGTCGCCGACCAGAATATGAGCGTGCTCGAAGGGTCGATCGGCCTTTTGCAGAAGCGCGTCATGGTCGACGCCGAGAAGGCCGATGCGGCGCGCCGCATCCTCAAGGATGCCGGCATCGAAAACGAGATCCGCCAGAAATAATGGCTGCGACAACCGCCCCAGATACGCCGGCGCACACGGTCGATGCCTTCCATCGCGGACGTTTCTGGCTGGTGCAGCCGAGCCGGGGCGGTCATCGCGCCGGCATGGACGCCATGATGCTGGCGGCCGCCGTGCCGGCCGATTTTTCCGGGCGGCTCGCCGATTTCGGCGCCGGGGCTGGTGCTGCCGCCCTTGCCGTGCTCTCGCGCTGCCCGTCGGCCCAGGCCGTGCTCGTCGAGCGCTCCGCCGAAATGGCAGGGTTCGCCGCCGCCACGCTCTCGCATCCCGGCAATGCGCATCTCGGCGACCGCGCCTCGCTGCTGACGGCCGACGTGACGCTGACCGGCCGGGCACGAGTCGAAGCCGGACTGGCCGACAATTCCTTCGACTTCGTCATCATGAACCCGCCTTTCAACGCGGCGCAGGACCGCTCGACGCCCGACGCGCTGCGCCGGCAGGCGCATGTTGGCGAGGACGGGCTGTTCGAGCGCTGGATCAGGAGCGCCGCCGCCGTCGCCAGGCCGCGCGGCGGGCTGGCCGTCATCGCCCGGCCCGAACAGCTCGTCGCCATCCTCGATGCGATCGAGGGGCGCTTCGGCGATGCCGAATTGCTGTGCGTGCATCCGCGCCCGGACGCGGCGGCGATCCGCATCGTCGTCAGGGCGGTGCTCGGCGCGCGCGGGAAACTGTCGATCCGCCCGCCGCTCGCCCTGCACGGGCCATCCGGCAACGCGCCGAGCGAGCGGACGGAAATGATCAACAACGGCCTGGCATCGCTGTTCGGCGATTGAACCGTAGCCGGCGATGCAGCATTGCCGTTGGCCGGCGAATGCCTACATGGCAGGCAAGGTGACATCGCGCCCGAAAGACATTACCGACTTGCCTGATCTTACCCTGCTCCTTTGCATCTTGTCCGGAGATACCCGTTCGTGAAACGCCTTTTCAACCGCCTGCTGCCGAAATCCTGGCGCTCGACAGTCGTCACCATTCCGGTCATCCGGCTGCAGGGCGCCATCATGGCCGGCGGCGGCCAGTTCCGGCCGAGCCTGTCGCTCGCCTCGACGGCCGGCCTCATCGAAAAGGCGTTCGGCTTCGACGCGCCGGCGGTCGCCATCTCGATCAACTCGCCGGGCGGCTCGCCGGTGCAGTCGCGGCTGATCTTCAAGCGCATTCGCGACCTGGCGGCGGAGAAGAACAAGAAGGTGCTGGTCTTCGTCGAGGATGTGGCGGCTTCCGGCGGCTACATGATCGCGGTCGCCGGCGACGAGATCTTCGCCGACCCGTCCTCGATCGTCGGCTCGATCGGCGTGGTCTCGGCCTCCTTCGGCTTCCCCGAATTGATGAAGAAGATCGGCGTCGAGCGGCGCGTCCACACCGCCGGGCAGAACAAGGCGGTGCTCGATCCGTTCAAGCCCGAGAAGAAGGAGGACGTCGAGCGGCTGAAGGCGCTGCAGCTTGAAGTGCACGAGACTTTCATCGATCTCGTCAAGGAGCGGCGCGGCAGCAAGCTAAAAGACGACCCGGACCTGTTCACCGGCCTGTTCTGGACCGCCAAGCGAGGCCTCGAGCTCGGCCTTGTCGATGCGCTGGGCGACATGCGCAGCGTGCTCAAGACCCGTTTCGGCGACAAGACGCAGCTCAAGCTGATCACCGCGCCGCGCGGCCTGTTTGGCCGTTTCGGCCTGTTCGGCTCGCGCTTCTCGGCGCCCGATATCGCGCAGGCCGCGGCCGGCGGCATCCTCGATGCGGCGGAAGAGCGCGCGCTGTGGGCGCGCTTCGGGCTTTGAAAAAGCCATGATTGCGGATAGCATGATCGCTTGACCGAGCCCATCCGGCCGGCCTTGCCGCGAGGACGCGGGAGGAGTTTGGACATGCCGCAGATCGTTTTCTTCGCTGTTGTCGGTGCCGCCGCCTATTTCGGCTACCGCGCTTTCGTGCGCGAGGCCGAGCGCGTGACGGCCAAGATCCGGCGCACCGAGAAACAGGCGGCGAACGGCACGATGGGCACGCTGGTCAAGGATCCCAAGACCGGCGAATATCGTCTCGCCAAGGACTGATCCCATCTCGTCAGCAGCCGACATCCTGGAGCCCGGCACAGAGGTCCGGACGTGGCTCGCGCCGGCCAAGATCAACCTGGCGCTGCATGTCACCGGCCGGCGCGACGACGGCTATCATCTCATCGACAGCCTTGCCGTCTTCACACGCTTTGGCGACCGGCTCGAGATCGAGCCGGCGGAGCACGACGAGTTCTCCGTATCCGGCCGATATGCCGCCGGCCTGCCGCTCGGCGACGGCAATCTGGTGGTGAAGGCGCGCGATGCCCTGCGCCGGGAAGCCGGCGCGCAGCGCACGCCGCCCGTCGCCATCAGGCTGGAAAAGAACCTGCCGGTCGCCTCGGGCGTCGGCGGCGGGTCGAGCGACGCCGCGGCCGCGCTCAACGGCCTCGCGCGGATCTGGAAGCTCGATATCGACGACACTTCGCTGGCCCGGATCGGGCTTTCGCTCGGCGCCGACCTGCCGATGTGCCTGAAGTCGAAGCCGCTTGTCGCGCGCGGCATCGGCGACGAGGTGTCGCCGCTCTCCGCGTTCCCGGCGCTCGGCCTCGTCCTGGTCAATCCGGGCGTTGCCGTCTCGACGCCGGACGTGTTCAAGGCGCTCTCCAGCCGCGACAACGCGGCGCTGCCGCCGCTGCCGCCGCTGCCGCTGCTGCCGAAGCGCCTCGAATTCCACGCCATCCGCAACTGGCTGGAGACGACCCGCAACGATCTCGAGCCCCCTGCCCGATCGATCCAACCAGCGATCGGCGAAGCGCTCAACGCACTCAAACGTGCTGACGCCGCCTTCGCGCGCATGTCGGGCTCCGGCGCCACGTGCTTCGGCCTGTTCGAGACCGGCAATGTCGCCAAGCGCGGGGCGATCGCGATCCGCGCGCGCCACCCCGACTGGTTCGTGGCCGCCACCCGCAGCATGGAGGGGAGCGATGGCGAAGCTTGACGAGAGCCGGCCTTTCATCCCGGTGCGCATCGCGGTGCTGACCGTCTCCGACACCCGCAGCCTTGCCGACGACAAATCCGGCCAGACGCTGGCCGACCGCATCACGCAAGCCGGCCATGTGCTTGCCGCGCGCGACATCGTGACCGACGACCGCGAGAAGATCCGCGACAAGGTGCTCGGCTGGTCGAAGGACGAAACCATTGATGTCGTCATCACCACCGGCGGCACCGGCTTCACCGGCCGCGACGTGACACCGGAAGCGCTGGAGCCGATCTTCGAAAAGCGCATGGACGGCTTTTCGGAAGTCTTCCACCGCATCTCCTACGACAAGATCGGCACCTCGACGATCCAGAGCCGGGCGACCGGCGGGGTCGTCAACGCCACCTTCGTCTTCGTGCTGCCGGGCTCACCCGGCGCCTGCAAGGACGCCTGGGACGGCATCATCAAGGCTCAGCTCGACTACCGCCACATGCCCTGCAACTTCGTCGAGATCATGCCGCGGCTGGACGAGCATCTCAGGCGCGGCGGCAAGCCTGCCTCATAAGCATAGGCAAAGCACCCGGTCGGCCTCTACTTTACAGGCCGAAAGGCACTGACGGCTTTGTGGCGCCATTTCGAAGCCGGCGCCGGCAAAGTACCTTGTGTGCGCGAACAAGGGACAATCCATCATGGGCGTTCACAGCGGCGGCTGCCATTGCGGTAATATCCGCCTGAATTTCTCCACCACTCTCGACCCGGCCGAACTGGAAGTCCGCGCCTGCCAGTGCTCGTTCTGCACCCGGCACGGCTCGCGCGCGGCCGCCGATCCGAACGGCAGGCTGGCTATCTCGGTCACCGACAGGGAACGCCTGCAGACCTATCGCTTCGGCCTGCGCACAGCCGACTATCTCGTCTGCCGCGAGTGCGGCGTCTATGTCGCGGCAGTCGCCGGAGAAGGCGAAGACGCCAGGGCGATCGTTATCGTCAACGCGCTCGACGATCGCGAGCAGTTCTCCCGCAAGCCTATCCCGGTCCGCTACGATGCCGAGAACCGGGAGCAACGCCTGGCCAGGCGCCGCAGCGCCTGGATGCCGGTGGAAATTCGGGGGCTGTGAACCCGCCTCACCGCTCCACCGATCCAAGCCGATATGCCGGCGTCACTTCGGCGGCGCCACCCAGATTTCGGCGTTCAGCCGCCTGGTCGCGAGCCCCCTGGCCAAGGCTTCGGCGCTGCGCGCGCTCTTTGCCAGAGCGGAGGCTTGGCGCTTGCTGATGACAAGACCCTCGGCCAGCGCACGGTTGCCCGAAAAGACGCGGGCCAGGAAAGGCGCGCGATCGGCGCGGGCACGCGAAAAGCGTGCCGGCATGGTTTGCTTCGCCGTGTGGGCGACGACTTCGTCAATCCAGCCTTCGGCGAGCCGGGCGCCGGGTTCCAGAAGCAGCAGCCAGTCGCCCTTGGCCTGGCCGATGCCGGCGCCGATGCCGCTGGTCACATAGTGACAGCCGGCATGCTCGGCAACGCGGTGCGTCTGGTCGGTGGAGCCCTGATCGCAGACGATGACGTCGCGCACGACGCCCTCGACCGCGCCGCCGACCAGCGAGGCGAGCGTGCGGGCAAGTCCCTCTTCGTCGTTCCGGGTCTCAATGAGAACGCTGAGCATGCCTAGCCGAATAGCGGAAAGCGGAGGCTTGCGCCAGTTCACGCTTCCAGCCGAAAAAGTTCTTGCTTTGTTCTCGTCAAGAAAATAGGAATAGTTTCATGAACAGAGCGATTCGACAGCCTGCCGACAGTCCCTGGGAGAGGGCGAAAATGGAACAGATCGTGCGCGCCGACATTGCCGCTTTCGGAGCAGGCAGAGCCGAGATGGCAAACGCGATGATCGAGCAGAGCGGCATGCGCGTGCGGCCCGACCGCAATCGCGGCCGCTCGGCCGGCATCAACCCGTCCGGCCGGTTCGAGCCGGTCAGCCGGCATGTCTTCGACGACGGGTGGAACTCGCTGGAAGAGTTGCCGCCCTTCAAGACCGAGGTGCAGGTCGAGAAGCCGCGCACCATCATCACCCGCAACGAATCGCCGGACATTTCCTTCGACCGTTCGATCAATCCCTATCGCGGCTGCGAGCATGGCTGTGTCTACTGCTTCGCCCGGCCGACGCATGCCTTCATGGGTCTGTCGCCGGGGCTGGATTTCGAATCGAAGCTGTTCGCCAAGCCGGATGCGGCGCGCATGCTGGACCGGGAATTGTCGAAGCCGGGTTACCAGCCGCGCACGATCGCCATCGGCACCAACACCGATCCCTATCAGCCGATCGAGAAGCAGTACCGGATCATGCGCGAGATCCTCGAGGTGCTGGAGGCGCGTGGCCACCCGGTCGGCATCGTGACGAAGTCGGCGCTGGTGACGCGCGACATCGACATCCTGTCGCGCATGGCCGAGCGCGGTCTTGCCAAGGTGGCGCTGTCGGTGACGACGATGGACCGCATGCTGGCCAGAACCATGGAGCCGCGCGCGTCGACGCCGACGAAACGGCTGGAGGCGATCAGGCAGTTGTCGGACGCCGGCATCCCGGCCTCGGTGATGGTGGCGCCGATCATTCCCGGCCTCAACGATCCGGAGATGGAGCGCATCCTCGATTCGGCCCGTGCCGCCGGCGCCCGGGAGGCAGGCTACGTCATCCTGCGCCTGCCGCTCGAAGTGGCGCCGATCTTCAAGGACTGGCTGTTGCGGCACTATCCGGACCGCTACCGGCATGTGATGTCGCTGATCCGTTCGATGCGCGACGGCAAGGACTACGATTCCGAATGGGGCAAGCGCATGAAGGGCGCCGGCCCCTATGCCTGGCAGATTGGCCGCCGCTTCGAGATCGCCGCCAAGCGCCTCGGCCTCAATGCCGAACGACGGCAGCTTCGCATCGATCAATTCGTCGCAGGCTCCGGCGCCAGCGAGCAGTTGATGCTGCTTTGAAGATGGCGCCGGCCGTGACGGCCGGCCCTAAGCAGTTCCAGGCAAAGCGGTTTTCCGTCTGGGATTGCTACCTGTTTCAAGAATCCCGTCCGGCCCCTGTCCCCCGGCTGTGAGACGGTGCCCTCCCGGTCCGGCGCCCCACCCGACCCGGAGGGACTTGCGGAGAATCGGAGCCGATGCGAACCTCGCCGCACCATGGCTCGCGCGCGTTCCGATTCTCCGCTTCTCTTTGAAATGGTCGAGAAGCCCGACTTCTCGATCGAGACGAAGGCGATGGCCGATGGGCTGTGGCCGGTCGCCGGCATGGACGAGGCAGGCCGCGGTCCGCTCGCCGGGCCGGTGGTGGCGGCGGCGGTGGTGCTCAACCCCGCCAATATTCCTGAGGGCCTCGACGATTCCAAGCGCCTGACCCATTTGCAGCGAGAGGCGCTGTTTCTCAAGATTCTCGGCTCGGCGCTCAGCGTCTCGATGGCCTCGATCAGCGCCGAGGGCATCGACAACAGCAACATCCTGAAAGCGAGTCTCGAAGCGATGCGCCGCGCCGCCGCGGGTCTCTCGCTGCAGCCGAAACTCGCCCTGGCCGACGGCCGCGACGTTCCACCCGGCCTCGCCTGCGAAGGCCGGGCGCTGATCAAGGGCGACCAGCGCTCGCAGTCGATCGCCGCGGCCTCGATCGTCGCCAAGGTGATGCGCGACCGCATGATGTGCGGCTGCGGCGGACACCATGCGCATTACGGCTTCGAGGTGCATATGGGCTATGCCACGGTCCGGCACCGCACCGCCATCGAGGCGCATGGCCCGGTGGCAAGGCTGCACCGGACCTCGTTCGCGCCGTTCAGGCTGGGCGGGGCGGAAGCGGTTGAGGAAGAAGAGAGCTTGGCCGGGTTGGAGTGACGGCGACTGCTGATCTCCCCTCGTTGTCCGACGCAGACAGCTAGGCGAGTATTCGGCGATCTATTTCATCAACCCGGACGGTTCCGGTCAGGCCCATTGTGACGTCGAATTCCTTGCGAATGAGATCGATGGCCTTGGCAACTCCTTGTTCGCCCGCGGCACCCAGGCCGTGAACATAAGCCCTGCCGATCATGCACGCCTTTGCCCCGAGAGCCAACGCGCGCATCACATCCTGGCCGGAGCGAACCCCTCCATCTACCAGAACTTCCAGATCGGCGCCCACCGCATCCGCAATTTCGGGCAGCACCGAGATCGTGGATCTGCCACCGTCAAGTTGACGTCCGCCATGGTTTGAAACCACCAGGCCTTGCACCCCAATTTTCGCGAGGTCACGCGCATCATTGGCGTCGCCGATGCCCTTAACGATCAACTTTCCAGGCCATATGCTTCGAACCCACTCCACGTCTTTCAACGTCGGGCTCGTGCCGAATTGCTCATTCATCCATGCGGCAAGCGATTCTATCTTTTGGTTGCCGGATTGTCCGACGAGATTCCCGAACGTCTTCCTCTTGCCGCGCATCACGCTGGCGACCCATGCCGGCCTGCTCGCAAAGTCGACAAACTTGCCGAAAGTCCACTTCGGCGGCACCGTCATGCCGTTCTTGATGTCGGCATGTCGTTGCGCCAACACCGGCAGGTCCACCGTCAGGACAATCGCGTCGCATTTCACGGCGATCGCGCGTTCCACGAGCGATCTGACGAAGCCGCGGTCCTTTAGCAAACTCAGTTGAAACCAGAAGGGTTTTTTGACAGCGGCTGCGACATCCTCCATCGAGCAGATCGACATAATCGATAACGTGTATGGAATGCCCGCCGTCTGCGCAGCGCGACAAGCGTGAATTTCCCCGTCGGCATATTGAAGCCCTCCCAAGCCGACTGGTGCCAGAACGAGCGGCACTGAAATTGCCTCGCCCAGCAGTACGGTAGACGTGTTCCTCCTGGATACATCGACCAGAACACGCTGCCGGAATTTGATCTTTTCGAAGTCCGCTCGATTCTCGCGCAAGGTCTGCTCGCTATACGAACCGCGATCGGCGTAGTCGAAGAATGCTCTGGGAACTCTCCTCCTGTGAAGCTGCCGGAGATCTTCGATACATGTGATCGTATTCGAATTCATATCTTTCTCCTCCCGCATTTATGACGAAAAGCCGTCTATCTTCCCCACAAATTCCATCACTTGCATGGCTGCGCCTAATACGTCCGCGTCCGCTCCTCTCGCGCCGACAATCTGAAATCCGATTGGAAGCCCGCCAGTGGTTAGGCCAATGGGCACAGAACATGCGGGCTGCTGGCTGAGGTTTATGGGAAAATTGAAACATGCCCACTCGGTCCATTCCTGGTAAGTAGATCCAGGCGGGACATCGTGCATAAGCGGAAAGGCTGTGACCGGCACGGTCGGCGAGATCACGAAATCATAGGTCTTGAGAAGCCGATCCATTTCGCCGCCGAAGACCGAACGGTGCAATAGCGCTTGCGCATACTCAGACGCCGCGAAGCATCCGCCGATTTCCGCTGCACGAAGCAAACCCGGATCGAGTTGCAGTCGGTCTTTGTCGGCGATCTTGGACACCCTGTTTGCCGCACCGGCAAACCAGAGGATGTTGAAGGTCGCCAATACGTCTCCACCCGGCAGGCTGATCGGTTCGACCGCCGCACCCGCCTCCTCCAGCAGGTGGGCGACCCGAACCACCGCGGCGAGGATTTCCGGATCGACTTCGCCAACGATCGGCTTTGACCATAGGCCGATCCGCGAACCCCGCCATTCCCTCCGCCGGTCGAGCACCGGGGATGCGAATTCCGTTGCAGGCTGGTTCCAGTCCCGTGGGTCGCGGACCGTCATGCTGCCGAGCATCAGCGCAGCATCCTCGACCGTACGAGCAATTGGCCCGATGTGACCGAGAGTGCCGAACGCGCTTGGCGGATAGTACGGCACCCGGCCAAAGCTAGGCTTGTGGCCGACCACCCCGGTGAAAGCGGCAGGTATTCGCACCGACCCGCCCCCGTCTGTGCCAAGATGCAGATTTCCGCAACCGGTGAGCGCGGCAACAGATGCGCCTCCCGACGATCCTCCGCATGTCAACTTCGGATCCCACGGGTTCGACGTCGCTCCAGACAATGGGCTGTCGGTAACAGCTTTCCAACCGAACTCTGGCGTTGTGGTTGCTCCAATCAACACGGCGCCGACCGCTCGTAATGCTTCAACAGAAGGAGCATCGACTTGAGAACACTCGCCAGCTGTAACCGTGCTGCCGAAGCGCGTGGGCCAGTCTTTGACCGTCATCAAATCCTTGATCGTAGCTGGAATTCCGTCGAGAGGACCGAGCGCCGCGCCGTTCAGCCATCTCCGTTCGGATTCTTTGGCGGCGGCCATGGCTCCCTCATCGTCCAGGAAGACAAAGGCGTTGAACTGCTCATTGATGCTCGCCGCCCTGGCGAGTACGGATCGGACGACCTCAACCGGTGAGGCCTTTCGCTTCAGATAGAGGCTCGTGAGCTCAGTCGCGGTGAGCCGGCACAGGATATCGGCGTCGGATATCGGCGCGACACTGCCATCATTCGTGCCGTTTTTCGAACCGGCAAGCGGGACGTCTTCCATCGCTCCGACCATATCGAGCAGCTAGGGTCAACACTGAAATTTTTGTAACATTTCACGGATATTTCTTGTAGCGCGAAACGACCAAATATGTCAAGTGTGTTCGATCGGTACGCTCTGCTACGACTGGCCACGGTTGGACGATGAACGAAGAAGGTAATTTCGCATTGCCGCCGCGGCGACGTCTGACTGATGAGGCCTACGACCTCATCAAGAACGACGTGATCCTGTGCAGATTGAAGCCCGGAGCTGAAGTCACCGAAGCGGGATTGGCCAACCACTACAGACTCGGCCTTGCACCTATACGCTCAGCTTTGTCGAGACTTAGCCAGGAAGGGCTGGTCAACACCATCCCCCGACGCGGCTACATCGTTGCCCCGGTCAGCGGCAGGACTGCGAACGACGTTTTCGACCTTAGAATGCTGCTGGAACCTGCCGCGGCATACGCTGCCGCGGGGCGTGTCGATGAGAAGGCGCTTCGTACACTGGGCGCCGGCCCATTCCTTCGGGACGATACGCCTGACGATCTGCAATTCCTGAAGAACAACAGAGACTTTCATGTCGAGATCGCTCGGGCGTCCGGAAACGAGCGGATGGCTCGGGTTATCGAGTCCTTGCTCGATGAAATGCAGAGATTGCTTCACATCGGATTGTTCTCCAGCCAAGATCGGCAGCGCTTGCTGCTGGACCACGAGCTCCAACGGCAACAGCATGAGGAATTGATCGACGCGCTCGTGGCAGGGGATGCCAAGGCATCAGAGAATGCGGCCTTGCGGCACGTGCGGCATAGCCGTGAACTCGTCATGAACGCTCTCGGCAGCATACTCTCCGTCACGCTGTAGCCCGCCATGCGGCTCTGGCTATTCATGACGGAATGGCGGCACGCGTTAGAGCAATTCCAGGAAAAGTGTGAGCGGTTTTCCGTCCGGTATTGCGTAAAAACAAAGGGATAGAGCGGTTCACCGTTTCCGTGAAACGGTGAAACGCTCCAGGTTAGCCGCTTGGCTTGCGACGCACTGCTGTGATCCTTCAACAACAAAAAAGCCGCCGGGTTGCCCAGGCGGCTTTCTGATTGGTGACAGCGATAAGCTCAGTTCAACTTGGCCTTCACGTCATCCAGCGCCGACTTGAATAGATCCGCCCCGGCCTTCACGTCGACCTTGGCGGCGAGCAGCGCGCGGGCGGCCTCGACGGCGATGTCGACGGCGCTGGCGCGCACTTCGCTGACGGCCTCGCGCTCGGCCTGGCTGATCTTCTGCTCGGCAAGCGCGGTGCGCCGGGCTACATAGTCCTCGGTCTTCTTGGCCGCCTCGGAAGCAAGCAACTCAGCCTCGCGCTTGGCGGCGGCGACGATGTCGGCGGCCTCCTTCTCGGCTTCCTTGCGCTTCTGCTGATACTGGCCGAGCAGCTGCTGGGCCTCCTCGCGAAGCTTGCGTGCCTCCTCGAGCTCACCGCTGATCTTGGCCGCGCGGGCGTCCAGCGACTTGGTGAGCATGCCCGGCACCTTCAGATAGATGATGGCGCCGATGAAGATGATCAGGGCAATCGTTGCCCAAAGTGTAGCAAGAGACGTAGCGGTCATGATGCGCTCCTCACCGGCTCGCGGATTTGACCGCGGCCGCGATCTCGGATTTGTCGGCCTTGCCGCCGACAAGCGCCTCGACGATGGCCGACGTGGTGTCCTCGGCGATCGTGCCGACTTCCTTCATCGCCTTGGCCTTGATCGAGGCGATGCTCGCCTCGGCCTCGCCAAGCTTCTTCTCGAGCTCGGCTTCGAGCTTCTTGCGCGTGCCTTCGGCTTCAGCCTTGGCGGCGTCGCTTGCCTGCTGGCCGATCTTGTTGGCGTTGGCCTTGGCCTCCGCCAGTTCCTGCTCATAGGCGGCAACGGCGGCATCCGCCTCGCCCTTCAGCCTTGCGGCATGGTCGAGGTCCTGGGTGATGCGGTCGTTGCGGACATCTATGATGCCGCCAAGACGCGGCATCACAACGCGCTTCAGGAACAGGTAGAAGAGCCCGAAGGTGATGACCAGCCACAGGATCTGCGAGGGGAAGGTCTTGGCGTCGAACGGCGGGAACGCTTCATGTTCCGCCGTAGGCACCGCGGTGCCCGCATGCGTATCGCCTTCGGCCGCGGCCGGCGCGGTTTCTTGCGCAAAGGCAGATGTCACGAACATGTCATTCCCCTGTCCATACGGGGCCGCACCATGCGGCCCCTTTTGTCAGCGCGCTTCTTACTTGGTGAACACCAGCAGCAGCGCGATGAGGAGCGAGAAGATGCCCAGAGCCTCGGTCACGGCAAAGCCGAAGATCAGGCGGCCGAACTGGCCGTCAGCAGCCGACGGGTTGCGGAGCGCGCCCGAGAGGTAGCTGCCGAAGATGTTGCCGAGGCCGATGCCCGCGCCGCCCATGCCGATGCAGGCGATACCAGCGCCGATAGCAGCTGCTGCAGTTGCGTCCATTTCAAAACTCCTGTGGTTTGCTTGTTCGTTGCAGTTGGTACGTTGGGTATGCTGGCGCCGAGACGCCGGTGAAAATCGATCAGTGGCTCGGGTGCAGGGCGTCGTTCAGATACATGCAGGTCAGCACCGCGAAGACATAGGCCTGCAGGAAGGCGACCAGCAGCTCAAGGGCGGTCAGCGCGACGGCCATGGCTAAAGGCAGGACAGAACCGGCAATGCCGACGGCGCCCAGCGCGCTGAGGCTGACAACGAAGCCAGAGAACACTTTCAGCGTGATGTGCCCGGCCAGCATGTTGGCGAAAAGACGAACCGAGAGGCTGATAGGACGCGAGACGAAGGAAATGACTTCGATCGCTACCACCAGCGGCAGCAGATAGCCCGGCACGCCATGCGGCACGAACAGCTTGAGGAAGCCGAAGCCGTGCTTGGCGAAGCCGTAGACGACGACGGTGCCGATGACCAGGATTGCCAGCGTGAAGGTGACGATGAGGTGGCTGGTGACGGTAAAGAAATAGGGGAACAGGCCGATCAGGTTGGCGACCAGCACGAACATGAAGAGCGAGAACACCAGCGGAAAGAACTGCATGCCCTGCTTGCCGGCAGCATCGCGCAGCATGTTGCCGACGAATTCATAGGCCATTTCGGAGACCGACTGCAGGCGCCCCGGGATCAAGGCGCGGCTGGCCGTGCTCCAATAGAGGAAGGCCGACGCCAGCACGATCGTGATGACCATGAACAGAGAGGAGTTGGTGAACGAAACGTCGTAGCCGCCGATATGCAGCGGGATGATCGGATGGATCTGGAACTGGTGGATCGGATCGACCTTGTCAGCAGCAGCCACTTTAAATCCCCGTCAAAGCCACAACCGGCTTCTTAAGTTCACCTCAGCGCGCGGAGGCGCCCACTTCATTCTTTCGGCTCGCGCGGCTTGCCGCCTTGACCGAATTCCGGTGCAAGCCCCGCCGAACGCAGGACATTGAGTATACCGGCGCCAAAGCCAAGCAACAGGCCCACGATCAGACCCCAAGGCGCGGTTCCCGCCAGGCGATCGATGATCCAGCCCAAGCCGACACCAACCACCACTCCGGCGATGAACTCGCTGGACAGTTTCAGCGCCTGACCGTAACCGGCCGCAGCTTTCGCTTCGTCTTTCCCCTCGAGCCGGTCCGTGCGTCTCGTCGCGAGCGATGCTTCGAGATCGCGCCGGCGGCGCTCAAGTTCGTCGTCGCGGATGGTGGCTTCTGGCTGCCTGCCGCGGCCGGTTTCTCCGGTTCCGTCTGGCCCGGTTTTGTTGGCCATCGCAACCCCCCTGCCCGGGCAGACGATTGCCGTCCGTCCGCTTCTAAAGTCGCCGGCAACATAGTTAGAGGGTCCGCGCCCGTCAAGCCACGGGCCGAACTTCCATGCGATGTATTTTTCGCTGTTAAAACAATGATTTATCGAGGTGCGACATCGTGCCCTTCACGCCCGCGTGAGGTGACGGCGCGAATCCTGGCGACAAGCCGCACCGATCGGCACGCGCGGCGGGCCGCCGGGAGCATAGCCGGAGGCGTCGTTTAGGCGGGTCCAGTTCAAGCCGCGCGACGGCTCAGCTCCAGCCGCCGCCATAGGTACGGTAGAAGATGTGGAGGCCGATCCTGGTCATGCGCTGCATGGCGCGCGCCCAGCCGGGATGGACGTAGTTGGCGTAGTAATGCGTCGAGGAGCCGACCTCAGGAATGAAGATCTTGCCGGCGGTCACCGCCATGGCGACCTCCTGGGCGGTCTTATAGGAAGCCTGGTCGGTGATGGTCTTCTTCCGGCCGTCGCAGGCGAAGGAGAACTGGCAGCGGTTGAACCAGTCGTCGTTCTGGTAGACGACGCCGCAGATGGTCTTCGGATAGGCCGGATTGCGGACGCGGTTCAGGATCACCTGGGCGACCGCCGCCTGGCCACGGACCGGCTCGCTGCGCGCCTCGAAATAGATGCCCTTGGCCAGGCACGCCTGCTCGGGCTTGGAAAAGACGCTGGCCGGCAGAGGGTTCTGCAGCCAGGCATGGTCGCCCTTGCCCATCGGCGGGATGAAGCGGCCGTCGTTCGGATCGTCCTGCAGCAGCGCCTCGAAAGGCGAAGCCTTGGCGTAGTCGGGCGCCGACTGGGCATAGGCCGTGGCGAGGATGTCCGGCTTGTCGTTGTTGACGAGAGCGACAAGGGCGGCCGGCAGATCCGGATCCGGCCTCTTGTCCTCGCGCAGATGGAAGGCCTGGGCGATCTGGACTTCCTTGCCCTTGATGCCGGGCTTGGCGAAGGTGAGCTTCAGGCCGCTGTCCATGCTCGGACGCAGCAGCGAGGAGGTGCGCTCGAAAATCGAGCCGGCGCTGAAATTCTTGGGCGGCGCGACCGGCGAAACCTGAACGAGGCGGCCTTTCTTGTCGGCGCGCACCACACGATCCTCATCGGGCGTGGCGCCCGTGGCGTTGCCCTTGCCACGGAAGGCGACGGTGCCCACGCCTGGCAGATTGACGCCGGAGCCGGAGATCGAGCCGGTGGCGGTGGAATCGATGAACGGCATTTCGGCGGCATGCACCGAGCCGGCGGCGGATTTTTCGATATAGGCGTTCCAGCGGGCGTTGGGCGTTTCCAGGCCGGTGATCAGGCTGGTCATATCCTGATAGGCGACGATCGACGGAAAGCCGATCCACATGCCGAGCCCGAGCACCAAAGGAGAAAGGAAGGAACGTCTTTTCGCAACGGCGGCGGCGGCAAGCCGCATGGAAACGCGTCGATGCACGGAACTCTCCAGAACGCTACTGACCCCGGAGAGCCAAAATGAAGCATTAACCTTGATGCGGGGTTAACGACATCGATCGTGTTCTTTTCATGTTTGAGGAAAGCCGGCCTGCAGTTTCCACGGCGGTCGATGAAGAATCGGGCATGGGTGAATCAGGCCTGGCGCAGGAAGATCGGCCAGGCGAGCGCCGCGCAGATCGCGGCCGCGAGCCACACGCCCGGCCATGCAAAACCCACCAGCAGCCACGGAATGGCGATCGGCACCAGGCAGAAGCCGACGAACACAAAACTGTTGGCCAGGCTGAGCGCGGTGCCGACATGGCCGGCGCCGGCAAGCGTGGCAAGCTCGGTATAGGCGACGCCGTGCCAGGCGGAGACGAATATGCCGGCAACGACGACCACCAAAGGAAGCAGCGGCAGCAGCGCGGGGATTGCGGCGGCGCCGGTCACCAGCAGCCACAGCACCAGGAAGGCCAGCGCGCTCAACGCGCTGCAGACTTTCAGAAACGGACGGCGGTTGCCGTGGCGGTCGGTGAAGCGGCCGCTCCAGACGCGCATCACCATGGCTCCGGTCTGCACGGCGGCGAGGGTTGCGCTGGTCACAAAGGTGCCCGTGCCGGCAAAGTCGTGCAGGAAGACCGAGGCGAAAGTCAGCACCGCGACCTGCGGGAAGCAGAGCAGACCGATGGCGGTCGAGATGCGCCAGACCTCGATGTTGCGCAAGGGCGCCGGGCCGCTTGTGGCGGTGGCGGCATGACCGCCGCTTCCTACCGGTGGCTCATGCAGCCAGCGCCAGGCAAAACAGGCCGAGAGCGCGGAGACGGCCGCAAGCAGGCCGAAGACCGCCGTGAAGCCGGAAGCCAGCGCCAGCGAAGGCAGGACGAGCGCGCCAAGCCCGCCGCCCAACGGCACCGCCGTCTGCCTGATGCTCATGGCGAAGCCGCGCTCGCCCTCGCCGAACCAGCCCATGATGGCACGGCCGCTGGATCCGTTGACGCTGCCGCCGAGCAGGCCGGCGACAAGCAGGCTCACCGAGAGCAGCGTGACGCCGGGAATGGTTGTACTCGACGGTACGACGAGCAGCGCCATGATGAGAAGCCATGCAGCCGTCGCGCCGAGCCCGGTCAACAGCACGCGGCGGTCGCCCCAGCGGTCGGTGAGCACGCCCCAGGGCAGTTCGCTGAGCGCCACGCCGAGGCCGAGCAGTCCGAGCGCCAGGCCGAGCGAGGCGTTGTCGAGATGATAGCCCTGGCGCATCACCACCGCGGTCGCCGGAATGCCGGAGAAGGTAGCGGAAAAGCCGGCATTGGCGGCAACGCCGATGCCCAGCACTTTCCAGCGATGGTTGGGGCCGAAGGCGCGGCGCGCGGAGGTAGTGGCAAGGTCCGCCGTTGGCGGCTGGCAGTCGTTGCGCGTGACGATGGCGGACATGAGTTCATTCCCGTGGCGCCGGTTACCCGGCTTGACGCATGGGATGAAGCGCCATAGCTTCATCCGTAAAATCAGGAAGTTTTTGATCAATACTCCTGAGAATCAGGACAATCTCATGCGACGCGTCACATTCGACCTCGATGTCCTCAGAACATTCGTCACCGGCATGGAACTGGGCAGCTTCGCCAAGGCGGCCGAGCGGCTGGGACGCTCGACGTCTGCCGTCAGCGCGCAATTGAAGAAGCTGGAAGATCAGGCGGATACGCCGATCTTCCGCAAGGCGGGGCGCGGCCTGGCGCTGACCGAGGCCGGCGAGACGATGCTTAGCTATGCGCGGCGGCTGATCGAGCTCAATGACGAGGCGGCTGCGGCCATCCGCGACGTCGAGCTGGAAGGCTGGGTGCGGCTCGGCCTGCAGGAGGATTTCGGCGAGGCCGTGCTGCCCGAGGTGCTCGGCCGCTTCGCCCGCGCCCATCCCAAGGTGCGGATCGAAGCGCGGATCGGGCGCAGTCACGATCTGGCCGACCGTGTCCTGTCAGGCAATCTCGACATCGCGCTCGCCTGGCATGACGGCACCACCCTGCCCTACAGCCGGCATGTCGCCGACGTGCAGGCGCGCTGGATCGGTCCGGCGAAGCCTATCGAGGCCGGTCCGCGCAATGGCGAGCCGCTGCCGCTGGTGGTGTTCGAGGCGCCATGCCTGTTGCGCACGGTCGCGACCGAAACGCTCGATCGCGCCGGCATGGCCTGGCGCATGGCCTTCTCGAGCCCCAGTCTCGGCGGCATCTGGGCGGCGGTGGCGGCCGGCCTCGGCCTGACGATCCGCACCGATATCGGCCTGCCAGCCAATGTCAGGGCGATCGCGCCGGGGGTTCTAGGGCTTCCGGCCTTGCCGATGATGGCGCTGCATCTGCACCAGAAGGACGCCGAGCTCGACCCGGTGGCGGCGCGGCTGGCGGAGATTCTTTTGCAGGCGGCGCTGGAGACGCTGCCGGAGGGAGCGCGAGCCGGAGAAGGGTTGCGAGAGGTGGCCTGACTTTTTCGGACAAGTGGAGCGGGATCAGGGTAGCCAGCGTCGCGCTCCGTCACACCCCCTCTGTCCTGCCGGACATCTCCCCCGCAAGGGGGGAGATTAGATGTCGCGCAGGCTTTCGCTAATCGCCGACGTTGCAGGACGAGCGCCGTCAGCGGAGCTGCTGATCTCCCCCTTGCGGGGGAGATGCCCGGCAGGGCAGAGGGGGGTGCTGTCCCGCCAACGCTGCGAGATTTTACCCCCGCAACGGAGGATAAACCTCACCGCTTCTTCGCCCTGCCCGCAAACGGATTGTCCGAGGTGCGCAGCGCCATACGGATCGGCACGCCGGGCATGTCGAAAGCCTCGCGCAGGCTGTTGGTCAGGTAGCGGACATAGGATTGCGACATCGCGTCCGGCCGCGAGCAGGAGACGACGAAACCCGGCGGCCGGGTTTTTGCCTGGGTGACGTATTTGATCTTCAGCCGCCGGCCGGCGACGGCGGGCGGCGGGTGGTGCGCAAGGATGCCTTCCAGCCAGCGGTTGAGCTTGCCGGTGGAGACGCGGCTGTTCCACACCTTGTGCGTCTTGATGACGCTTTCCATCAGCTTGTCGAGGCCGCGGCCGGTCTCGGCCGAGACCGGCACCGCCTGGATGCCGCGCACTTGCGGCAACAGCCGCTCGGTCTTCTCGCGCAGCTCGGACAAAAGCTCCTGCGGATTGTCGATCAGGTCCCATTTGTTGAAGGCGATGACCGGCGCCCTGCCCTCGCGGATGATCAGGTCGGCGATCTGGAGGTCCTGCTTCTCGAAGGGGATGGTGGCGTCGAGCACGATGATAACAATCTCGGCGAAGCGGATGGCGCGCAGGCCGTCCTGCACAGAGAGCTTTTCCAGCTTCTCCTGCACCTTCGACTTGCGCCGCATGCCGGCGGTGTCGAAGAGCTTGATGCGGCGGCCGCGCCAGTCCCAGTCGACCGAGATCGAATCGCGGGTGATGCCGGCTTCCGGTCCAGTAAGCAGCCGCTCTTCGCCGATCAGCGCGTTGATCAGCGTCGACTTGCCGGCATTGGGACGGCCGACCACCGCGATGCGCAGCGGCTTGGTGTCGTCATAGGGTGCTTCAGCGTCCGGGTCGGCGATGTCCTCGCCGATCAGCACCTCGCTGGCGGCGATCTCGCCGCTGTCTTCCTCGTCGTCCTCGCCGAAGACACGCTCTTTGCCAAGTGCTTCGACCACCGCGTCGCGCAGGTCGGGCATGCCCTGGCCGTGCTCGGCCGAGACCGGAATCGGTTCGCCAAGGCCGAGCTCCCAGGCCTCAAGCATCCCCCCTTGCGCGCCGCGCGCCTCGGCCTTGTTGGCGACGAGCACCACCGGCTTGCCGGATTTGCGCACGACGTCGGCGAAGGTGCGGTCGTCCGGCATCAGGCCGGACTTGGCATCGACGGTGAAGAAGATGAGGTCGGCCTCGCGGATGGCGATCTCCGTCTGCTGGCGCATGCGGCCGGGCAGCGTGGAAGCCGCCGCATCCTCGAAGCCGGCAGTGTCGATGACATCGAAATGCAGATCGTAGAGTTTTGCCGCATGGACGCGGCGGTCGCGCGTGACGCCCGGCGTGTCGTCGACAAGCGCCAGCTTCTTTCCGACCAGCCGATTGAAAAGAGTCGATTTGCCGACGTTAGGCCGGCCGATGATGGCGACTTTGAAGCCCATCCGAGGTCACGACGCGTTGCCCGACCCGCGGATCAGCTCGGACATCAGTTGCGCCCGCTGGCGCACATTGCGCGGGGCACCGTCATCCGAAGAGATCTGGTCGAACAGTTTGAGCGCATCGGCCGACTTGCCGTCCTTCCAGGCGGCGAGGCCAAGCGCCTCGCGCGCCGAATGGCGCAGCGGGTTGGTGTCGGCGGTGAGCGCCTCGACGCGGCTGGAGACATCGGCGTAAGAGCCGTGGTCGACGAGCAGCAGGGCTGCCCTCAGCCTCGCCATGTCGCGAATGCCGGCGGGAATGGCGCTGTCGGCCGCGACGTCGTCGAAATCCTTGACCGCGCCGTCGACGTCGCCCTTGTCGGCCTTGACGGTCGCGGCGCGCATGCGGGCGAGCAGCGGATAGGCGCCGTAGCCGTCCTTCTCCAGCTGATCGAGAGCGGCGATCGCCTCGTCGTTCTTGCCGTCATTGGCGAGCTTGAGGGCCGCCGAGAAAGCGTCGCCCGAACGGTTGGCGCGGGTCTCGTCCCAGTAGCGGTAGCCGACGACGGCGGCCGTCGCCAGCACGATCAGGATGGCGATGCCCAGAATGGCCGGGCCAAAACGGTCCCACAGCGCCTGCGCCTGCTCGCGACGAATCTCTTCGTTCACTTCGCGGATAAAACTGTCGTCCGACATCAATCAATAACCATTGCGGCCACAAACCTTCGCGGCGCTTCTTGTTGAGCCCGCGTTTTAGCGAAATTTTGTCGGCATGGAAGGGGGCGGGCCGGAAAATCGGCTGGGAATGCCGGGCACCCACAGGACTTGCCGAACGCATCCGCGCCACATTTGCGCGATAGCCGGCTTCCGAACAGCCGGAGGGGGGCCCGCCAGAAAGTTGCCAATGCTTCGTTCGTACCGCGTCCTTGCATACAGTCTTGCTTCGCTGGCCTCAGCCAATGCGGCCTTCGCCGATCCGCCGAAACCGCCAGCCGTTCCGCCGGCCAGCCCCAAGCAGGTCGTGCTGATCTCGTTCGACGCCGCCCGCGAGATCTCGCAATG
This sequence comes from Mesorhizobium sp. M2E.F.Ca.ET.209.01.1.1, assembly GCF_004010375.2. Taxonomy (NCBI): domain Bacteria; kingdom Pseudomonadati; phylum Pseudomonadota; class Alphaproteobacteria; order Hyphomicrobiales; family Phyllobacteriaceae; genus Mesorhizobium; species Mesorhizobium sp. M2E.F.Ca.ET.209.01.1.1. The sequence continues at coordinate 362,931 of NZ_SADP02000002.1, read as the reverse complement.
GCAGCGAAGCCGGGCGCTGGCAAAGCGCACCGGCGCGCATTTCACTTATTTCCTGTCCTGCGTCTTCCTGCTCTCGCCGGAAACGCGGCAGGAGTATGCCGGCCCCGGCAAGGCCGCCGGCAAATCCAATGTCGGCTTCGGCGCCTCGAAACAGGACGTCGCGGACCGGCTCGAGCAGGTCCGGCTGGCCGCGGCCGAGGGCCACGACATCGGCAGCCACGCCTGCGGCCATTTCGACGGCAAGGATTGGAGCAAGGCCGACTGGCTGGCCGAATTCGCCTCGGTCCGGCGCATCTTTGAAAACGCCTATGCGATCAACGGCATTTCCCCCGAGCCGCCTGGCTGGCGCGATTTCGCCCGTCACGCCGTGACCGGTTTCCGCGCGCCATATCTTTCGACCGACAAGGCGCTTTACGATGCACTGCCCGAGGCGGACTTCCAATATGACGCGAGCGGCGTCTCGAACGGCCCCGAACTGCCGCCGACCAGGAACGGCATCACCCGCTTCGCCCTGCCGCTCATTCCAGAGGGGCCGAAGGCGAAGCCGGTGGTTGCCATGGACTACAATCTCTATGTCCGCCATTCAGACGCCGCCGAGAAACCGGCGATGGCGGGCGAGTTCACCGAGCGCGCCTATCAGTCATTCCGGGCCGCCTTCGAGGCGCAGTACAACGGCAAGCGCCTGCCGCTGGAACTCGGCTTCCACTTCACGCTGATGAACGGTGGCGCCTACTGGAACGCGCTGGAGCGATTCGCCGGCGAGGTCTGCGTGATGTCGCAAGTCGAGTGCATCAGTTTCCGCGATTATGTCGCACGCCAGCGCGCCGGCCAGGCGCAAGCGAGCGTGGGCGGCTGAATGGACTGGCCGCGCCTTAGCTTACCGGCTGATCTTCGGGACGCATGCCAGCTTGCTCGCGTTCCAGATAGTGCTGATCGATAATCGGTAATTCCTCGCCCTGCAGCGTCGCTTCGAAGGCTCGCAAGCGTTTGTGCACCGACTGCAGTTCGACAATCGTCGACCAGGAATTCAGCAGGAATTGCAGCGAATTCGTCACCTTCCCGAACGCGTTCGATATCTGATTCAGGGCGCCGAACGTGATCTTATGCGCAACCAGCGAGGGCCCAAGGATGAGCAACGAGAAGATGTTGTCGGCCTGCAGGTAGGTGTAACGAACGACGTTGAAATAGATGTAGTGGAAATAGAGCTTGAAATAATTGCGGCGAACATTGGCGAATAATTGGCTCGTCGTCGCCGGCTGAGCCCGGTCGGCGTGATCTTCGCCGTAGACGAGTTCCTTGCGATAGGCTGCCTCGACCCGCTGGTTGCGGAACTGCAGGCCGGGCAGCTTGAGACCCGCCACCATGACGGAGATCGTCCCGAACAGACACCAGCCCAAGGCGGCAACGACCAGCGGCTGCGGGATCGCGCCGACGATCGGCAATTCGGTGATGTGGGCCTGCAGTTGAATCAAGACCGGCAGAAAGGCGATCAGAGTCATGATCGACTGGACGAAGGTCGAGCCGAGATCTTCCATGATCTGCGAGAAGCGCATCGTGTCTTCCTGGATACGCTGCGAGGCGCCCTCGATGTGGCGCAGCCGTCCCCAGTTGGCCATGAAGTAATCGTTCATCGCAGTGCGCCAGCGGAAGATCCAGTGGCTGACGATGAAGGCATTGACCACCTGCACGTTCATACCGACCAGCGCCAGCCAGGAAAAATCGGCCAATCCTATGTAAAATTCCGAGTCAGTCGATTTGCCTGTGCCCGACATCAAGCCCTGAACGTAGTCGAAGAACGGGCCATACCAATTGTTGACCGCGACCGAGACCTGAACGTTGAAATAGATGAAGAACAGGATGACGGCGGTCATCAGGATCGACCAGTTCTGCCAGGGGTGCGGGGCGTACCAGCTCCAGAAGGCGTAGAAGATCGCCACGCAGGCGACGAAGTAGATGTAGAACCACAGGAACGGCTTCGACCACAGCACCGCGATGCCGATGATGGGCGGCGTGCCCGCCGCCGCCGGCGGCAGGCCGAAGACGGCGCCCAGTTGCTCGCCGCCGAAAAACCAGAACAGGATCGCCGCAAGGCTCCAGAGGGCGGCCGAGGTGAAGAAAAGCTTCGGCTGCGGGAAGAAAGATACGAACACTGTGGCGGGTTTCCTCGGTCTGACCGCAAATCAGCGGCGTTGCTGTTCGGCGGGCATAAGGTCACACATTAGCGGGAAAGAAAATGCCCTGCCCGATGCCCGGCATCGAACAAGGCCGCAAATCATGGCGATTTTGGCGCGGCCGCCCAGGCAATCACGCCGGAGGCGAGCAGCGCCGCCGCCGCCATGATCGAGGCCAGGGTATAATTGCCAGACGCCTGGGCAAGCAGGCCGGCGGCGATCGGGCCGACGATCTGGCCAAGACCGAAGGCCGCCGTCATCAATGCGAAGATGCGGCGCGGCGATTGCTGCGCGAGCTGCCTGCCAATCTGTATCCCCAGCGCGGTGATGGCGATGAAGGTGCCGCCGAGCAGGACGCCGGCGATCAGCGGTCCGGCAGCGCCCTTGACGACGACGCTGGCGGTGACGCCGACCACCTCGATCAGGCAGGTGACCGCATAGGCGGCATAGCGCCCGATCCGCCCGGCCAGCTTCTGCCAGAACCAGGTCGAAGGAAAGCCGGCGAGGCCGGCGACCATCCAGACGCTTGCCTCGAAGACGCGGCTGCCGCCACCCTGGCGGACAATGGCGATCAGAAACGTCGCCGTCACCACATAGCCGAAGCCGAACAGCCCGTAGGCGACGATCATTTTGGTCAACGACCTGTCGCTGGGCAGCGCCGGCTCGCGGCCGGCAACGCCATTGGCTGGCCTGGCGGAGCCGGCAAGCAGCGCGACCAGAAGCAGGCCGGCCAGCGAGATCGCTCCCGACCAGAGCCAGCCCGCGCTCCAGTCGGCATGCTTGGTTACCAGGATCGCCAACAGCGCCGAGGATGCCGCGATGCCGAGGCCGACGCCGCCGAAATGCAGCGCCTGCAGATCGCCGCGGCCGGCTTCGGCGAGATGGCTGAAGACGATCGAGGACATGAACACCATGACGAAGGCGCTGGCGAGGCCGGCGAGGAAACGGATGACGAGAAAGGCGGCCATCGTCTCGCTCACACCCATCAGACCGGCAAGCAAGGCGCTGGCAGCGAGGCCGGCGAACATCAGCATGCGCTCGCGGCCATGCGCCCAGCCGCCCGCGGCAGCCAGCGCACCGACGAGATAGCCAAGGTAATTGGCGGAGGCGATCCAGCCGGCATCGGCCGGCGTCAGATGCAACGCCTCCATCATGCCGGGCAGGATCGGCGTATAGACGAAGCGGCCGATGCCCATGGCGACGGCGAGCGCGACCATGCCGGCAAAGGCGAGACGCAAGGGAGATGGAGAGGCGTTCATTGCGGCGCACAATAAGTGCGTGCGCCCGCGAAACAATGCGCTTGCGTTGGGCCAGCCAGGACGTAGACGCCCCCTCACCCAGCCTCCGCTTCGCTCGGCTGACCTCTCCCCGGCGGGGAGAGGAGCCTGTCAGCGCCGGCGCCACCTCTTCTCCCCCGTGGGGAGAAGGTGGCCGCGAAGCGGCCGGATGAGGGGGAGCGCCGCCGAATAGGCGAACAACCTTCAGCGGCCAGCCGCACCCACCGTCTCGTATGCGGTGCGGCCGGCGGTCAGCCGGAACGGCATGTCGCCGAGCTCGCGCTCCGACATGGTGTCGAGCACGGGATGCGACAGCGGATCGGTGACCCAGCGGGCGATTTCTTCCTCATCGCGCGCCCTCGCCTCGGTGCCGGAAAACCCTTTCAGCAAAGATAAAATCTTCATGGGACAATCTCCTGCCTTGAGGCTGGTCGAGCTAAATTCTGGCTTTTACCATCGGGTTTCAATTGAGATTTCGGCCCGTACGCTTTAGAAAAACTGAATGGCTATGTTGAACCGCGTCCACCTCAACGGCCTGCGCGCCGTGGAAACCGTCGCCCGGCTGGGATCGCTGGCGGGAGCGGCCGCCGAGCTGAACGTCTCGGTCAGCGCCGTAAGCCAGCAGGTCAAGCGCACGGAAAAGCAGCTGGGACAGGCGCTGTTCGAACGCACGCCGGGCGGGCTGGTGCCGACCGAGTTCGGCGCCGCCTTCACAGCACGGCTGAGCGCCGGCTTCCGCGAACTTGCGCAAGCCGTGGCGCTGGCCGACGAGGCCAACGAGTGCACGCTGGTCGTCTCGGTGGCGCCGGCCTTCGCCTCGAAATGGCTGCTGCCCCGGCTATCGCGACACTTCACGCGGCATCCGAATGTGCTTTTGCGCATCGACGCCTCGGCCAGGATCGCCGATCTCGACCGCTCCGACATCGATATCGCCATCCGGCTTGGCGACGGCAAATGGCCGGGCGGGCGCGCCGAGCTTCTGCTTGCCCAGGAAGTGTTTCCGGTCTGCGCGCCGTCGATCGCGGCCAGGCTGCACTCGATCGAGGATCTGGCGCAGACCTGCGCCATCACCGACGAGCGGGCGATGTTCAGCTGGGACAGCTGGTTCGAGGCGGCCGGCGTCGAGCCGGTCACCTTCCAGAAGGGCGCGCGCTTCACCGATCCGATGCTTTGCCTGGAATCGGCGATCGCCGGCCACGGCGTGATGCTTGCCTGGCAGTTGCTGACCGCCGACGCGCTGGCCGACGGCCGACTGGTCGCGCCCTTCGGGATCAGGGCCGCGAGCGGGCTCGGCTACTGGCTGGTGACCTCGGCCACCAAGAGCGAAAGCCGCAAGGTGCGCGACTTCAAGGCCTGGATCCGCGAGGAGATCGAGGCGACCATGGCGCAGTTCCGGGCGCTCGACAGCGCCGCATGAAAGCTGCGCACTTTTCGATAACGCGGTCCGTCATGCTTGAGAGCAGGCCCAGTCGATCGCGGTGGAAAGGCCAACCGCAGCGGTCTATGTAAGGATGAGAACCCCAACATAACGGTAGGCAGGATCATGACCACACATTCGCGCGGCGTCTCGGCAAGCATCGACCCGGTGAAACTCGACAGGCTGGCCGAAGTCGCCATCAAGGTCGGGCTGCAGCTGCAGCCCGGTCAGGATCTGGTGCTGACCTCCTCGATCGCGGCGTTGCCGCTGACGCGGCGCATCGTCGAGCACGCCTACCAGGCGGGCGCCGGGCTGGTTACGCCGATCTTCAACGACGACGAGATCACGCTGGCGCGCTTCCGCTACGGCGCCGATGCCGGTTTCGACCGCGCCGCCGGCTGGCTCTATGAAGGCATGGCGAAGGCGTTCTCCGATAATGCGGCGCGGCTTGCGGTGCGCGGCGATGATCCGTCGCTGCTTTCCACGCAGGATCCAGCCAAGGTGGCGCGCGCCAACAAGGCGAACTCGATGGCCTACCGGCCGGCGCTGGAGAAGATCACCGGCTTCGACATCAACTGGAACATCGTGGCCTACCCCGAGCTTGCCTGGGCAAAGCAGGTGTTTCCCGGCGAGACCGACGATGTCGCGGTGGCCAAGCTCGCGGACGCGATCTTCTCGGCCTCCCGGGTGGACGTCGAGGATCCGATCGGCAACTGGAAGGCGCACAACGCCGCCTTGGCCGAACGCACGAAATGGCTGAACGAGCACAATTTCCACGCCCTGCATTTCACCGGCCCGGGCACCGACCTGACGGTCGGACTGGCGGAGGGCCATGAATGGATGGGCGGCGCCTCGACGGCGAAGAACGGCGTCACCTGCAATCCGAACATCCCGACCGAGGAGGTCTTCACCACGCCGCATGCAAGGCGCGTCGAGGGCCACGTCTCCTCGACCAAGCCGCTCTCCTACCAAGGCACGCTGATCGACGAGATATCGGTGCGCTTCGAGCGCGGCCGGATCGTCGAGGCCAAGGCCTCGAAGGGCGAGGACGTGCTGAAAAAGGTGCTTGACACCGACGAGGGCGCGCGGCGTCTGGGCGAGGTGGCGCTGGTGCCGCATTCCTCCCCGATCTCGAAGAGCGGGCTTCTGTTCTTCAACACGCTGTTCGACGAGAACGCCGCCTGCCACATCGCGCTCGGGCAGTGCTATTCGAAGTGCTTCGTCAATGGCGCTTCGCTCAGCCAGGACGAGATCGCGGAGCGCGGCGGCAACAAGAGCTTCATCCACATCGACTGGATGATCGGCTCGGACAAGATCGACATCGACGGCGTCGCCAAGGACGGCAGCCGCGTGCCGGTGATGCGCAAGGGCGAGTGGGCATAAGCTCCTCGCCAGCGGAGGTGTGATGGCCTTCGACATTGCGGTGAAGCGTGTTTACGAACCGCCGGCGAAAGCCGACGGCCAGCGGGTGCTGGTCGACCGCATCTGGCCCCGCGGCGTCGCCAAGAAGGACGCCGCGCTGACGCTCTGGCTGAAGGAGATCGCGCCGAGCGACGATCTGCGCAAATGGTTCGGGCACGAGCCGCTGCGCTGGGCCGAGTTTCGGAAGCGGTATCGGGCGGAGCTTGACGCGAATGGCGAAGCGGTGGCGCAGCTGCGTGGCTTGTTGCGCGAAGGCAAGGTGACGCTGCTCTACGGCGCGCATGACGAAGCGCACAACAATGCGGTGGCACTGGCGGGGTACCTACAGGCGTAAAAGTTGAGATGCTGGCGGGACAGCGCCCCCCTCTGTCCTGCCGGACATCTCCCCCACTTGGGGGGAGATTGGCAGTTTCGGCGCCGGCGCCAATCCTGCAACGTCGGAGATTGGCGAAAGTCGGCGCGAGGGCTGATCTCCCCCCTTGTGGGGGAGATGTCCGGCAGGACAGAGGGGGGCGCGAAGGAACGCGGCCTAGGAAACTTACCCCTATTTCCTATTTCACCGCCTCCTCATAAACCTCCGGCTTGAACCCCACCAAAACCCGCTCCCCCACCTCCAGAACCGGCCGCTTGATCATGGTCGGCTTGGCGAGCATGAGCTTCTTCGCCTTCTTCTCGTCGAGCCCTTCCCTGTCCTTCTCGGGCAGCTCGCGAAAAGTCGTGCTGCCCTTGTTGAGCAGCTTTTCCCAACCAACCTTGCCGACCCAGCCATTCAGCCTGTCAGCCTCGATGCCCTCGGCGCGGTAATCGTGGAAACGATACGGCACGCCGTGGCTTTCCAGCCAGACGCGCGCCTTCTTGATCGTGTCGCAGGTGGTGATGCCATACATGGTGATGGACAATTCAAGCCTCGGTCGGATGGGGTTGCGAATCCGACAAAACCCTAGGCCTGCACTACGCGCTTTGCCAGCGGAACCGAGCGAAGACTATTTGAGATGCCGACATGGCGGTCGGATGTCATCCGGGCGCCATGCCCGATTTTCAAATCCTGCGGCGAAAGAAGCGGGATACCACGAGGCCGATGGGCTTCAATAATAGAAGCGCTCTTCGCTGATCTTGCCGTTCTTGACGGTGTAGAGGCCAACCTCGTCCATCTTGACGCGTTCGCCTGTGGATTTGGGCGTCACGTCGAAGCTGAAGCGCAAGGCGAACTGATCGCCATTGACATAGGGACCCTCGACCGAACCACCATGAACCTCATGGTTCGCTTCCCACCACTCGCTCTTCTGCTTGACGGCCTCCTTGCCGTTGCAGACGGCCATCGGACCTTCCATCGCCTCGTAGCTGACGATGTTGTCGGCATTGTATTTCGCGGCGGCAGTGTGGCTGTCGCCCTGTTTGAGCAGTTCGGTGAAATCCTTGGCAATGTCGGCAGTGGTCATGATTTCCTCCCAGGGGTTGGACCAGACATCAAGTAGGAACCGATCGTTCGCCTGCCACTGCGGGGCCGTTTCGCAGGTGACAATTCGTGTCAGGATGGCGATGCCGCGCCATGAGAGATCAACGATTCAGTTCCCGCCAGCGTCCGTCGGTCATATTTTGTTTCTGGATTGCGAGCGATCGCTGGGGCATCCTATGGCATGTGCAACCTCTACAACATCACCACCAGCCAGGACGCAATCCGCGAGTGGACGCGCGCCATGCGGGACATCATGGGCAACCTTGAGCCCTCGCTGGACGTCTATCCCAACATGCCCGGCGCAGTGGTCCGCAATGCCCCCGATGGCCAGCGCGAGCTTGCCAAGCTGCTGTGGGGCATGCCTACGCCGGCAGAGCGGGTAAAAGGCAAGGCGGACTACGGCACCACCAACATCCGCAATCCGCAGTATGGCCATTGGCAGCAATATGTTGGCGTGGAGAACCGCTGTGTGGTGCCCGTCACAAGCTTCGCTGAGCCGAGCCCCACGCCCAACGACAAGGACCCAGAGACAGGCATACAGCGGAACTACTGGTTTGCCCGGAGTGAGGACCGTCCGCTGTTTTTCTTCGCTGGCATGTGGACACGCTGGCAGGGGATCCGCAGGGTCAAGGACGGGCCGGGAGACTTCGAGCTTTACGGCTTCCTGACGACCAAGCCGAACGCCCTCATAGCGCCCATCCACGACAAGGCCATGCCGGTGATCCTCACCACCCGGGAGGAAGTTGAAACCTGGCTCACGGCCCCGTGGTCCGAAGCGCGGCACATGCAGCGGACAGCCCCCGACGACGCCTTGGTGATTGTCGAGAAGCCGGCCACGCAGATCAAGTTTCCGCATGCCGGGGATGCGGCGGGTGGCCAAATGTCATTACTTTGACCCGGCTCTGACCCGGCGAGGAGATGATCTATCAATCTTTTTCATCTCGCCAGATCACGCGCCGAACCATACGCACCCCCACAAGGCGCCTCACGCATATCTTCACGCCCTGCACCGCGCAGGGCAGCAGGATATCCACATCGAACTCCCGCCGCTTGCAGCGCTCGCACCGCATGTGCCGCTCGACGTCCCAGAACGGAATGTCCCCCATGAGCTTGAGGAGATCTCCGGGGAGGTAGTGGTGGGTGATGTTGCAGTTGATGCAGCGGACGCGGATTAACTGCCCGATTTCATGGGCTCGACTCAGTGTCTGAACGACGCGTCGGGTTCTGCTGCTGGGCTCCGGCATGGCCTACGAAATAGGAAAATGTTCCTCGCGGAGTCAATTCAAGCTAGACCCTTTTGTTCCGTTTTTGTTCATTGTGGCAGTTAGAGCTATCGGAGTGAGGGAGCTTCAGGACCGGCGTTCCTCTAATAACACCCGCGCTCGATCGCCAGCCGCCGAACCAGCGCCAGCACGCTGTCGATGGTCGGCGTCGGCTGGCCGGTCAGGCGGCCGAGCTCCTGCACGGCCGTGACCAGCGCGTCGATCTCCATCGGGCGGCCGCGCTCGAGATCCTGCAGCATCGAGGTCTTGTGCTCGCCGACATCGCCGGCGCCCTTGATGCGGCGATCGACGGGGATGAGGAAGCGCACGCCGAGACGCTCGCCGATCGCCTGCGCTTCCAGCATCATGGCGCGGGCGACGGCGCGCGTGGCTTCGTCAGCGACGATTGCCGCCAGCGTGCTGCCGGTCAGCGCCGAGATCGGGTTGAAGGAAAGATTGCCCCACAGCTTCACCCAGATCTCCGAGCGGATGTCCTCGCGCACCGGCGCCTGCAGCCCGGCCTTGACCATTTCGCGCGCCAAGGCGGTGGCTCGCTCGCTCTTTTCACCGGAAGGCTCGCCCAACGAAAAGCGCGTGCCTTCGACCTGGCGGATCAGGCCGGGCGCATCGACCTCTACGGCCGGATACACGACGGAACCGATGACGCGCTCGGGCCCGATGCGCTCCCAGATCGCCCCGCCTGGATCGACCGCATCGAGCCGGGTGCCTTCGAGGGCGCCGCCCGCCTTGTGGAAATACCACCAGGGCACGCCGTTCTGCATGGTGACGACAGCTGTCCCCTCGCCCAGCAGCGGTGATATCTCGTCAAGGGCCGGCGCCAGCGAATGCGCCTTCAGCGCCAGCACGACATAGTCCTGCGCGCCGAGGTCCTCGGCGCGCGCAGCCGCCCTCACCCGCGCGACTGTCTCGTTGCCGCCCTCGATCAGGCGAAGCCCATCGGCCTTGATCGCCTCCAGATGCGCGCCCCGCGCCACGATCGACAAATCGACCGAGCCGGCGATCGCCAGCTTGGCGGCGAGATAGCCGCCAATGGCGCCGGCGCCAAAGACCGTAATGCGCATCAGCCCAGCCCGAGCTTTGCCGCGAGCCCGATGCGCTGCAGCTTGCCGGTGGCGCCCTTCGGAATCTCTTCGAGGATCACCACCTTGCGCGGCACTTTGAAATCCGCGAGCCGCATCGCGGCAAAACCACGGATATCGGCCTCGCTGGCGCTCTGGCCTTCGCGCAGCACGACGGCGGACGCCACCTCTTCGCCGAGCTTGTCATGCGGCATGGCGAAGGTGACGACCTGCGCCACCGCCGGATGATCCATCAGCACCTCGTCGACCTCGAGCGGCGAGATCTTTTCGCCGCCGCGGTTGATGATCTCCTTCAGCCGGCCGGTGACGCGCAGGTAATTGTCCTCGTCGAGCACGCCCTGGTCGCCGGTGTGGAACCAGCCATGGGCAAAGGCGCTGGCATTGGCATCCGGGTTCTTCTCATAGCCTGCGGTGACGTTCGGACCGCGAATGACGATCTCGCCGGTTTCGCCGGCCTTGAGCAACCGCCCGTCCGGCGCCATGACGGCGACTTCCGGTCCGGCCGACGCACCGACGCTGCCGGGCTTGCGCTGGCCAGGCGGCAGGCGATTCGACGCCATCTGATGCGCGGCCTCGGTCATGCCGTAGGATTCGATCACAGGGCAGCCGAAGGTCGCCTCCAGCTCGGCCATCACCTGCGCCGGAAGCGAAGCCGAGGACGAGCGGATGAAACGCAGCTTCGCTTCGGCGAGTTGCTCGGGATTGCGGGCGGCGCGCGGCAGGATCGCCTGGTGCATGGTGGGTACGGCCGTATACCAGCTAGGCCTGGCTTCGGAGAGCCACTGGAAGAAACGCAGCGCGTTGAAGCCCGGTGTGCAGAAGACGCTGCCGCCGGCGGCGAGCGAGGAAAGCACCGCCGCGATCAGGCCATGGATGTGGAACAGCGGCATGATGTTGAGGCAACGGTCGACCGGCGTCAGGCCGAGCGTGGCGCCGATATGCACAGCCGAGGCGGCGAGATTGGCGTGGCTGAGCGGCACCAGTTTCGGGCGCGACGTGGTGCCGGAGGTGTGCAGGAGTAGCGCAACGTCGCCATCCTCGGCCAAGCCGGACGCGACCGGCGGAGCGACCGGCTCGCCCTCGATCGTGAAAACACCGGCCAGAGCGCCTAGGGGCACGACCAGACGAAGCACCGGGATGCCAAGGCGTTCGGCAACCTCGACCGAGGGACCCGCCTCATCCTTGCCGACGAGGATCGCCTTGACGCCGATATCGCTGAGATAGAAATCGAGCTCATCGGCGCGGTAGGCCGGATTGAGCGGAGCGGTGGAGGCGGCCGCCGCCACGGCGATGAAGACCGTCGCCATTTCCGGGCCATTCGGCAGCACGATTGCGACGCGGTCGCCGCGGCCGATGCCGAGCGCGTTGAGCCGCGCCACGGTATTGCGGATCAGGCGGCGCAGCCCGCCATGGGAAAGAGCTGCGCGGTCGGGCGCCAGGATCGCCGGCGCATCTTCGGCGCCGGCGGCAAGGCGATAAGCGAGATCGATTTTTTCTGTTCCGGTCATGGTTCTCGACTATGTTTCGAACGATCGGCCGATGTCCAGTTGCTCAATATCCGAGCGCGAGCCCGTCCTTGCGCGGATCGGACGCGCCGGTCAGCGTGCCCTTTTCCCAATCGATGAGCACCGCCTGTCCGCCGCCCAACGGGTGATTGGGCTCCACAACACGATGACCACGCCGGCGCAGGCCTTCGACGGCATCGGGATGCACGCTTCGTTCGGCTTCGACGACGTCGTGGTTGTAGAAGACGCGCGCCGCGTCAATCGCCTGCTGCGGGTCCATGCCGAAGTCGATCATGTTGGTCACGACATGCACGTGGCCGAAGGGCTGGTAGCCGCCGCCCATGACGCCGAAGGGCATCGCCGCGCGGCCGTTCCTGGTCATCATGCCCGGCATGATCGTGTGCATTGGCCGCTTGCCCGGCGCGATCGCGTTCGGGTGCTTAGGATCGAGGCGGAAGCTGGAGCCACGGTTCTGCAGCACGACGCCTGTCTTCGGGCCGACCACGCCGCTGCCGAAGGAATAATAGGTCGAGTTGATGAAGCTCACCGCGTTGCGGTCGCGATCGACGACAGAGATATAGACGGTGTCGCTGCCCGGCAGGTCGAGGCGTGGCAGATGCGTCATGGCGCGCTCGGGATCGATCGCGGCGCGCAAGCTTTCGGCATAGGCGCTGGAAAGCAGCGCCTGGACCGGCACGTCGACGTGATCCTGGTCGGCGAAGAACGCATCGCGATCCTGGTAAGCGAGGCGCCCCGCCTCGACCTCCAGATGCAGGCGCTCGGCGCCCTCGGGATCGAGCTTGCCGAGGTCGAAGCCCGAAAGCACGTTGAGCATCAGAAGCGCTGTCAGGCCCTGGTTGTTGGGCGGCATCTGGTGGATGTCGTGACCGCGATAGGAGGTTCTGACCGGGGTCCGGTAATCGCCCTTGGTCGCGGCGAAGTCTTCCAGCGTATGCAGGCCGCCGAGCGCGCGAAGTCGTCCGACCAGATCGTCCGCGACCGCGCCTTCGTAGAAGCCGGCGCGGCCTTTCCTGGCGATGATGCGCAAGGTCTCCGCCAGTTCCGGCTGGCGATGGATGTCACCCGCCTTGGGGGGCTTGCCGGCAGGCAGGAAGATGCGCGTCGCAACCTTGTCCGCTGACAGGTCGGTCTCGGGGTCGTGCCAGTCGAAGGCGACGCGGTCGTGCACGACATAGCCTTCTTCGGCGTAACGGATGGCCGGGGCGAGCGCGTCGGCCAAGCCCTTGCGGCCGTGGTCTTCCAGCAGCCGGCACCACGCGTCTACGGCGCCTGGAACGGTGACCGCGTGCGGGCCATGCAGCGGCAGCTCGCTGAATCCCTTGTCCCGGTACCAGTCGACGGTCGCGGCGGCGGGCGCACGACCCGAGCCGTTGAAGGCGATCACCTCGCCCTGCCCCTTAGGGCAATAGAGCACAAAGCAGTCGCCGCCGATGCCGGTCGATTGCGGCTCGACCACCGCCTGCACCGCGGCCGCGCAGACCGCGGCGTCCATGGCGTTGCCGCCGGAGCGCAGCATGTCGATGGCGGCAAGGGTGGAAAGCGGATGCGAGGTCGCGGCCATCGCCTCGGTGGCGCGGACCGGCGAGCGGCCGGGAAACTGGAAGTCACGCATGCTGTTTAAGGTATCCTTGAATCAACGTCCGCGGCCGAAAAGCTGGGCAGCGGACAACAAGACGATTGATAGCACGATCAGGCAAGTCGAAATGGCGGCGATCGTCGGATCGATCTGGTCGCGCAGCGCATTGAACATGCGCCGCGTCAGCGTCGTGGTCTCGCCGCCCGAGATGAACAGCGACACCACCACCTCGTCGAAGGAGGTGATGAAGGCAAACAGCGCGCCCGAGACGATCGAGAATCTTATTTGCGGCATCGTCACCTGGAAGAAGGCCGAGAAGCGGCCGGCGCCGAGGCTGCGCGCCACCATCTCCTGGTTCATGTCATAGGAACGCAGCCCCGACAGCACGGTCAGAACGACCAGCGGCAGCGCCTGCACCGTATGGGCGATGACGAGGCCGGTCAGCGTGTTGTTGAAGCCGATGCGGGCATAGAGGAAGAAAGTGCCGATGCCGATCAGGATGACCGGGATGATCAACGACGCCGTGAGCAGCGCGTTGATCAAGCCGGTCAGCCGCAGCGTGCGGGCATTGATGGCGTAGGCGGCCGCGGTGCCGAGCAGCGTCGCGACGATCGCCGTCATCACTGCTACCTTGACCGAGACGACGGTGGCGTCGCGCCATTCGAGGGAACCGAAATAGCTTTCGTACCAGCGCAGCGACCATTCCTGCGGCGGGAACTCCAAGAGCGAAGAGCCGGAGAAGGACATGATGACGATGATCACCGACGGGGCGATCAGGAACAGCATGACGAGGCCGCCGAGCGCGTAGAGCCAGAGGCGTTGCCGATGCGAGATCGGCAGGGCGTTTTCCATGCTCATCGCCGGCTCCAGACTCCGGTGGTGCGGGTGCCGAGCAGCCAGTGGAAGAGGCCGAGCAGCGCCAGCGTGACGGCGAGCAGCACGACGCCAAGCGCCGCGCCCGCGCCCCAGTTGGAATAAAGGCTGGTGGTCTGCTCCATGCGCATGGCCCACATGATCACCTTGCCGCCGCCCATCAGCGCCGGCGTGACGAAGAAGCCGAGGCAAAGCACGAAGACGATGACCAAGCCTGAAGCCAGGCCTGGCAGCGACAGCGGGAAGAAGATCTGCCGGAAGGTGGCGGGAGGGCTCGCGCCGAGATTCATGCCGGCGCGCAGGCAGTCGGTGTCGATGCTCTTCATCGAGGCGTAGAGCGGCAGCACCAGGAAGGGCAGCATGATGTGGGTCATGCCGATGACGACGCCGGCGAAATTGTTGGCGAGCGGCAGCGGCTGGCCGATGACGCCGAGATCCATCAGCCATGTGTTCACCAGCCCCTTGCGCTGCAGGATGACCAGCCAGGCATAGGTGCGCACCAGCACCGAGGTCCAGAACGGCAGGATGACGAAGGTCAGGCAGATGGAGGCAGCGCGGCGCGGCAGCTGCGACAGCATATAGGCCAAGGGATAGCCGAGCAGCACGCAGGCGCCGGTGACGGTGAAGGCCACCTTGAAGGTGGTGACGAAGGTCTTGATGTAGGACGCCTGCTCGAAGAAGCGCGCGTAGTTGGCGGCGCTGAGCTGACCGCTCTCATCGAACAGCGAGAGCCAGAACAGCCAACCGATCGGCACGATGATGACGGCGAAGACCAGGAAGAGCCCGGGCGACAGAAGCGCGAGCAGGCCGCGCGCTTCCCGCCGCGCGTCGGCGTCGAGCGCGTCGGCATTGAGCCCGCGATCGGGCCTGCCGACACGATCAAGACTGGCGGATACGAGGCTCATTGGTCGGCCACCAGCACTACGTCCTGCGCGTCGATGCCGAGCGTGATCGGCTCGCCCGGGGACGGCAGTTTCGCCAGCACGTCGGAGCGGCAATAGTCGCGCAACGTCACCTGCCGGCCATCCTTCAGCGTCGCGTAGCAGACGAAGCTGTCGCCCTGATAGATGACGTCGCCGACGGTCGCCGGCAGCAGGTTGACGCTGCCGGCCTCGTCGGCGTCGGCGACCAGACGCAGCTTCTCCGGCCGCACCACCATCAGATGCCGGCCAGTGGATGGCGCCGCATCGTTCATCCGCAACTTCCTGTCCTCGTACCAGACACTGCCATTGCGGCTCTCGACGGGAACGAAGCTGGACTCACCGATGAAGCCGGCAACGAACTTGGTGCGCGGCCTGGCGTAAAGAACTTCCGGCTGGTCGATCTGTTCGATGCGCCCGGCATTCATGACGGCGATGCGGTCCGACATAGTGATCGCCTCGCGCTGGTCGTGCGTGACGTAGACGGTCGTCATGCCGAGCCTTCGGTGCAGGTTGCGTAATTCGATCTGCATGTGCTCGCGCAGGCTCTTGTCGAGGGCCGACAGCGGCTCGTCCATCAAGACGATGCGCGGCTCGAAGACGATGGCGCGGGCCAAGGCCACGCGCTGGCGCTGGCCGCCGGAGAGTTGGTCAACGCGGCGCTCGCCGAGGCCTTTCAACTGCACAAGATCCAGCGCCCGCTCGACGCGTTCAGCCGTTTCAGCGGCCGGTACGCGGCGCTGCTTGAGCGGAAAGGCGATGTTGTGGAAGACGTTCATATGCGGGAACAGCGCATAGTTCTGGAACACCATGCCGATGTTGCGCTTGTGCGGCGGCATGGTGATGATCTCCTCACCGCCGACCTTGATCGATCCCGCATTGGCCCGCACAAAACCGGCCAGGATCATCAAGAGCGTTGTCTTTCCCGAGCCGGACGGCCCGAGCAGCGTCAGGAATTCGCCCGCCGCGACATCGAGGCTGAGATCGCTGAGGATGGAGACAGCACCGAAGCGCTTCTCGATACCGCTTATGCCGATGGGAAGCGCGGACTGCGCAAGAGACAAGAGCATCTCCTTCAACTCCGGATCATTTTTCGCGAAACGATGCGGAGCGGCGCCGCGAGGACGCCGCTCCAGTACGATCGTCATTGCTGGATCAGGTTGTTGAATTTCTCCGTCGCCTCGACGAGGGTGTCGCGCCAGAAGGCGGGATCCTGCAGCACCTGCTTCTTAACGTTCTCGGGCGAGGAGTTGATGTCCTTGATGCGCTCGGGCGGGATCTTGCCGGTCTCGAACGCCTTCTCGTTGGCCGGGCCGTTGTCGACATAGAGCGGCAGGTTGGCCTGAAGGTCAGGACTGACGAATTTGGCCAGCGCCTTCATGGCGAGGTCCTTGTTCTTCGAGCCCTTCGGGATGACCATGCAGTCGGCGGTGAGCACGCCCTGGTCGAAGGAGAAGCTGACCGGGGCGCCGCTCTTCTTCAGGGTGCCGGCGCGGCCGTTCCAGATGCTCGCCATGTCGACCTCGCCGTCCTTGACGAGCTGCATAGCCTGCGCGCCCGATGTCCACCAGGCATCGATATGGCCCTTGACCTTGTCGACGGATTGCAGCGCGCCGTCGATATCGACCGGATAGACCTTGTCGATCGGAATGCCTTTGGCGAGAGCGGCGACGCTCAGCGTTTCCGTCGCCTGGCTGCCGGAGAGAGCGCGGCGTCCAGGGAATTTTTGCACGTCCCAGAAATCGGCCCAGGTCTTCGGGCCTTTGTCGCCGAAGACGTCGGTGCGGTAGATCAGCACGACGGAGGTGTAGGAAATGCCGACCCAGTCGTCATGCACGAGCTTGGGGTTGATGCCGGTCTTGTCGATGACGTTGTAGTCGAGCTTCTCGAACAGGCCTTCCTTGGAACCGCGGGCGCATTCGTCGGCGCCAAGCTCGGTGATGTCCCATTTGACGGCATTGCCGGTGACCTGCAGGCGCACGTCATCGAGGCCGTTGGTGGTGTCCTGCTTGATGGTGATGCCGAGTTCCTTGGCCGTTGGATCGAAGAAGGCCTTGGTCTGCGCTTCCTGATATGTGCCGCCCCATGAGGCCACGGTGATGGTGTCGGCGGCCGACGCCGGAACGGTGGCCGATGCCAGCAGCCCGGCGATGGCCAGGCCATGAATGCAAAGTCTCTTCGTCATTTTCGCTTCTCCAACCGGTGTTCCCGTTATCGTTGATTTGGTATGCGAATTTGTATACAATTTTGAGTGTAATTCTCCGAGGGCTGATGTCAACATGGAGCTTCGGGATTTTTGGCGGCGGAGAAGCAGCGCGGTTCGGAGCGGCCGCGTGCGGCGACAAGGGTCTGTTCAAGCAGGCGCTAAAAGGCACTAGACTGCGATTCCATGACTGACCGTTGGAGGCGGGACGCTTGAGCAAGGAGAAAAAGAACACGCTGCGCGACTCGGTGTTCGAGAAGCTGAAGGCGTTGATCATCACCGGCCAGATCCCGCCGGGCGGTCGCGTTACGGAAAACGAGATCGCCGAACGCCTGAAGGTCAGCCGCACGCCGGTGCGCGAGGCCTTCAATCGGCTCGAACGGGACGGCCTGGTGATCGGGCGGCCGCGCCAAGGCTATGTCGTGGCCGAATTCAACATCACCATGTTCCGCGAGGCCTTCGAAATCCGCGAAATGCTTGACGGGCGCGCGACCGAGCTGGCGGCAGCCAACGCGACCGCGGCCGACAAGGCGAAACTGCGCGAGATGCTTGCCGAATGCGAGCGGCTGGCGGCGATCCCGGACCGCAGCACGCGGGAGAAATTCGAGGAGCTGCAGGTCGGCATCGACCTGCACCGAGTGATCGCCGAAATCGGCGGCAACGAGATGCTTTACGGCATGCTCTGCGGCATCCTCGACAAATGCCAGCAATATGTCTGGGCGGAGCTTCTGTGGCTGGGCGAATGGAAGCTCACCCGCGAGGAGCATGCCGGCATCGTCGACGCGATCTGCGCCGGCGACGTCGCTCTGGCCGGCGAGCTCGCTCGCGCGCATGTGCGCGCCTCACGCGAGAACATCCTGCGGCTGCTGCAGGCCAAGTCCGACTATCAGGGATTCTTCGCCAAGGCTTCGTGAGGCCCGATCGCATTAGCTTGAAAGGATCGGGCAGTTGGCGCCACGGCGCAGGCTGACATGCGCCACGTCGCCGACGCCGAACTGCGAGCCGTCGGCGCGGCGCGGCGCGTCTATGACGATCGCGGTCCCCTGCCCGAGCTCGGCATGCAGGCGCAGCGTGCGGCCGTGGAAGACGACGCCGCTGACCCGGGCCGGCGCGGTGCCTTCCGCAGCCTCGCTGGCAACCAGAATATCTTCGGGGCGCACGCCGATGGTGCGTGTGTCGCCGGCGGTCGGCGTCTCGCCACTGTCTGAGGTTGCCTCCAGCGGCAGCTCGCCGACGGCGAAGCGCAACCGCTCGCCATCGTGGCCCAGGAAGCGCGACTGCAACAGGTTCATCGTGCCGATGAAGGAGGCCACGAAGCGCGTCGCGGGGCGATCGTAGAGCGTTGCCGGCGCGGCGATCTGCTCGATGCGGCCCTTGTTCATGACGACGATGCGGTCGGAGATCGACAGCGCCTCGGTCTGGTCATGCGTGACCATCACGAAAGTGGTGCCGAGTCGCGATTGCAGCCGCTTCAATTCGACCTGCATCTGCTCGCGCAGATGCGCGTCGAGCGCCGACAGCGGCTCGTCGAGCAACAGCACGCGCGGCTCGCAGACGATGGCGCGGGCCAAAGCGACGCGCTGGCGCTGGCCGCCGGAGAGTTCCGAGACGCGGGCGCGCAGCTTGTCGGCGAGGCCGACCATGTCGAGCGCGTCGCGGACCCGTTTGGCCTGCTCGGCACTGGACATTTTCCGCAGCGACAGGCCGAAGCCGACATTGGCCGCGACATCCATATGCGGGAACAGCGCGTAGTCCTGGAAGACGGTGTTGACCGGACGGTCGAAGGGCCTCAAGCCCGTGATGTCGCGACCTTCGAGAAGGACATTGCCGCTGGTCGGGCTCTCGAAGCCGGCGATGACGCGCAAGCTCGTCGTCTTGCCGCAGCCGGACGGTCCGAGCAGCGTCAGGAACTCGCCCGGAGCGATGTCGAGATCGACGGCATCGAGGCCAACCACGCCCCCTGGAAAAACCTTCGATACTTTTTCGAGACGAACGAGCGCATCAGGCGCCATCGCGCACCTCGGACGGCTTTGTCGTGTTGACCCACAGGATCTGGCAGCGCTCGGCGCCGGGGTTGCGGAAGGCATGCAGGAGCGTGCTCTTGAAGGCGAAGCTGTCGCCAGCCTTCAGCACATAGGTCGTGGCGTCGACCACCAGCTCGACCTCGCCCGCCATGACGAAGCCGAATTCGTGGCCGGCATGCGCGTAGGCTTCCGCCGTGCCGCCACCGGCCTCGACCGTGACCAGCATGCCTGTGAGCGTCGCCGCCGGCGGGGAAAGCAGCGCCTTGGCGATGCCCTCCGATTTCACCGGGATCGAGCGGCGCTTGTCGGCGCGCACGCAATAGAGGTCGTTCACCGCTTCATTGCCGTCGGTAATCAGCGCCGACGGTTCGATGTCGAGCGCGGCTGCCAGCGGCCAGATCACCTTGACACGCAGCGAGGACATGCCGCGCTCGATCTGGCTGAGCGCGCCGATGGAGATGCCGGCCTTGGCGGCAAGGTCGGCCAGCGAGAGGTTGCGCTCCAGGCGCAACGCCCGCACGCGCCGGCCGACGCGGATGTCGGCATCGTCCTTCGGCTTTGTCGCCGCTTCGTCAAGAACATCCATGCAATGGTCCTCGTTTTCCTTTCCTTCTCCCCCTGTGGGAGAAGGTGGATCGGCGCGAAGCGCCGAGACGGATGAGGGGTGTTCCAGCGGAGTGAGACGTTGGCTTTCCGTGGAGCACCCTCATCCGGCCGCTGCGCGGCCACCTTCTCCCACAAGGGGAGAAGGTAAGAGCGCTCAGCCGCCAGCCTTCACTTTCTCGAACATCTTGGCCACATCGTCATTCTGCTTCATCGGGCCGGTGAAGATGGTGCTCTTCAGCATCACCTCCGGATCAGCCGGCAGCTGCAATTTCTCCAGCTCGTCCTTCGACACGCCGGCGAAAGCGGTCGAGAGCGAGCTGCCATAGCCGTAAGACTGGATCAGGAACTTGCCCGAGTCGGCATCGAGCCGGCTGTTGATGAAGTCATAGGCGAGATCGACGTTCTTGGCGTCCTTGAGCATGACGAAACCGCAGGCCCAGGTGAGCATGCCTTCCTTCGGCTTCATGAACTCGACCGGCACGCCCTGTTTCTTGAGCGAAGTGGCGGATGCGTTCCAGGTCATGGCGGCGACCAACTGGCCGCTCGCCAGCGCCTGCTCCACTGAGGTCATGTCGGTGGTGTAGCTCGATAATAGCGGCCGCTGCTCGCGCAGTTTTGCCGCCACCTTGTCCATCTGCTCCGTCGTCATGTCGAAGGGGTTCACGCCCGCCAGAAGCGCTGCGACGATGGGCGTGTCGTGCACGGCGTCGATGGTCGCCATGCGGCCGGCATATTGTTTGTCCCACAGGAGATTCCAGCTCGCCTCCGGGTTCTTCACCAGATCTGTGCGGTAGAGGATCGAGGTGTTGCCCCAGTCCCACGGCACCATCCATACCTTGCCGTCGCCGGCCTGCAGGTCGGGCAGGTTCTTGAACACCGGGAAGATCGAATCCCAGTTCTTGATGCGCTTGGTGTCGATCGGCTGCAGCAGGCCTTCCTTGTTCCAGCGCGCCACCTTGTCGTAGCAGGGATGCGCGATGTCCGGACGGAAGCCGGCCTTGACCTTGGTGAAGGCATCGTCGTCATCGCCGAAGATCGTCGCCTCGACGCCGTCCGGATGCGCGGCAAGGAAGCTCTTGTTGAAGTCGGGCAATTCATAGCCCGACCAGGTGAAATATTGCAGCTTGTCGGCGGCAAAAGCGACCGTCGACGACAGCGCCATGGCCAGGACCGCGAGACCCGCCAGGGCCTTGCGACCGGTTATCGATTTCAGGTGTACAGTCATTTTCGTTCTCCTCTTCTTTGTTATGCTTCAGGCTGGATTGCGGCGCGCGGCGCCGAGGCCGCGATGGCGCAGGATTTCGGCGGTGCCGGCGATGATAAAGGATAGGGTGAGGATCACCGTTCCGAGCGCCATCACGGTCGGCAGCGAGCGCGGGAAGCGCAGCTGGCTCCAGATGTAGAGCGGCAGCGTCGGCTCGGTGCCGGCGAGGAAGAAGACGACGATGAACTCGTCGAATGAAATCAGGAATGAAAGCATGAAGGCCGACAGCACGGCCGGCGCACTCAGCGGCAGCATGACACGCCGGAACGTCGTCCAGTCGGAAGCGCCGAGGTCGAGCGCCGCCTCGCGGATCGTCTTCGGAATGGCGGCGAAGCGGCTGCGCATCACCACCACGGTCGTCGGCAGCGCGACGAGGATATGGCCGAGCACGATTGAGATGCGCGACGGCCCGAGGCCGATAAGGTTGACCAGGATCAGCAGCGATATGCCGACGATGACGCCGGGGATCAGGATCGGCAGGCGGGCGATGGCGCTGATGGTCGCGGCGAGCGGCGAGCGTCCGTAAAGGTCCATATAGGAGACGGTGATGCCGCAGAGCGTCGCCCCGAAGGCCGCGATGACGCCGATGACCAGGCTGTTGGCCAAGGCGCCGGAAAGCGCCGGATTGCCGTAGAGCGTCCGGTACCAGTCAAGCGTAAAACCCTGCAGCGGAAACGCCGCCTGGATGGAGTTGTTGAAGGAAAACAGCGGGATCAAAAGCACCGGCAAATAAAGGAAGACGAGATAGGCAAGCACGTAAAGGCCGAGCCAGCCGCCGCCTGTGTTGGTGTTGGCCCGCGCGCTCATGTGCGGCTGCCGAATCTGCGGTCGGCGCCGCGCGCGACCAGCACCACGCACAGAATGACCAGCATGACGCAGACCGAGAGCGCTGCCCCGAATGGCCAGTCATTGGCCTTGCCGAATTGCGACTGGATCAGCGTGCCGATCATTGTGCTGGCCGGACCGCCGACCATGGCCGGCGTGACATAATCGCCGACCGTCGGCACGAAGACGACGAGGGCGGCGGCCAGCACGCCCGGCATGGAATTGGGCAGCACGACGCGGCGGAAGCTGGTGAAGGGCCGCGCGCCGAGATCGGAGGCGGCTTCGAGCAGCGATTTCGGGATCGTGTCCAGCGCCACATAGATCGGCAGGATGGCGAAGGGCGCGTAGGCGTGGGCGAGCGTCACCACCACGGCGGCCGGTGTGTTGAGGAAGGCGAGCGTCGGTTCCTTCCAAAGGCCGCTTTCGATGAAGGCTGAGTTCAGCACGCCATTATAGGCGAGCACGATCTTCCAGGCGAAGACGCGCAATAGGTAGCTGGTCCAGAAGGGCAGCGTGACCAGGAAGAGCAAAAGGTTGCGGCGGCGGCCGGCATGGAAGGCGAGGTAATAGGCGACGGGATAGGCGGTAACGACGGTGGCGAGCGTCACCAGGCCGGCAATGACCAGCGAGCGCAGCGTCACCGTCCAGTAGAGCGGGTCGGTGGCGACGGTAATGAAATTTTGCGCCGTCAGGCCGACGCCGAGCAGCGAGCCGTCATTGCCCCTGAAGGCGAGGAACACCACAAGCCCAAGCGCGAAGAGGATCAGGAAGAATGTGACCAGCCCGCCCGGCAGCAGCATGGCGAAGCGGAACACCGGCGAGATGCGGTTTTCCGGTAAGGGCCGTGCTGCAACGATGGTCGACGACATCGAACTGCCCATCGGAATTCTGAAATCACCTAATGATTTTTCATATCCATGAAACTGTCAAGCTGAATCGCTTGTGCGCTGCACGCGTTCAGCTCAACGTTCGAACGTGTCGAGCATCCGGTACCAGGTGATTGCCGTGGCAACACCGACCTGCCGAAAGGCGTGGAACGGGATCGGCCGGATCGGCGACAGCGGGAACGGCAATTGCCTGACATCGCCGCTCGCGAGATAGCTCGCCATGCGCTTGCCGAGCGCACTCATCAGCCCGACGCCCCTGCCCTGGCAGCCGACAACCGCAAGCAGGCCCTTTTCCGGTTCGTGCAGATGCGGCAGGTGATCCGGCGTCAGCGCCACACGGCCGAACCAGCGCTTTTCGATGGCGGTGCCGGCAAGCGCCGGATAGAGGCGGATGAGGGCGCGTTCGAGATGCGCCCAGTCGGCTGCGCTCGAAGGCAGCGCCATGCGGCCGCGGCCGCCCAGCACCATGCGGCCATCGGGGCTTTTGCGATAGTAGACGAGGATGCGACGCGAATCGGAAACGGCTTGGCCGCCCGGCAGGATGCTTGCGGCAAGCTCCGCCGGCAGCGGCGCGGTGGCGATCTGGAAGGAATGGAGCGGCACGATTGTCTGCGCGAGGCCGGGCAACAGGCCGTCCGTATAGGCATTGGTGGCGAGCACCACCGACTTCGCTTGCAATTCGATGCCGCTCTCTGTCGAAACCCTCCAGAAGCCGGGCTCCTTGGCGAGCTTTACCACCCGCTGTTGCTCGGCGATGCCGGCGCCGGCCGCCGAGGCGATGCGGGCCAGTTCGAGCGTGTAGGACAGCGGATCGATGACGCCGGCGCGGCGATCGAGCCAGCCGCCGAGATAACCCCTGGCGCCGGTCATCGCCGCGATCTCGGCCTGGTCGAGCAGCTTGACGTCGGCGCCGCGCGAGCGCCATTGGCGATCGCGGTTGGCGGCGGCCTTCAGCGCTGTCTCGGTGTGCGCGGCCTGGATCCAACCGTTGCGCGTGAATGGCACGGCCAACTTCTCGTCGCGGATCACATCGAACACGGCGTCGGCAGTCGAAGCGGCGAACGCGACCAGGGCTTCGCCGCGCTCCTTGCCGAAATGCCTGAGCAGCCATTCCGGATCGTATTTGAGGCCCGGAATGACCTGGCCGCCATTGAGGCCGGACGCCCCCTGCCCGATCGCGCCAGCGTCCAGCACCTGAACCGACAGACCGGCGCGCGCCGCATGCAAGGCCGTCGACAGGCCCATGATGCCGCCGCCGACGATGATCGCGTCCAATGTGCCGCCGGATGACAGTTCGGACCGGAACGCCGGCGCCGTCTGGGGTTTCCGCCAGACCGGATCGGAGAAGGCTGCGGGCAAAGATCACCTCGGCGCTGGAACTCGTGAAAATCCTATTGGCGGTTTCATGAATTTGAAAGAGCGCTCGATAGGCCAGACAAGTCCTGGCTATGTGACAGCACAGCCATGGCCCATAAACCTTGGCATCGACGGGATAGACGTTTGCGCTAAATCCGGGGAAAGTGCCGCGCGACAATCGAGAGGAATGATGCCATGACCGATCCGACCCGCCTGCCTGCCGAAGGACTTTTCGTCGGCCGCGCCAGGACCAGCGCCGCTTCTCATCCGCTTGTGGTCACGGTGCGGAACGGCGAGGTCATCGACATCACCTCGAGCGCGGCGCCGACGGTGCGCGACCTTTGCGAGCTGAAGGATCCGGCCGACTATCTGCGTTCTGCCAAGGGCAAGGCCATCGGCGCGCTCGCCGACATCGCGGCGAACAGCTTCGAGGCCAAGCGTGACGCCGGGAAGCCCATCCTGCTGTCGCCCGTCGACCTGCAGGCGGTGAAGGCCTCGGGCGTCACCTTCGTCGTCAGCCTGCTCGAGCGCGTTATCGAAGAGCAAGCGCGCGGCTCGGCGGAAAAGGCCGACGCCATCCGCGCCGACATCGCCGGGCTGATCGGCCATGACCTCTCCAAGCTCAAGCCAGGCTCGCCGGAGGCGATGGAGATCAAAGCCAAGCTGATCTCGCGCGGCGCCTGGTCGCAATATCTGGAAGTGGGCATCGGCCCGGACGCCGAGATCTTCACCAAATGCCAGCCGATGGCATCGGTCGGCTTCGGCGCCGATGTCGGGCTGCATCCCGTCTCCACCTGGAACAACCCGGAGCCGGAGATCGCCATGATCGCCGACAGCTCGGGCCGCATCGTCGGCGCCACGCTCGGCAACGACGTCAATCTGCGCGATGTCGAGGGACGCTCGGCGCTGCTTCTGGGCAAGGCCAAGGACAACAACGCTTCCGCCTCGCTCGGGCCGTTCATCCGGCTGTTCGACGAGACGTTTTCCATCGCCGACGTGAAGCGCGCCACGGTGCGGCTCAGCGTCGAGGGCGAGGACGGCTTCGCGCTGGAAGGCGCGAGCTCGATGGCGGAAATCAGCCGCTCGCCGGAAGAACTGGTCAAGGCGGCGATGGGGCCGCATCACCAGTATCCCGACGGGCTGGCGCTCTATCTCGGCACCATGTTCGTGCCCTCCAAGGACCGCGGCGAGAAGGGCAAGGGTTTTACGCACAAGGTCGGCGACATCGTCACCATCTTGTCGGAAAAGCTCGGCGCGCTCACCAACCGCGTGCGCCTGTCGCCGGATTGTCCGCATTGGACCTACGGCGCCAGCCACCTCATGCGCGACCTGGCCAAGGCCGATCTTATCTAGCGCTGCACCACAAGTGATGCCGTCGAAAGCCCGTCAACGCTACATGATGGGCGACGGTACCGTTCGCCCCTGAAAATATCATCGCAGCTGATGCAATCTGATGGGATTGCTGATGGCGCGCGAAGCTGTGCCAACATCCATTGGCGATGGAGGCTTGCCATTGCCCGAAAAAGGGAATGCTCTACACGTCCCGCTCGGCGCTGGCAGGAGGTGCGGTCCAAGGCCGCATCGCGCTTGATGTGGAGGAGAGTTTCAACATGGGAGGAAATCGAATGCTTTCGCGGCTAAGACTGCTCGTGCTTGGCTTGATCGCGCTCATCGCCATTCCGGCGATGGCTGAGGCCAAGACGTTCTATTGGATTTCGCATGGCGGCCCGGCCGACCCGGTCTGGACCTATTTCCTGGCCGGCGCCAAGCAATGGGCAAGCGACACCGGCAACAAGGTCAACACGTCGTTCCACAATGGCGACGTTGCCTCGCAGCAGGAGGCGATCCGCGCCGCCATCTCGGCCAAGGCCGACGGCGTTGTCACCACCAGCCCCGATCCGGGCAGCCTGATCGAGCTGGCCAAGGAAGCACGCGCAGCCAACATCCCGATCATCAACTTCAACACGCCCGATCCGAAGGCGAACTTCAACGCCTATGTCGGCGGCGACAACGTCACCTTCGGCAAGCACTGGGCGCAATACCTGGTCGACAAGGGGCTGGTGAAGAAAGGCGATTTCGTCTGGATGCCGGTCGAGGTTCCCGGGGCGACTTATGGCGTGCAGGAAGAGGAAGGCATCAAGAGCGTCTTCGAGCCGCTCGGCATCACCTATGAGATCACCGAGGCCACGCTCGACCAGGCCGAAGTGATCAGCCGCATGGCCGACTACCTCACCGCGCATAAGGGCAAGGTGAAGGCGATCATCGGCCTCGGCGACCTCGTCACCGGCTCGATCAAGCGCGTGTTCGACCAGGTCGGCGTCAAGGCGGGCGAGATCCCGGTCGTCGGCTGGGGCAACTCGCTCGACACCACGCAGGAAGTGCTGAACGGCTATGTCAACGCCGCGCAGTGGCAGGACCCGCAGGCGACCAGCTATGTGGCGCTGTCGCTGGCCAACATGGCGGCCAGCGGCATTCCTCCGGGCTTCAACGTCATCACCGGCGCGCTCTATGAGAAGGACACCGCCGGCGTCTACGACAAGATCCTGTCCGGTAAATAAGTCCCCGCGCGATTGACCAGCGCCGCGCTTTCCACCTGAGGCGCGGCGCTGGATGCTACCGCCGCCGGAGCCCGCCGCGATACGCGGCACGTAATCCGGCCAGTTTTCAATCATGTCGCGGGTATCTCGTGGAAAATCGTTCCGTCATCCAGCGCCTGATCGGCAGGTCGGAATTCGGCCCCCTAGTCCTGCTCGTCGTCGAGCTGGTCGTGTTCTGGGCCATCAATCCCGACTTCCTGTCGCCGCAGAACATCTCCAACATCCTGGCCTTCACCGTCGAGCTCGGCCTGATCGCGCTGGCGATGACGCTGCTGATGACATCAGGCGAATTCGATCTTTCCGTCGGCTCGCTGTTCGGCTTCTCGCCGGTCTTGATGTGGACGCTCTACAACAGCGGCGCCACCTCGCTGGAGGTCGGCCTGCTGATCGCGCTGGTGGTCGCGGCCCTGATCGGGCTGGTCAATGGCTGGTTCGTCACCCAGCTCAAGATCCCGTCCTTCCTGGTGACGCTCGGCATGCTGCTGGTCGTGCGCGGCACGGCATTGTTCGTCACCGACGGTTTTCCGCAGCGGACCTGGAGCGCTGAAGGCAGCTGGCTGGCGAACATCCTGGTCGGCGACTTCTATGTCGGGCCGTTCCGCATCTATGCCTCGCTGTTCTGGTTCATTGGTGCTGCGATCATCCTCGGCTATGTGCTGACGCAGAGCCGGACCGGCAACTGGATCCAGGCCGCCGGCGGCAATCCCAATGCGGCACGCGCACGCGGCGTCAACGTCAACCGCGTCAAGGTCGGCCTGTTCATCCTGTCGGCGGTGATGGCCTCGCTGGCCGGCGTGATCTCGTCACTGCGCACCTCCGCGGCCAATCCGAACAGCGGCACGGGCTACGAGCTCGAAGTCATCGCCATGGTGGTGATCGGCGGTACGGCGCTGACCGGCGGGCGCGGCACCATCATCGGCACGGTGCTCGGCATCCTGATCCTGCGCGTCATGCGCAACGGCATCGTGCTGATCGGCGTGCCGGGGCTCGCCTACAACATCTTCATCGGCGCGATCATCCTCGGCATGATGGCGCTGCATTCCTGGCTCGAACGCCGGCACCAGGCAGGGACTTAAGACGATGGCCGAGCCTCTGATCCGCATGACAAACATCCGCAAGTCCTACGGGCGCGTGCAGGCGCTGGTGGACGCCAATTTCCACGTCAATGAAAAGGAGATCGTCGGCCTGCTTGGCGACAACGGTGCCGGCAAGTCGACGCTGATCAAGGTGCTGTCGGGCGCCGTGCCCCTGACCAGCGGCGACATCTTCGTGCGCGGCAAGAAGGTCAATTTCCGCAGCACCAGCGATGCAATCGCTGAGGGCATCGAGACGATCTACCAGGACTCGGCGCTCGTCACGCAGCTGTCGATCGCGCGCAACCTGTTCCTCGGGCGCGAGCCGATTAAGCCGCCGCGCTTCTTGAACCGCATGGACCAGGAGGCGATGAACGCGGTGGCGCGCGACCTTCTGCGGCAGGTTGGCATCACCAAGAACATCCCGCCGACGACGCCGATCGGCTCGCTGTCGGGCGGCGAGCGGCAGGCGGTCGCGATCGCGCGCGCCATGCATTTCGACAGCGATCTCATCATCCTCGACGAGCCGACCAACAATCTCGGCGTCGCCGAGACGCAAGGGGTGCTGAGCTTCGTGCGCAGCGCCCGCGATTCCGGCCATTCCTGCATCTTCATCGCGCATAACATCCACCACGTCTTCCAGGTGGTCGACCGCATCGTGGTGATGCGCCGGGGCAAGGTGGTGGCCGACGACATCGATCCGAAGAAGACCACGGTCGCCGAGGTCGAGCGCGTTATCACCGGCATGTCGGACAAGGAAATCCGCGACGCGATTTCAGACGGCCGGGAATCGCATAGCTGATTTCGGCTGACTTTGATCTGGCCTAACAGGGGCTCGTATCAGATCCTATGACTGGACCCATGAAAGCCACCGTAGCCGACATCGCCAGGAGCTGCGGCCTGTCGACCGCGACCGTCGACCGGGTG
Source organism: Mesorhizobium sp. M2E.F.Ca.ET.209.01.1.1 (assembly GCF_004010375.2). Lineage (NCBI taxonomy): Bacteria > Pseudomonadati > Pseudomonadota > Alphaproteobacteria > Hyphomicrobiales > Phyllobacteriaceae > Mesorhizobium > Mesorhizobium sp. M2E.F.Ca.ET.209.01.1.1. Next base: position 334,169 of record NZ_SADP02000002.1, on the reverse strand, counting down.
CTGAACAACCGTCCCGGCGCAAGCGCCGCCAACCGGCAGCGCGTGATGGAAGCGGCCAAGCAGCTCGGCTATCTGCCGACGCTCGACCAGGTCGTGCTGCCGTCGAAGCCGGCGCATCTCGAATTCTTCCTGCCGATCGGGTCCAACGCCTTCATGGCCGATCTTGCCCACCACATCGAAGACTATGCGGCGCGCCTGCCCCTGGTCGCCTCCTGCCGCATCCACAACCTTGCCGGCATTTCGCCGGGCGCGCTGCAGGGCGCGGTGGAGAATCTGTCGCTCAAGGCCAATGGCGTCGGCGTCATCGCCGTCGACCATCCGCGCACACGCAACATCCTGCGCGAGCTGGTCGAGGCCGGGATCAGGCTGGTCACGCTGGTCTCGGATGTGCCGGCCGCGCCCCGCTCGGCTTATGTCGGCATCGACAACCGCGTGGCGGGCCGCACGGCGGCGCTGCTGATGGGCCGCTTCCTCGGCGGCCGTACAGGACATCTGGCGATGGTGGTCGGCTCACGCTCCTATCGCGGCCATGAGGAGCGCGAGATGGGTTTTCGCTCGGTGCTGAGCGAAGAGTTCCCCAACCTCACCGTGTCCAGCGCCGTCGAGATCAACGACGAGCCGGACGCCAGCTACCGCGCGACCATCAAGGCGCTGCACGACGAACCGGAGCTGCTCGGCATCTATTGCGTCGGGGCGGGACGGTCGGGCGTCGCCAGGGCGCTGCTGGAAGCCAAGCCGCGCCGGAAGCCGGTGTTCATCTGCCATGACCTGACAAAGGAGACGCGCCGCTATCTCGTCGATGATCTCGCCGACGTCGTCATCGACCAGAATGCGCGGCTGATCGCCGAGCAGTCGGTGATCCGCCTGCTCGGCTCGATCGCTTCATCGGCGCCCTATTTGACGAAGAAATTCATCGAACCGCGACTCATCTTCAAGGAAAATGTGCCGGTGCAGTAGCTCTGCAACCAGTCCCGAACGGCAGTCGCGGATTTGTCTGATAATTGATCCCGCAATTCTGCACAGCAGCTATGCACGTTTCGCAATTGCCGAATCGTTAGGCACCTCGTACCTATCTCGGTGTCGGCCGTCTCCTCCTCCCAGATGTGATGCCGACGCTGAGTGCGGTACACCTCCTCCCGTGCCGTATTCGAAATCAAGCCCGCTGCCACCTCCTCCCGGCAGCGGGCTTTTTCTTTGCGCGCCAAAGGCGGGAGAACCATCCCATCCGATGCTGCCCAAGTACGGGCTATCTCTTTGATTTAGCGCAATTCCGGACGGAAAACCGCTCACACTTTTCCTAGAATTGCTCTAGCCATTCGCCGTCACCAGATTGGAGCTGAGTTCGAAAGCGACTCCCGATCCATCGGTGTAGGATTGCAGCACGGGCGCAATCCCGCTCACTATATCCTCCACGACGCGCTTGCGTTCGTGATCGGCCATTGCCTTGCCGGCAGCACTCATGCCGACCAGCGCCATCGTGTTCAATCGCAGGAGGGGCGCCCCGTCCTCAAAGCGTATCCTGCGCGATATTGTCCTTGATCGAACGTCGTGGAAGCCGGCGTCCCGGAGCAGCGCCTCGATCAGTGCCGCATTCCCAAAGCTGTGGCGCAGGTCCACGATTGGGCCGAGGAGTCGTTCGGCGACGCGGCGAAGATCGCGAAAGAAGGCGATTTCCTCATCGGAGCGCCACGTGCCAACTGCCAACCGGCCGCCCTGCGCCAAAGCTCGCCGCATCTGCGCCGTCACGGCGGCCTTGTCGGGAAAGAACTGCAGCCCCTGCTGACAGACGACCGCGTCGAACTGCTCTCCGTCGCGGAGCGGCAGTGCACCTGCATTGCCTACGCGCCAATCGATGTCTGGCGCCACGGTGCGCGCGACGGCAAGCATTTCCGCGTTGATGTCGATGCCGACGACATATCCGGCGGCGCCGAGCTGTTCCCTGGCAACGCGGGCAACTATTCCCGTGCCGCAGGCGATGTCCAGCACACGATGGCCTGGAGAGAGCTTCACCTCTTCGAAGGTGACTTCGGCCCAGGGGCGAAACAGAGGCCCCACGAGCCAGCGCTCATACATCTCCGGAAAACTTGCCTGACCCATCGTCTAGCGCCCGTTTTCGGGACAGCATAACAGAATCAGGACGATCCGAAGAGATCAGCGCGCCCGGAACGACGCGATCAGGCTCTCGGCCATGCGTACGAATTGCGCGCTCGGGCCTTCGGCGCCGACGCTCTGCATCGAGACGCGGGCGCCTTCGAGAAGCAGCGACAGCGTGTCGGCGAGAAGCTCGGCTTGGCCGATGCCGGCATCGCGGCAAAGCGCAACCAGCTTTTCGCGCTGGGCTTCCTTCAGCTCCTTGATGACGCGCCTGGCCGGGTGATCGGCCTCGGTGAGCTCGACGGCGGCATTGGCCATGTCGCAGCCACGACTGTCGACGCTGAGCAATTCCGAAGCCTTCTGGACCCAGGCATGCAACTGGGCGAGCTTGTCGCCGGGATGCCTGGCCTCGAACTCGTCCCATATCCTCGAAGCCTTCGCCGCCGTGGCGCGCAGGCATTCGATCACCAGCTCGTCCTTAGATTCGAAGTGACGGTAAAGCGTCATCTTGTTGGTGCCGGCAGCCTCGGTGATGGCGTCGACGCCAACTCCCTTGATGCCGTGCTTGTGGAACATGTCCTGCGCCGTCTCCAAGATCCGATCCCGGGGGCGGGAACGCTCCGCAACGCCGTCAGTCATCATGCTCTCCTTTCGTCGTTTCCAAAAAAACCGTCGCCACCTCTTGACTAGGGTGTTACCGGTCTGTAACTTTTAGATGTTACTTACTGGTAACACCTATATCACTCCCCGTCAAACGACAAGGCCCACCGATAGCCTGCCAGAGTGAGATAGGACGAAAAAACAGCCTGTCATGCAGCTTCGGCCGGTGAAAAAGAGAAAAAGCGGCCCGTGATCAACCGATACGGACCGGGCAAGGAGCCACTCCTATGCAAAAGCGCAAAGACCTGACGATCGACGAAGCCGTCCGGGATCCGATGATCCGGCTGGTGATGAAGGCGGACGGGGTCGACCCCAAAGCCTTCGAGCGGATGCTGCGCCAGCGCGCGGCGGAACAGGCGCCGGATGATGAAGGCCTGCCATCCTTCCTGGCGGATTCCGGCTCCGGCCGCGCCCGGCGCCTCCGCCATTTCGCAAAACCCTTCGGCGAGGCGTCCGCATCATGGTAAATTTCTTCGTTCATCGTCCGATCTTTGCGTCTGCGATCGCCATCATCATGGTGCTCGCCGGCGCGATCGCTTATTTCCTTCTGCCGGTCTCGCAATTCCCCGACATCACGCCGCCGCAGGTCGTGGTCAGCGCCCATTATCCGGGCGCCAGCGCGCAGGTCGTGGCCGACACGGTCACCACGCCGCTGGAGCAGCAGATCAACGGCGTGCAAGGCATGACCTACATGTCGTCGACGAGCTCGAATGACGGCTCGTCCACCATCACCATCACCTTCGACGTCGGCTATCCGCTGAGCACTGCGGCCGTCGACGTGCAGAATCGCGTCAGCCAAGCGGCATCGTCCCTGCCGGCAATCGTCAATCAGGGCGGCGTGACGATCAAGAAGCAGAACCCCAATTTCGTGCTGATCGTCGACCTGACCTCGCCGGACGGCTCGGTCGATCCGGTGGCGTTGAGCAACCTTGCCTATCTGCAGGTGGTCGATCCGCTGAAGCGCCTGCCAGGCGTCGGCGACGTGCAGATCTTCGGCGAGCGCCGTTATTCGATGCGCGTCTGGCTCGACCCGGACAAGCTGGCCAATCTCGGCATCACCGCCGTCGACGTCCAGAACGCCATCGCCGAGCAGAACGTGCAGGTGGCGGCCGGCAAGATCGGGCAGTCGCCGGCGCCCGCCGGCACCGCCTTCGAGATGCAGGTCAACGCGGTCGGCCGCCTGAGCGACCCCAAGGAATTCGGCGACATCGTCGTGCGCGCCAATTCGCAGAACGGCTCGCTCGTGCGGCTGCGCGACGTCGCGCGAATCGAGCTCGGCGCGCTGCAATATTCGTCATCCGCCTTCTTCGGCAAGGACCCGACCGTGGTGCTCGCCGTCTACCAGATGCCCGGCTCCAACGCTCTCGACCTGCAGCAGCGGGTCAAGGACAAGATGCAGGAGCTGTCGCAGCGTTTCCCGAAGGGCGTGCACTACGCCATGCATTATGACACGACACGCTTCGTGTCGGCCTCGATGCATGACGTGCTGATCACGCTCGGCGAAGCGCTGGTGCTGGTCGTGGCGGTGGTGTTCATCTTCCTGCAGAGCTGGCGCACGACCATCATCCCGACCATCGCCATCCCCGTGTCGCTGATCGCGACGCTGGCGATCATGTATATGCTGGGTTTCTCGCTCAACATGCTCTCCCTGCTCGGCATGGTGCTGGCGATCGGCCTCGTCGTCGACGACGCCATCGTGGTGGTGGAGAATGTCGAGCGACAGCTGGAGGCCGGGCTCAAGCCGCTTGCCGCAACGCGCGCGGCGATGGCCGAAGTGACGGGACCGATCATCGCCACCACCGCGGTGCTGATGGCGGTGTTCGTCCCGGTCGCCTTCATCCCCGGCGTTTCCGGCCGGCTCTACAACCAGTTCGCGCTGACAGTGGCGATCTCGGTCGGCATCTCGGCCTTCAACTCGCTGACGCTGTCGCCTGCGCTGAGCGCCGCGTTCCTGCGCCATCGCGGCGAAACGCAATTCGTGCTGTTCCGCTGGTTCAACGCCGGCTTCGACTGGCTGTCGCATGCCTATGCGCATGGCGTGCGCATCCTGATCAAGCTGCGCTGGATCATGCTTGGGCTGTTCGCGGCCGGCCTCGTCGCCACCTATTTCGTCTGGCAGAAATTGCCTTCGACCTTCCTCCCCGTCGAGGACCAGGGCTATTTCTTCGTCGTCATCCAGCTGCCGGACGGCGCCTCGCTTGAGCGCACCGACGCGGTGGCGCAGAAGGCGCGCGACATCCTGCAGAACACGCCCGGCGTCGACATCGTCGGCTCGATCAGCGGCCTGAACTTCCTGACCAGCGCCGCGCAGTCCAATTCGGCGGTGGAGTTCGCCATCCTGAAGCCATGGGACCAGCGCGGTCCCGACCAGAATGCGTCGAAACTGGTCGAGCAGGTGCGTGGCAAGCTGCTGCAGATGCCGGACGCGTTCGCGCTGTCCTTCGACCCGCCCTCGATCCCGGGCCTCGGCACCACCGGTGGCTTCGAGTTCCAGGTGGAGGACCTCTCCGGTCGCGGCAGCGCCGCGCTCAACGAGGTCACGCAGGCGTTGATCGCCGAGGCGCGCAAGCAGCCGGAGCTCAACCCGCAGCAGCTGTTCTCGTCCTTCTCGACCTCGACGCCGCAGTTCAACTACGACCTCGACCGCAACAAGGCCAAGCTTCTCGGCCTCAACCTGCCGGATGTCTTCAACACCTTGCAGATCTATCTCGGCTCGCTCTACGTCAACGACTTCAACCTGTTCGGCCGCACCTTCCGCGTGACCATCCAGGCGGACAAGGACGCGCGCGCCGACGCGACCGACATCTCCAGGCTTTATGTGCGCAACGCGTCGGGCGGCATGGTGCCGCTGAACACGTTGGGCAAGCTTGTGCCGATCGTCGGACCGGAGACCGTGCCGCATTACAACAACAATGCGTCGGCCCTGATCAATGGCGGTGCTGCCCCCGGCTTCTCGTCCGGACAGGCGGTGGCGGCGATGGAGCGGGCGGCGGCGAACGTGCTGCCGCGCGACTTCGGCTACGAATGGACCGGCATCACCTTCCAGGAGCTCAAGGCCGGATCGATCGCCTCGGTCGTCTTCGGGCTGGCGATCGTGTTCGTCTTCCTGATCCTGGCGGCGCAGTATGAAAGCTGGGCGATGCCCTTCATGGTGTTGCTCGCCGTGCCGCTCGCTCTGTTCGGCGCCTTCGCGGTGCTGTTGCTACGCGGCATGCAGATCGACGTCTACTCGCAGATCGGCTTTGTCATGCTGATCGGCCTGGCGGCCAAGAACGCGATCCTGATCGTCGAGTTCGCAAGGCGACGGCGCGAGGAAGGCCTGACCATCGTCGATGCGGCGATGGAAGCGGCGAGGCTGAGGCTGCGGCCGATCCTGATGACCGCCTTCGCCTTCATCCTCGGCGTGCTGCCGCTGATGTTCGCGACGGGCGCGGGCGCGGCCAGCCGGCAGTCGATCGGCACCACCGTCTTCGGCGGCATGGTGGCGGCGACCATCCTCTCGCTGGTCTTCGTGCCGGTCTTCTACGCGGTGATCGAACAGTTGCGCGAGCGCGGCGAAAAAGAACCAGCCAAGGGACACCACGACGCCCCTCAGCAGCAAGAAATCGAACCGACCGCCGAGCCGGCGCTTCAGCCGCTCGCTCAGGCGGCCGAATAGGATTGGAGTCCAAAATGCGTAAATGGAAAATCGCTTTAGGAACGGCCGTTGTGCTTGGCGCGATCTCGGTGGCAAGCGTCCACCTGCTGAATCCGGGCTATCTCGGCGGCGGCACGGCGGGCGCAGCGCCCGCGCCGGCGGCCTTCGTCATGCCGGTGCCGGTGGTGAACGTCGTGAAGAAGACGCTGCCGATCTATCTGGACTACGCCGCGCGGGTGGAGTCGATCCGCAGCATCACGCTGCAGGCCCGCGTGCCGGGTTATCTGCAGGAGCAGACCGCGGCCGACGGCAGCGACGTGAAGCAGGGCGACATGCTCTACCGCATCGCGCCCGATGACTATCAGGCCGCGCTCGACCAGGCGAAGGCGCAGGTGCAGCGCGATACCGCGACGCTCGAATATGCAAAGTCCAATCTCGGCCGCGGCACCGACCTCGCCAAGGCCGGCTATCTCGACAAGGACAGCTTCGACCAGCGCACCAGTAATCTGCGCTCGGCGCAGGCTGCCCTTGCCGTCGACCAGGCGGCGGTGCGGACGGCCGAGCTCAACCTCGGCTATGCCGAGATCAAGGCGCCCTTCCCGGGCCGCATCGGCCGCAACCAGGCCTCGGTCGGCACGCTGGTCAGCGTCGCCGGCACGGTGCTCAACACGCTGGTGCAGCTCGACCCGATCTATGTGACCTTCAATCCGAGCGAGACCGACCTCGTCCAGATCGAGCAGGCGAAGGCCGCCGGCCCGATCGCCGTCGATGTGCTGTTGCCCGGCGATACGGTGCCGAGCCAGAAGGGGGAGCTGACCTTCATCGACAACACGATCGACCACTCGACCGGCACGATCACGGCGCGCGCCACGATCGGCAACGCCAAGTTCACGCTGCTGCCCGGGCAATATGTCCGGGTGCGGCTGCATGTGAAGGAACAGCCCAACACCCTGATGGTGCCGCAGGTGGCGCTGGGCTCCAGCCAGCTCGGCAAGTACCTCTATGTCATCGGCAAGGGCAACACCGTCGACCAGAAGCTGGTGTCGCTCGGGCCGACCGATGGCGACCTGATTTCCGTGACCTCCGGCATCTCAGAGACCGACCAGGTGATCACGGGCAATCTGCAGAAGATCGGACCCGGAATGCCGGTTTCTCCCTTGCCGCAACCGAAACCGGCCAGCTGATAACCCCCATCAGTTTCCGGTCCGACGGCGCCCTCGACTCCCACGTCGAGGGCGCCGTTTTTTTATGAGTTGTCAGACGGCTCCCGATGCCGGTTCCGTGCGGGGCCTGCCGGGATTGCTCGCCAGCAACTCGACGAGGCCGGCAATGTCGGCGCGTTCCGCCTTGGCCGGCAGCATGAAGGCGCAATAGGGCTGACCCAGGCGGACGGAGACGGAAGACAGCGCGATCAACCGGCCGGCCTCGAGATCCGCATTCGCCATCGCCTTCTGTCCCAAAGCTACCCCCAGCCCCAGCCTTGCCGCGCCGATCGCCAGGCTGGAGAGGCCGACGCGGCGGCCATGCGATGGGTCGGGCGCGCGGCCGCCCCCAGCGGCCGCGAACCAGTCCGCCCAGCTCGGATGCGAGGCGTAGTTGGGACCCCAGTTGGTGTGGATGAAATGGCTTTCATGCATATCGGCGAGGCCGGACGACCCGTTCCCGTGGCGCTGCCAGAAGCCGGGCGACGCAACCGGCAGCACCTCGTCGTGAACGAGCCGCACCATCTTCAGCGCCGGATAGTGATAATCGCCATAGGAGATGCGCAGATCGATGTTCTGGCGCACGACGTCGACGGGATCGTCCTCGACGCGGACATCGATCGCCATTTGCGGAAAGCCGTCGAGCAGAACGGCAAGCTTGGGCGCCAGCCACAACTCGGCCAGCGAGAACGGCACGCTGACCACAAGGCGCCTGCGCAGGCCACCTTCCAGCATGCGCCTGCCGACAGCCGCGATCTCGCCCAGTGCATGCGCCGTCTGCGGATAGATGGCATGGCCGGCATCGGTAAGCGCGATGCGGTTGCCGTTGCGCATAAAGAGCTGCTTGCCGAACCAGTCTTCCAGATTGCGTATCTGCTGGCTGACCGCGGCCGATGACACGCCGAGTTCGGTGGCGGCAAGCGTGAAGGAACCGGCACGGGCCGCGACCTCGAAAGCCCTCATCGCGTTCAATGGCGGAAGCTTTTCCACGCTCTATCCTCGAAAGTTTTTCTTGGCCGAGCCTAACAATTTTCCGCGTTGCGGCAAAGTTTTCCTTGGCGTGTAGTGGCCTCAGATTTTGGAGGACGCAATGATCGAAACCATTCTCGACCTGGACCGCTATCCGCTGAATCGCGAGGGCAGCCTTGAGTGGCAGCGCCTGGTGGACGAGTCCAAGGCGGCGCTCGCGGCAAACGGCATGTTCAACCTGGAAGGGTTCCTGCGCCCCGGCATTGCCGAAAAGGCGGTCGCGGAAATCCGGCCGGTGATGGACACGCGCTCGCATGTGCACAAGCGCATGCACAACATCTATTTCAAGCCGTCGATCCCGGAACTCGCACCGGACCATCCGGCGCTGCGCAAGGTGGAGACGATCAGCCATACGGTCTGCGCAGACCAGATCCCGGGCAGCACCGTTCTTTCGATCTACGAATACGAGCCGCTGGTGCGGTTCCTGGCGGCGACGATGGACAAGCCGCAATTGCATGTCATGCAGGACCCGCTCGCCCGCACCAACGTCATGGGTTACCGCGCCGGCGAAGCACTCAACTGGCATTTCGACCGCTCGGAATTCACCACGACGCTGTTGCTGCAAGCGCCCCAGATCGGCGGCGATTTCGAATACCGCACCGACCTGCGCTCGGACGACGACCCGAACTATGACGGTGTCGCCAAGCTGCTCGAGGGGCGCGACCCCGAAGCAAAAATCCTGCGCATCAAGGCCGGCACGCTGAACGTCTTCCGCGGCAAGAACACCGCGCATCGCGTCACCACGGTCGAGGGCAATCGCGAGCGCATGATCGCGGTGTTCTCCTACTATGAACGTCCGGGCGTGATGTTCACCGACGAGGAGCGGATCGGCTTCTACGGTCGTGCCGCCTGAGACTGTTTGGAAATTCTACTCCGGCGGCCATCTGGCGGCGCTTTCTGCGCTTCCGGTGCTCACGGACCCAAATGTCCGCTCCGCTCCGGTTCTCGAAATCACCACCATATGACTCGCCAGAGCGAATTTCGAAACGGTCTCCGCAATCTGCCGATCTCGGTCAAAAATAAGCTCTTGTTAGATTGTCGACAATCTGCTTGTCTTGCAGAAATTCCTCCCGGGGGTCGACCTATGGCAAAGCTGGATTTCAGTCCGATCGCGGATACGACGCGCAGGGCGGAGATCGTCGCCCTGCTCAGGCGCGCCATCCTGACCGGACAGCTGGAACCGGGGCAGAAGCTCAACGAGCTCAGGATTTCGGAACAGATGCGGGTGAGCCGCGCGCCGCTGCGCGAGGCGATGCGCGAGCTGGTGCAGGAAGGCATCCTGACCAGCATTCCCTATGCCGGGACTTTCGTCATCGACGTCACCGCCAAGGACATCATCGATGCCTATTCGCTCAACAAGGTGCTCGATGAATTCGCCATCGAGCTTGCCTGGCCGCAGCGCGACCCACGCTTCTTCGACGAGTTGGACCGCCGCCACGAGGCGGTGAAACGGGCGACGCGGGCGCTCGACACCACGCGCCAGATCGAGACCGCGCTGCAGTTGCATGGGCTGATCTACGAGTGGGCCGACAATTCGGTGCTGCTGGAGACCTGGCAGCGGCTGACCAGCCGGCTGCAGATGTATTTCGCCCTGCATCAGCGCGCACGCAACGAACCGGTGCCGGCCGAGGACGTGCACGAAACCTATGTGGCGCTGCTCAAAGGTGCCGACATGCGCGCCGCCCAGCGCCATGCGCGCGAGCATATCGACCTCGATTTCGAGGAGCTTCTTGCCTATGCGCGCGGCCTCGAAAAGCGCGCATCGAAGAACTGACAGACGGACAGCAAAGTGAAGATCAAGAGCATCAAGGCCTACCATGTCGTCCAGCCCTTCGTGGACGGGCCTTACCGCATGTCCAAGGGGCGCGTCGCCGACTCTTTCGACGCGGTGATCGTCGCCATCACCTCGGACAGCGGCTTGACCGGCTGGGGCGAGATGGCGCCGCTTGGCAATTTCTACTCGGCCGCGTTTCCGGCGGGAACACGCGCGGGCGTGCCGGAAATCGCGCCGCATCTGATCGGCCAGGATCCGCGCGGTCTGGCCCACATCGGCCGGCTGATGGACACGGTGTTCAAGGGCCATCCCTACATCAAGTCCGCGCTCGACATGGCGTGCTGGGATCTCGCCGCCCGCGCGGCCGATGTGCCATTGGTGACCATGCTCGGCGGCCGCGAAAGCGATATGGCGGAGACCTACCGGGTCGTCACCCACGGCACGCTCGACCAGATGGCGGCTTTGGCCAAGCGGATCATCGCCGAAGGCTGCCGCCGCCTGCAGGTCAAGGTCGGTGGCAATGTGCATGACGACATCGAGCGGGTGACGACGGTTGCCTCCGCGGTGCCGAAAGGCACGGTGATCTTCTGCGACGCCAATGCTGGCTGGACGCCCTACCAGGCGCGCCAATTCGCCGACGCCACGCGCGGCATCGACTACACGTTCGAGCAGCCCTGCACGACGCTCGATGAGAACATGTCGGTGCGCCGCATGCTCGACAAGCCGATGGTGCTGGATGAATCCGTCACCTCGCTGGGCGAGATGCTGGAAATCCACCGCCGAGGTGCTGCCGACGGCCTGACACTGAAGATCTCGCGGCTCGGCGGTGTGACGCAGACGCGGCTGATCCGCGACGTCGCCGTCGATCTCGGCTTCATGATCACGGTCGAGGATACGGGCGGCGCAGAGATCGACACCGCCGCCATGGCGCATCTGTCGCTGTCGACGCCGGCGGACCGCCGGCTGCATGCCATCGCCTTCCACGAATGGGTGACGGTGCGCACGGCCACCAACGCACCTCCGGTAAGCGGCAGCCATATGGGCATTCCCGACGGCCCCGGCCTCGGCATCGACGTGGACCCCGGCCTGCTCGGCGAACCCTTCTTCGAGATCGGCTGATATGAAGATCAGGCGCGTCAAGGCAACCCCGATCAACTACCGGCTGGAAGCGCCTTACGTCTGGGTCTTCGGCGAGCTCGACGGCTTCTCGCCGACCATCGTCGAGGTCGAGACCGAGGACGGGCTCGTCGGCATCGGCGAGGCGCCGACGCCGGGTGCCGCCCCTGTCATCAACGATGTGCTAGCGCCGAGGCTCTTGGGCCGCGACGCCTTCGACATCACCGGCGCGGAGGAAGTCTGCCTGCCCTTCTGGAGCGGCGTGCAGTCGATCAACGACCGCACCCGCATCATGGCTTTCGGCGCCATCGAGATGGCGCTGTGGGACCTGCGCGGCAAGGCGTGGAAGCAGCCGCTTTATCAGTTGCTCGGCGGCGCGGTGCGCAAGGAAATCCCCTTCACCGATTATTTCTCGCTGCGCGGCGACGGCGCCAAGGTGAAGGGCGAGAAGACGCCGGAGGAAGTCGCCGACTATTGCGTCGAGCTCAACGAGCGCCACGGCACGACCTTCTTCGAGGGCAAGTTCTCGACCCAGGATCCGAAGGTCTCGCTGAAGATAGTCGAGCTGATCCGCAAGAAGCTGGGCGACGGCGCGATGATCCGCGTCGATTCCAACCAGGCCTATTCGCTGGCGACCGCCAGGCAGTTGGCGCGACCGCTGGAAGAGCTCGGCGTGCGCAACTGGGAAGACCCGGTGGCGACGATCGAGGAGATGCGCGAATTGCGCCGTCACACCTCGATCCCGTTCTCGACCCACAACATCGACATCGCGCGCGCCATGGAGCTGAAGGTGCCGGACGCCTTCGTCGGCAACCCGACGGCGCATGGCGGCATCAACCGCATGCTGCGTTTCGTCGGCGCCTGCGAGCATGCCGGCATCGACTACTGGTGCTACAGCGGCGATACCGGCATCGGCAGTGCCTGTTACCTGCATCTGTGCGCCGCGCTCGGCTGGATCAGGGAGCCCAACCAGTCGCTGTTTCGCATGCAGCCGATGGACATCGTCGAGGAAGGGCCGTTCGCGCCGAAGAACAACACCGTGCGGGTGCCCGAAGGCCACGGCCTCGGGGTCAGCCTGTCGCAGGAACGGCTTGCCGACTGCCATCGCGATTTCGTCGAAAATGGCCCCTGCAACAAATATCACGACCCGGAAAAGCCTGGGACCTACCGCCGACTGCCGCTGAATTAGGAGGATGTCGAAAAGCTAGCAGGACTTATCGAGAAAAGGGCGGCCTCAAGTCGCCTGGCCGACAGACAATTCATCAAGAAAATCTGACTTTTCCGTCCCAACCAGCGGATGGACCGGTCGGAACCGCATGCTACTGTATGTCGACCGATACTGACGAGAGCCGGGAACAGGAGAACTCCACGGCACTCGCAAATCGAATTCACTCGCCAACCACAACAACTGGGGAAAGGCTCAGACCATGAGCAAGAACTATCGCATTCTCGATCTGCTGCGGCGCGGCCGCACGCCCCTTGAAAACCATCTCATCGACGGCCTTGTCGACGGCCGCATCAGCCGCCGCGAATTCGTGCGCCATGGCAGCCTGCTCGGCCTGTCGCTGCCGCTGCTCGGCCGCATCGGCATGGCCGCCGGCTTCGGCGCGGCGCCCTCGCTCGCGCGCGCCGCAGGTGCTGCCGGCGGCACCATCCGCGTCGGCAGCAGCGTGCCGGCCGCGGCGATCGATCCCGTCACCATCGCCGATGCCGGCGGCCTTGTCGTCATGCAGCAAGTGGCCGAGTTCCTTTGCGTCGACGGTCCGGACCTGGTGCTGAAGCCGGCGCTGGCAGAAAGCTGGAAGCCGAATACCGACGGCACGGTGTGGACCTTCACGCTGCGCAAGGGCGTCAAGTTCCATTCGGGCGGCGAGATGAAGGCCGATGACGTGGTGGCCAGCATCGACCGGCTCGCCGACCCGGCCAACTCGTCCAATGCGCTGTCGGTGTTCACCGGCATCCTGCAGAAGGGCAACACCAAGAAGGTCGACGACTACACGGTCGAATTCCATCTCGACGCGGCGAACGGCAACTTCCCCTACATGGTGTCGTCGGACAACTACAACGCCGTCATCATCCCGGCGAGCTACAAGGGCGACTACGAGAAGAGCTTCGACGGCACCGGTCCGTTCAAGCTGGAAAAATACACGCCCAAGGTCGGCGCCTCCTTCGTGCGCAACGACGACTATTGGGGCGACAAGGCCCTGCCGGATCGCACCGAGTTCACCTTCTTCACCGACATCCAGCCGCAGATCCTGGCGCTGCAGGGCGGCCAGATCGACATCATCAACCAGATGCCGGTGCTGGCGGGCGTTGCGCTCCTCAACGATCCGAATTTCGAGATCATCAGCCTGAAATCATCCGCGCATCAGCAGCTGCACATGCACTGCGACGAGGGCCCGACGAAGGACGCGCGCGTGCGCCGCGCCATCGCGCTCTGCCTGGACCGCGAGAAACTCGTCGCCGGCCTGATGAAGGGACGCTCGGCGCTCGGCAACGACAGCCCGTTTGCCGCCGTCTACCCCTCGACCGACACCAGCGTGCCGCAGCGCAAGCAGGATATCGCCCAGGCCAAGCAGCTGATGGAAGCAGCCGGCCTCGCCCAGGGCTTCAAGATGACGCTGACCACGGAGCGCTATCTGGAAATCCCGGAATACGCCCAGCTCATCCAAAACTGGGTCAAGGAAATCGGCATCGAGCTCGAGCTCAACATCCTCGACCAGGGCGCCTATTACGGCGACGCGGTGTTCGGCAAGTCGAACTGGCTGGATTCGGCGATGGGCATCACCGACTACGGCCACCGCGGCGTGCCCAATGTCTATCTGGCGGCTCCTTTGAAGAGCGACGGCACCTGGAACGCCGCCCACTTCAAGAACAAGGACTACGACCAGATGGCAGCGAGCTATATCGCGGCCCTCGATCTCGAGGCGCAGAAGGCCACCGCCGGCAAGATCCAGAAGCTGCTGCTCGAGGAAACGCCGGTGGTCTTCGGCTATTTCTACGACTACCTGACGGCGACGGCGAAAGGCGTGACGGGCGTGCAGCCCACCGCCATGTCGCAGCTGTTCCTGGAAAAGGCATCGAAGGCCTGACGACAGCGAACAAGCTTATCCCTGACAGCCGGCTCTCCACGGAGAGCCGACTCCAATAGGAGTATTCGCCATCCTCGTCTTCCTCGTCCGGCGCCTGGCACTGTCGCTCGTCACGCTGTTCCTGCTCAGCGTCATGGTCTTCCTTGGCGGCCAGGTGCTGCCGGGCAATGTCGGGCGCGCCATATTGGGGCCGTTCGCCGACCAGCGCGCGGTCGACGCGCTCAACCACTCGCTCGGCGTCGACCGCCCGCTGCTCGTCCAGTACGGCAGCTGGATCTGGAATTTCCTGCATGGCGACATGGGCACGTCCTACATCTTCCGCGCGCCGGTCGCGCCCTTCGTCATCGATGCGTTGGGCAATTCGCTGAAGCTGGCATTGATCGCCTTCGTGCTGGTGGTGCCGATCGGCATCCTGGGCGGCGTCATCGCCGCGCTCAACCTCAACCGGCCGCTCGACCGTATCATCAGCCTCGGCGGCCTGTCGGTGACGGTGCTGCCGGAATTCGTCACCGGCATCATCCTGATCCTGATCTTCGGCGTGTGGCTGCGCTGGCTGCCGATCGCCGCCGCCTGGCCGAAAGGCGCCGGCTTCTTCACCCAGATCTATTACCTGATCTTGCCCTCGCTGCCGCTGTTTTTGGTGCTGTTCGGCTATATTGCCCGCATGGCGCGGTCCGGCATGATCGAGGCACTCGATTCCGACTATACGCGCACCGCCGTGCTGAAAGGGCTGCCCTGGCGAACGGTGATCTGGCGGCATGTGCTGCGCAACGCGCTGCTGCCGACCATCACCGTGATCGCCACCCAGACCGGCTACCTGATCGGCGGCCTGGTCGTGATCGAGACGCTGTTCCGCTACCAGGGCATCGGCTCACTGATCTTCACCGCCGCCCGCGGCAAGGATTTCCCGATGCTGGAAGCCGGCATTCTTACCATCGGCATCGTCTATGCGGTGGCGACCTTGGCCGCCGACTTCCTCTATTCCGTGCTCAATCCGCGCATCCGGCTGGGAGCAGAGCAATGAGCGCGACCGACATCCCCGTCAGCCTGCCGGCGCCCGACACCGCACAGCGCAGCCCCTGGGGCGAGGTGCTGCATTCGTTCCTGAGATCCCCGACGTTCCTGACCGGCCTGGGCATATTGCTGTTCTGGGTCATCTGCGCGCTATTCGGTGAACATTTCGTGCCCTACGATCCTCTCGACGCCGACATCATCAACACGCTTGCGCCACCATCGGCCGAGCACTGGTTCGGCACCGACCAGCTCGGCCGCGATGTCTTTTCACGCGTCATCGTCGGTTCGCGCGACATCCTGACCGTGGCGCCGCTGGCGACGATCCTCGCAACCATCGCCGGCACCGCGCTCGGCCTGGTCATCGGCTACTTCCGCGGCATCGTCGACGACATCGTCAGCCGCGTGCTCGAAGCCTTCATGGCGATCCCGGTGGTGATCATCGCGCTGCTTGCCATCGTCGCGCTCGGCACGTCGAAGATCACCGTCATCGTCGTCATCGGCCTGAGCTTCGCGCCGATCATCGCCCGCACCGTGCGCTCGGCGGTGCTCGCCGAACGCGAGCTCGACTATGTCGCCGCGGCAAAGCTGCGCCACGAGGGCGCGCTGCACACGATGTTCGTCGAGATCCTGCCCAACGTCATCCCGCCGATCCTGGTCGAGACGACGGTGCGACTTGGCTACGCCATCTTCGCCGTGGCCACGCTCTCCTTCATGGGCTTCGGCATCCAGCCGCCCTCACCGGACTGGGGCCTGTCGATCTCCTCCAATTACGGCATGATCGGCGGCGGCTTCTGGTGGACCGTGCTGTTCGATGCGCTGGCCATCGCCTCGCTGGTGATCGGCGTCAATTTGGTGGCAGACGGCGTGCATGGAGCGTTCAATGACTGACACGAACGCCCTTGAACTGAAGGACCTTTCGGTCGCCTATCGCGTCGGCCGCCGCGACCGCGCGGTGCTGCGTAACGTCAATTTGACCATCAAGGCCGGCGAAGCCTACGGGCTGGTCGGCGAATCCGGCTGCGGCAAGTCGACCGTCGCGCTGTCGGTGGTGCGCTATCTGCCGCGCAACGGCTCGATCACCGGCGGCTCGATCGCGCTCGACGGCAAGGATGTCATGAAGCTCGATAGCGAGGCGCTGCGGCGTGCCCGCGCGGACAGCGTGTCGATGGTCTACCAGGACCCCGGCAAGGCGCTGAACCCGTCGCTGCGCATCGGCCGCCAGCTGACCGAGATCTTCGAGCTTGCGGGCATCACCGGGCAAGCAGCCGAAGACAAGGCGCTCGCCATGCTGAACCGCGTGCGCATCTCGGATCCGGCGAGCGTCATGCAGCGCTATCCGCATCAGCTCTCCGGCGGCATGCAGCAGCGCGTGGCGATCGCCATGGCGCTGGCCAACGATCCCTCGATGCTGATCCTCGACGAGCCGACGACCGGCCTCGACGCCACGGTGGAAGCCGAAGTGCTCGACCTGATCGGACAGTTGCGGCGCGAGCTGTCGGCCTCGATCCTGTTCATCAGCCACAACCTCGCCGTCGTCTCAAACATGTGCGACCGCGTCGGCGTGCTCTATGCCGGCATGCTGGTCGAGGAAGGCTCGACCAGGCAAGTCTTCAACGATCCGCGCCATCCCTACACCGTGGCGCTGCTGCGCTGCCTGCCTCGCGGCGGCCAGCGCAAGGACCAGGGCCGGCTCGACACCATTCCCGGCTTCCTGCCCGGCATCGGCGCCAATATCGTCGGCTGCGCCTTCGCCGACCGCTGCGCGCTGGCCACCGAACGCTGCCGCGCCGAGCCGCCGCCGCTCTACGATCTCGGCGACGGCCGGCTGTCGCGCTGTCACTACCACGACAAGGCGCAGTCGCTGCCGCGCGCCACGCCCGCCGAGATCGCTGCCGTCGCACCGAGGCAAGCGCCGCCGGTGCTGCAGGTCGAAGGGCTGAACAAGACCTATGCCAGCCACGGCCGACCGCTGCGGGCCGTCAAGGACGTCTCGGTCAGCCTGAGGCCCGGCGAGACGCTCGGGCTGGTCGGCGAATCCGGCAGCGGCAAGACGACCTTCGCCAGACTGCTGCTTGGCCTCGTCGCGCCGGACGACGGCGGCTCGATCGAGCTCGAAGGCAAGAAGCTGGCGCCACGGCTCGTCAGCCGCTCGGAGGACCAGGTCAAGGCGGTGCAGATCGTCTTCCAGAATCCGGACTCCGCGCTCAACCGCTCGCATTCGATCCGGCACATCCTCAGCCGCGCCTTGAAGCGGCTGGGCGGGCTCAGCGGCAAGACGCTGGATACGCGCCTGGAAGAATTAGTCCGCTCGGTGCGGCTCACAGACCGGCATCTGGCGGTCAAGCCGCGCCAGCTCTCGGGCGGGCTGAAGCAGCGCGTGGCGATCGCGCGCGCCTTTGCCGGCGATCCGCGCATCGTGGTGTGCGACGAGCCGACCTCGGCGCTCGACGTTTCGGTGCAGGCGGCGATCCTCAACCTCTTGGCCGACCTGCAGTCGAGACAGGATGTCTCCTACATCTTCATCTCGCACGACCTCGGCGTGGTGCGCTATCTCTCCGACAGGATCGCGGTACTCTATCTCGGCCGCATCATGGAGTTCGGGCCGTCGGAGGCGGTGTTCTCCGGCCCGCACCATCCCTACACCGAAGCGCTGCTATCGGCGGTTCCAAAGCTCGATCGCACCGAGAGCTCGCGCATCCGCCTCGACGGCGAAATCCCAAGCGCAGCCAACCCGCCGACGGGCTGCGTCTTCCACACCAGATGCCCGCGCAAGATCGGCGCCATCTGCGAGACGCAGGAGCCGGAACTCGCCGAGGCCCAGCCGGGCCACACGATCCGCTGCCACATTCCCTACGCGGAACTGGCAAGGCTGCAGGGACCCAAGATCACCGCAGCGGAACCGGCATAGCGGCCGGTGGGCGAATAGATTCCCTTTCGGGTCAGGGTGGCTTGCATCTGCGACGCTCGTCGCGTCACGCCTGCTGACCGGCCATTCTTGATTTCACCGATCTGTGGTAATCTGGAGGGTGTGGTGATCTATCCAGACGAAGGTCGGATTGAATGGCTGCCGGGGGAGCAATCGCGTCTGCGATAGAAGCTTGCTACGACGCCGCTTTCGAATTTGACCGGTGGCCGGGAGCGCTTCAAAAGCTCGCGGATTCGCTGGGCGCGACGAGTTGCTGTCTACGCACCCGCGACCAAGCGCACCCGTTTGGGTGCGATCAACGTCACAAGACCGCGCGGGCACCGGACTCTACGGAACACGCCGAGTTTACGGCTCTCTGGCACGAGAGGATCGGAAGCGGACCCAATCCCCTTCTCGACAGGCCGCAGTTGCTCGCGAAGCCACCGGTCAGTTTCACTGTCGAGGACGAAATCACAACCGCGGAAGAACGAAGGGTCCTGCCCTATTACAATGAGATCGCTCGCCCCGGAAACCGCGAATGGTGGGCCTCCATCCGTGTCGTGGTGAAGAACCGCAGCTGGTGCGTGCCGCTCTATCGCGATGCCCGGAGGGGGCGCTTTTACCCCAGCGAAGCCGATCATTTCCTGAGTGTGGCGCCCGACCTGAGCCGGATCATAAGCGCGGCGGAGAAGGTTTGGGATGTTTCGCTCGGATCGAGCCTTGCCGCGCTCGATCAACTCAATTGTGCTGCCGCGATGCTGGATTGCCGTGGCTATGTCACGCGCGTCAACGAGCATGCGAATGCTCTATTCGGCTGCGGCCTCGTAATCCGTCACGGCCGCATCCACGCGGTCGATCGGGCGAGCGATGCCCGTCTGCACGGGCTGACGCGGGCCGCCGTCTCGAGTTGGTCGGATGGATCGCTCCGGACCGAGCCAGTCGTGATCACCCGCAACGGATTACCCTGGCTTCTCGCGGAGATCATGCCAATGACTTCATTCGCGCATGACCTGTTCAATGGCGGCGATGCGCTGCTCTATTTCACCGACCTCGCGGCCGAACTGGCGCCAACCGAACAACTGCTCAGCCAGACTTTCCAACTGACAGCCGCCGAAGCGCGGCTCGCCTCTCGCCTGGCGACCGGCAAGGGGATCGGCGCGGCAAGCGCTGCATTGGCCATCGGCCGCGAAACCGCTCGCACGCAGCTCAGGGCCATCTTTGCGAAAACGGGAACACGCCGCCAGGCGGAACTTACGGCACTCTTGTTGCGCTTGCGCATGCCTTCTTCGCATTGAGGCGGCGCCATCCCCCAATCGGGTGAAGCGAGACACCGCGTGTAGTCCCAGCATCGCTCCATAGGAATCCAGCCAATGAGCGCGGAATGCGCCGAGGCGGTGCCAGATGGGGGCGCGGTGCCTTTCGAATGTTTGGCATAATCCGGAGGCGATACGGCCGTCGCCGAGATTATGCCTAAAGATACTGGCCTTGCTCCTCGGCGTCTTCCGCCCAACCTCGGTGGGTGTTGGGCATGAAAGGCTCGCCGTCGATCTCGAACTCATCCTGGCTGTCGACGTCTCGCCATCGATGAGCCAGGCCGAGCAACGGATTCAACGCGACGGCTATGTCAGCGCATTCCGGCACGCCGATGTCGCGCGAGCCATAACATCGGGAGCACGCGGCAGGATTGCCGTCGCATATGTTGAATGGGCCGGGCCGAAGTACCAACGCGTGGTCCTGCCGTGGACGATCATCGGCAGCCATGACGATGCGAAACGGTTCGCCGACGCCCTTGCAGCCCAGCCGATGGTCAGGGAAGCAGGAACATCGATTTCGCGAGGCCTCCAGGCGGCGGAGGGTTTATTTGCCGACAGCCGGGTTGTGGGCGATCGGCGAGTGATCGATGTATCCGGTGACGGGCCCAACAACGCCGGGCCGCCGGTCGCCCCGGTGAGAGACGAGGTGATAGCCTCCGGCATCACAATCAACGGCCTGCCGGTGTCGCTACCGCATGGGGCCTCCAACGGCTTCGAGACGTTTAGCGAGGGCTATCTCAATTCCTACTATGAGCACTGCGTCATCGGCGGACCCGATGCGTTCGTGATCGGGGTTGACGATCTCACTCTTTTTGCGGTCGCGATCCGCAGGAAGTTGGTTCGAGAGATCGCGAGCATCCCCCCACGACCAAAGCTCGCATCCTATGCGCCGACTCACCTTTCGGACTTCGATTGTTCGACCAATGGAGAGGGTCCGTCCCGGTAAGGCATCCACGGCCTATACTCCCATACTGAAGGCGCGGTCGCTCTCCGCGAAAGCCTGATCGTTGGACAGGTTCCTGGCCAGCGTGCGCAGGCCCGTCAAGGCAACGTTGAGAGCATCGGAAGAGGCAGGGTTCTCCGGATAGGCAAGGTAGATCGGCCGCTGGAACACCGGCGTATCTTCGACGCGCTTCAGCTCGCCGCGCTCGATATGCGCGCTCACCGCGCTGAGCGGCAAATAAGCGGCCGCCTTTCGCGAGAGGACGTGTTGCAGGCCGATGAACACAAGCCCAGCCGAGATGGCGGGCTTCACGACGCCTGCAAAGGCGCGGTCGTGCTCGATGCGGAACTCCAGTCCCCAATCCATCAGGATGTAGTTGTCCGTCCACGGCCCGTCCTGCGCCGTGTGCTGGACGAGCACGACCTGGTCGACGGCTAACGTCTCATAGACGATGCCCGGATGCGGCCTGGGCAGATAGAGGATGCAGATGTCGAGCAGGCCTTCGGCCATCTGGTCGATCGCCAGATCCGGGAAACTGCCTTCCAGACGCAGCGCCACGTTCGGCCGCTTCGCGCGCATCCAGTCGATCCAGGGCGAGGTGATGCTGTCCCAGAGATAGGCGGGCGCGGTGAGCCTGAGCAGCGTCTCGTAGCCATCGGGAACGGCGATGTCCTGGCGTGACTGCTCCCAGGTGCGGGTGATCGTCGAGGCATGCGGCAGGAACTGCCGGCCGGCCGGCGTCAGCGTGACGCCATCGCTGTCGCGCACGAACAGTTTTCGCCCCAATTGCTCCTCCAGGCCGCGAATGCGCGCGCTGACGGTCGACTGGGCGAGGTTCAGCCGATGGGCGGCGACGGTAAAGCTGCCATGCGCCGCGACCTCCAGGAAACTGCGCAGATTTTCGGTATCCATGGTTCCCTGCCCCTGAGCTACCGCCATC
Source organism: Mesorhizobium sp. M2E.F.Ca.ET.209.01.1.1 (assembly GCF_004010375.2). Taxonomy (NCBI): domain Bacteria; kingdom Pseudomonadati; phylum Pseudomonadota; class Alphaproteobacteria; order Hyphomicrobiales; family Phyllobacteriaceae; genus Mesorhizobium; species Mesorhizobium sp. M2E.F.Ca.ET.209.01.1.1. The sequence continues at coordinate 312,450 of NZ_SADP02000002.1, read as the reverse complement.
GAAAATTCCGATGGCTTCGATCAAAAAATATCGCTTTCCGGTCGCGGTCAACAATGGCCTAAATGCCAAAGCCCCCGCGACAAAACAAGGAATGCCGCCATGCCCAAGCATTTCAGGACAATCGACGCCGCTCGCAAGCAACTCAGCGCAATCGAAAATTCCGCTGTCGACGAATTGCTCGCCGGCAGGATCGGCCGGCGCGAATTCCTGCGCCATGGCAGCTTGCTCGGCCTGTCGCTGCCCTTCCTAGGCGGCATCGCTTCGGCGATTGGCCTGGGCGCTCCGCAAGCGCGCGCCGAGGGCAAGCCCGGCGGCACGGTGCGCGCCGGCATTGCCGTGCCCGGCGGCGCCATCGACCCGGTCACTTACTATGACAGCGGCAGCTATCAGCTCGTCTTCCAGGTGGCCGAGTTCCTGTGCGTGACGCAGCCCGACCTGACGCTGAAGCCGGTGCTGGCCGAAAGCTGGTCGCCCAATGCCGATGGCAGCGTCTGGACCTTCAAGCTGCGCAAGAGCGTGAAATTCCACAATGGCGAGGACTTCAAGGCCGACGATGTCGTGGCGACCTTCGACCGCCTTGCGGATCCGAGCGGCCCGTCCAACGCGCTGTCGGTGTTCAAGGGCCTCTTGTCGAAGGGCGGCACGCGCAAGGTCGACGACCACACGGTCGAGTTCCATCTCGACGCGCCGAACGGCAGCTTCCCCTATTCGGTGTCGATCGACAATTACAACGCCGTCATCCTGCCGGCGAGCTACAAGGGCGATTACGAAAAGACCTTCGAAGGCACTGGTCCGTTCCGGCTCGAAAGCTATACGCCGAAGGTCGGCGCCAGCTTCGTGCGCAATCCCGACTATTGGGGCGAGAAGGCGCTGCCCGACCGGCTCGAGTTCAAGTTCTATGGCGATGTGCAGCCGCGCATTCTCGCGCTGCAGGCGGGCGAGGTCGACGTGCTCGACGCTATCCCGCTCGACGTCAGCCAGGTGGTGCTGGGCAATCCCGACATCCAGGTGCTGCGCGTGGCGTCCACCGCGCATCGCCAGCTTCACATGCGCTGCGACATGGTGCCCTTCACCGACAAGCGCGTGCGCCAGGCGCTGGCTCTGTGCATCGACCGTTCCAAACTGGTCGATGGGCTCTGCCGCGGCATGGCGGCCACCGGCAATGACAGCCCGTTCGCGCCGGCCTTCCCGGTCACCGACAAATCGGTGGCGCAGCGCACGCAAGACATCGCCAAGGCCAAGCAGCTGATGGAAGCGGCCGGCCTTGGCGGCGGCTTCGACATGACGCTGACGACGCTGCGCTATTCCGACATCCCCGGCTATGCGCAGCTCTTCCAGAACTTCGCCAAGGAGATCGGCGCGCGCATTGCGCTCAACATCGAGGACCAGGACAAGTATTACGGCAAGGCGGTGTTCGGCCAGTCGGACTGGCTGGACAGCCCGCTCGGCATCACCGATTACGCGCATCGCAGCGTGCCGAACGTGTTCCTGAAGAGCCCGCTGGTCAGCGACGGCCCGTGGAACGCGGCGCACTTCAAGAATGCCGCCTATGACGGGCTGGTCACCAGCTATCTCAAGGCGCTCGACCTCGATGCGCAGCGCAAGGCCGCCTCCGACATCCAGAAGCTGCTGCTTGACGAGACGCCGGTGATCTTCAGCTATTTCCCGGACCTTCTGGTGCCCGTGCGCAAGACTGTCAGCGGCGTGCCGCCGATCGCCGCCGGCCTGCTGCTCGATCGTGTATCGGTGGCATCATGACCATGACCGCGCGCAAGACCCCGGCCGCAAACGACGAGAAGAGGACGACGACCATTCGCAAGCCCCATCTGCGCGGCCGCGGGCCGCATTTCCCGATCCTCGACAGCATCGTGCAGTATGAGTTCGAACCGGGCTATGTCGCCTTCACCATGCCCTCGCCCAAGCGGATCAGGGTGCAGGTCGGACCGATGATCGTCGCCGACACCACCAAGGCGCTGGTGTTCCAGGAGAGCGACCACCTGCCCGTCTACTACTTCCCGATGAGCGACGTGCGCGAGGAGTTCCTGCTGCCGAGCCACACGACGACGGAAGACCCGTTCAAGGGCGTCGCGACGCATTATTCGCTCAACACCGGCATCACCCTGGTCGAGGACGGCGCCTGGCGCTACCTCGATCCCGTCAAGGGCTGCCCGCCGATCCAGGACTACATCTCCTTCTACTGGCCGAAGATGACGCACTGGTATGAAGAGGACGAAGAGATCTTCGTTCACGCCCGCGACCCGTTCCGCCGTGTCGACTGCCTGCCCTCATCGCGGCGCGTGCAGGTGATCCTCGACGGCGAACAGGTGGCCGATTCACGGCGCGGGGTGTTCCTGTTCGAGACCGGCCATCCGGTGCGCCATTATCTGCCGATCGCGGACACGCGGCTCGATATGTTTTCGCCCAGCCGCTACATCTCGCGCTGCCCCTATAAGGGCATCTCCAACTATTACCACGTGACGACGCCGAAGAAGCGGCACGAGAACCTGGTCTGGTACTATCCCGAGCCGGTGCACGAGGCCGAACGCATCAGGGGATTGGTCTGCTTCCACCACGAGCTGGTCGACAAGATCCTGGTCGACGGCGTGGAAATCCCGAAGGAAGCGACGGCGGCGTCGGACGGGTATTTCTGAACCTCGACGCCTCCGACCGGCCAGATCATGCCGCTTGATCGAGGCGCCATTCAGCGCATACCTTCCGGCAATCAGGGAGGGTGCGATGGATCTTTTCAAACTGGACGGCGGCGTGGCGCTGGTGACGGGCGCCGGTAGCGGTATTGGTCAGGCAATCGCGATTGGGCTTGCCGAGGCCGGCGCCGACGTCGCCTGTTTCGGCCATGCGTCCAAAGGCGGACTTGAAGAGACCGCCCACAGGATCACGGCACTTGGCCGCAAAGCGTTGGCGCTGACCGGCAGCGTGACGTCCGAGACTGACCTGGCCACGGCGATCGATCGTGCCGAAGCCGAGCTCGGCGCGCTGACCGTCGCCGTCAACAATGCCGGCATAGCCGGTTCGGAAGCGGCCGAGACCATGGCACTGGAAAAATGGCGCAAGGTGCACGAGGTCAACGTCGCCGGCGTGTTCCTGTCCTGTCAGGCTGAGGCGCGCGTCATGCTTCCTCGACGCGCGGGCTCCATCATCAACATCGCCTCCATGTCCGGCACCATCGTCAACCGCGGGCTGACGCAGGCGCATTACAATTCCTCGAAAGCCGCTGTCATCCACATGTCGAAGAGTCTCGCCATGGAGTGGGCGGACCGCGGCCTGCGCGTCAACGTCGTCAGCCCGGGCTACACGCTGACGCCGATGAACAAGCGGCCCGAAGTTGCGGAGGAGATAAAGATCTTCAAGCGCGACACGCCGATGGGCCGCATGGCGGCGCCGGAGGAAATGGTCGGGCCGACCGTGTTCCTGGCCAGCCGCGCGTCAAGCTTCGTGACCGGCCTCGACCTGATCGTCGATGGCGGCTACGTGTGCTGGTAGACTGGCGGGGTGTCCCGCGGGACACCCACCTTGCTGATTTCACGGATGTGGGGGGAGGCGCGCCGCGCTACTCCGCCGCGACGCCCTTCACCTCAAGATAGCTCTCCATCGAATCGTCCAGCGCCTGCAGCCACGGCGTGTGATGGACCGGCGCCATGGTGCCGGTCATCAGCGAGCGGTACGCGTTGTCGCGGAAGGTCATGATGTTTTCCATCTTGTGGTGCTCCCACTCCATGAAGGTGTGGTTGACCGCCTCGACGTCGAAGCCCGGATAATCGGTCTGGTCCATCAGCTCCTTGGTGTAGTCGCCCTGGAACCAGATCATCTGCTCGGCGTCCTCCAGCGTCTCCTCACGTGCCCGCCACTTGGCGCTGTGCTCGGCCATCGCCTCGGCCGAGGGCAGCTTGATGCGGCCCATGATGACGTCGCGCGCGTACCAGGCCTGCGCGTCGAACATGTTGAAGGTGTAGAACTGGTCTTGCATGCCGATATAGAACAGTTTCGGGTTCTTCTCCCAGACGACGCCCTCATAGAGATCGAGCGGCCACATGCGGTTGGCGGTCTTGAGCTTGAGGTCGTCGGTGAGGAAGGGGAAGGAGTGCAGATAGCCTGTGCACAGGATGATGGCGTCGACATCCTTGGTGGTGCCGTCCTTGAAATGCGCCGTCTTGCCGACGACCTTCTGCAGCAGCGGCACTTCTTTCCAGTTCTCCGGCCATTTGAAGCCCATCGGCTTGGAGCGGTAGCTGGAGGTGATCGATTTCGCGCCGTATTTGTAGCACTGCGAACCGATGTCCTCGGCCGAATAGGAGCGGCCGATGATCAATATGTCCTTGCCCTTGAATTCCATGGCATCGCGGAAGTCGTGGCTGTGCAGGATGCGGCCGTTGAAGGTGGAAAAGCCCTCGAAGTACGGCACGTTCGGCACGGAGAAATGGCCGGAGGCGACGACGACATTGTCGAACTCTTCCGAGTAGGTGACATCGTTGGTGCGGTCATGCGCGGTGACGGTGAATTTCTTGGTCTCGTCGGAGTAGGTGACCATGCGCACCGGCGTGTTGAAGCGCACCCATTTGCGCACTCCGGATTTCTCGACCCGGCCCTTGATGTAGTCCCACAGCACGGCGCGCGGCGGATAGGAGGCGATCGGCCGGCCGAAATGCTCCTCGAAGGTGTAGTCGGCGAATTCGAGGCATTCCTTGGGGCCGTTCGACCATAGATAGCGGTACATGGACCCATGCACCGGGTCGCCATGCTCGTCGAGGCCGGTGCGCCAGGTGTAGTTCCACAGCCCGCCCCAGTCGCTCTGCTTTTCGAAGCAGACGATTTCCGGGATCTCGGCGCCCTTGTCGGCGGCCGACTTGAAGGCCCTCAACTGGGCCAGCCCCGATGGTCCGGCTCCGATGACGGCGACACGAGATTTCATTGCGGGCCTCCTTTTTTGATTTCCCCAGCGAAACAAATTTCACTGAGAGTAACAGTAATTGGCCCTTCGGTCCTGTCAACTGGCCTTGCGCCGAAACTGCGTGAGGCCGAGGTAACTTTCTGCGAAGCGCGGGGGGACAGTTGCCGCAGAAAGCGGACCTAATCCGCCACAAGGGCTTGGCGCACCCGTTGCGCTCCTGTATCGGCAACGAATATGTTCACCTAGAGTGAAATAATCAGCAGATTCTCACGGGAGACGACATGACGAAAAAGACTTCCGATCCCAAACTTGGTCGGAGCCCCGTGGCGGTCAAGATCAAGCCATCGTCGAAGGGCATTGGCCCGAACGGGCGCACGATCCGCACCCCGCTGACGCAGGACCCGCATGCCATCCGCGACACACGCGAAAAAGTACTGGAAGTGGCGATCGGCCATGAGGTGCGGGCGTTCCGCAAGAAGCTCGGCATCACCGTCGCCGATCTCGCCGCGGCAACCGACATCTCGCTCGGCATGCTGTCCAAGATCGAGAACGGCATCACCTCGCCGTCGCTGACGACGCTGCAGGCGCTGTCACGGGCTCTGGGCGTTCCGGTGACCGCCTTCTTCCGCCGCTTCGAGGAAGAACACAGCGCCGTCTTCGTCAAGGCCGGCGAAGGCGTCGATGTTGAGCGGCGCGGCACGCGCGCCGGCCACCAGTACAATCTGCTTGGACATATCGGCGCCAACACCAGCGGCGTCGTCGTCGAGCCCTATCTCATCACGCTGACCGAGAATTCGGACGTGTTCCCGACCTTCCAGCATGCGGGCATGGAGTTCCTCTACATGCTCGAAGGCGAGGTCGTGTACCGGCACGGCAACAATCTCTACCCGATGAAGCCGGGCGACAGCCTGTTCTTCGACGCCGACGCGCCGCACGGCCCGGAAGAACTGACGCAACTGCCGATGCGGTATTTGTCGATCATCTGCTATCCGCAGAACAGCGCTGGGTGATTAGCTGATCTCCCCCCTTGTGGGGGAGATGGCCGGCAGGCCAGAGGGGGGCGCTGTCCCGCCGGCGTATCAATCCCTAAGGCCACGGCCTCATTGGTGTTGGGCCGAGCCAGGCAAGGTTTGCATTCCTTCGCGCCCCCCTCTGCCCTGCCGGGCATCTCCCCCACAAGGGCCCACAAGGGGGGAGATTGGCAGCTTCTAATCCGGCCCGAACCCTGGGCTGGTCGCACTGCCGTCATCCAGCTTCGACAGCCATTCCACCAGTGTCGGCCGATACCGCGTCAGGCCTTTGTAAGTCGCAAGTTCCTCCGGCAGGTCGCGGATGACGCGGTGCAGGCGGCGGGCCCATTTCGGCTGCGTGACCAGCTCGTCCATCTTGATCAGGTAGCACCGGATCGGGAAGACGATGGCGTTGGAGCGCGGCAGCCGCCAGAAGCTTTGCAGCTCGACGCGCAGATGCACCTTGTCGCCGACATTTTCGGGCGTGACCGTGGCGCGGTCCGGACCCCATTTGTGATAATTCTCGGGGCTGGTGTCGAGGCGCGGATTGATGGTCATCGTCCAGTTGAGGCGCCTTGCCGGCTTGCCCTGCTGAATGTTCGTCAGGAATTTCAGCGCGCGGGTGAAGATGCCCTTCTCATGCGCCAGCGGCACCGGCGCATGCCACTCGAAGAAGTTCATGCCGATGTCGAAATCGAGCGACCAGTCGGCCTGGGTGGTGACCATGCCGGCATCCATCCACAGATTGCCGTCGCGCTGGTCGAGGATGCAGAAATCGCCCTGGCTCTGGCGGGTGATGTATTCCATCGGGCCGTAGGGCAGCGTCGAGGTGTCGCCAAAGGTAAAGGTGTCGTCGATGCCGAGCGGCCGGTTGATCCAGCGCCAGCGGTCGCCATTTCGCTCCAGCGTGAAATGCTCGGGATAGCCGAGCGCCTGCTGCTCCATCAGAAGCTCGAGCAGGTCCCAACCGGCCAGCGTCATGTGCGGCAGGGATTGGCAGCGCAGCGGATCCTCGGCCAGCACCAAGGCGCGGTCCTGCATCTCGGCGACATAGTGCTCGTCGACATCGATCAGGTTTTCCAGCACCGAGCCCTTCGGCCCGACGACATGCGGCTCGATGTTGACCGCATACATGTAGGCGTCTTCGTTGAACGGGAACGGAAAGCGCCTGATGTGCTCCGGGCTGTTCTTGAAGGTGTAGTCGTCGCGAAACGTTTCCTTGCGAAAGGTAATGCCCATTGACGCCTCCTATCTTTCCAGGACCAGCGACTTGCCCTCGAAGCGCGAGACGCAAGGCATGATCTTGCAGCCGGAGCGGTGGTCTTCCTCGCTCAGCCAATGATCGTTGTGGATGAACTTGCCGTCGGAGGAAATCACATTGGTCTCGCATTGGCCGCAGACGCCGCCACGGCAAAGATAGGGCGGGTCGACGCCAGCCGCTTCCATGGCTTCCAGCAGGCTCTGCTGCTCGCCGACGCGGATCGTCTTGCTGCTGACGGCCAAGGTCACGTCGAAGGGCGCGCCAGGCTGGGGTGCCGCGAAATGCTCGAAATGCACGGTCTCCGAGGGCCAGCCGAGCGCAGCGGCGCGGTCGCGCACCCAGTTGATCATGCCGCCCGGGCCGCAGACATAGAGATGCGTGCCGAGCGGCTGCGAAGACAGGAGCCGGTCGAGATCGATGCTCTCCTCGCGGTCGTCGTGATAGAGCCTGACCCGGTTGCCGTAACGCTGCTGCAAGACGTCGGCATAGGTGCCCAGCGAAGCGGTGCGGCAGGTGTAGTGCAATTCGAAATTGCCGCCGGCGCCCGCCAACTGCGAGGTCTGCGCCATGAACGGCGTGATGCCGATGCCGCCGGCCAGCATCAGGTGCTTCTTCGCCCTGAGGTCGAGCGAGAACAAATTGACGGGATAGCTGATCACCATCTCCAGGCCGGGCTTGACCTGCCGGTGCATGAACAGCGAGCCGCCGCGGCCGACATCGTCGCGGCGCACCGAGATCGTGTATTCGCGCGTGTCGAGCGGCGAGCCCATCAGCGAATAGGGATTGAGCCTGGTGCGATCGCCGTCGCGCATCTCGACCACGACGTGAGCGCCGCCGGAAAAGGTCGGCAGCAGCTCGCCGTCGCGGCGGCGGAAATGGAAGCGCGTGACCAGCTCGTTGACCGGAACGACGTCACTGACAACGACATCGAGCTTGGTGGTGCCGGTACTCATGGGAAAGCCTCCTCCATCGGAGGAATCTCCGAGCGATCCTCGGCATTGATGCACACGCCCTGGAAGGCGGCGAGGCGCCGCGAATAGTGATCGCGCACCAGAAGCAGCAGGCCGCAATGCGAGCAGAGCGCCGGCTGCGTCGTCACGTTCTCGGTGATGCCCTTGCAGTGCACGCATTGCATCCGGCGCGCCAGCGAGCCGCGATGCTCGGTCTGCATCGAGGTGTGGTCCATGCCGGCTTCGAGCGCTACCTGCATGGCCTGGCCGATCAGCCCTTCGGTACCGGCAAGATAGATCCGCAGGCCCATATGAGCGTTGGTCAGCGTCTGCCTAAGCCGCGGCAAGAGGCTGGCGAAGGACGGCGCGATGTGGAGTTGCGCCGGCTTCAGCGCCTCAAGCGCGGCGATATGCTTGCCCTCGGGACCCGGAATGAAGACGATCTCGGCCCCGTCGAAAAAGCCGGGCGGCGCCTTGCCGGCCATGTCGATGATCGCCAGTGCGCCTTCGGCGTCGGCGATGAAGAGATGATGCTTGCCCGGCTGCGGAGAGAGCGTTCCGTAAATGGGCCGGCTGATGATCGTCTTGGCTGCCATTCGTCCTTCGTACCCTAGATCCCCTCCCCGTTGATGCTGCCTCAACCCTTGGCGGTGCGCTTGGTCTTCTTCGGGTCGTCGAACGGCAAGGGCTGCGCCGTGGCCTTGATCGAACCGCTTTTGTTACGGATCTCGAGCTTGGTGTCCTTGACCGCGCAGTCGACGTCGAGGCGGGCGATGCCCATGGATTTCTCGACCAGCGGCGAATACATGGCGCAGGTCACTACGCCCACCTTCTTGCCGTCGCGATAGACCGGCGCGCCTTCGTCCGCCGGCTGCTTGCCGTCGAGAAGCACGCCATAGATCTTGAAGCGCTCCTTGCCCTTCAGCCGGTAATGCTCCTCGGCGCCGCGGAAGCCGGTCTTGCCGGGGCTGACGGTGAAGTCGAGGCCGAGCTCCCAAAGCGTGTCGCCGGGGCCCTCGTTCTCGAAGGGATATTTCTGGGAATTGTCGTAGGGATAGAACAGCAGGTAGCTCTCGACGCGCAGCATGTCGAGCGTGGTGAAGCGGCACGGGATGATGCCGGCGCTCTTGCCCTCCTCCAGAATCCGATCCCAGATCGCACCGGCATCCTGGCCGCGGCAGAAGATCTCGTAGCCGCGCTCGCCGGTGTAGCCGGTGCGCGAGATCATCACCGGGAAGCCGAAGAGCTGCGTCTGCATATGGTGGAAATAGGGAAGATCGCGGATGCCCGGCACATGCTTGGCGAGATAGTCGACGGCGGTCGGCCCCTGCAACGAAAGGTCGTGCAGATTGTCGTCGAAGCGCAGCGACACGTCACGCCCCATGGCAGCGCGCTGCAGCTCCTCATGGCCGGTGCCGGAGCCATGCACCACCATCCACGAGTTCGGGCTGATGCGGTAGAGGATGCAGTCGTCGGTGAATTTTCCCGCCTCGTTCAGCATGCAGGCATAGGCCGACTTGCCGGGATAGATCTTCTCCACGTCGCGCGTGGTAGCGAGGTCGATCAGATGCGAGGCGTGCGGGCCGGTGATGTGAACCTTCTTCAGGCCGGAGACATCCATCAGCCCGGCCTTGGTGCGGATGGCGATATATTCCTCGTCGGCATCCTTGTCGTAGGTCCAGGCGGTGCCCATGCCGCTCCAGTCCTCGAGCTTCGAGCCGAGCGCGCGATGGCGATCCGCCAGGGTCGAGAATCTCCAGGATGCCGTCATCCGATCGTCCTCCGTGCAATTTAGATCGCTTTAAGCGGTTGCTGTTCCCTGCTCCTGCTTGCTGGCGGAGCTTGCGCGAATATTGACCGCAAACGGCGAGACCCTGCAATCCCCTTGAAGCAAATAATTTCATTGTCAGGCAAATTTCTTGCCCGTGGACAAACACTTTACGGAGCGTAAATCCGGCTTGACAATTTCGAAGATCGGTCGGAATTTATGAAAAAAATTTCACTCTCTAGAAAGAGAGGACGCCCGGTCGATTTCGGGGCCGGACGTCGCCAGAAGGGGAAAACCGATGTCCGACCTGCAGCAGCGCGTCGAAGCGCTGTACCGCTCCGACGTGCGTGGATCCGTGCTCCTGATCGTATGCCTGTGGGTAACGATCCTCTTCGTCCTCCTGATGACATGGCCGTATATCCCGGACAGCGGGATCAAGCTCGTGGTGGCGGTCGCGGCCGCGGCGGTGCTGATCTTCAACACCGCCGCGATCCTTGCCATGCTCAACCATTACAAGGAGGACAAGGACTTCATCTACGGGCTCGACATCAAGAACGCCGACGCGGCCCGCAACCGTCAATCCTGAGGGGGAGAAACCATGGCCCGCTATACCCCGCCGCAGCAAAGCAAGGCTGGACAGATCTTCGACATCGCGGTCGTGGTGGTCGCTATCTTCGTGGCGCTCTGGCTGCCGCTGAAGCTCGGTCTTGCCGGGGCGGCGAAGTCGATCGACCCGCTCGACGCCAAGACCTGGGACGCGCTCGGCCAGAACGCGACGATGGCCTCGATCTGGGAGAAGCTCGGCTACACGCCGGAGACGGCGCACGACGTGATCCAGAACCACTTCCACTACATCATCGACTGGCCGACGCTGATCATCATGGCGATCGTGCTGGTCGCCTATTTCGTCTTCCTGTTCAGGGCCTCCGACAAGGAATATCGCGAGGTCATCAACGAGAAGTTCGACGACAAATAGATCTTCGACGACGACAAAGAGGCCGGGGAAAACATCATGTGGATGGGACTGTCTTATGTTTGCTGGGGCATCTCGGCCGTGCTGGCGCTGTGGATGCTCTACGACTGGTTCAAGGTCGACACGACCTATTCCGAGGACATGCTGACCTCCTCGCGCGAAGGCGAGCTTGAGGCCGTTTCCGAAAAGCACCGGATCTGAGTGGGGATTGACATGACGGCTGCGGTTGAAACGGGACTATCGACGACGATCCATGGCGACAGGGTCTCGCTGCTTCGGGTGCTCGGCCCGGCGCATGTCTGGGCGCTCGGCGTCGGCATCGTGCTGGTCGGCGAGTTCACCGGCTGGAACTTCTCTGCCGACAAGGGCGGCGCGCTCGCCGCGCTGATCGTCTGCTGGATCGTCGGACTGCTCTACACCTCTGTCGCCATGATCGACTCGGAGGTGACGTCCACCGTCGCCGCAGCAGGCGGCCAGTACGCGCAGGCCAAGCACATCGTCGGGCCGCTGATGGCCTTCAACGTCGCGCTGTTCCTGGTCTTCGCCTACACCATGCTCGAAGTGTCGGACGCGATCCTGCTCGGCGACACGATCGTCGCCAAGGCCGGCGTCGAAGGATTGACGCACAATTCCTTCATCGCCGCCACCATCGTGGTGCTGGCATGGCTCAACTATCGCGGCGTGCTGATGACGCTGAACGTCAACTTCGTCATCACTGCCATCGCCTATGTCTCGATCGTCATCCTGTTCTTCTCGGTCAGCCCATGGACGCAAGGCGCGGTGCTGAAACTCAACGAGCTGGTCACGCCCGGCAACGCGCTGCCTTACGGCTGGATCGGCGTCATCGCCGCCTTCCAGTTCGGCATCTGGTATTATCTCGGCATCGAGGGCACCACGCAGGCGGCCGAGGAGGTGCGCTCGCCGGCGCGCTCCCTGCCCTACGGCACGATGGCCGGCATGATCACGCTTCTGATCGCCGCCGCGATGACCTGGTATGTCTGCGCCTCGATGATGCCGTGGGAGTATCTCGGCATCACCTATTATCCGCTGTGGGACGCCGGCAAGCTGAGCGGCAGCCCGCTCTTGGAAAACTTGCTGTTCATCGCGACGCTGCTGTCGGCGCTCGCCTCGGCCAATGGCTGCATCAACGACGCGGCGCGCGCCTGGTTCTCGCTCGGCCGCGACCGCTATTTGCCGAGCTGGTTCTCGGCGGTGCATCCGAAATACCGCACGCCCTACCGCTCGATCCTGTTCCTGCTGCCGATCGCGCTGGCCTTCGCCTTCATCGCCGACCTCAACCAGGCGATCACCTTCTCGATCCTGTCGGGTGTGCTGCAATACACCTTCATGAGCATCAACATCATGATGTTCCGCAAGAAGTGGCCGCTGGGCTCGATCCGCCGCGGCTACACGCATCCCTTCCATCCGCTGCCGGCGATCGTGCTGTTCTGCCTGTGCATGGTGACGTTCTTCGCCATCTTCCTCGGCTTCGGCTCGCAGCTGATCGCGATGACGGTGTTCTATTTCCTGATCTCGCTCTGGTTCCACTTCTACCGCTACAAGTTCGTGCGGCGCGGCGATCAGTTCTCGATGCCGTGGCCGAAGCCGCAGGGTTATTGAGTGGAGTGAAGGCCCGCCTATCGACGGCGGGCCGTGGCGTGTCGAAATGTCTGAACTAACGTCAGTACTTGTTACCGGGGCGATGGCATTGGCCGTCGTCGCCCATATTGCTTGGCTCGCGCGCGCCAGCCGCAACAGGGCGAAGGCGGCCTTGGCCGCCGATTTGGCAAATGTTCGCAGCGTCGTTGCGGATGCCGCCGATGTCTCCGACGGCACGGCCGGCGTCGTCACCTGGGCCGGTTCCTGGAATGGCCAGCGAGTCCAAGTGCGCACCATCGTCGACACGCTGGCAACGCGAAAGCTGCCGACGCGCTGGCTCAGCGTTTCGATCACCGAGCCGGTCGCGGTGCCGGGCATTTTCGACATGATGATGCGGCCGAATTCGGCGACGACATTTTCCAATTTCGACCATCTGCCGCATATGCTGCCGAAGGTGCTCGGCTTTCCCGCCGAAGCGGTGCTGCGCACGGATCGAAAGGGCGTCGCCTTCCCGCAGGATCTGATTGCCGCGCATACCGACATTTTTGCCGATGGCCGCGCCAAGGAATTGCTGATCACGCCGAAGGGCGTGCGCATCATCTGGCTGCTGGCCGAGGCCGAGCGTGCCCGCTACGGCGTGTTCCGGCAGGCCGCATTCAGCGACGCCGGGATCGAACCGGCCTTGATCGAACGGTTGCTCGAGGCGGCGTCGGGCCTTCGCGAAGCCATCAACCGGCGCGAAAGGCAGGCGGCATGAGCGACGGAACCGCCACCCCCGCTCCTGTGAATCCCTATCTCGTGCTCGGCACCGCGATCGTCTTGCCGGCAAGCGGCCACGTCATGCTCGGCGTGCCGGCGCGCGGCCTGCAGTTCCTGTTCTTCATGGTGATCCTTGGCTGGATAACGACCAAGCTGGCGCCGGGCGATGCCGGCTTCATCGGCCGCCATGCCGGCGGCTTCCTGATCTACGCCTTCTCGATCCTCGACGCCTACAGGATCGCGCGCATCCGCCATGCGATCTGGGTTCACAAGACGCGTCCGGACGGCGATAGTGCCGAGGGCGACGCGCCATCGAACATATAACCTCAGGAAAATTTCTTTCATACCATTGAATTCGATAAGCTCATTCGGTACATCATTTTGAAAGCCAGAAACGTTGGAGGCTGACATGTGCGGAATCGTTGGACTTTTCCTGAAGGACAAGACGCTGGAGCCAAAGCTCGGCGCCATGCTGTCCGAGATGCTGGTGTCGCTCAGCGACCGCGGCCCGGACAGCGCCGGCATCGCCATCTATGGCGCCACGACCGGCAATGAAGCGAAGATCACCGTGCAGTCGCCGAAGGCGGATCGCGATTTCCGCGGCCTCGACGTCGAGCTTGCCAAGGCGATCGGCGCGCCGGTGAGCGTGGCGGTGAATTCAACGCACGCCGTCATCAGGACCACGCCAGACAAGGTCGATGCCGCGCGCGAAGCGCTGCAGACGCTCAGACCCGACATCCGCATTATGGGCGCCGGCGAGGCAGTTGAAATCTACAAGGAGGTTGGCCTCCCGGAAACCGTCGTCGATCGCTTCCACGTGCGCTCCATGACCGGCACGCATGGCATCGGCCACACCCGCATGGCGACCGAATCGGCGGTCACCACGATGGGCGCGCATCCCTTCTCGACCGGCGCCGACCAGTGCCTGGTGCACAATGGCTCGCTCTCCAACCACAACAATGTGCGGCGCGAGTTGATCCGCGACGGCATGAAGTTCGAGACCGAGAACGACACCGAAGTGGCGGCCGCCTATCTCTCCAACCGGATGGCGCATGGCAAGAATCTGGGCGAGGCGCTGGAGGGCACGCTCTCCGACCTCGACGGCTTCTTCACCTTCGTCGTCGGCACCAAGAACGGCTTCGGCGTCGTGCGCGACCCGATCGCCTGCAAGCCGGCTGTGATGGCCGAGACCGACCAGTATGTCGCCTTCGGCTCGGAATATCGCGCGCTCACCAAGCTGCCCGGCATCGACAATGCGCGGGTCTGGGAGCCGGAGCCCGCAACAGTTTACTTCTGGGAGCACTGAGCCGATGCCGGCAAACACAATGTCGAAAGTCGAGCGCGATCAGAGCCATGCGAGGGTCTTCGACCTCTCGCAGCATTCGCTGCGCGAGTTGAACCAGGCGTTGCACAAGCTCACGCCCGGCTCGAACGAGACCGCCTGGGAAGTGCTCAATCCGAAGGGCAGCCATTCGGTCGCCGTCGGCGTCGACCAGCCGGTCTCGATCGATGTGCGCGGCAGCGTCGGCTATTACTGCGCCGGCATGAATGACGGCGCCGCGATCACCGTGCATGGCTCGGCCGGCCCGGGCGTCGGCGAGAACATGATGTCGGGCTCGATCGTCATCAAGGGCGACGCCAGCCAGTATGCCGGCGCCACCGGCCGCGGCGGCTTGCTGGTCATCGAGGGCAACGCCTCGTCGCGTTGCGGCATCTCGATGAAAGGCATCGACATCGTCGTGCACGGCAATATCGGCCACATGTCGGCCTTCATGGCGCAGTCCGGCAACCTCGTGGTGCTGGGCGATGCCGGCGACGCGCTGGGCGATTCCATCTACGAGGCGCGGCTCTTCGTGCGCGGCAAGGTCGAAAGCCTCGGCGCCGACTGCATCGCCAAGGAGATGCGGCCGGAGCATTTGGAGTTGGTGCAGGGCCTGCTCGACAAGGCCGGCGTCACCGGCGTCAAGGCGTCGGAGTTCAAGCGCTACGGCTCGGCCCGCAAACTCTACAATTTCAACATCGATAACGCCGACGCGTATTGAGGCAAGATGACCTACCGCAACCCGCCGACGACGCCGCGCAAATCAGCGACCTTCGACGACTACACGCTTTCCGAAATCCGCCGCGCGGCCGCGACCGGCATTTATGACATCCGCGGCGCCGGCGCCAAGCGCAAGCTGCCGCATTTCGACGACCTGCTTTTCCTCGGCGCCTCGATCTCGCGCTATCCGCTCGAGGGCTATCGCGAGCGCTGCGACACCAGTGTCGTGCTGGGCTCGCGGCACGCCAGGAAGCCGATCGAGCTGAAGATCCCAATCACCATCGCCGGCATGAGCTTTGGCTCGCTGTCCGGTCCGGCCAAGGAAGCCCTGGGGCGCGGCGCCACGCTTTCCGGCACCTCAACCACCACCGGCGACGGCGGCATGACCGAGGAAGAGCGTGGCCATTCGAAGACGCTGGTCTACCAGTATCTGCCGTCGCGCTACGGCATGAACCCGCGCGACCTGCGCCGCGCCGACGCCATCGAAGTGGTGGTCGGCCAGGGCGCCAAGCCCGGCGGCGGCGGCATGCTGCTCGGACAGAAGATCTCCGACCGCGTCGCCGAGATGCGCACGCTGCCCAAGGGCATCGACCAGCGCTCGGCCTCGCGCCATCCCGACTGGACAGGACCCGACGATCTCGAAATCAAGATCCTCGAGCTGCGCGAGATCACCGACTGGGAAAAGCCGATCTACGTCAAGGTCGGCGGCGCCCGCCCCTATTATGACACCGCGCTCGCGGTGAAGGCCGGCGCCGACGTCGTTGTGGTCGACGGCATGCAGGGCGGCACGGCCGCTACCCAGGAGGTGTTCATCGAGAATGTCGGCCAGCCGACGCTTGCCTGCATCAGGCCGGCGGTGCAGGCGCTGCAGGACCTCGGCATGCACCGCAAGGTGCAGCTCATCGTCTCCGGCGGCATCCGCAACGGCGCCGATGTCGCCAAGGCGCTGGCGCTCGGCGTCGACGCGGTGTCGATCGGCACGGCGGCGCTGGTCGCGCTCGGTGACAATGATCCGCGCTGGGAGGCGGAGTACAATGCGCTGGGCACCACGGCCGGCGCCTATGACGACTGGCACGAGGGCCGCGACCCTGCCGGCATCACCACGCAGGACCCCGAATTGATGAAGCGGGTCGACCCGATCGCGGCAGGACGGCGGCTGGCGAATTATCTCAAGGTGATGACGCTGGAGGCGCAGACGATTGCCCGCGCCTGCGGCAAGAACAGCCTGCACAATCTCGAGCCCGAGGATCTCGTCGCGCTCTCGATCGAAGCCGCCGCCATGGCCGGCGTGCCTTTGGCCGGCACCAACTGGATACCCGGGAAGAACGGCTTCTAGGACAACTTCCAAGACCACGTAAGCGAGGAACTATAATGGGGAACGATCTCGCCGCATTCGCCAAGGAGAACGGCGTCAAATATTTCATGATCTCCTACACCGACCTGTTCAGCGGGCAGCGTGCCAAGCTGGTGCCGGCGCAGGCGATCGCCGACATGCAGAAGGACGGGGCGGGCTTTGCCGGCTTCGCGACATGGCTCGATCTGACGCCGGCGCATCCGGACATGCTGGCGGTGCCGGACCCGGATTCGGTCATCCAATTGCCCTGGAAGCCCGAGGTCGCCTGGGTGGCGGCCACCTGCGTGATGGACGACAAGCTCGTCGACCAGGCGCCGCGCAACACGCTGAAACGGGTGATCGATGAAGCCGCCCGCGACGGCATGCATGTCAAGACCGGCGTCGAGGCCGAGTTCTTCCTGATCTCGCCCGACGGCAAGGCGATCTCCGACGAATACGATACCGCCTCGAAGCCTTGCTACGACCAGCAGGCGGTGATGCGCCGCTACGACGTGATCGCCGAGATCTGCGACCACATGCTGGCGCTGGGCTGGGGCCCGTACCAGAACGACCACGAGGACGCCAACGGCCAGTTCGAGATGAACTGGTCCTTCGATCACGCGCTGGCGACCGCCGACAAGCACTCCTTCTTCAAGTTCATGGTCAAGTCGATCGCGGAGAAGCACGGCCTGCGCGCGACGTTCATGCCCAAGCCCTTCCAGGGCCTGACCGGCAATGGCTGCCATGCGCATATCTCGGTGTGGGATGAGGCCGGCAAGACCAATGTCTTTGCCGACAATTCGGAAGAGCTTGGCCTGTCCGCCAAGGGCAGGAACTTCCTTGGCGGCATCATGAAGCATGCCTCGGCGCTTGCCGCGATCACCAATCCGACGGTCAATTCCTACAAGCGCATCAACGCGCCGCGCACTATATCCGGCGCGACCTGGGCGCCGAACACCGTGACCTGGACCGGCAACAACCGCACCCACATGGTGCGCGTGCCGGGGCCTGGGCGCTTCGAGTTGCGCCTGCCCGACGGCGCCGCAAACCCTTATCTTCTGCAGGCCGTCATCATCGCCGCCGGCCTCGACGGCATCCGCTCCAAGGCCGACCCCGGCAAGCGCTATGACATCGACATGTATCAGTTCGGCCATACCGTCACGGATGCGCCGAAACTGCCGCTCAACCTGCTCGACGCGCTGCGCGAATTCGACAACGACAAATCGCTCAAGGCGGCGCTGGGTGAGGAATTTTCGTCGGCCTATCTAAAGCTGAAGCAGCAGGAATGGAATTCCTATGCTTCGCACTTCACGCAGTGGGAGCGCGACCACACGCTGGACATCTGACGTCCAGCGTTACGGGTGAGCGGCCTCGGAATGACGCAATGAGATATTCGATTTTCTCGCTCGCCCGCGCCGCTCTCTCCGGCCACAAGACCTGGCAGCCGACCTGGCGCGACGCCGCGCCCAAGGATCGCTATGACGTGGTGATTATCGGCGGCGGCGGCCACGGGCTCGCCACCGCCTGGTTCCTCGCCAGCGAGTTCGGCATCCGCAACGTCGCGGTGCTGGAGAAGGGCTGGATCGGCTCCGGCAATGCCGGCCGCAACACCACCATCATCCGCTCCAATTACGGCCTGCCCGGCAACACCGGCTTCTACGAATTGTCGATGAAGCTGTGGGAGAAGATGGAGCAGGACCTCAACTACAACGCGATGGTCAGCCAGCGCGGCGTGCTCAACCTCTATCATTCCGACGCACAGCGCGACGCTTTTGCCCGGCGCGGCAACACGATGCGCATCAACGGCATCGACGCCGAGCTGCTCGACCAGGCGGCGCTGCGAAAAATGCTGCCCTTCCTCAACTTCGACAATGCGCGCTTCCCGGTGCAGGGCGGACTGCTGCAGCGACGTGGCGGCACCGCTCGGCATGACGCGGTGGTCTGGGGCTACGCTCATGCGGCGAGCGCGCTCGGCGTCGACATCATCCAGAACTGCGAGGTCACCGGCTTCACGCGCGACGCCAACGGCAGGGTGACCGGCGTCGAGACGTCTCGCGGCAAGACCGGCGCCGGCAAGGTCGGCATGGCGGTTGCGGGTTCTTCCTCGCGCGTCGCGGCGATGGCTGGGCTTCGCCTGCCGATCGAAAGCCATGTGCTGCAGGCCTTCGTCTCCGAAGCGATCAAGCCGCTCATCCCCGGCGTCATGACCTTCGGCGCCGGACATTTCTATGTCAGCCAGTCGGACAAGGGCGGGCTGGTCTTCGGCGGCGACATCGACGGCTACAATTCCTATGCCCAGCGCGGCAATCTGCCGGTGATGGAAGATGTCTGCGAAGGCGGCATGGCGCTGATCCCGATGATCGGCCGCGTGCGGCTGCTGCGCCAATGGGGCGGCATCATGGACATGTCGATGGACGGCACGCCGATCATCGACAAGAGCCCGGTCGACGGCCTCTATATCAATGCCGGCTGGTGCTATGGCGGCTTCAAGGCGACCCCCGGCTCGGGTTTCGTCTTTGCCCATCTCATCGCCCGCGATCAGTCGCACAAGGAAGCCGCACTCTTCCGCCTCGACCGATTCCAGCGCGGCGCCATGATCGACGAGAAGGGCCAGGGCGCCCAACCGAACCTGCACTGAGGACAGCCCGAAACCATGCGTATTGTCTGTCCCTTCTGCGGCGAACGCGAGCTCGGCGAGTTCACCTATCTCGGCGACGCCAAGCCGCAGCGCCCCGCGGCCGATGCCGGCGAGGACGCCGTCTACGACTACGTCTATCTGCGCGACAACATCGCCGGCGTGATGCGCGAGCACTGGTACCATGGCGGCGGCTGCCGGGCCTGGCTGAAGGTCACGCGCAACACGCTGACGCATGAGATTTCGGCCGTCGAGCCGACGGCGGGCGCCGGCGCCGCCAAGGTTGGTGCGTGATGGTCGCCGGCGCGCAAACACACCGGCTGGCGAACGGCGGTGTCATCGATCGCTCAACGTCGCTGAGCTTCCGCTTCGACGGCAAGACCCTGCTCGGCTTCCAGGGCGACACGCTGGCTTCGGCGCTGGTCGCCAATGGCGTCAAGCTGGTCGGCCGCTCGTTCAAATACCATCGGCCGCGCGGCATCCTGACCGCCGGGTCGGAAGAGCCCAACGCGCTGGTCGAATTGCGCAGCGGCGCCAGGCGCGAGCCGAACACCAAGGCGACAACGGCCGAGCTCTATGAGGGCCTCGAAGCCGCCAGCCAGAATCGCTGGCCGTCGCTCAATTTCGACGTCATGTCGGTCAACCAGTTGTTCGCGCCGATCTTCGTCGCCGGCTTCTACTACAAGACCTTCATGTGGCCGGCGAAATTCTGGGAAGCGATCTACGAGCCGGCGATTCGGCGCGCCGCCGGCCTCGGCCGCGCGGCAGGCGTTTCCGATCCCGATCACTATGACAAGGCCTGGGCGCATTGCGACGTGGTGATCGCCGGCTCCGGTCCGGCTGGTCTGGCGGCTGCCCTTGCCGCCGGCCGCAGCGGCGCGCGCGTCATCCTGTGCGAGGAGGATTTTGTCCTCGGCGGGCGGCTGCTTGCCGATGGCGGGACGATCGACGGATTGCCCGCCGCCGAATGGATCGCGCGCGCGGTTGCCGAACTGACTGCGATGCCGGATGTGCGCATCATGACGCGCACGACTTTGTTCGGCGTCTATGACGGCGGCACCTATGGCGCGATCGAGCGCGTCAACGACCATGTGCCGGTGCCGCCGGAGCATCAGGTGCGGCAGCGGCTGTGGCGCATCGTCGCCAAGCGCTGCGTCGTCGCCGCCGGCGCGATCGAGCGTCCCATCCTCTTTGCCGGCAACGACACGCCGGGCGTGATGATGGCATCGGCCATGCGCTGCTATATCAACCGCTACGCCGCTGCGCCGGCCAGACGCATCGCGCTCTTCACCAACAACGAGGATGGCTGGCGAACGGCCGAAACGGCGATCGCGGCAGGGCTGCAGGTGGCGGCCGTGATCGATGCCCGGCCGGACGTTTCGCCGGCGCATCGCTCGCTGGCCAGCAAGGGCGGCTTCCCGGTGCTGCACGGCTCGGTCTCCGCTGTCGATGGCGGCAAGACCGGCGTGCGCAAGATTTCCGTCGCGCTGACCGATGGCGCGCGCGCCGAGGTCGAGGCGGACGGGCTTGCCGTCTCCGGCGGCTGGAATCCGGCGGTCGGGCTCACCTCCTACCATCGCGGCCGGCCGAAATGGCGCGACGACATCGCGGCCTTCGTGCCGGACGGCGCGCCGCCCGGCATGGTCGCCGCGGGCGCCGCCAACGGCGCTTTCGGTCTCGGCGCCTGCCTGCGCGAAGGGTTCGAAGCCGGCGCTGCCGCGGCACGCGATGCCGGGCGCGGCGGCAATATCGGCTCCATGCCTGTCGCCGACGACGAGGCGTTTTCGCTGACGCCGCTCTGGCATGTCGCCGGCAAGGGCAAGGCCTTCGTCGATCAGCAGCATGACGTCACCGCTTCCGATGTCGAATTGGCGCAGCGCGAGGGTTTTCAATCGGTCGAGCATCTGAAGCGCTACACGACGCTCGGCATGGCGACCGACCAGGGCAAGACCTCGAATGTCGCCGGCCTCGCCATCATGGCGGCGGTCACCGGCAAATCGATCCCGGAGACGGGCACGACGATTTACCGGCCGCCCTATGTGCCGGTCGCCATCGGCGCCTTTGCCGGCCATCACCGCGACGAAAATTTCCATGCGACGCGGCTGACGCCCTCGCATCACTGGGCGGCCGAACAAGGCGCGGTGTTTGTCGACACCGGCCTGTGGAAGCGGGCGCAGTGGTATCCTCGCGCGGGCGAGAAGGACTGGCTGGAATCGGTGACCCGCGAGGTCAAGGCAGTGCGCAGCGGCGTCGGCTTCTGCGATGTCTCGACGCTCGGCAAGATCGACGTGCATGGTCCGGATGCCGGCGCCTTCCTCGACCGCGTCTACATCAACGCCTTCTCCAGCCTCGCCGTCGGCAAGGCGCGCTACGGGCTGATGCTGCGCGAGGACGGCATCGTCTATGACGACGGCACGACCTCGCGCCTGGCCGAGGACCATTATTTCCTCACCACCACCACGGCCAAGGCCGGACTGGTGATGCAGCATCTGGAATTCTGCCGGCAGGTGCTGTTCCCCGAGCTCGATGTGCAGCTGACTTCCGTTTCGGATCAATGGGCGCAGTTCTCGATCGCCGGGCCGAGTGCGCGGAAACTGCTGCAACAAATCGTTGATGAGTCCGAAGACCTGTCGAACGAAGGCTTCCCGTTCATGGGCGCGCGCGAGGTCAAGCTGCGCGGCGGCTTGAAAGCGCGGCTGTTCCGCATCTCCTTCTCCGGCGAGATGGCGTTCGAGATTTCGGTGCCGACACGTTATGGCGAAGCGATGGCGCGCAACCTGATGATCGCGGGCAAGCCATTCGGCGTGACGCCTTACGGCACGGAAGCGCTCGGCGTGATGCGCATCGAGAAGGGCCATGTCGCCGGACCGGAGCTCAATGGCACCACCACGGCGGCCGATCTCGGCCTCGGCAAGATGATGTCGACCAAGAAGGATTTCATCGGCCGCGTCATGGCGGGCCGCGAGGCGCTCACCGCGCCGAACCGGCAGGTGGTCGTCGGCATCAAGCCGACCGACAAGGCACGGCGCCTGCGCTCCGGCGCGCATATCATCCCGAAGGGCGAGACCCCTGGCCCTGACAACGACCAAGGCTATGTCACCTCGGTTTGCTTCTCGCCGGTGCTCGACCAGTGGATCGGACTCGGCCTCGTCGAGCGCGGCCGCGAGCGCATCGGCGAGATCGTGCGCGCGCATGATCCGCTGCGCTCAGAGGACTACGATGTCGAGCTCTGCAATTCCGTCTTCTACGATCCGGATGGAGGGCGCCAGCGTGGCTGATCTTTCCTGGGATGTCCGGAGCCCGCTCGACCGCGCGCTGGTCGCCGGCCCCTATGGCGCGCAGGACGAAGCCGGTGTGGCGCTGACCGAGATCCGCAATTTCGACCTCATGCAAGTAATGGCGCGGCGCGGCAAGGCCGGCGAAATGATCGCGGCTGCGAAGGCGCGCTTCGGTGTTGCCGCGCCGGAAACGCCGAAGGCTGTCGGCGCTTCGGATGCGACGCTGATTTGGTCCGGACCTGATCAATTCCTCGTGCTGTCGAAAGATGGCAAGCACACGATGGAAGCACTTGCCCCCGGCTTTGCCGGTTCGGCCTCGCTATCCGATCAGTCACATGCGCGGGCTCTGATCAGCATATCCAGGGCGAAGGCACGCGCGATGCTTGCCAAGCTGTCGTCGATCGACCTGCATCCCGATGTTTTCGGGGTCGGCGCGGCGGCAGCCACGTCGATGGATCATACGAGCGTTACGCTGTGGCGAGGTGGTGATCGTGACGGACAGGCTGTGTTCAACCTGCTGGTGTTCGCGACCTTTGCCGAGAGCCTTTGGCACACCGTTCTCGATTCCGCTGCGGAGTATGGCGTGACGATCGGCCACTCCGAAAAATGGTAGATCGATAATTTTCGATCTCGGCGCTGCCCCTCATTGCCCTGCCGGGCATTTCTCCCCGTGAACGGGGAGAAAGAAGCTGGGCGCGGCGCCACGCCATCTCTGCGACGTTGGCGATTGGCGAAATCGAAGGCGGCAGTGTCCTTCGCCCCGTTTACGGGGAGAAGGTGCCCGAAGGGCGGATGAGGGGCAGCGCCGACGTTCGGGATTAGGTTGATCGGCAAGAACCTGCCTGAGCGACGGCACCAATGACGGCACCGCAGCCTTGCCAAACGCATTCCCCCTGCTATTCTCTCAGCGAAAATAATTTTACCCCTAGGCAAACTTGTTTCTCGCTCGGAGGAGGGTTTGAGATGAGCCAGTCGCCCTACCCAGCCGTCCTGTCCGGGCCGCCCAAGCCCAGCACGATCCTGAGGCCCGGCGAGATCCGCCTGCCGCCGGGCCTGGAACGCTATACCGTGCAGGGCAATGGCGCGGTGCTCATCGACGTCGAGGCCGGCGACAGCGTCAGCGTGACCAATGTCGAGGGCGGCCAGCCTTGCGAATTGCTGGCCTGGGATACATCCGGCGTCACCGATCCCGGCATTTTCGGCGAGCGTTCCAACAGCAATGCGGCCGGCATCAAGGCGCTGCTCGCCGAGGGCGACGACAATCTGTCGGCGCTGCGCCTCAATCTCGAGCGCCGCAAGGTAGAGATCGACCAGCCGAAGGCCGTGCGCGTATTCGGCGGCGCCACGCCTGCCGGCGCCGAGCAGAGTTTTGCTGTCCAGCGCGACGGCGCGCTGCTGATCGCGGCCCCCGGCGGACCGATGCTGGTCGACGGCCACAATACGGCGACGCCGCTGACCGTCATGGTCCGCCGCGCCACGGTCCGGCTGAAGACGAGAGGGCAGCTTGCCGATCCGCTCGCCGACCCGGTGCTCGATCTGCGCGTGAAATCGGCGACTGCCGAATCATATTTCGTCAAGGCGGGCGACTATCTGCAGATCATCGATGTCGATGGCCGGCAATGCACCGACTTCCAGTGCTTTTCGGCGCGCAAGCTGGACAAGGGCCGCGACCTGCCGCTCGACGTGACGACGACCCGCACGCTGATGGGCTCGGCCTATCCGATGCCCGGCCTGCATTCGAAGTATTATGACCAGGACATGGAGCCGCTGGTCGAGGTGGTGCAGGACACATGCGGGCGGCACGACGCCTTCGCGCTCGCCTGCGCCGCCAAATATTACGACGACATCGGCTATCCCGGCCACACCAACTGCTCGGAGAATTTCAACAAGGCGCTTGCCGACAAGGGTGTCACGCCCCGCGCCGGCTGGATGGCTATCAACTTCTTCTTCAACACCGCGATCGACGCGCATGGCGTGATGGTGTCGGACGAGCCATGGTCGCGTGCGGGCGACTATGTGCTGCTCAGGGCGCTGACCGATATCGTCTGCGTGTCCTCGGCCTGCCCGGACGACACCACGCCCGCCAATGGCTGGGACCTGACCGACATCCATGTGCGGACCTATTCCGGCCAGCACAAATTCTCGCGAGCGATCGCCAGACGCATGAAGCCCGACTCGGAACCGAAAATGACCCGCGAGACAGCCTTTCATTCGAGCTTTGCCAAGCATACGCGCGACTTCGTCGAATACAGGGGCTATTGGCTGGCCAACTCCTTCGCCAAGGAAGGCGCAATCGCCGAATACTGGGCCTGCCGGCAGGACGCGGTGATCATGGACCTGTCGCCGCTGCGCAAGTTCGAGGTCACCGGGCCGGATGCCGAGGCGCTGCTGCAATACACGCTGACCCGCGACGTCAAGAAGCTCGGCGTCGGCCAGGTCGTCTATACGGCGATGTGCTACGAGCATGGCGGCATGATCGACGACGGCACGCTGCTTCGGCTCGGCAAGGACAATTTCCGCTGGGTCGGCGGCGACGATCTGTCCGGCGAATGGCTGCGCGAGACCGCCAAGAAGCTCGGCCTCAACGTGCTGGTGCGCTCCTCCACCGACCAGATGCACAACATCGCCGTGCAGGGTCCGAAGAGCCGCGACATCTTGAAGGAGGTCGTCTGGACCTCGCCGGTGCAGCCCTCGATCGGCGAGCTCGAATGGTTCCGCTTCGCCGTCGCGCGCATCGGCGGCGGCAACGGGGTTCCGGTCGTCGTCTCGCGCACCGGCTATACGGGCGAGCTGGGCTATGAAATCTGGTGCCATCCGCGCGACGCCGAAAAAGTGTTCGACGCCGTCTGGGAAGCCGGCCAGCCGCACGGGCTGAAGCCCATGGGCCTGCAGGCGCTCGACATGGTGCGCATCGAGGCAGGGCTGATCTTCGCCGGTTACGAATTCTCCGACCAGACCGATCCGTTCGAGGCCGGCATCGGCTTCACCGTGCCGCTGAAGACCAAGGCCGACGACTTCATCGGCCGCGACGCGCTGATCCGGCGCAAGGAGCATCCGCAGCACAAGCTCGTCGGCCTCGACATCGACGCCAACATCCCGGTCGGCCATGGCGACTGCGTCCATGTCGGGCGCGCCCAGATCGGCGTCGTCACCTCCGGCATGCGCTCGCCGGTGCTCGGCAAGACCATCGCGCTGGCAAGGCTCGACGTCACCCATGCCGAGATCGGCACCGAGGTCGAGATCGGCAAGCTTGACGGCCACGCCAAGCGGCTGCCGGCGCGCGTCGTGGCTTTTGCCCATTACGATCCGCAGAAGTCAAAGCCGCGATCCTGATACGCCTCCAAAGGCCAGATCCGACCCTCGCCGGCCGCCGCCGGCGGCGGTCGGATCAATGTTTCGAAAGCGTGATGTGCATGACATCCACAAAACGCTTGACGCGAAAGCGCGCCGGATCAATGTTCACTCTAAAGAAAAAAATACGACTGAGTGGAAACACGACGGTCGGACCATAGTGGCCGGGGAGCAAGCTTCGCGAGAGCCGAAGCGTCGCCGGCGGGGAACAGAAAAAAGGGGAAGACACAAGAAATGAGCACGATAAGCACGGCCCTGGAGCAGCCTGCCGAAAGCAAGCTGCTCAGGCATATCGATTGGCGTGGCGCCTTCTGGGTGGCAAGCGGTGTTCCGGCACTGGTCCTGTTCTCGATCGGCGGCATTGCCGGCACGACCGGGACGCTGGCCTTTCTGATCTGGACGGTGTCCATGATCATGGGCTTCCTGCAATCCTTCACCTATGCGGAGATTGCCGGCCTGTTTCCGAACAAGTCGGGCGGCGCCTCGATCTACGGCGCTACCGCCTGGCTGCGCTATTCGAAATTCATCGCGCCGCTTTCGGTGTGGTGCAACTGGTTCGCCTGGTCGCCAGTGCTGTCGCTCGGCTGCTCGATCGCCGCCGCCTATATCCTCAACGCGCTGGCGCCGATCCCGGTCTTCTCCGAGACCTCGCCGGAGGTTGTCGCCTATATCGCCGCACACGCGGGGACGGCACCTGCCGACGCCATCGCCGCGGTCACCGCCGCCGCGACGCCGGCGATCCGCACCTGGACGCTGTGGGGCCACACGCTCGGCCCGGTCTCATTCACGCTCAACGCCACCTTCTTCATCGGCGCGGTGCTGATGCTGGTCATCTTCGCCATCCAGCATCGCGGCATCCTCGGCACGGCCAATGTGCAGAAATATATCGGCCTGCTGGTCATCATCCCGATGCTGATCGTCGGTGTGGTGCCGATCATCACCGGACAGATCGACTATGCCAATTTCTCGCCGCTGGTGCCTCTAGCCGCGGCCTACGCGCCTGACCCAGGCTCCTGGAACATCGCCGGCTGGACGCTCGTGCTCGGCGGCATGTTCATCGCAGCATGGTCGACCTACGGCTTCGAGACGGCGGTCTGCTACACGTCGGAGTTCAAGAATCCCGGCACCGACACGTTCAAGGCCATCTTCTATTCCGGCCTGCTCTGCATGCTGCTCTTCATCCTGGTGCCCTTCACCTTCCAGGGCGTGCTCGGCCTGAACGGCATGCTGGCGACGCCGATCGTCGACGGCTCCGGCGTCGCGGATGCGCTGGCCGGCATGGTCGGCGGCGGCAAGATCATCCACAGCCTGCTGGTCATGCTGATGATCCTGGCGCTGGTGCTCTGCATCATGACGGCGATGGCCGGTTCCTCGCGCACGCTCTACCAGGGCTCCGTCGACGGCTGGCTGCCGCGTTATCTCAGCCATGTCAACGAGCACGGCGCGCCAACGCGGGCGATGTGGACCGATCTCTGCTTCAACCTGGCCGTTCTGGCGATCGCCTCGGCCGACGCGACGAGCTTCTTCTTCATCCTCGCCGTGTCGAATTGCGGCTACATCATCTTCAACTTCCTCAACCTCAATGCCGGCTGGATCCACCGCATCGACAACGGCCATATCAGCCGGCCGTGGAAGGCGCCGACCTGGCTGCTCGGCATCGGTGCCATCTTCGCCTATGTCAACGCGGTCTTCATGGGCGCCGGCGCCAAGGTGTGGAATCCGATGGCGCTGTGGGCCGGCCTGATCACGGCTGCCTTGATCATCCCGGTGTTCTGCTTCCGTCATTACATCCAGGATGGCGGCAAGTTCCCCGAGCATATGCTGGCCGATCTCGGCATGGCGGGGGCCGACCTCTCGGTCAAGAAGGCGGGCATGCTACCCTACCTGACGCTCGCCGCCGGCGTGATCGTGATGCTGATCGCCAACTGGGTGTTCGTTATCTGACGTGGCAACCTGAATGGAAACGGGCGCGCTTCGGCGCGCCCGTTTGTTTTTGGCGAGTTTATCGAAGCTGAGATCAGCCGGCCTTGCGGACGGCCGCTTCTTCGAAGAACCGGTTCGGCGGTCGCTTCAGGCCGAGATTCTCGCGCAGCGTCGAGCCTTCATATTCGCGCCTGAAGATCCCGCGCCGCTGCAGCTCAGGCACCACCTTCTCGGCGAAGTCGTCGAGACCGGCGGGAAGGTAAGGGAACATGACGTTGAAGCCGTCGGAGCCTTCCGCCAGCAGCCATTCCTCCATCCCGTCAGCAATGGTTTTCGGGGTGCCGACAAAGGCAAGGCCGGAAAAGCCGCCGAGCCGCTGTGCCAACTGGCGGACTGTGAGATTTTCATTGCGCGCAAGTTCGATGACGCGTTCGCGGCTGCTCTTCGAGGCATTGGTCTCCGGAATGTCAGGCAACGGCCCGTCCGGATCGAAACCCGACGCATCATGGCAAAGCGCGATCGACAGCGAGGCGATGCCGCTCTCGTAATAGACCAGGCTGTCGAGCTTCGCGCGCTTGGCCCGCGCTTCCTCGATACTGTCGCCGACGATGACGAAGGCGCCGGGCAGGATCTTGATGTCGTCGCGCGCGCGGCCAAGCTTTTGGGCGCGGCCCTTCACGTCGGCAAAGAAGCGCTGGCCGGATGCCAGATCGGGCGGCGCGGCGAAGATGACCTCCGCCGTCTCGGCGGCCAGTTGGCGCCCGACGTCGGACGCGCCGGCCTGGACGATGACTGGCCAGCCCTGGATTGGCCGGGCGATGTTGAGCGGGCCGCGCACAGACAGGTGCTCGCCCTTGTGGTCGAGCACATGCAGTTTCGATGGATCGAAGTAGAGTCCGCTTTCGGCGTCGCGGATGAAGGCGTCGTCGGCAAAACTGTCCCACAGTCCGGTCACGACATCGTAGAACTCGCGCGCCCGGTGGTAGCGCTCGTCGTGCTCGACATGCTCGTCGAGGCCGAAATTCAGCGCCGCGTCGGGATTGGACGTGGTGACGATGTTCCAGCCGGCGCGTCCGCCGCTGATATGGTCGAGCGAGGCGAAGCGCCGGGCGATGTGATAGGGCGCGTCGAAGGTGGTCGAAGCGGTCGCCACCAGGCCGATATGATCGGTGACGGCGGCAAGCGCCGAGAGCAGCGTGAACGGCTCGAAGGACGTTACTGTATGGCTCCGCCGCAGCGCCTCGATCGGCATGTTGAGCACAGCCAGATGGTCGGCCATGAAGAAGGCGTCGAACTTCGCCGCCTCGAGCGTCTGGGCGAAACGCTTCAGGTGCGCGAAGTTGAAGTTGGCGTCCGGATAGGCGCCCGGATAGCGCCAGGCGCCGGTGTGAAGACTGACGGGGCGCATGAAGGCGCCGAGTCGCAATTGCCGTTTTTCTGACATGGGAAATGATCCAGCGATGACGAGCGTTGCCGCTCCGATATTAGCGCAGGATCGGCCTGCATCGCGCCGCTGAAAAGGAATTCTGTTTTGCCGAAGCCTTGCCGCGGAGTATTTTCGCCCGGCCGGCCCTGGATGCGGATCATCCGCCACCGGCTTTCGCCGATGGCGGATGATCCAAGGTTGCCACCTTATCGTTTGAGCATGATCTCTTCCGAACCGAAGGTCAGCGCAGCAAAAACCGCTATGCACTTTTCGGGATCATGCTCTATTCCGCGGCCAGTGCCAGTTGCGGCCGTTCGATGCCTTCGATCTTCTCCGGCTCCGGCGCCTGCTCGGCGGTCTTGGCCTTTTTCGGCGCGCGGCCGAAGAACAGCGCGTAGCCGGCCGGCAGCACCAGAATGGTGAGCACGGTGGCGACCAGGATGCCGCCCATCATGGCGTAGGCGAGCGGCCCCCAGAAGACGGCGCGCGAGATCGGGATGAGCGCCAGCACGGCGGTTAGCGCCGTCAGCATGATCGGCCGGAAGCGGCGCACGGCCGCACCCACGATCGCTTCCGATCGGTCCATGCCTGCCGCTATGTCCTGATCGATCTGATCGACCAGGATGATCGAGTTGCGCATGATGATGCCGAGCAGCGCGATGACGCCGAGGATGGCGACAAAGCCGAAGGGCGCGCCGCTGATCAGCAGCGCCGCGGCGGCGCCGATGATGCCGAGCGGACCGGTCGCCAGCACCAGCATCGACTTGCCGAAATGCTGCAGCTGGACCATCAGAAGCACGACGATGATGGCGAGCATGATCGGCGCCTTGGCTGCGATCGAGGCCTGGCTTTCGGCCGAATCCTCGGCGCCGCCCTGGATCTCGACCTTGTAGCCGGGCGCAAGGCCGGCGCGCAGGTCCTTCATGTCGTTGTACATCTTGGTGACGACGTCGTTCGACTGCACGCCGTCCGGCAGCGTGGCGCGCACGCTGATGGTCGGCAGGCGGTCGCGCCGCCATTCGACGCCCTGCTCCATGACCGGCACGACCTTGGCCACCTGCGAGAGCGGCACCGAGCCGCCAAAATCGGTCGGGATGTAGACGGAGTCGACCGAGGACAGGAGATGGCGGCTCGCCTCCGGCTCGCGGGCGACGATCGAGACCGTCTCCTCGCCGTCGCGGAAGTCGTCGAGCGGCGCGCCGGACATGGTGGCCTGCAGCACCTGGCGGATGCGCTGCGAGGTTACGCCAAGGGCCCGGGCGCGATCCTGGTCTATCACCAGCTTCATCGCAGGCACCGGCTCCAGCCAGTCGTCATGGATGGCGCCGAGCAGCGGGTTGGCCTGGAACTTCGCCTTCACCTCGTCGGCGATGCGGCGCACCTCCTTGCGGTCCGGACCCATGATGCGCATCTGCACCGGCCAGCCGGTCGGCGGTCCGAGGAACAGACGGTCGACCTTGCCGCGGATCGACGGGAAGTCCTTGGCCAGGATGCCCCGCATCTTGACGATCAGCCGCTCGCGCGCCGGCTCGTCCTTGGCCATCACCAGCAGCTGGGCAAAGTTGGGATTGCGCAGCTGCTGGTCGAGCGGCAGGAAGAAGCGCGGCGCGCCTTCGCCGATATAGGTGGCGATGAAGCGCTTGTCGGGATCGTCCATCATCCTGGCTTCCAGCGCCTTGGCCTGGTTCTCGACCTCCTTGATCGAGGTGCCTTCGGGCAGCCAGAGATCGACAAGGATTTCCGGGCGCGAGGATTGCGGGAAGAAATTCTGCGGGATGAACTGGAAGCCCCACAGGCTGGTGGCGAAGGTGACCAGCGTCATCACCAGCACGATGATGCGGTGGCGCACGGCCCAGGTGACCGTCGCGCGCAGGCGGCGATAGAAGCGGGTGTCGAAGACATCGTGGTGGGTGCCGGCGTGCTTGCGCTGCTTGAGGATCATGTAGCCCAGCCACGGCGTGAAATAGACCGCGACGAACCACGACACGACGAGCGCGATGCCGACGACGTAGAACAGCGTGCGCACATATTCGCCGGCGGTGGACGCCGCGAAGCCGACCGGGATGAAGCCCGCCGTGGTGATCAGCGTGCCGGTGAGCATCGGGAAGGCGGTCGAGGTGTAGGCGAAGCTCGCCGCCTCGATCTTGACCAATCCTTCCTCGAGCTTTCGCTCCATCATCTCGACGACGATCATGGCGTCGTCGACCAACAGGCCGAGCGCGATGATCAAAGCGCCGAGCGAGATGCGCTGCAGGTCGATGCCGATCTCGTACATGATGGCGAATGTCGCGGCCAGGACCAGCGGGATGGCGATCGCGATCACCAGGCCCGAGCGCCAGCCGATCGACAGCAGCGAGACGGCGAGCACGATGAGCAGCGCTTCGCCGAGCGCTTCCATGAATTCGCTCACCGCGTCCTTGACCACCTCCGGCTGATCGGAGATCTGGTCGACCGAAACGCCGTAGGGCAGCCCTGCCTCGAAGCGCTGGTAGGTCGCCTCGACATCCTTGCCGACGTCCCTGACGTTGAAACCCTTGGCCATGACGACGCCGACCTGGACGCTCTCATGGCCGTTGAAACGGTATTTGCGCTCGTAAGGGTCTTCGAGGCCGGACGAGACGGTGGCGATGTCGCCAAGCCGCGTCACCTGGCTGCCGGAGCGCAGCCTGAGCTCGCGGATATCCGCGGCCTTGGTGACGTCACCCTCGACCGAGATGCGCACCGAGCGCAGGCCGGTGTCGACCGAGCCCGCCGGATCGACGGCGTTCTGCCCCTTCACGGCGTTCTGCAGATCGAGAATCGTAAGGCCGCGCTCAGCCAGCGCCTTGGACGAGACGTCGATATAGATCTTCTCCGGCTGGTCGCCGATGATGACGGCCTTTTCGACCCCCGGTGTCGTCAACAGCATGTCGCGCGCCTGGATGGCGAATTTCTTCAGCTCCGGATAGGTGAAGCCGTCGCCGCTGATCGAATGCAGCGTGATGAAGGTGTCGCCGAACTCGTCGTTGAAATACGGACCGAGCAGGCCTTGCGGCAACTCGTTGGAAATGTCGCCGACCTTCTTGCGCACCTGGTAGAAGGCGTCCTTGACCTGTTCAGGGTTGGTGTCGCCCTCGACCTGCAGGGTGATGATGGCGCTGCCGGCACGGGTGTAGGAGCGCACGAAATCGAGATGCGGCGTCTCCTGCAGCTTGCGCTCGATCTTGTTGACGACCTGGTCCTCCATGTCCTGGATCGAGGCGCCGGGCCAGATCGCCTGCACCACCATGACGCGGAAGGTGAAATCAGGGTCTTCCTTCTGGCCCATGCGCATCAGACCGAGCGCGCCGGCCAGGATGATCAACCCGAACAGGAAGCGCGCGATGCTCGGATGTCCGATCGCCCAGCGCGAAAGGTTGAAGGGCCGCTTTTCAGTGCTGCTGTCGGTCGTGGTCATGGCACAAGTCCAGTCCAATTGGCCGGCAATGCACACCTGGCATTGCCCGTGAATTCTCGATCGGGTTTCCGGGCGGCGAGACGCTCAAGCGGAGGGAGACTCGCAAATCACGCGGGACGACGCGGCACTGCCGCGGGGGGGAGCCAACATGCCGGCATCCCGCGATCGGGCGCACACCGCCCGGAACCCATGCCCTTCCCCGGCTCGCGGCTCGATGCAGCGAGAGCGGGAAAGGCGTCTGTCGCGCCTGGTTAGTGCAGGCTGCCGGTGGTCGCGACGTCATTCTCCGCCGAAGCGGATTGCTGGGCGTCGCCGGAAAGCTTGACCTTCAGGTTTTCGGTCATGAACTGGGTGCCTGCCGCGACCACGACATCGCCCTGTTTCAGGCCGTCGGCCACAGTGACGCCGTCGGCGGTGAAGCTGGCGATCTTGATCGGGCGCGGATGCACGGTGTCGGAGGCGCGATCGACCGTCCAGACGATCTGCTTGCCGTCCTTCTCGGTCATGGCGGTCAGCGGGATCGACACGAGCTCAGCCTTGCTGCCGACGGCCGCCTGGACATTGGCGGTCATGCCGAGCAGCACGCGCGGATCGTTGGGCAGCGAAACCCGGACGGCGAAGGTGCGCGACTGTGGATCGGCGCTGCCGGCGACCTCGCGGACCTTGCCGTCAAGGGTGAGCCCTTCGTCAGACCAGAAGCTCGCCTTGACCTCCTTGCCGGGCTTGAAGCCGGCGATATCCATCTCCGGCACCGCGATCGAAACTTCCTTCTCGCCATCGACCGCGACGGTCATCACCGGCGTGCCGGCGGCGACGACCTGGCCGACATCGGCGGAAATCGCGGTGACGATGCCGTTCTTGCTGGCCTTCAGATCGGCGTATTGAACCTGGTTCTGCGCCTGGGCCAACGCCGAACGGGCGGCATCGCGGGCCGCCACGGCCTGGTCGTAGGTCAGGCGTGCCTGATCGAGCTGCGACTTCGGCGCGAAATTCTTGGCATAGAGCTGCTCGGCACGCTTCCTGGCGAGGTCGACCGTCTCCACTTGGCGCTCGGCGGCGTCGAGGCTGGCCGCGGCGCTCTTCACCGACAGTTCGTAATCAGCAGGATCGACGCGGGCGAGCACGTCGCCCTCGTTCACATGCTGGCCGATGTCGACCAGACGCTCGGTGACCTTGCCGGCGATGCGGAAGCCGAGATTCATCTCGGTGCGGGCGCGCACCGAACCGGAATAATCGAGCTGGCGAGTAGTCTGCGCCTCGCCGATCTCGACCACCTTCACCGGCCGGACGACCTCCTGGACGACCTCGGCTTTCTCCTGGCTGCAGCCGGCAAGGCCGAGCACTGCCGCGATGACGGCGGCGGTTGGGAGGCCTGCGGCCGGCAGCTTGCGGAGGATGGAACTGGACAAAGACACCTTAGCGCTCCCGAATTGGAGATGATCTGTCGAAACCGCGCCCGGCGGGCGTCGGCTATTTCAAGGCTCTGATGGCGTAGTCGATAAGTTCGTCGGGCATCGCCCGGTTGGTCTTGGCAAGGCACTGCGCCACCATCTGCGGGTGGCAGAGAATGACGGTCGCGGCGCCGAAGCAGCGCGAGGCTGTTTCTGGGTCCTGTTCCCTGAACTCACCGGCCTCGATGCCCTCGCGGATCACCTCGGCGAACAGGTTGTGGATGCTGTTGACATGCTTGTCGATGACGCCCCAGTCGCGCTCCATCGCGACGATGACCATCTCGTGCACCTTCTCCTGGTCGAGCATGACTTCCAGCGTCATCTTGTATTGGGCATGGATGTAGCGCCGCAGCCGCTCCTCGGCGCTGATCGGCAGGTGCATGATCTCGTAGGCCATCTTGTAGCTGGCGCCGAGCATGCGGCCACAGACGGCCTGGTGGATTTCGACCTTGGAGGCAAAGAAGCGGTAGATGTTGGCCGGCGACATGCCAAGCTCGCGGGCAATGTCGGCGACATTGGTCTTGCCGTAGCCGTAGTGGCGGAACAGGCGCTCGGCGCAGTCGAGAATGCGGGTCACATTCTCCTGCCTGGCGGGGTCTGCCACGATGCTGGCGGCTTCGGACATGGCGCTTTCGTTTGACAAGTGACGAATTTCAATTTTCGTCAGTCGTAAAACGAAAGCGGCGAGGAGTCAACGCGGAATCGACGTACGCGTATAATTGGTGACAGATGGTGACAATTGCGAGGGTGGTGACCAGGGTAAGGAACGCTGAGCCTACTTTCGGCGCAGCGATCCTTCACACCCCCCTCTGGCCTGCCGGCCATCTCCCCCGCAAGGGGGGAGATTGGCAGCTCGGGCGCCGGCGCTTTTTCCTGCAGCGCTGACGATTGGCGAAAGCGGCGGCGACATCCGATCTCCCCCCTTGCGGGGGAGATGGCCGGCAGGCCAGAGGGGGGTGGGCGGGAACTCGGCTTTGTCCGTTTGAGGCTCACGCCCCCTTCGCCATTTCCCTCAACCTGAACTTCTGGATCTTGCCCGTCGACGTCTTCGGAATCTCGGCAAACACCACAGCCTTCGGCACCTTGAAACGCGCCAGCAGCCCTCGACAATGCTCGATGATCTCGGCCTCGGTCGCGGTCTTGCCGGGCTTCAGCTCGACATAGGCGACAGGCACCTCGCCCCATTTCTCGTCGGCGCGCGCAACGACGCCGCAGGAGGCAACGGAAGGATGCTTGTAGAGCGCGTCCTCGACCTCGATGGAGGAGATGTTCTCGCCGCCCGAGATGATGATGTCCTTGGAGCGGTCCTTGAGCTGGATGTAGCCGTCGGGGTGCATGACGCCGAGATCGCCGGAATGGAACCAGCCGCCGGCGAAGGCCTCGTCGGTGGCCTTGCGATTCTTCAGATAGCCCTTCATGACGATGTTGCCGCGGAACATGACCTCGCCAATGGTCTCGCCATCGGCCGGCGTCTCGATCATCGCCTGAGGGTCCATCACCGTAAGACCCTCGAGCGACGCGTAGCGCACGCCCTGGCGCGCCTTCTTAGCCGACCTCGGGCCTTTCTCCAATCCGTCCCACTCATTGTGCCATTCATTGACGACCGCCGGGCCGTAGGTCTCGGTCAGGCCGTAGAGATGGGTGACGGCAAAGCCTGCATCGGCCATGCCGGACAGCACGGCCTCCGGCGGCGGTGCCGCGGCGGTGTTGAAAGTGACAGTCTGCCGGAACGCGCGCTTGTCCTCCTCCTTCGTATTGATCAGCACCGACATGACGATCGGCGCGCCGCAGAGATGCGTGACGCCGTGGTCGGCGATGGCGTCATATATCGGCTTTGCCCGCACCCAGCGCAGGCAGACATGCGTGCCGGCCTGCACGGCGAGCGTCCAGGGGAAGCACCAGCCGTTGCAATGGAACATCGGCAGCGTCCACAGATAGACCGCGTGCTTGGCCATGCCGGCATGGATGGTGTTGGTATAAGCCATCAGCGCGGCGCCACGATGGTGGTAGACGACGCCCTTCGGATTGCCTGTCGTGCCGGACGTGTAGTTGAGCGAGATGGCGTCCCATTCGTCGTCCGGCATCGACCATGCGAACGCCTCGTCGCCCGCGGCGACGAAGTCTTCATAATCGAGCACGCCGATCCGCTCGCCCTTCGGATAGGGCGCGTCGGCGGCGTAGTCCGGGTCGTCATAGTCGATGACCAATGGCTTCACCTTGGCCAACGCCAGGGCCTCCTTGACCACGCCCGAGAATTCGCGGTCGACGATCAGCACCTTTGTGTCGGCATGGTCGAGCTGGAAGGCGATGACGGCGGCGTCGAGACGGGTGTTCAGCGAATGCAGCACCGCCTTCACCATCGGCACGCCGAAATGCGCTTCGAGCATCGGCGGCGTGTTGGACAGCATTACCGTCACCGTGTCGCCCTTGCCGATGCCGCGCTTGGCTAGTGCGGCGGCAAGCTTCAGCGAGCGGCGCCAGAACTCGCGGTAAGTGATGCGCTGGCTGCCATGGATGATGGCGATATGGTCAGGATAGGTCTTGGCCGCACGCTGAAGATAAGTTAGCGGCGTCAGCGGCTGATGGTTGGCGGCGTTCCTGTCGAGATCCTGTTCGTAAGGATTGGCCATCCTGTTCTCCCCAAAGTTCTTTTCGAACTTTCTAACCTTAGGCTCGTCGTCGCGCTATCCCCATCCGGCGTCTGAAAATGCTATGCTGCGCCGGCTTGGTAGAACGGCGATCCAGGATACGCCTTGCCGGGAGGTGATTGCCCTCCGCCCAACCAAATTTGACTTTTGTCGAGAGCCGTGACTAATGTCAGCCGAGGAGGCGGCATGGCGATCAGACCGGCAGAACAGCTCATCCACAAGGCCGCCTGGCTTTACTATGCCCATGGCCTGCGCCAGGACGAAGTGGCGAGCCAGCTCAACATTTCCCGCGCTTCGGTCGCCATGTATCTGCGCAAGGCGCGTGAAACCGGCATCGTCAACATCTCGACCTCGACGCAGCTTTTCACTGACGATGTTGTGGCCCGCAAGGTTGAAGACGCGTTCGGGCTCGACGCGGTCTGGATCGCGCCGGAAAACGCCTATCTCGCCGATCCCTCGACCGATATCGCGGTGCTAGCGGCGAGCGTCTTTCTTGAGCTGGTGAAGAAGGGCGACCGCATCGGCGTCGCCTGGGGCCGCACCGTCTACACCATCGCCGACATCATGTCCTTCGCCGACCTGCAGGACGTCACCGTGGTGCAGCTCTGCGGCAATCTCGGCGCGCCCTATTCCTGCCGGCCCGACCAGTGCACGATGGAGATCGCGCGGCGGCTGAACGCCAAGGGCCTGAACTTCTATGCGCCGCTGGTGCTGTCGACGGAAGAGCTGGCGAAGAGCCTGCGCGCCGAGCCGGTGATCCGCGACCAGCTTGCCGGCATCGCCAACTGCGACCTGGCGCTCTATTCCGTCGGCGCGGTCGATGCCGACAGCCATCTGGTCAAATGCGGCGCGCTGTCGCCCGCCGAGATGGAAGGGCTGCGCAGCCAGGGCGCTGCCGGCGTCATCGCCGGACAGATCATCGACGCCGGGGGCGAGGTGCTCGACTGTGGCTACAACCGGCGCGTCATCTCCGCCGCGCTCGCCTCGCTGCGCGCCATCGAGAAGCGGCTGATGGTGGTGCAGGAAGACACCAAGTTCGAGCCGCTGCTTTCAGCCATCGCCGGCGGGCTCTGCACGCATCTGGTGATCGGCGCGCATATGGCCGGGCGCCTGCTCCAATACGCCGAGGCGGCAACCCAAAAGGCCTCTTAGAAAAACCACCCTCGCCGCTTCTGTCATACAGACGTCGCGGCTTTCTGTTCATGAGCAAAAAAACGAGTATCGGACGGAACGACATGAAGAACCTTTGGAACGACGCCGACGCCGAGAAGATGGTTGCCGACTATGCCAGGAAGGGCGTCGGTGGCGACCTTGCGTTGCGCGTCTACACGACCCGCCTGCTCGGCGGCGAGCCGCGGCTGGTGCTGCATGGCGGCGGCAACACGTCCTGCAAGACCAAGGCCACTGATCTCCTCGGCGACGAGTGGGACGTGCTGTGCGTCAAGGGCAGTGGCTGGGACATGGCCGTCATCGAGCCGCAAGGCCTGCCGGCGGTGAAGATGGGCGCGCTGCTCAAGGCGCGCGGGCTGGACAAGCTCTCCGACGAGGACATGGTGGCGCTGCAGCGCTCCAACCTGATCGATCCGTCCTCCCCCAATCCGTCGGTCGAAACACTGCTGCACGCCTTTCTGCCGCACAAATTCGTCGACCACACGCATTCGACGGCAATCCTGGCCATCGTCGACCAGGAAGACAGCAAGCCGCTGATCAAGACCGTGTTCGGCGACAAGATGGGTTACGTGCCCTACATCAAGCCCGGCTTCGACCTCGCCAAGGTCGCGGCGGAAGTCTTCGACGCCGACCCGAGCGTCGAGGGTTTGATCCTCGACAAGCACGGCATCTTCATCTTCGGCGATGATGCCAGGCAGGCCTATGACCGCATGATCCATCACGTGACTGTGGCCGAGGAGTATGTCGCCAGGAACGGCAAGCCGCAGGCGGCCAAGGCGGCGCTGCCGGCAAAACTCGCCAAGCCGAGCGACATTGCGCCGACGCTGCGCGGCGCGGTGGCCGTGGCGCGCGGCGAAGGCCGCTTCGACCGCATGATCAGCGACTTCCGCACCTCGGACGCGATCGTCGATTTCATCAATTCGGCCAAGATCGCCGAGTTGGCCGGCCGAGGCGTCTCGACGCCCGACCTGTCGATCCGCATCAAGACCGGGCCGATGGCGGTACCGGCGCCGGAGGCCGACAAGCTCGGCGACTACAAGGCAGTGGTGCGCAGCCATGTCGAGGCCTTCGTCAAGGACTACACCGCCTATTTCGAGACCAATGAC
Source organism: Mesorhizobium sp. M2E.F.Ca.ET.209.01.1.1 (assembly GCF_004010375.2). NCBI lineage: Bacteria > Pseudomonadati > Pseudomonadota > Alphaproteobacteria > Hyphomicrobiales > Phyllobacteriaceae > Mesorhizobium > Mesorhizobium sp. M2E.F.Ca.ET.209.01.1.1. The sequence goes on along the minus strand of NZ_SADP02000002.1, from coordinate 273,426 downwards.
GCGCTGGACGACGTGAAGCGCACCATGCTCGACCCGATGCCGCGCCTGACGCTTGTGCCGGGTCTGGGCATGTTCGGCCATGGCCGCACGCTGAAGGACGCCAAGATCGCGTCGGATGTCGGCGAGATGTGGATCGAGGCAGTGCGCGGCGCCGAGGCCGTCGGCAATTTCCATCCTCTGTCCAAGGCCGACCTCTTCCCGCTCGAATACTGGTCGTTGGAACAGGCCAAGCTTGCCTCCAACAAGCCGAAGCCGCTGACCGGCCAGGTGGTGCTGATCACCGGCGGCGCCGGCGCCATCGGCGCCGCGACGGCAAAATTGTTCGCCGCCAATGGCGCGCATGCGGTGATCGTCGACCTCGATCCGGCCAAGGCCGCGGAAGCGGCCAAGGCGGCCGGCTACAACTCGATCGGCGTCGGCGCCGACATCACCAAGCCGGCCGAGATGCGCGCCGCCTTCGACAAGGCGGTCGCGGTCTATGGCGGTGTCGACATCTTGGTCTCGAATGCGGGAGCGGCCTGGGAAGGCCGCATCGGCGAGTTGGATGACGCGACGCTGCGAAAGAGTTTTGAGCTCAATTTCTTTGCTCATCAGTCGGCGGCGCAGAACGCGGTGCGCATCATGCTGGAACAAGGCACCGGCGGCGTGTTGCTCTTCAACACCTCCAAGCAGGCGATCAATCCCGGCCCGAAATTCGGCGCCTACGGGATTCCCAAGGCGGCGACGCTGTTCTTGTCCAGGCAATATGCGCTCGACTACGGCGCCTTTGGCATACGCTCGAACGCGGTCAACGCCGACCGCATCCGCTCGGGCCTCTTGACCGACGCCATGATCGCCAGCCGCTCCGGCGCGCGCGGCGTATCGGAGAAGGAATACATGTCCGGCAATCTGCTCGGGCAGGAAGTGACGGCCGACGACGTGGCGCAGGCCTTCCTGCACCAGGCGCTGGCCGAACGCACGACCGCCGACGTGACAACGGTGGACGGCGGCAACATCGCGGCGGCGTTGCGGTGATGTTTGTCCTGTAAAGGTGATGTTTGTCCTGTAAAAATGGCAGGGTATCTGCTTGCAGGAATGCTCCTCTGTAGCTACATTGTGGCTCCAGAGGAGTCGCATATGGCATCAGATACGGTAGTTCGTGCTCGCATCGATACCGCAACGAAGGATCAGGCTACGGAAGCCTTGGCGGCCATGGGGTTGTCGGTTTCCGACGCCATTCGCCTACTGTTGGTCCGTGTCGCCGCGGACAAGGAATTTCCCTTTCCGGTGAAAGTGCCGAACGCAACCACACGAAAGGCCATGGCCGAATTGGAGAAGGGCAAGGGCAAGCGGTTCGCTTCGGCCGACGAGTTGTTCAAGGATCTGGACATCTGACATGTTGATCCCCGTTCGCTCCGGGCAATCCGCCGGGATGTGAAGCGTATGGAGAAGCGTGGCAAGGATCTCGGCAAGTTGCGTCAGATATTAGGTCTCCTGATCGGCGAACATGAACTGCCGCCGATCTACAAGGACCATCCGCTGAAAGGCGACTGGAAAGGCTATCGCGACGCTCACATCGAACCGGATTGGCTTTTGATCTATCGCGTCGCGAATGGCGAACTGCAGCTTGCACGAACCGGTTCTCATTCCGATCTCTTCAACGAGTAGCTCATCGTTTCACGAAAACGACGAACCGCTCGATCTCCTCGCGTTGACTCCTCTCAGGACGGAGCGCCTTTCGCAGCTTCTGCTGAAAAACTGCTTCAACCGGTCAAAGTCCCACTCCAATCCTTCCTTACTACTGGAAGGGTTGAAGGGGACTAGCTGGTGTTTCGCATGCGAGCTCCAACCCTGATCATTGGTGGAGTTATCGATGGCGGCAAAGAGACTTCGTATCGGCGTGTTGTTCGGCGGGCGCTCCGCCGAGCATGAGGTATCGCTGCTTTCGGCGGCCAACGTCATGGCCGCGCTGGATCCGGCGAAATACGATGCCGTTCCGATCTTCGTCACCCGCGAAGGGCAATGGCTGCTCAGCCGCTTCGAGAGCGGCGCGCTGGCCACGCCGTCGGCCGGCACGCAGCTCTGCCTGGTGCCGGGCGGTCATGGGCGGATGCTGGCGATACCCGCCGGCGGCGCGCCCCACGACATTCCCGCCATCGATATCCTGTTTCCGGTGCTGCACGGCCTGCATGGCGAGGACGGCGCGGTGCAGGGATTGGCCGAAGTGGCGCGCGTGCCGCTCGCCGGCTGCGGCATCCTCGGCTCCGCCACGGCCCTCGACAAGGACATTGCCAAGCGGCTGCTGAAGGCGGCCGGACTGCCCGTCGCACGCTCAGTGACAATCGAAGAGGATGCGGCGCCTGCCCTCACCGAGCTGGAAGAGCAGCTCGGCCTGCCGCTGTTCATCAAGCCGGCGCGGCAGGGATCGTCGGTCGGCGTCTCGAAGGTCAATGCCAGCCAGGAATTCGATCGAGCACTCGAGGAAGCCTTCCAGCACGATCGCAAGCTGCTAGCGGAGGAATTCGTTCGCGGCCGCGAGATCGAATTCAGCGTGCTGGAAAGCCCCGAGGGCGAACTTTTCGTCTCGCGTCCAGGCGAGATCGTGCCCGCGGAGAGCCACGGCTTCTACAATTACAATGCCAAATATATCGACGAGAACGGCGCTGCGCTGATCGTGCCGGCGGAATTGCCGCCGCAAGTCGAGGAAGCCATGCGGGGCGCAGCCGCAAGGGCGTTCAGGGCGCTCGGCTGCGACGGCATGGCCCGCGTCGACTTCTTCCTGATGCCGGACATGTCGTTCCTTATCAACGAGCTCAACACCATTCCGGGTTTCACCAATATCAGCATGTACGCCAAGGCGATGGCGGCAAGCGGCATCAGCTATCCGGAGGTCATCGACCGGCTGGTGGCACATGGGCTGGCCCGCGCCGGCCGGTGAAAAAATATAAGGAATTGGACGCGGGTTGCCGTTTGTCTTGGCGCAGGATTTCCGCCCATTGTAGTGAAATCAGCGCGAACGCCGGGAATTGGTTGAAGCCGCCCCAACCTCGTCATTCTATGGCGGAGCAAGGAGCGAAGCGACGCGGCGCAGACCATGGAATCCATGCCGTGACATGGAAGCGCCGCCACGGTGCAGAATTCTGCTCCGTTGCACGCCTTGGCGAAGGTAACGGCATGGATTCCAGGGTCTTCGCGACGGAGCTTCGCTCCTGCTCCGCCCTGGAATGACGATCGCGATAGGCGTTTCGGCCAATCTCCAACGCATGCCGCCTGCCAACGAAAACAGAGCCAAGCGATCAAATCCTGTGCTCGGGCGACTAGGCCGTCATCGTCGCCGCATTACTCCGGAAGGCCGGCCTTGCGGAAGCCGTCGACGAAATGCCGGAGTGTCGCGTCGTCGCGGAACGGCTCCGTGTCGACCCAGCGCTGCGTGGAGAAATGCGGGTTGCCGACGAGGAACAGCGCGACCTCGGTGCGCGCCTCGTCGAGCCGGCCGAGTTGAGCAAGGGCCGCCGCCAGGAAGCGGCGCGAGCTGGTGCGGTAGGTCTCGTCGCGGCGCAGCGTCTCGACGGCCGCCTCGTAGTCGCGGGCCGCATACTGTGCCTGGCCGAGCGTCAGGTAATACCAGCTCGGCGGAAACGGATTGAGCCGAAACGCCTTGCGGATGTGTTCGAGACTCAACTCCACTTGGCCGGCCAGCACCTCGATGTCGGACAATGTCGCCCAGATATCGGCCTCGTTCGGATCGAGTTCGATCGCCTTGGCGAACTCAATCTCGGCCTGTTCGAAATCGCGCTCATAGGCAAGCAAATTGGCGAGCACCCAGCGGCAGCCGGCATCGTTGGGGTCGATCGCCACGGCCTTGCGCGCCAGTTCCAGAGCCGTGCTGCGGGCAGGCTCGAACGGCTCGCCCCAATGAACCCAGCCCATCCAGTGGTTCATCGCCTGCCAGCGATAGGCCTCGGCATAGTCCGGATCGAGCGAGATCGCGCGCGTCAGCATCAGATGCGCTTCGCGCGCCATTTGCGGCGACTCGTCGAACATTTTGCGTGCCCGCACGACGAGATCATAAGCTTCGAGGCTCTTCGGCCGGTTGCGCTCTGGCGGCGCGCGCAGCCTCCCAAGCAGCGCTTCGACGATCTTACTGGTAGCCTCATCCTGAACGGCGAAGATGTCCTCCAGGCCGCGATCGAAACGCTCCGCCCAGAGATGCTCGCCGCTCAGCGCATCGATCAGCTGGGCGTTGATGCGAACCCGTCCGGCGACACGTCTTGCGCTGCCCTCCAGCAGATAGCGCACGCCAAGCTCCCCGGCGATGGCGCGCACATCCATGGCCCTGCCCTTGTAGGCAAAGACCGAGTTGCGCGCGATGACGAACAGGCCCGGAATCCGCGAGAGATCGGTGATGAGGTCTTCGGTCAGGCCGTCGGCGAAAGAGTCCTGCTCGGGATCGTTGCTCAGATTGATGAAGGGCAGCACGGCGATCGACGGTTTGTCGGGCAGCGGCAAGAGTTTGCGCGTGGCGTCGGCCTGTTCGACGGTACCGGTGAAGCGGTAGCCGACACGCGGCACGGTGGCGATCCACTCGCCGCCACCGGTCGCCGGGCCAAGCAGCTTCCTGAGCTGCGCGATCTGGACGGTGAGATTGCCTTCCTCAACGGCGGTACCCGGCCAGGCCGCGTCCATCAGCTCTGCCTTGGCCAGGATTTCGCCGGGACGCGCGACGAGGGCCTCGAGCAGCTTCAGTCCGCGATGACCGGCGGCCACAGGGACGTCGCCCCGAAGCAGCGTTCCCGCGCCAGGATCAAACACGAACGGTCCAAAAGCAAAGCGCGATCCCTGCATGCGGCGATCTATAGCCGATTTGGAAGTTTTGAGAACTATTTGGCAGGGCTTAATTACGCCGCCGGCCGGCTGCGGCACAGTGCAATCTCAATCTGGTCGAGGGCCTTCGGAACCCTCATTTCGATGGAGGTTGCCATGAACGACAGCTTTGCGCCTTCCACATGTCTGGCGATGGCGCCGGCAATGCAAAAAGGCCGCCGGCGCTACAGCCTGGCTGCTTTGCGCAGCCTCATCGCGGAACACCGCAAGCAGGCCTATTTTCGCTTTGAGCTCAAGCGGATGGCGAGGGACAATCCGCATCTGATCGACGATATCGGGCTGACGAAAAAAGAGGTCGAGGCCGAGATCGCCAAGCTGCCCTTCTGGCAGCGATGAGGCCGCAACAGCAGACTTGGAAAGACAGAGAGCGGCCCTTTGGACCGCTCTCTTCATTTCGTGACCGCCAGAGACCTTACTTGGCATTCGGGTTCGGCATCCAGGCCGGCATCGCGACATTGGCATGGGCGAATTGCGGCAGCTTGGCCGACAGGTCTTCCATGTTCTTGATGTCCTTGTCGATCAGCTCCTTCTGGGTGATCAGCGTCGGCGGCACGATGACGTTGTGGCCGGGATCCTCGCCGGCAAGCAGCTGCGCCAGCGCGCGCACCGAGACCTGGCCGACGACGGCCGGGTTGGTGGCGGCGGTCGCCGCCCAGGCGCTGTCCGGCTCGCGCATCGCCGCGATATCCGAGGTCGAGATGTCGGCCGAGTAGATCTTGATGCCTTTGTTCAGGCCGGCCTCGTCGACCGCGATCTTCACGCCCTTGGCGAACTCGTCATAGGGCGCGAACATCACCTTGATGTCGGGGTGCGCCTGCAGCACCGAGCGCGCCTGGTTGGCGACGGAGTTGGCGATCGGGTTGTCGAGCGTGCCGAACTGGGCGACCTCGCTGATGCCCGAATATTTCTTCTTCACGTCCACCCAGGTCTCGTTGCGGCGGTCGAGCGGGGCGATGCCGGCGACATAGACATAGCCGGCCTTCCAGCTCTCGCCATTGTCCTTGACCGCCTGCTCGAGCGCGAGCTTGGCAAGGTCCTTGTCCGACTGCTCGATCTGCGGGATCTTCGGGTTCTCGACATTGACGTCGAAGGCGACGACCTTGATGCCGGCGTCGACAGCGCGCTGGGCGGCGTCCTTCATCGATTCCGTCAGGCCGTGCTGGATTATGATGCCCTGCACGCCGAGGGCGATGGCCTGGTCGACCATGTCGGCCTGGAGCGCGGCATCCTGGCGGCTGTCGAGCACGCGCAGATCGACGCCCAGCGCCTTGGCCTGCGCCTCGACGCCGGACAGATAGGCCTGGAAGAAGTCACCGGTCGATAGATACCGCACCAGCGCGATCTTGACGCCCGGCTTGTCGAACGGCGCCGGCTTGTCCGCCGCCGATGCCGTGCCCTGCATCAGCAGCGCCGCGCCGGCGAGGCCGAGTGCCGCCTTCCCCAAAAGTCTTCTCGTGATGTTCACTTCGTTTTCCTCCGTTTTGTCTCAATACCCCGGTCGAAACTATCTCTTGCCCCTGCCGGACAGGGCGAAGGTGAAGACAAGGGCGACGACAAGCACCGCGCCCTTGACGAAATCCTGCGTGTAGTAAGGGGCGTTCATCATCGTCAGGCCTTGCAGCAGGACGCCGACGAACACCGCCCCGACGGCCGTGCCGAAAGCGTTGGGCTTGGCCGCGCCGAGCACCGCGTAGCCGATGAGCGCCGCCGCTACTGCGTCGAGCAACAGATTATTACCCGAGGCGATGTCGCCGCGTCCAAGCCGGGCGGCGAGCAAAATCCCGCCGATCGAGGCAAAAACTCCCGAAATGACATAGGCCCAGATTTTGTATGCCTTGACAGGCGCGCCGGCGAGTTCGGCGGCCCTCTCGTTGGAGCCGACCGCATACATCATGCGGCCGAAGCGGGTGTATTCGAGGAAGAACCAGATCAGCACCGCGAGCACCACCAGCACCACCACCGAGACCGGGATCAGGCTCGGGATGAAGAAGTCGATGCGATGGCGGCCGAGCGCCAGGAAGGCTTCGGAAAACTTGCCGTTGGCGACCGAGCCGTCGGGCATGGTCATGCCAGTGGCGATCGAGCGGCCTTCGGTCGGGATGCGCTGCAGGCCAAGCAGCAGGAACATCATGCCGAGCGTCGCAAGCAGATCGGGCACGCGCATATAGACGATCAGCCAGCCATTGATCAGCCCGACGATGACGCCGATGACCAGGCAGGCGATGACGGCGACGATGGCGTTCTGCTCCAGCACGACCATGGCGTAGGACGCCGCCATCATGGCGCTGGTGGCGACCGAGCCGATCGAGAGGTCGAAGCCACCGACGACCAGCGTCGCGGTGACGCCGAGCGCCAGCACGCCCGTGATGGCCACCGACTGGAAGATGAAGACGGCGCTTTGCGGCGAAACGAAACCGTCGGCTGCAACAGCGAAATAGGCGATCAGCCCGACCAGCAGGACGATGAAGCCGTAGCGGATGGCGTAGTCGCGCATCATTCAGCGCCCCGCCGCGCGGCATTCGAACTCAAACGCATTCCCAGTCCACTCCCTGCAATTTCTCCCCCTCACGCAGCGCTGTGAAGCGGGCCGCCGGCCACTTCCGCCAGCAGCCGGTCGAGGTCGATATCGGCGTTGCGGTGCTCGCCGACGATCGTGTGTTCCGACATCACCAGGATGCGGTCGGCGGTTTCCAGCGCCTCGTCGATCTCGGTGACGAAGATCAGCGTCGCGCGGCCGTCGGCGCTGGCTCGAAGCTTCGCGGCGATGTCGCGGCGCGCCGAAATGTCGACGCCCTGGAAGGGCTCGTCGAGGATGAAGAGGCGCGAAGCCTGCGACATCCAGCGCGCCACCATCACCTTCTGCTGGTTGCCGCCGGAAAGCGCCGACAGCTCGTCCTTCTCCGAACGGCAGACGATGCCGAGCTCGTCGATCTGGCGGCGGGCGGCGACACGCTCGGCGCGCGTCTTCATGACACTGAGGCTCGACATGCGCTTGAGGAACGGCAGGCTGATGTTGCGTTCGATGTTGAAGCCGCCGACGATGCCGCTCTCGGCGCGATCCTTGGCAACCAGGAAGACACCGGAGGCGATCGCCTCGCGCGCCGAGCCCGGCGCGTAGGGCTTGCCGTCCATATGCATGGTGCCGGCAAGCGGCTTGCGCACGCCGAACAGCGTTTCGGCCAACGCCGTCTTGCCGACGCCGACAAGGCCGGTGACCGCCACCACCTCGCCGGCGCCGAGCGTCATCGAGATCGGTTTTGCTCCGTGCGCGAGCTGCAGGCCTTCGGCCATGAAGACCGCGCGCGCCGAGCTTCTGGCGACGACCCTGTCGAGGTGGATCTTGCGGCCGAGCATGGCGTTGACCGCGCCCTCGTAATCGAGCGGTTTTTGATCGAAGACGCCGGAGACGACACCGTCGCGCATCGACATGATGCGGTCGGCGAGCCGCCTGATGTCGGACATGCGGTGCGAGATGTAGAGGATGGCGACGCCATGACCGCGCAGCCGGTCGATCAGTGAAAACAGCCGGTCGGCCTCGGCGCTCGACAGCGACGAGGTCGGCTCGTCGAGGATCAGCACTTTGGGCTCATGCGCCATGGCGCGGGCGATGGCGACCATCTGCCGGTCGGCCAATGATAGATCGCTGACGCGCGCCTTGAGGTCGATAGTGAGCCCCATGCGGTCGGCGACAGCCTTGGCTTCGGCGCGTACATTGGCTGGCCTGAACAGCATCGACGCGCCCTTGCCGCTCAACCGGTCGAGCGTCAGATTGGTGGCGACGTCGAGGTCGGCGACCACGCCGTCATTGATGTTCTGGTGCACGGTCACGACGCCGGCGCGGATGGCCTCGGCCGGGGTCTGCGGGTCGAACGCCTCGCCGGCGAGCTGCATGGTGCCGGCACCGCGCGAATAGACGCCGCTGACGATCTTGACCAGGGTGGATTTGCCGGCGCCATTGGCGCCCATCAGCACCGTCACCTCGCCTGAATGCAGTTCGAGCGAGATGCCGCCAAGCACCTCGTTCTGGCCGAAGGATTTCCTCAGGCCCTCCACATGGAACACGGCATCTGCGCCCATTCCTTCCTCCCTAGCCCGTGACGCTATGGGCTCATTCGTCAATTGTCAACACGATTGACATTTGCCAGAGCGCTTCCTAGCTTGGCCCCGCCGTCGTGGCTCCGCTATCGTCGGAGATCACGCGAAGGAGGGGAGAGCATGACCGGGAAGTTCGAAGCATTGTCGGTGGAAACGCTGCCGAAGCGCCTTGGCGAGACCGTGGCGCTGACCGAGCGCATCGGCAAGGACATCAGCCGCTGGAAAGTACGCGAGGTCGGCGACGGCAATCTCAACCTCGTGTTTATCGTCGAGGGCGACCGGGGCGCCGCGGTGGTCAAGCAGGCGCTGCCCTATGTGCGGCTGGTCGGCGACAGCTGGCCGCTGCCCTTGAAGCGCTCCTTCTTCGAATATCATGCGCTGACCCGGCAGGAGCGCCGCGCGCCGGGCTCGGTGCCGGCGATCTACCATTTCGACGAGACCCAGGCGCTGATCGTGATGGAATATCTGGCGCCGCCGCATGTCATTCTCAGGCGCGCGCTGATCGACGGCCGCGAATTGCCGAACATCGCGCGCGACATCGGCCTGTTCATGGCCCGCACGCTGTTCCGTGGCTCTGACCTGTCGATGGTGGCCAAGGATCGCAAAGCCGATCTCGCTTTGTTCGCCGACAATGTGGAGCTCTGCGACATCACCGAGAACCTGGTGTTCTCCGATCCCTATTTCGACGCAAAAATGAACCGGCATACCTCGCCGCAGCTCGACGGCCTTGTCGCCGAATTGCGGGCCGATCGCGACCTCAAGGTCGAGGCGCAGCGGCTGAAGCATCTCTTCGCCGCCAATGCCGAGACGCTGCTGCATGGCGACCTGCATTCGGGCTCGATCATGGTGACGGACACAGAGACCCGGATGATCGATCCGGAGTTCGCCTTCTACGGCCCGATCGCCTTCGATGTCGGCATGCTGCTTGCCAATTTCTGGATGGCCTTCTTCTCGCAGCGCGGGCACGAGGAAAAAGGCAGTCGCGACTCGATGCGCGCCTATCTGCTCGGCGTCACCGCCGAGACCTGGGCCACCTTCCGCGCCGAGTTCGCGCATCTGTGGCGGACCGAGCGCACCGGCATCCTCTACCAGAAAAGCCTGTTCGAGGATCAGGGCGACAGGCTGGGTTCCGAGCAGGCGCTCGATCACATGCTGCATTCCATCTGGACCGACCTGCTCGGCTTTGCCGGCATCGAGGTGCACCGGCGCATCCTTGGGCTAGCCCACAATGCCGATTTCGAGACCATTGCCGATCAAGACCTGCGCGCCAGATGTGAGGCCAAGGCTTTGCGCTTCGGCCGCCACATCGCCGTCAACCGGCGCCAGATCCACAGCGTCGACGAGGTCAACAATCTGGCCGCGCTGATCGAACAGGAGAACTCCCTTTGAATGTCGGCGAACGCCATTACCGCACCATCTGGCTCAGCGACGATGAGCGCTCGGTCGAGATCATCGACCAGCGCTGGCTGCCGCATGAGTTCCGCATCGAGACGATCGGAACCGTCGCCGGCATCGCCACCGCGATCCGCGACATGTGGGTGCGCGGCGCGCCACTGATCGGCGTCACCGCGGCCTATGGCGTCGCCATCCAGATGATGGACGATCCGTCGGACGAAGCGCTCGATGCGGTGCGGGAGACGCTCAACAAGACGCGGCCGACGGCGATCAACCTGCGCTGGGCGCTGGACGAGATGCGACGCTTCCTCAAGCCGCTGGCGCCGGAGGAACGCGCGGAGGCTGCCTACAAGCGGGCCGCCGAGATCGCCGACGAGGATGTCGGGTTGAACCGCGCCATCGGCGAGAACGGGCTTGCCATCATCAGAGAGATAGCGGCGAAGAAGAAGCCCGGCGAAACCGTCAACATCCTCACCCATTGCAATGCCGGCTGGCTCGCGACGGTCGACTACGGCACCGCCACCGCACCGATCTATCTGGCGACCGAGGCCGGCATTCCGGTGCATGTCTATGTCGACGAGACCAGGCCGCGCAACCAGGGCGCCCAGCTGACCGCCTGGGAGATGGCCGGGCACGGCGTGCCGCATACGCTGATCGTCGACAATGCCGGCGGCCACCTGATGCAGCATGGCGACATCGACATGGTGATCGTCGGCACCGACCGCACCACCGCCAATGGCGACGTCTGCAACAAGATCGGCACCTATCTGAAGGCGCTGGCCGCGGCCGACAACGACGTGCCCTTCTACGTCGCGCTCCCCTCGCCCACAATCGACTGGACAGTGGCCGACGGGCTAGCGGAAATCCCGATCGAGGAGCGCTCCGGCGACGAGGTTTCGCTGGTCTGGGGCAAGACGTCAGACGGCAAGATCGCGCAGGTGCGCGTGTCGCCGGATCAGACGCCGGCGGCGAACCCGGCCTTCGATGTGACGCCGGCAAGGTTGGTGACGGGATTGATCACCGAACGCGGCGTGGCAAAGGCCTCGCGCGAGGGGTTGAAGGCGATGTTTCCCGAGCGAAGCTAATCCCCTCCGTCGCCAATGGCGACAGAGGGGGCGCGGTCCCGCCGGCGTATCTATGCTTGGGTTCCTCGCCCCCGCCAAGGCGGGGGAGAGGTGGCCGCGAAGCGGACGGAGCGGGGGCCTTCGTAGGGCGCTCCCCTCTCCGTCTCGGCTTCGCCGAGCCACCTCTCCCCACTTCGTGGGGCGAGGAACCTTGATCCTGCAACGCCGCGCCCCCGTCTACCTGCCGGTCATCCCCCACAACGGAGAGATTGGCTAGTCGCCAATTGACAGCGCCTGCCTCCCCCTCCATAGCTGCACCGTCAATGTTCTCAGGGCGGGGTGAAATTCCCCACCGGCGGTAAGGGTCTCGACCCAAGCCCGCGAGCGCCTTCCGGCCTTATCGGAAGGGTCAGCAGATCCGGTGCGATTCCGGAGCCGACGGTTACAGTCCGGATGGAAGAGAACGATCGCATAAGACGGTCCGCTCGCGCGGGCCGCATTTTTGCGTCGTGCGTCCTGATTCTGGTTCGAAACGGAAGGAAGGACCCATGAATCAGCATTTCCCCAAAGACCATACTGTCCGGCGTGTCGCCGTCATCCGGGCGCGCTGGCACGCCGATATCGTCGACCAGTGCGTGGCGGCGTTCGAGGCGGAGCTTGCCGCGCTCGGTGGCTTTGCCGTCGAGGTCTTCGACGTGCCGGGAGCCTATGAAATCCCGCTGCACGCCAAGACGCTTGCGGAGACAGGCCGCTACGCCGCGATCCTCGGCACCGCCTTCGTCGTCAACGGCGGCATCTACCGGCACGACTTCGTGGCGAGCGCCGTCATCGACGGCATGATGAATGTGCAGCTTGCGACCGGCGTGCCGGTGCTGTCGGCGGTGCTGACGCCGCACAACTACCATGACAGCGCCGAGCATCACCGCTTCTTCCACGAGCATTTCACCGTGAAGGGCAAGGAAGCCGCGAAGGCCTGCGTCGAGATCCTCGCCGCGCGTGCAAAGATTGCCGCCTGAGCAACCGGTGCACCAGAACTAAACCGATTTGGATTTCAGGACCGCGACGAGAGTGGTTGCGGTGCGTCGGAAATCCAGCCAGAAGCAACGGGGCCGCCCGCCCGGGTGGCCATTTCAAACGGGCTCGAACCAGATACGGGAGACTATTCGTTGGCTCGCATCACACTGAGACAATTGCTCGACCATGCCGCAGAACATGGCTATGGCGTGCCTGCCTTCAACATGAACAACATGGAACAAGGCCTCGCCATCATGGAGGCGGCCGAGGAGACCAAGTCCCCGGTCATCCTGCAGGCCAGCCGCGGCGCGCGCGCCTATGCCAATGACGTGGTGTTGGCCAAGCTGATCGACGCGCTGGTCGAGATCCATCCCGATATCCCGGTCTGCATGCATCTCGACCACGGCAACAACGAAGCGACCTGCGTCACCGCGATCCAGTACGGCTTTACCTCGGTGATGATGGACGGCTCGCTGAAGGAGGACGGCAAGTCGCCGGCCGACTATGCCTACAATTCCGGCATCACCCGGCGCGTCGTCGACATGGCGCATTGGGGCGGCGTGTCGGTGGAAGGCGAGATCGGCGTGCTGGGCTCGCTGGAGAGCGGCGGCGGCGAGCAGGAAGACGGCCATGGCGTCGAAGGCGCGATCAGCCACGACCAGCTTTTGACCGACCCGGTGCAGGCCGAGCAGTTCGTGCGCGACACGCATGTAGATGCGCTGGCGGTGGCCATGGGCACCAGCCACGGCGCCTACAAGTTCTCGCGCAAGCCGGACGGCGCGGTGCTGGCGATGAACGTGATCGAGGAGATCCATCGCCGCCTGCCCAACATGCATCTGGTCATGCATGGCTCGTCGTCGGTGCCGGAAGAGTTGCAGGAGATCATCAACAAATATGGCGGCGAGATGAAGCCGACCTGGGGCGTCCCGGTGGAGGAGATCCAGCGCGGCATCAAGCACGGCGTGCGCAAAATCAACATCGACACCGACAACCGCATGGCGCTGACCGGCGCGATCCGCAAGGTGCTGACCGAGAACCCGTCGGAGTTCGACCCGCGCAAATATCTGACGCCGGCGATGGCGGCGATGAAGAAGCTCTGCAAGGAGCGCTTCGAGCAGTTCGGCACCGCCGGCAACGCGCCGAAGATCAAGCCGATCCCGCTGGCGGACATGGCCAAGCGCTACAAGTCGGGCAGCCTCGACCCGAAATTCGGCTAAAGCGAAATCTCCCGCGACCGGTTCAATCCCGGTCGCGGGCATTGCTCCCCCCGAAACACGGCGGAACTTCGCACCGACAAATCGGTTCCTGCTCAGAGACCTTCCGGATCCGTTCCAAAGGAAGGAGCAATTCATGAGCAAGGATCGCGATAGCGAAGGACTGGTCTTCTCGGGCCAGGACGCACGACAGGGTGAAATCATCCTGCGCACGCGCACCCGCCGCATCATTTTCATCGCCGGGCTGGTGGGCATCGTGGTGCTGGCGTTGGTGGTCAGCCTCGCCGCGCATTGAAGACAGCCCTGATGTCTTCAGACATCGGTCACGGAACCATTCCCGGCTCTGCCCGGTTGAACGTCGCTGACGAAATTGAGGCGCGGTGAATTTACACCCCCTTGTCGAGACGATGTTCGAGACACTTTGCTGCGACATGCCGCTTCATCCGACCTGGCTGGACCTTGTCGGGCGGCTCTTGCTGACCCTGCTGGCCGGCTTCCTCATCGGCCTGAATCGCGAGGCGCGCGGCCATTCCGCCGGGCTGCGCACGACCATACTGGTCGGTCTGGCGGCCTGTGTGGCCATGGTTCAGGCCAACATGCTGCTCGACGTCTCCGGCAAGACGCCGGACTCTTTCGTGCGCATGGATGTGATGCGCTTCGCGCTCGGCGTGCTGACCGGTGTCGGCTTCATCGGCGGCGGCGCCATCCTGCGGCGCGGCGATCTCGTCACCGGCGTCACCACCGCCGCGACGATGTGGATCATGACGATGATCGGCCTCGCCTTTGGCGGCGGCCAATATGGCCTCGGCATGATCGCGACGGTGCTGACGCTGGTGACGCTGCAGGCGCTGAAATGGGTCGACCTGAAAATCCCGCGCGACCACAAGGCGATCCTATCGGTCTCATGGCCGGAAGATTCGCCACCCGACATACGCAACATGGTACGACCGCTTGGCTACGACGCGCGCTTTGTCGGCATGGAGCATGATGTCGACCGCAACTGCTTTGTTTTTTCCTTCGACGTTCAATGGAAGCAGCCCGACGCGCTCGAGCCTTCGACGGACATCCTGGCGGTGATTGCCGAGCACTGCGCGGTCGAGCGCTTCGAGATGACCGGCGAGAAGCCGTTCTGAGTTCGGGCGGCAAGCCTACTCCGCCGCGCCCGGCGCCTCCGTATCGGCGCGGACGAGCTTGATGTCGGCGCCTGCCGCCCAGGCGCCGATATCCTCGCGGCGCAGCGCCGCCGCCATCATGTCGGGGAAATGGTCGGGCGTGCAGGCAAAGACCGGGATGCCGAGCGCGGCGACCGACCCCGCCATCGACGGATCGTAGCCGGGACGGCCCTGATCGGTGAGCGCCAAGAGCACGACGACGTTGACGCCCGACCGGACAAGCGCCGCCAGCCTTTGCAGGAGCTCCTTGCCGTTGCCACCTTCGTAGAGATCGGTGATCAGAACGAAATGCGCCTTGGTTGGCCGCTCGATGCGCTCGGCGCAGTAGGCGACCGCCTGGTTGATGTCGGTGCCGCCGCCGAGCTGGACGCCGAACAGCACCTCGACCGGATCGCTGAGCTCTTCGGTCAGATCGACGATCGCCGTGTCGAAGCAGACGAGTTTCGTCCGCACGACCGGCAGCGAGGCCATCACGGCGGCGAAGATCGAGGCGTAGATGACCGAGCTCGCCATCGAGCCGGACTGGTCGACGCAGAGCGTCACCTCATCGAGGTCGACCAGTCGGCGCTGACGACGCATGAAGCCGACCAGCTTTTCCGGCACGACGGTCTTATGGTCCGGCTGGTAGTGGCGAAGGTTCGCCGTGATCGTGCGCGGCCAGTCGATATCGCGCTGGCGCGGCCGGTCGGTGCGCCGCGACTTATCGAGCGCGCCGCGGATCGCCTCCGCGGTCTTCTGCTCCAGGCGCTGCATCAGCTTGGCGACAATGTCGGAAATGATGGACCTGGCGATGTCCTTGGTCTTGTCCGGCATCGCCGAGCGCAGCGAGACGAGGTCGGCGACGAGATTGACGTCGGCCTCGATCGCCTTGAGGAATTCGGGCTCCATCAGCATCTGCTTGAGGTTCAGCCGCTCAAAGGCGTCCTTCTGCACGACCTGGACGACCTGCTCCGGGAAAAAGGAGCGGATGTCGCCCATCCATTGCGCGACGCGCGGCGCCGAACGGCCAAGCCCGCCGCGCCGCTTGCGCGGATCGCCGGCGGGGTCGCCGCTGCCGTCGCCATAGAGCACATCGAGCGCCGCCGACAGTTTTCGGTCCTCGGCCGACAGCGCCGACGATGTCTCGTCGTCGGCGCCGATCGCCAGCCGCCAGCGGCGCTCACGGTTGTCTTGCGTCGGATCGAGCTCCGGCCCGTGCGTTTCATCAACCATGGCCGGGTTCCCCTGCGAGCAGCTTTGCGAGAACACCAAAATGCCTGCGCCATGCCGCGCCGCCATCCGGCGCCGCCGTCAGTCCGGCGGGCAGGCTTGCTCTCTTGCCAAGCACGGCCTCGATCAGGCGCCGACGCTCCATGCTGTCGAGGTTGGAGAAGACGCGGCGCAGCAGCGGCAGATGCGCCACGAAAGCCTCCTCGTCGAGCGAGGCCAGCCAGGCATCGACGGCACCGCGCAGACCTTCGTCATAGATCAGCCGCTGGCCGGCGCCGCTGAAGAAGCCTTCGAAGAAGGCGGCGGCATCGATCACAGGCGTTCCCGGCGACAGGCGCCTTGCCAGGAGATCGGCGGTCTCATCCGCTGAGAGGCGTCCAGCCTCGTAGAGCAGATGCGCGGCGCAGCCGGCGACGAGCGCCGTGGCGCGTAAGGAATCGAGCACGGCCGCCAGCCCGTTGCGCCAGGCTTCCAGAACATGCTCATCCGGCTCGATCAGCTTGATCGCCTCGTCGGCCTTGCGAAGTGCTGCCATCAGCGCGGCGGCGGCCTGCGCATCGAGATCGCGCGCCGCGTAAGGCAGCGCGATGGAGCCCTCGATGATCAGCCGCTCCAGCAGGCCGGCGAGACGCTCCGTCTCTGTCTTGCGCGCTTCGCCGTAGCGGATGATGTCGGCCAGCGGCGGCACCGAGGCCAGCAGCTCCAGGCACTCGCTGCTGTGCGCTGCCTTTTCCTCGAGCGCCGCAAGACCGGCGGCGGACGCCTCGCTCAAGGCGGCGGTGATCGCACTCTGCACCAGCGTGGCCAGAGCATCGAGCGTTGGAGCGGCGCCGATCATAAGGATCAATCGGCCATTGGCGGCCTTCTCGATGGTCGGGCCGTAGACCAGGTTCTCGACCAGGCGGACGGCATATTCCGGCTGCCAGGCCAGCATCCAGCGCTCGCGAAACGTGCCGCGGCTGCGCCCGACATCGGTCAGCCTGCCCCAGCTCACGCCGAGAACGTTCAGCCGATGCAGCAAGGTCGAGCGGAAGAGACCGCTCTCGCTGCGCAGGTCGACGGAAAGCTCTCGTTCCAGCGCTTCCGGTTTCAGCCGCGCGGCCTTCTGGTTGCGCTGCAGATCGTCGATCAGCGGCGCGAGCGGCGTGTCGGGCGGGATCTCGCCGACATCGGCGCCAAGCAGCAGCTCGGCCTCGACCATCTTCCACAGCAGGGCCTCGCCATTGAAGAGCGCCGAGACCGAGGCGTCGCGCAGTTCCTCGAAGCCCGGCTTCGGCCGTTCGCGGATTGCGGCAAGCGCGCGCGCCAAGCGCTCCGCTTCGATCAGCGATGCAGTCGAGATCATGTGGCCCTTCGCCCTGAGCACCGAGGCGATCCGCGCCAGCCACAGGACGGAGGCGTCGCCCTCCCCGCGCGTCTGCCACAGATGCTTGCACCAGCCGGGCGCGACGACGCCGGCGCCGTAGCCATAGCCCAGCGCCAGGCGCGGTCCGGTCCACGGCGCATAAGTCATCGTGGTCTTGCGTCGGCCGATGCCCTTGAGCAGCGCCTGGTCACTCTTTTGCGTATGCGCGGCCCCCAAGGCCGGCACATGCCAGGCGCCGCAGACGACAGCCAGCGGCCCGTCGAATTCTTTCCGCGCGGCGGCGATCTCGAGGCGCATATGCGCCTCCCGCATCGCCTCGAACTTGGCGATCGCGCCCTCGCCCTCGCGCAGCGTCGTCATCGCGTCGGCGATGGCCGCGAAGATCGGGCCGGGTTCGGGATTCTGCTCGATAATGTCCGACCACCAACTCTCGCCGTCCTCATAGCCGGCGGCGCGCGCCAGGGTACCGATCGGATCCTGAATGCGCGTGGGTTCCTCGCCCTGCTCGTCCGTGGCCTCCGCCTCGGCTGCTTCGGTGTCCGCGGCTGCTTCAGGCGCCTTCTCCGCAAGCCGCGCGGCCGACGGCAGGTCGATGAAGCGCAGCGCCGCCTTGTTGGCGACGGCCCAAAGTGCTGCCTGATATTCCGGCGAGAATTCGGCGAAGGGCCAAAAGCTGGTCGCGGCGGGGTCGTCCTCGGGATAGCAGAGCAACGCCACCGGCGGCTTCATGTCGGGGCTGGCGAGCAACGGCAGCAGCGGCGAGGCATCCACCGGCCCCTCGATCAGCACGGCGACGGGCTGCAATTCCTGCAACGCCTTGACCAGGCTCCCGGCGGAGCCCGGGCCGTGGTGGCGAATGCCGAAATAGCTGATGCCGCCTTGCGTCATGGCTCAGATGGCCGCGTTGAGCGCCGCATAATAGCCGGCATAGTCCGGCCGCTTCTTCAGCACCGTCTCCAGATATTCCTCGAGCACCACCTTGTCCTGAACCGGATCCTTGACGATGGCGCCGACAAGACTTGGCGCCAGCCCTTCGGCGTGGAGCTTGCCGTCGTCGAACCATGCCGCCTGGCTGAGGCCGCTGACCATGGTTGCGATCGCCTCGGCGGTGGAGAGCGAGCCCGACGGCGTCTTCAGCGTCACCTTGCCGTCGGCGGTCGCGCCCGAGCGCAGCTCGCGGAAGATGGTGAGGACGCGGGCGATCTCCTCGCCGACATTCTTCGGCACCGGCAGGTCCAGCCCGCCGGCCATCTCGCCGACGCGCCGGGAGACGATGGAGACTTCCTCCGCCATATCGTCCGGTAGCGGCAGCACCACTACGTTGAAGCGGCGCTTCAGCGCCGAGGAGAGTTCGTTGACGCCCTTGTCGCGGTTGTTGGCGGTGGCGATGATGTTGAAGCCGCGCTGCGCGTAGATCGAGGTGTTCAGCTCCGGCACCGGCATCATCTTTTCCGACAGCACGGTGATCAGCGTGTCCTGCACATCGGAGCCCATGCGCGTCAGCTCTTCCAGCCGGCAAAGCTTGCCGTCCTGCATCGCGCGGTAGAGCGGCGTTGGCACCAGCGCTTCCTGGCTCGGGCCCTTGGCCAGGAGCTGGGCATAGTTCCAACCATAGCGGATCTGGTTTTCGTCGGTGCCGGCGGTGCATTGCACGACCAGCGTCGAATTGCCCATGATGGCGCCGGCGAGATGTTCCGAGACCCAGGATTTTGCCGTTCCGGGAACGCCGAGCAGAAGCAGCGCCCGGTCGGTCGCGAGCGTGGCGACCGCCGTTTCCATCAATTGCCGGCGGCCGACATATTTCGGCGAAATCACCGTGCCGTCGCTCGCCTTGCCGCCCATTAGATAGGTGAGCACGGCTTTCGGCGACAGGCTCCAGCCGGCAGGCTTTTGGCGGTCGTCGCCGCGCGCGAGCGCCTGCAGTTCGGCGGCGTAGACCTGTTCGGCCGGGAGGCGGATGGCTGCGTTCATGCGATCTTCTCCGGGTTGATCATCTGTCGGATTGGGAAAGGTTTTCGGTCAGTGCCGCATTGAGCCGCAGCAGGCTGAGGGATGGAGACGCCGGCGGCAAGCCAGTTGTAATTAAATCTTCGATTAGTCTCGTCGCAGCTGTTGCGGTAGCGAGAAAGCCCATCACCTCGAGGAAGTCGTGAACCCCTTGCCGCATAGCATCGTCGCTTCCGCCGATGACGGAACGCAACGCTGGAAGCACTTGCCCATTCGTCAGGTCGTCCCAGTCCAGCCAGCCAGCGTCGAGGCTTTCCGCCAGATTAAGCATTCCGAGGTAGTTCGCTTGCTTAAGGATCAACCGGACCAGCACACGTTTTCGGCGATTATCTAAGCGCGGGGTCAATTGAAGCGCGCGAAACACATGCTTGCCACCTTCGGCGACAAGCATGTCGGCCATATGCGCCACCGCAGTGTCGCTGCCGGAGGCGGCGACCATGCGCGAGAGATGGACATCGGCATTGTTGTCGGTGCCGAACTGCCAGCCGGTTATGAAGTCGGACTCCGTAACGCCGAACCGCGTCGCCAGATCGACCAGGTTGCAGAGCTCGAACAGCTCCGCGCGGCGCTGTTCCTGCGCGTGCGATTTGGTTTTCGCCGGCCCGAAGGTCGTGCGCCGGCGAATGAAGCCCGCCTTACCCTCCTCGATGAAGCCGGCAAGCTCGGCTACGGGGGCGTCCGGCCCTCCTTCGCCATGTTCGCCCAGCATCGCCAGCATGCGGCCGGCGAGCTCACGGACCTTGGTGGAGCGATCTGAGGCCAGGCTCTTCAGGAACGGCGCGTCGTCCGGTCCGAGGCCGATGCGGATGAGCTCGACCAGCGACAGCCTGACCTCGGCCGATTCCGCCGGACCCTTGGCCTCGATCAGCAGCCTGGCGACCGCCGGTTCGCTCCGGCGCATCCCCGCCAGCGCAACGCGCCGCGCGGCCGGAAAGAATTCTGGCCAATTCTGCAAGGTGAGCTTTTCATGCGACAGCCGTTCCTCTCCGGCGCTCGCCCGCCAGTCGATCCAGGGCGCGTAGATATCCGGTGCGATCTGGTCCGACGCGGAAGGCATCCAATCCATCGGATGGGTGACGAAGCCACGACTGGCGACCAGCTTGACGACCTGCGCCTTGCGCCTCGCATCGGCGGCCTGCTTCAGCGCGGCGCGCAGCGCCGGCCGCAGGCGTTCAGGCAGCATCGGCAAAGCCAGCACCGGCAACGGCGGACGCCGCTTCAAGCTTTTCGGCGCCGCGGGGCGGAGCGCGACATCCAGCGCCTGCGCGGCGATGGCCAACAGCCGCCGCTCCCGTTCGTCGGGGCTGGTAGCGGTGGCTACCTCTTTCCACTCGACCGGGGCGAATTCGAACATGGCGCCGCCCGAAATCCAGCCGTCGCGCAACCGTGCCAGTCCGGCCTGATCGAGCTCGTTCATGACAGATCGAGCCTCCCGATGCTGCTTTGCGATGCCAGCAGCTCGAGCCTGGCGCCGTTCCAAAGCGCTGCCGTCGCCGCGAGATCGAGGCCGAGCAAGGTCTGGTTGACGGAGCCGGCAACAGGCAGGGCAATGCCGTGCGGATCGCCGGCCGCCTGCCACCAGGCGCCGTCCTTTTCGTCCAGCGCGATCGCACCGGCCGGCAGGATGACAGGGCAATCGGACAGCCAGGGCGCGCCATCCTGGAACGCGGCGTAGGCGGCCAGCGGATCGCCTGCTGCATCCGGGACGAATGCCGGCCACGCGCCAGACGCCACGTCGCCCAGTCGGTCCGCGACCAGCGCGCGCAGCGGATTGCGCGACGGATAGAACACCAGCCTCGCTCTGAAGCGGTCGCCCGGCGCGAAGGCGCCGGAGCGGCGTCCGGCCGAGGCGGGGAAGAAATCGAGCAGCACCGCAAATCGCGGTGTCGTGCTTTTCAGATCGAGCAGCCAAGTGGCGTGACTGACCAGCCCGTCGCGTCGGGTCTCGATCTTTTCGCCAAGCACCTCCCAGTCGCTCTCGACCTGAACGGCGTCGGGGTTGGCGAGTATCTGGTCGCGCGTCTCCGATGTCGAGACCAGGCGTTTCAATTCGGCATCGTCCGGCGCGGCGCGCCAGGCCTTCGCGAGCAGCACCAGCTTGCCCAGCTCGCGGATCGCGGCGTCCGGCCGCTCCTCGCCGCGCAGCGCCATCAGCTTCGCGGGCAATTCGTCGATACGACCGGCGAGTGCCGCCGCCTTGAGGTCTACAAGCCGTGCCGCGATGCGGCGGCAGCGCTCGCTCGAGGCATCGACAAAGCCGGCAAGACCGAGCCGCAACTGGTCGGCGATCCACTGGTCGAGCTCGTCGAGCGCCGCCGAGACCGCGCTGCGCGTGTCCTCCGCCCGCTTGCGCTGCGCCGCCTCGCGGCGTTCGGCGGCAGCTGCGTCCTCGACAGGATGTGCCTCTTCCGGCCGCGATGCCTCGTCGATGCTTTTGCCTTCCGCGCGAGCTGGTGCCGTGGCCGGCGGCTGCCCAGGCTTGCGGCGCCGGCCGAGCCAGTCATTGACCCAGTCAGGCGTCTGGTCGACACGCGCGAAGCTCGCCGGCGCGGTGGCGCCGATCCAGGCCAGCGCCAGAATGTGCTTGCAGGGAAATTTCCGCGACGGACAGGTGCATTTATAGCCGTGGTCGGAGGTGTCGAACGCGACCCGGTAAGGGTTGGAGCCCGAGCCCTGGCATTCGCCCCAGATCAGCGGCAGCTGTTCATGCGCTTCAAGCCTGGGCCAGTTCGACCGCTTGGTCAGCTTGGCGGCGGCGCCAAGCGAGGCCTGATCGGGGGCCAAAGCCTCGATTGTCTTCAAATCCAGCTGCAAGCCGCGCGCCTCTCACCACCCCGAAGCATGACTTCGCGACGATTGATAGCCGTTTGCGGCCGGCTGGTGTAGCTCCAGTCGCCGCAAAATCGAGAGCTTGTCTAACGTTTCGTTGTTCTCCTGAACGCCAGGTCGCGCGCAGCTCGCATCCAGCGTGTTCCCATTCAACAGTTCGATCTGTGAACGCCGTTCATTTTTCTCTTGAACGTCGTTCACGATATGCTATGCTGCGAACATGAACAATGTTCACTGAATTGTATCCGGCCTGAAACAAGCCCAGGCCGACGCAGCCTAAGCCTGAAACGAAAGGATCATATCGATGCTCACCGACAGCCATGCCCGCAAATATTCAAGCGCCTGCAAGCCCTGGAGACCGACCGCGGACGTCAGATGCGGGGCGCCAAGGGCAAGAAACAAATGGATTGGAATAAATCGCAGTAACGAAGTTTAACCGCTTCCCGGTAAACAAGGCTCAAACCGCGCAAGTGTCCGCTCAGTCCAAACGGATTGCCAGTCGGGCTTGCCCAATGGAAATTGCCATGAACACCCATCTGATGATGTCGCGGCGCTTCGCGCCTCTCTTCTGGACGCAATTCCTCTCGGCCTTCAACGACAATTTCCTGAAGAACACGCTGGTGTTCCTCATTCTCTTCACGCTGGCGAAGGACCAGGCCGCGTCGCTGGTGACGCTGGCCGGCGCCATTTTCATGGCCCCCTTCCTGCTGCTTTCGGCGCTGGGCGGCGAGATCGCCGACCGCTTCGACAAGGCGCTGATCGCGCGCCGGCTGAAATTCACCGAGATCGCCGCGGCCGCCGTCGCCGTCGTCGGCATCGCGCTGTCCTCTATTCCCGTGCTGATGACGGCGCTCTTGATGTTCGGCATCATCTCGGCGCTGTTCGGACCGATCAAATACGGCATCCTGCCGGACCATCTGGAGCGCAAGGAACTGCCCAAGGCCAATGCCTGGATCGAGTCGGCGACCTTCGCAGCGATCCTGGGCGGCACGATTGCCGGCGGGGTCGTCTCCGCCGACGGTATCGGCGTCACGGTGTTCGGGCCGATCATGATGGCGCTGGCCGTCGGTTGCTGGTTCGTCAGCCGTTACATCCCTTCCACCGGCTCGGCGGCTCCCAACCTCACCATCGACTGGAACATCTTCCGCTCGACTTGGCGGCAGGTCGCCGAACTGCGCACCGACACGCGCATCTGGCGCGCCGGCCTGATGACCTCGTGGTTCTGGCTGGTCGGAGCCATCGTGCTTTCGATCCTGCCGGCGATGATCAAGGATTCGCTCGGCGGCAACGAGATCGCCGTCACCGCCTATCTCGCGGTGTTCGCCGTCTCCATCGCCATCGGCTCGGCCATCGCCGCCTGGATGTCGCAGGGCCGCATGGTGCTTTTGCCCGCGCCGGTCGGCACCGCGCTGATGGCGCTGTTCGGCCTGCATCTGGCCTGGACCATCGGCAGCATGCAGCCTTCGCCGACAGCCGCCAGCCTGTCGGCCTTCTTCGCCGGCCCCAACACCGTCCGCGTCGCCATCGACCTCGCCGGCATGGCCATTGCCGCCGCCTTCCTTGTCGTGCCGACCTTCGCCGCCGTGCAGGCCTGGTCGCCGGAAGCGCGCCGCGCCCGCGTCGTCGCGGCGGTCAGCATCGTCAACGCCGGCTTCATGACCGTCGGCGGCATCCTTGTCGCCGCCATCCAGGCGGCGGGCGTCTCGATCGCAGGCATCCTGTTCGGCCTCGTCGTCGCCAACGCCGTCGCCGCCTGGCTGATGCTGAAATTCCTGCCGACCAATCCATTCCGCGATTTCGTCTCGATCCTGTTCCGCGCCTTCCTGCGGCTGGAGGTCGAAGGACTGGACAAACTCAAGGCGGCCGGCAAGGCGCCGATCCTGGCGCTCAACCATGTCAGCTTCCTCGATGGTCCGCTGGCGCTGACGCTGACCGACGAGGAGCCGGTCTTCGCCATCGACTACACGATCGCCCAGGCCTGGTGGATGAAGCCGTTCATGAAGCTCGCCCGGGCGCTGCCGCTCAATCCGGCGAAGCCGATGTCGACCCGCACCCTGATCAAGATCGTGCAGGGCGGCGATCCGCTGGTCATCTTCCCGGAGGGACGCATCACCGTCACAGGCGGCCTGATGAAGGTCTATGACGGCGCCGCCATGGTCGCCGACAAGACCGGCTCGATGGTGGTGCCGGTGCGCATCGAGGGGCTGGAGAAGAGCTATTTCTCGCGGCTCTCCTCGCAGCATGTGCGCCACCGCCTGTTCCCGAAGGTCAAGGTGACCATCCTGGAGCCGGTGAAGCTCGAAGTGCCCCAGGAACTGAAGGGGCGCCAGCGCCGCGCGGCGGCGGGCTCGGCGCTCTATCAGGTGATGTCGGACCTCGTCTTCCGCACCCAAAACATCGACAAGACGGTGCTTCAGAAGATCATCGAGACGGCCCACGAGCGCGGCATGAAGGAGCTCGCCGTGCAGGATCCGGTCACCGGCTCGCTGAGCTACGGCAAGCTGCTCACCGCCGCCGCGGTGCTCGGCGAGAAGTTCAAGCATCTCTATGCGGGACAAGAGACGCTGGGCATCATGCTGCCCAACGCCAACGGCGCCTGCGCTGCGCTGCTCGGCGTCATGTCGGCCGGCAAGGTGCCGGCGATGATCAACTTCACCGCCGGCGCGGCCAACATCCTGTCGGCATGCAGGGCGGCCGAAGTGAAAACCGTGCTCACCTCCCGCGCCTTCGTCGAGCAGGCAAAGCTCGGGCCGGTGGTGGAAGAGATCGGCCGCTCGGTCGACATCGTCTGGCTCGACGACCTGCGCGTCACGATCGGCCTCAAGGACAAGCTGCTCGGCCTGTTGCGCAAGACAACGCCGCGGGTGGCGCGCAAGGCGGACGATCCGGCGGCGATCCTGTTCACCTCGGGCTCGGAAGGCACGCCCAAGGGCGTGGTGCTGACCCACCGCAACATCCTGGCCAACGCCGCCCAGGCGGCCTCGCGCATCGACTTCCACTCGGGCGACAAGGTGTTCAACGTGCTGCCGATCTTCCACTCCTTCGGCATGACGGCGGGCACGGTGCTGCCGCTGATCTCTGGCGTGCCGGTCTATTTCTACCCCTCGCCGCTGCACTACCGCATCGTGCCGGAGCTGATCTACGGATCGAACGCGACGATCATCTTCGGGACCGATACGTTCCTCGCGGGCTATGCGCGCACCGCGCACCCCTACGATTTCCGCTCGGTGCGCTATTGCTTCGCCGGCGCCGAACCGGTGAAGGTGGCGACGCGCATGACCTATATGGAGAAGTTCGGCCTGCGCATCCTCGAGGGCTACGGCGTGACGGAAGCCGCACCGGTGATTGCCATCAACACGCCGATGTACAACAAGGCAGGCAGCGTCGGCAAAATCATGCCCGGCATGGAATATCGCCTGGACCCGGTGCCCGGCGTCGACGAGGGCGGGCGGCTCTTCGTGCGCGGTCCGAACGTCATGTCGGGCTATCTGCGCGCCGAGAACCCCGGCGTGATCGAGCCGCTGAAAGACGGCTGGCACGACACCGGCGACATCGTCACCGTCGACGACGCCGGCTTCATCTCGATCCGCGGCCGCGCCAAGCGCTTTGCCAAGATCGGCGGCGAGATGATTTCGCTGGCGGCGGTCGAGGCGCTGGCCGGCGAACTCTGGAAAGGCTCGCTGTCAGCGGTCGCCACAGTACCGGACGCGCGCAAGGGCGAGAAGCTTATCCTGATCACGGAAGCTTCCGGCGCGACCCGCGCGGACTTTCTCGCCTTCGCCAAGGCGAATGGCGCCATGGACCTGATGGTGCCGGCCGAGGTGCGTGTCGTGCCGAAGGTGCCGGTGCTCGGTTCCGGCAAGCTCGACTTCGCCGGCGTGATCAGGATGGTGCGCGGCGAAGAAGAGCTGAAGGTCAAGGCGGCGTGACGAGGTTAGGCGAACGGGCCGGCGCGAAACGCCGACCTGTTCGCATCTGGCTGACTCGGCGGCACGACGTCTACATATTTGCTGCCGTCGGGCGCACGATCACTTCGTTGACGTCGACGCCGTCGGGCTGTTCGAGGGCAAAGCGGATCGCCCGCGCAATGGCGTCCGGCGTCAGCGATTTCTGCCGCCACTCCTTCAAAGCCGCGGCCACCTGAGGATCGCTGATGTCGTCGCCCAATTCGGTCGCGGTCACGCCGGGCGAGATGATCGTGGCGCGGATGTCGTCATGCTCCTGGCGCAGGCCTTCGGTGATCGCCCATACCGCATATTTTGTGCCGCAGTAGACCGCCGCGGTGGGCAGAACGAGATGCGCGCCGACGGACGCCACGTTGACCACGTGCCCGTTTTTCTGAGCGACGAAGCGGGGCAGCACCGAAGCGATCCCGTTCAGCACGCCGAAGATGTTGACGTTGATCATGCGCGCCCACTCATCGCGCTTCAGCGCGGCAAGCGGCGACAGCGGCATGACGCCGGCATTGTTGACCAGCACGTCGATCCGCCCGAATTGCGCCTGAGCGGCATCGGCGAATGCGGCGAAGCTTGCCGCATCCGTCACATCGAGTTCGCGCCAGCCAACCCCTTCACCGAGTTCCTCGGCCAGCGCCTTCAGACGCTCGGCGCGGCGGGCGCCGATAAACAGCCTGGCGCCTGCCGAGGCAAGCTCGCGAACCGTCGCTTCGCCGATGCCGCTCGAGGCGCCGGTGATCAATACAACCTTGTCTTTCAGTCCCGTCATGATTGTTTCCTTTTCGCTTGCGGTGACGGGACGCAAAATGGTGGCGCGAAGGCGGAGAGCGGTAGCGCGATCGTCCAAAGAGTTTGCACGATCCTCCAAATAAGCCGACCAAGCCTTGCAACATCGCGCGCGATGCAGATTTATGCGGCATGAACAAAATTGCCGACCTGGCTCAGATGATCGCGCGGTTCGCGCCGGCTTCCGGCATGTCCGGCACCGCGGTGCCTCGGCTGTCGCTTATTCGCGCCGACCATCCCAGCGCGCCAGTGCCGGCGGTCTATGAAGCTTCGCTTTGCATAATCGCCCAAGGGTCGAAGCGCGTCTCGCTGGCCGGCCAGAGCGTGGTCTATGATGCATCGAGCTATCTTCTTGTTTCGGTCGACCTGCCTCTGGTCGGCCATGTTCTCGAGGCCAGTCCGGCCGCGCCATATCTGTGCTGCAAGATCGACTTCGACACCGCGGCACTTGCCGACCAGCTTGTGACCGAGCGG
The DNA here is from genome assembly GCF_004010375.2 of Mesorhizobium sp. M2E.F.Ca.ET.209.01.1.1. Classification (NCBI taxonomy): domain Bacteria; kingdom Pseudomonadati; phylum Pseudomonadota; class Alphaproteobacteria; order Hyphomicrobiales; family Phyllobacteriaceae; genus Mesorhizobium; species Mesorhizobium sp. M2E.F.Ca.ET.209.01.1.1. The sequence continues at coordinate 245,982 of NZ_SADP02000002.1, read as the reverse complement.
CGGGTTTCTTCCGAGAAGGACGTGCCCGTGCTTGCCGTCTATCCAAGCGACCCGGACCTGATCGATGCCGCGTGCCGATTGGTGAAGCTGCTCGATCGCCCCGAAACCATCGATGTTCTGGCCCCGCTCGTGGAGCGCGAAATTCTCTACCGTCTGCTCACCGGTCCGCATGGCGCAACGCTTCGTCAAATGGGAACCGTCGACAGCCACCTGAACCAAGTGAGCCGCGCCATCGCCACGATCCGGAACGGCTTTCAGGCGCAATTGCGCATCGACGAGATTGCCACGGCGTCAGGCATGAGCGCGTCGTCGCTTCACGCCCACTTCAAAGCGATCACGCGCATGACCCCGCTCGAGTATCAAAAACAGCTACGCCTGCAGGAAGCGCGAAGGCTGATGCTGGCTGACGGGGCCAACGCCGGCACAGCCGGCTTCGCCGTCGGCTACGACAGCCCTTCGCAGTTCAGCCGCGAATATCGGCGCCTGTTCGGCGCCCCGCCCCGTCAGGACGTCGAGCGCCTTCAGGCTATACCCGGCTCGGCCGAAGCCTATTAAGCCTTTGGCTGAGCGGGCAAAGTGCGCCTCAAACCACGACCACCACCTTGCCGAACTGTTCGCCCGCCTCGAGAAAGCGGTGCGCCTCGACGATCGCCTCGAACGGAAACGTCCTGGCAACGATCGGCTTCAAGGCGCCTGATTGGAGGCCGTCGAGAATGAAAGCCTTGGCGGCTTCCAGCCGGGCGGGATCGCCGGTGATCTCGTGCACGAGGTAGCCGCGCAGCGTCAACGTCTTCGCCAGGACCTCGAACAGCGGGAACGGCGTCGGCTCGGGGCTGAGGCCGCCATATTCGATGAGAATGCCGCCGCGTGCCATCGCGGCTGCAAGAGGCGTGAAGATCGGGCCGCCGACCGGGTCGAGCACGACGCGCACGCCTTGCGGCGCGATCGCTCTCAGCCGCGCCTCGAGATCGTCTTCAGCCAAGGCCACCACATTCGCAGCGCCGGCATCGAGCAGCGCCGTCTTCTTGGCCGATGTCCGGGTGACGGCGATCGGCACGGCGCCAATTCTGTTGGCGATCTGGATTGCGGCGAGCCCGACGCTGCTCGACGCGGCGGTGATGACGACGGGCTCGTCACGACGGAGACGGGCGATATCGATCAGCGCGCCATAAGCGGTGAGATATTGCATCCATGTCGCGGCGGCGGCCTCGAACGAAAGCGATGGCGGATGTTTGACGACGAGTTCAGCCGGAAAGGTGACGAACTCACCATAAGCCGGCCAGCGAACCATGGAGCGCGGCGGGATGATGCTGACCGCATCGCCCGTCGCGAAACCACCGACGCCCTCGCCGATCGCCTCGACAATGCCGGCCGCCTCAAGACCTAGGCCTGACGGCAGCGGCGGCGTTTCGATGCAAGTGCCGTTGCGCATCGAGGCTTCGGCGCGGTTCAAGCCCAGTGCCCTGACGCGTATCCGCACCTCGCCAGGACCTGGCAACGGAACCTCTTTTTCCTCGATGCGAAGCACCTCGGGACCACCGTGACTGTGAAAGCGAACAACCCTTGCCATCCATGCAACTCCAAATCGAATCGATGGAATGGAACTATGCAGAGGCGTGAAGAGCCGATAAATCGCTGTGCAGGCAGAACAGTCGAAACGCCGGGTTTTCAATATGGACCGCCTCGAAAGCATGGAAGTGTTCGTGAAAGCCGTCGACCTCGGCTCTTTCACCGCCGCCGCGGCGGCGCTTGACCTTTCGGGGCCGATGGTCGGCAAGCATGTCCGCTTCCTTGAGGAACGCCTTGGCGCACGGCTCATCAACCGTACGACGCGCCGGCAGAGCCCGACCGATTTCGGGCGCGCCTATTATGAGCGCTGCAGGATCGTGCTGGCGGAAGCGCAGGCGGCCGATGCATTGGCAGCCGACCAGTTGTCCGAGCCGCGCGGAAGACTGCGCGTGACGATGCCGACGCATTTCGGTCGCCACTGCGTCACGCCGATCCTACTCGCCCTTGCCCGGAACTATCCGACACTGGAGTTGGACCTGTCGCTCAGCGACCGCTTCGCCGATCTCGTCGAGGACGGCTTCGATCTGGCGATCCGCACCGGCGCACTGGATGACCGGGCTGGCATCATCGGGCGCCGAGTCGCGCGCCAGCGCATGGTTGTCTGCGCTTCGCCGTCCTACATCGAGACCTCCGGCCGACCGGTTCAGTTTGAGGACATCGCCAGCCACCAGGCAATTGTTTACCGCCGTCTCGGCCAGGCACTGCAGCCATGGCTGTTCCCGCGCGAGGATGGCTCGGTAACCGAGATCGCGCCCGTCGGCAGGCTGCGGCTCGACGACCTCGACGCCATCGCCGATGCGGCGACCGACGGCATGGGACTGGCCTGGCTGCCATATTGGCTGGTGCGTGAGCGTTTCGAAGCGGGCAAGCTCATCCGCGTGCTGCCCGACCAGCCGGACTATCTCTACGATTGCCACGCACTCTGGCTGCAGGTGCCGCATCTGCCGCTGAAGGTGCGGCTGGCCATCGATGCGCTGGCGGCGGGATTGCCGAAGCTGATGAGCTAGGCCGCTTGGTCGATATCGTCTTTGCCTAGTCCGGGCATCCCCAGGCATTTGAAAGAAAAAGGCCGGGCGCGAAAGCGGCCCGGCCAAGCATGAAGGTCATAACCTTCAGAGGGGAACATCACCCGGCGCAATGGGAGGAAAACACCGGGCGACAATGCCTATTTGGGGTCACCGCGGTGTATTTTCCACGAACGAAATTCCAAAAAAGAGCAAGAATGCGGAAAATCTCGCCCTGACGCGTCTCAATCGTCAGCCGGCGGCCGATGCTTTTTCCAACAGATCCGCATAATGGCGCCGAGCCACGTCGGGATGGGACCTCAGCCGGCTTTTCAGCACATTGGCGCCGACGTTGCGGAACAGCGGGTTATCCGGGTCGCTGGCCGGGCCGCGCGCCTCGGCCGCCAGTTCCTCCGGCAGGTCGAGCAGCGGGATTGTGGCGTCGAGCCGGGCGCTGAAGAAGAACGGCACCGAAATCCGCTCGACGCCGGCGGGCGGCGTGACGACACGATGCACGGTCGCCCTAAGATAACCGTTCGAGGCGAGTTCGAGCAGCTCGCCGATGTTGACGACGAGCGTCTGAGGGATCGGGTCCACGTTCACCCAGCTGCCGTCATATTCGACCTGCAGGCCCTTGTTCTCGTCCTGCAGCAGAAGGGTGAGGAAGCCGCCATCCTTGTGCGCGCCGACGCCCTGGTCGTCGCCGGTCGTGTCGCGGCCGGGATAGCGCACGATCTTCATGCGGTGGTTCGGCTCGCCGCGATAGATCGCATCGAAAGCGTCCTCCGGCTGGTCGAGCGACAGCGCGAAGGCCTTGAGCAGCCGGATCGCCACATCGGTCGCCTTGGCTTGCCAGGCGAGCAGCGCCGGCTTCAGATCGGGGAGCGCGGCAGGCCACTGGTTCGGGCCCTGCAGCCGCGTCCAGGGCGGCACGCCCGGCCCTTGCGCAATGGTCGCGCGTTCGACGCCGATGTCGAGCTGCTCGCGCCAGTCGGCCTTGCCCCTGGTCAGCTCGCCGCCGGCGCGCGTATAGCCGCGGAACTGCGGCGACTTCACCATCTCGATGGCGAGCTTGTCGGCTTCCGGCAAGGCGAAGAAGCCGCGCGCGGCACCCAGCACCGAGTCGATCTCCGGCTGGGTGATGCCGTGGCCGCTCAGATAGAAGAAGCCGACATCGCGGGCGGCGGTGCGCAAATCAAACAAGAAAGTTCGAAGCTCGGATGGACCCTGCTCCAGGCGGTCGAGATCGAGCACCGGAATTATTCTTGGCATGGACAGGCTCCTCTTGGCGGCAACTTTCTATTTTCGCAATTCCGGACGGAAAACCGCCGCGCACTTTTCCTGGAATTGCTCTGGCAACCCCAGCCGCACGATGACATCAGCGGCATTGCTGGTGAAGAAACACACCGACCAATCTCATTGCAAACGGAGCAAGCCGGCGCTCAATTCCCGGCTTTTGCGGCAAATTGCGTTCGCCTCCGGCGCCTGCCCTTACCCGCGGTGGTCCAGACGAGCGACCAGCCGGTCGCCGATCCACTGGATGCCGCAGACCAGCACGATGAGCACGACGACAACGGCGACCATGACGCTGGTTTCGAAGCGCTGGTAGCCGTAGCGGATGGCGAGATCGCCGAGACCACCGGCGCCGATGGCGCCGGCCATGGCCGAGGCGCCGACGAGCGTCACCAGCGTCACGGTAAAGCCGGCGACGATGCCGGGCAGCGCCTCCGGCACCAGCACCTCGCGGATGATCGTCCAGCGGTTGCCGCCCATGGCGCGCGCCGCCTCGATCAGCCCGAGGTCGACCTCGCGCAGCGACACTTCGGCGATGCGCGCGTAGTAGGGCGTCGCCGCGATCGACAGCGGCACGATGGCCGCCCAGGTGCCGATCGAGGTGCCGACGATCAGCCGCGTCACCGGGATGAGCGCCACCAGCAGAATGATGAAGGGCACCGAGCGGAAGCCGTTGATGACGGCGCCGAGGATGCGGTTGACCCAAAGGCTCTCGGCGATGCCGCCGCGATCGGTGGCGACCAGGGCAAGGCCAAGCGGCAGGCCGAAGACAAGCGAGATGAGACCGGACGCGCCGGTCATCAGCACCGTCTCCCAGATCGAGCGAAGCAGGAGTTCAAACAGGACCGGCGACATGGCCAAGCACCTCCACCCGCGCGCCGCGGTCTTTGAGGAATGCGATAACCGCCGCCAGATGCCTGGCATCGGCTCCAGGAACAGCCACGAACAGCGTGCCGACCGGCTGCTGCTGCACATGGTCGATGCCGCCGTGCACAAGCCGGAACGCGCCGGGCACGCCGGCGCTCAGTTCGGACAGCAGCGGGCGACGCGCGGCTTCTCCGGCGACATCGATCCTGAGAATCGTTTCGGTGCCTTCGCCCGCCACCAATTGGCTGGCGATCTCGGGCGGCAGTTGGGGCCGGATGCCGCCGAGCAGGCTGCGGGTGATCTCTGATTTCGGATCGGCGAAGACCTGCCAGACGGCGCCCTCCTCGACGATGCGGCCGGCATCGATCACCGCCACGCGATCGGCTATGGAGCGGATCACCTCCATCTCGTGCGTGATCAGCAGGATGGTGAGGCCGAGCCTGGAATTGATGTCCTTGAGCAGCGCGAGGATTGAGCGCGTCGTCTCCGGGTCGAGCGCCGATGTCGCCTCGTCCGACAAGAGCAGCGCCGGCCGCGCGGCCAAAGCCCTGGCGATGCCGACGCGCTGCTTCTGGCCGCCCGACAGTGAAGCGGGATAGGCTTTGGCCTTCTCCGACAGGCCGACCAGCTGCAGCAATTCAGCCGCGCGGGCCATGCGCTCGGCGCGCGTCCGCCCTTCGATCTTGAGCGGCAGCGCGACATTGTCTTCGACGGTCTTCGCCGACAAAAGGTTGAAGTGCTGGAAGACCATGCCAATGCGGCGGCGCAACGGCTGCAGCTCGTGTTCGCTCAGACGACTGATCTCGCGACCCTCGATGAAGACCTCGCCGGAATCCGGCCGCTCCAGCCCGTTCAGGCAGCGGATCAGCGTCGACTTGCCGGCGCCGCTGCGGCCTATGATGCCGAGGATCTCGCCCTTCTTCACAGTAAGCGAGACGCCGTCGAGCGCCGCCGTCGCGCCGAAGCGGCGCTTCAGGTCTACGAGGCGGACAACGTCTTGCGACGCGGCTGGTTCGACAGCGACCGGGTCGCCCGTCTCAGCCGTGACATGCTGATTCATCTCTGTTTCCGTACCGCTCAAATGCGAGGGCGGCTCGCTCAAAAGCGGACCGCCAACTTCAGATAGCCAGGCGCCGGTCAATAGGCGCTGATCCCGGTGCCCTTGTAGACCTTGTCGAACTCGGCCTTGACCGTTTCGTTCTGGTAGGAGGCGACCAGCGTCTTCACCCAGGGCTCGTTCTCGCTTCCGGCCTTGACCGCGATGAAGTTGCGGTAGGGATTGTCCGCCACCGGCTCCTGCGCGATGCGGTTTTCAGGGCCGAGGCCGCTCTTCAGCGCCCAGTCGGTGTTGACGACGGCGGCGTCGAGATCGTCGACCGAACGGCCGACAATGCCGGCGTCGAGCTCCTTGATCTCAAGCTTCTTCGGGTTGTCGGCAATGTCGGCGGTGGTCGCCAGGATGCCGGTGCCGTCCTTGAGCTTGATCAGGCCCTCATGCTCCAGCACATGCAGCGCGCGGCCCTCGTTCGACGGATCGTTCGGAAGCCCGACGACGGCGCCTTCCGGCAGGTCGGCAACCTTGGCGTGCTTCTTCGAATAGAGGCCGATCGGCCAGACGCCGGTATAACCGACCGGCACGATGTGATAGCCTTGCGTCTTGATCTGGTTGTCGAGATAGGGCTTGTGCTGGAAGGCGTTGGCATCGATCTCGCCGCGCTCCAGCGCTTCGTTGGGCTGGGTGTAATCGTTGAAGACGATGGTCTCAATCGTCAGCCCTTTCTTGGCCGCCTCGGCGGTGACGACGCGCCAGACATCCTCGTCCTCGCCACTGATGATGCCGACCTTGATCGCCTTCTTGTCCTCGGCGAAGGAGGGCGACGGCGCAGTCAGGCCGATGACGGCCAATGTCGTGGCGAGAAGTGCCGCCAGTCCGGCGCGCCTGGTGATTGACGTAACGAGAGAATTTGAAGCGCTGCCGCGTTCTGACATGATGCGTTCCTTGCAATCTTGAAATCATTTCGGCCCGGCGGGATGCGAAGCCTTGATCTCAAGCATCACCAATGCTGCCCGCTCGGGCAAAGAAGCGCATTTCCTCTCAGACGGGAGGCGGAAAATATTCTCTCAAAGATTTTATGACTTGGAGAACATTGGCTGCTGGCAGCCGGTTTTACGCGATCAAGCGGCAAGCGCTCAGGAGGCCTGCTGCGCGACTCGCCAGCTCAACCGATCGCTTCCCCGCAAGCGAGGCACAGTCGGCAGGCCCCGCGCTTCCTGTACGCCGAAGCCCAGCCGCATCAGGCTGGCCCGCGCCAGGGCCGCATTGCTGTCGATGACGATCAATCCGTCCGTGTCGCCAAGGCTGGCCGCCACCACCGACAATTCGGTGCAGCCAAGCAGGGCGACATCGGCGCCGGCCATTTGCGCGAGATGAAGCGCGCGCTCGGTCTCGGCAGCGGCTTGCGCGATCGACCCGGCCTTGACGAGCATGATCGCGCTGTCGACTCGCTCCTGGAACTCCGCGTCCGCCGGAATGCAGAGCTCGAAGCCCGCCGCCTCTATCCTGCGCTGATAGAAGCCGGAAACCAGCGTGCCCCGGGTTGCGAGGTTGGCAACCCTGCCCCGGTCCAGGCTACGGCGGATTTCCGCCACCACGGCGTCGCCGATGTGGATGATCTCGGCTCGCGAGTCCGCCGCCAGCCTGTCGTACCAATGATGGGCGGTGTTGCAGGGCATGGCGATGCAGGCAACGCCGAGCGCGTTGAGCGTTGCGACCGCCGCTCGCAGCGGCGCCAGCGGACCGTCATGGTTGCTGAGGATCGCTTCGGTCCTGTCGGGCAATTGCGGCACGCTAAGGATAACGGAAGGCACATGCTCGTTGTCGCGCAGTGCTTCGGTCATCCGGGTCAGCTTGAAATAGAAGTCGGCCGACGCCAGCGGTCCGAGACCGCCGATGATGCCGAGCTGGGGACGAATGCCGTCGTCGATCATTGGGCTGGCTCGGCTTCGAGCTCTTGCCCGACCATTTCAGCGCTCTGCGTCCTCTCTCGATGGCTGGGCGCGATCATTGCCGTGCTTGCGGCCACAGTGGAGACGCTGGACAGCGTCATCAGCGTGTCCACGGCCGCGTCCACCGCGACGAAAAGGGCGAACGCCGCCTCGAAGGGAAGCTTCAGATAGCCGCAGACGATGGACATCTGCGACAGGATGAGCAGGCTGCCCATGCCGCCTGTCGTCAGCGCCAGAAGCGCGGAGACGACGCCGACAAGCAGGAGGTCCGGGATCGCCAGCTGATGGCCGTAGAGCTGGGCAATGAACAGGGCGCCCGAGGTGTAGACCAGCGCCGGGCCGGTCCGCAGCAGCGCCGCTTGCAGCGGCACGAGCAGCTCGACCACCACCAGGTTGAAGCGCAGCCGTTCGCTTAAAAGGTTGATGACCCAGGGCAGCGAGGCGACCGTGGAGCGCGTCGTGATGGCCACCATCAGGAGCGGCTGAAGGGTCTTGATCGTGGCCCAGTAGCTTCGCCGCGAGCGTATAGCGATGATAGCAAACGCGCCTGCGAGGAATGTCAGGCAGGAAAGGCCCATCACCAGCAGATAGCCGCCCATCAGCATCAGCGGCTTGGTACCGGTCGAGGCGGTCTGGTCGGCGATCAGGATGAAGGTCGCAAAAGGCAATCCCCAGACGAACCAGTTGGTCAGCACCGTGCAGGCCCGGTACACGGCGTTCAGCGCCTGTGAGAGGCTGAGCGACGAGGGCTGCGGGATCTTGCCCATCGCCAGCCCGAAAAGCAGGCAGAACAACAGCACCTGAATGGTCTGGCCCGAGGCCAGCGCGTTGAAGACGTTGTTCGGCACAAGATCCAGGAAGATCGAATGGCCGCTGTTCGCATCGCCGGTGGGCGGCGGCGGCTGGAACGGGAAGGCGAGATCGGTGGAGACGCTGCCTTGCGAATTGATGAACTCACCGAGCTCGATGCGCGACTGCGGGTTCTCGATCTGGCCGGGCTTGAGGATCAGCGAATAGGTGCCGCTGACCAGCACGGCGAGGAACGACACGACCAGCACCGCTATGCCGACCTTGCCGAGATAGCGCACCGATTTCGGGTCCTGGACCATGGCGGTGATCGAGAAGATGACGGACGAGACCAGGTAAGGCAGGACGACCATCTTGAGGAAATTCAGGTAGACCTGCGCGACGGGGCTGATCGCATGGGCGAAGGCCGGGTAGTAGAGCCCGCACAAGATCCCGGCCAGGATCATGATGATCGTCGTCAACGGCGAGCGCAGGATGCGCTTCGCCGCCAGGCGCCAATCGAGAGGCATGGGTGCGGCTGCATCCGAGACGGCCATTGTCAGGCTTTGCTCCCCTGGCGATAGCGCGCGATGATCTCGTCGGTGTTGAGGACCTGCTGGCCCCTTGCCAGATCGAGATAGAGATCGACGAAGGCCGCGAGATGCGGATTGGCCGGGCTGACGCCGACCGCTATGGTGTCGACCTTGTCGGTCAGCGTGATGGAGCGCGCGACGACCGTCATCGACGGATCGTCGACCATCAGCTTCTTGATCTCGAAATCATCGCGATAGGCGAGGTCGATCGTGCCGTTGCGGATCGCATCGATGACGGTGTTCCAGCCCGCGAAGCGCTGGATAGTGGCATGCGGAAAGGTCACCGCTGCATAGGTAGCGAAGGACGAGCCTTCGATCACGCCGAGCTCGCCGGAGAAATCGCGGATGATCTGCTCGGGCGGCTTGCCTTGTGTGATGCGCGCCAGGTTAACGCGATTGGCGAGCAGACCCTGGTGCAGCATGGCGTAGGGCCGCGAATAGAGAATCGACCGGCCGCGTTTAAGCGTGCGGCTGAGCTTGCCGATCGCCAGGTCGGCCTCACCCAAGGCCAGCTTTTGCACCATGGCATCGAAGGTCACGGCGGACCGGTCGAACACCGGTTCGACGCCGAGCTCCGCGGCTATGCCGCGCGCAAGGTCCATGTCGATGCCCTTGTCGCCTGAACCGTCGGCCGGAAAGAACGGATCGGAAGCGAAAGCCGGCATGGCGATGCGCAGCTTGTTGTCGGCGACGATGGGTTTCGGCACGTCTTGCGCCTGGGCAGGCGTGGAAACGGCTTGCGCCTGCACGATCAGCAGCCCTCCGCCTCCGGCTGCAAACAGCGTACGACGTGTAAGCGGCATGCCTATTCTCAATTCGCGCAGGAGAGCCGGACAACAGATCTGACCGTTCCGCAGTATGCACGCCGAAGTTAAGTAAAGGTATCTTTTATTTTTCGCCTTTTTACATTGCGGATCGCTAAAATGGCATCAGTAAATATGCAGACTCTCTAAAATAACATGTCCACGGCGGTGCGCGTTATTGCGCGGTTGGTGCAGTGGGCCATCAGAACGTCTCGACCCAGGGTCTCAGCTCGACCTCGAAGCTCCAGGCGCTGCGATGCTGGCGATGGACCGCGAGATAGGTCTCGGCGATCGCGTCGGGCGAGAGGCGGCGGTCCGGACGTTCGGGCTCGGGCGCCTGACCGGCCGGCTCGATCTGGCCGTCAATGATGAAATGCGCCACATGGATGTTCTTCGGGCCGAGCTCGCGCGCCATCGATTGCGCCAGCCCGCGCAGACCGAATTTGGGCATGGCGAAACCGGCCGAGCCCGAAAAGCCTTTTAGGCTCGCCGTAGCGCCGGTGAACAGGATCGAGCCGGAACCGCGCGCAAGAAGCCGGCGCGCCGCCTGCTGGCCAACCAGGAAGCCGCCATAAACGCCGACGAGGAGGGCCTGCTTGACCGCTTCCGCGTCGAGTTCGGCGATCGGCCCGCGCGTGCGGCCACTGGCGTTGAAGACGGCGATTTCGAGCGGACCCGCCTTGTCGGCCGCCTCGAACAGCCGCTCGACGGAGGCCCCGTCCGACACGTCGGTTTCCACGGCCTGCGCGCCGGTTTCCTTCAGCAGCGCGGCAAGCTTGTCGACATTGCGCGCGGCAAGGACGACGCGGAAACCTTCCTTGGTGAGAAGCCGCGCCAACGACGCGCTCAGCCCGGAGCCGGCGCCCGCGATCACTGCAACATTGGCTGCCATGGCATTTCCTCCTTGAGACAGGTCGGTGAGGTCGCGCAGGCTCGCGCCTTCGGCGGCAAGAGGCAAGAACGTGGTTGCTCGATTTTCGCCATTTGGCGCAAAAGGCCGCCGACAAGGGCGCGGCGAAAGACTTGCCTGCCGCGCCGATCCGTCCGACACGTGGTGACGACGATTCGGGGACAAGACCATGGAACCAATCTGGGCCGTCGGCCTGATGACCGGCACGGTGCTCGACGGCAATATCGACGTGGCGCTGATCAAGACGGACGGCGAGCGCATCGCCGATACCGGCACCTACACGCTGGCCCCCTACCCGCAATCGATCCGCGCCTTGCTCGAAGAGACGCTGCGCCAGGCGCGCGCCTGGAATTTCGAGGGACCGGAGCCAGTGATTTTTCGCGAGGCCGAGGAGGCGCTGACGCGGGCGCAGTCGGCGGCGGTCAGGGATCTGGTCGAGAGCCACGGCATGCGCATGGCCGATATCGGCATCGTCGGCTTCCATGGCCAGACCGTGCTGCATCGCGCGCCGCAGCCAGGCAAGATCGGAAGGACGCGCCAGCTCGGCGATGGCGAGCTGATGGCCTCGCTGCTCGGCACCAAGGTGGCCTACGATTTCCGCTCGGCCGATGTGGCGGCCGGCGGGCAAGGCGCGCCTCTTGCGGCCGCCTATCATGCGGCGCTGCTCAAGCAAGCGGACGCCAGCGGTGACACCGCGGTGCTCAATCTCGGCGGCGTCGGCAACATCACCTGGTGGGACGGCAAGGACAATATCGTCGCCTTCGACACCGGGCCGGCCAATGCGCCGGTCAATGATTTCATCAAGGCGAAGGGCCTCGGCGAGATGGACCGCGACGGCAGGTTCGCAGCCGCCGGCAAGGTCGACGAGGAAAGGCTCGCCAGGCTCTTGCAGCATCCTTACCTGACGAAGCCCTATCCGAAATCGCTCGACCGCTTCGACTTCACCTCGGCCATGGCCGAAGGGCTGAACGCAGAGGATGGCGCCGCTACGCTGACGGCCTTCACCGTGTCGGCCGTCGGCAAGGCGCTCGATCTTTTGCCGCGAAGGCCGCAACGGCTGGCGGTGAGCGGCGGCGGCCGCCACAACCCGACGATGATGGCGATGCTCGAAAGCCGCGCCGGCGTCGAAGTGGTGCAGGCCGAGACGCTCGGATGGAAGGGCGACGCGGTGGAGGCGGAGTGTTTTGCCTTCCTCGCCGTGCGCGTGCTGCGCGGCCTGCCGATCAGCTTTCCAAGCACCACCGGCGCGCCAAAACCGATGCGCGGCGGAAAGCTCGCGGGTTAGTTTGTTTTGACGCAATTCCGGACGGAAGGCTACGGCGAAGACGCCGAGCCTGACCGCTCCACACTTTTCCTGGAATTGCTCTACGGCAACTTCTTCTGCAGGAAAACGCGGCGACGGCCGACCGGAAAATCCGGGAGCTCCCCGAACGGTTTGTAGCCCTGGCGCCGATAGACCTTCTCGGCGATCGGATTGAAGGTGTCGATCCAGGCGCCGTGGCAACCGCGTACGACGGCTTCCTGTTCGGCGGCTTCGAGCATGCCGGCGGCAATGTGTTGGCCGCGCTGCTTTTCGTCGACCCACAGCCATTGCACGTAGAGCCAGCCCCAGGCGGTGTAGCCGGAAATGCCGGCGACGATGACGCTATGCTCGTCGCGCACAAAAACCGCCAGCGGCTTTCGACCTGACGCGCCGACATCGGCGTCGTTGAAAGCGGTGAGGTTCCCGCTCAGGAAAGCGAGGTCCTGCGGCAAGGGCTCGGCGGTGATCTCGAGGCTGGTCTTCATCGGCTGCGACTCCGGTTCGCAAGCCAGCCTTAGAGCAATTGCAAGGAAACTGCGAAACGGTTTTCCGTCCGCAAGCGAGGAGTAAGGCAGACCTGTTACCGAGGACCGACCGATCGCCATGCCGCGGCCGATGCCGCCACCAGCATCAATCCCGCGGCGATCAGGGCGCAGTTGGCGAAGCCCAGGCTCGTGTAAAGCGGGCCGAAGCCGGCGGTGCCGACAGTGACGGCGAGATAGGTGACCGCGCTGTTCAGGCCCATGATGGTGCCGCGCTGCGACGGGTCGAGGGCGGTAAGGCGCATGACCAGCACGTTCAGACCGAAATGGTTGGCCAGGCCCCAAACGGAGGTCGTCGCGATCAGCAGGCCGAAGCTACCACTCGCCAGCACGATCACCACATAGACAGCGGCGACCAGCAGATAGGCGAAGGGCATGACACGGCGCGCGCCGAGGCCATCGATGACACCATCGAGCAAGGCGGCCGCGCCGAAGCCGAGGCCGTAGGCGACGGCCGCCAGGCCGTTGGCGCTGACCGGCTCGCCGAGAGCTTCATGCAGATGATCGCCGAGATAGCCGTAGACGCCATAGAAGGCGGTCATGAAGGCGCCGCAGGCAATGAGCAGCGGCAGGATGCCGGGAACGGCGAGCGCGCCGAGCGGCGACGGCGCGGGGCCGCTCTTCCTGGCATCGTGCAACGAACTCATCGCAAGGCCGGCAACGGCCGCTGCCGCCAGCAGCGCCACGGCCGCGAAGGCGGCGCGCCAGTGGATGAGATCGGCGAGCACCGCCGACAGCGAGACGCCGGCGACCATGGAAAGCGTCCAGCCTGTCAGCACGACGCCGATGGTGCCGCTTTCGCGGCCGGGCGGCGCGATCGCGGCCGAACTGGCATAGATCGCCGGCATGGCGATACCGGCGGCAATGCCGGCGACGAGCTGGGCCGTCACGAGCAAAGCGACGGTCGGCGCGAGCGCGCTGGCGACCAGCGCCAGGGCCAGCAGCAGCAATGCGCCCTGCAGCATGCGGCGCGCGCCGATACGGTCGATGTAGCGGGCAAGGAAGAGCGCGCTGGCCGAGGTGCCGAGGCCGAAAGCGGCAGCCGCCGTCATCACCGCCGGCACGCTGGCGCCGAACGACGCCGCGACGGCCGGCGCGATCGGTCCCAGAACCAGCGAATTGGAGCCGATGACGGCAATGCAGCCGGTCAGCAGATAGGCTGAGGCCGGGATCGGCGCGCGGGGCACCTCAGTCATAAAAGCTGATTGATTGCTGTTCGACATATCATCATATTGGCCGAATTGAATTCCGCATCAACGGAGAATTTCCATATGGACGCAGAAACAGATGACATTCAGCGGAACAAGCAACCGGCCCGTGAGATCGACCCGATTGACCGAAAAATATTAGGCGTTCTCGTCGAGGACGCGACCATCAGCTATGCCGATCTGGGCGAGCGCGTCGGCCTGTCGCCGCCGGCGGCGCATGAGCGGGTCAAGCGGCTGAAGCGCAGCGGCGCCATTCGTGCCACATCGGCGATCATCGATCCACGGGCGGTGAAGAAGCCGCTGCTCGCCTTCGTGCATATCGACACAAGAGGCTGGGGCAAGACGCCGGAGCTGATGGCGGTCTCAAAATATCCCGAGGTCGAGGAGATCCACACCGTCGCCGGCGACACCTGCATGCTGCTCAAGGTGCGCACCGAGGACACGCGGGCGCTCGAAGGGCTGCTTGCCCGTCTCTACGACACGCCCGGCGTCACTTCGACGCGCAGCTATGTGGTGCTGTCGACCTATCTCGAGCGTCCGGTGCAGCCGGAGATCACCGGCGAATGGCCGGCGCCCAAGCACATGGCGAACCCTATGTATTAGGCCGTTGCCGGCTGATGGCGCCTGGATCGCGCCAGCAGATAAAAGGCCGCGACATGCGTGATCATCAAAAGCGGCACGTAGATGACCGGGATCGCATAGGTCGCGCCCAACTGCCCGGCATGACCGGGAAGGTCGAGCATGACGCCGTGATAGTAATCGCCGACAAGGTCGACCACGCCCACGACATTGAAGGCGACGACGAGCGGCCAGAAGATCGCGGGCCTCGCCACTGCGAGCAGCGCCAGCATGGCGAGGAGTCCGGTCGCGAAGTCGCCATAGGCAGCAAAAGGGGCAAAGCCGGCAGGCAGGTCCGGCCCCACGACGCCCGGGATCAGGAAGACGAGCCCGAAGAAGCGGAAGCTGTGCAGCGTAGCGATGGCTCGCTGCGCCTCTATCGACTCCATCGACCTCAGTCTCGGCCAGATATAGGCGGCAAAGCAAAGCAGCCAGGGCACGTAGCCAAGCCCAAGTTGGATGTTCAGGATCATCGCCGGTGACATCCGCGCCTCCTATCAATATTAGTTTTCGCAATTCCGGACGGAAGGCTACGGCGAAGTCGCCGAGCCTAACCGCTGAACACTTTTCCTGGAATTGCTCAGTTGACCGGAAAGGCTTCGAACACCGCGGTGAGGATACCCAGCCGTCCCTGCATGAGATTGCGCCCGAGATTGGTGGTGAGTTCGGCGAAACCCTGCCCCATGACGACGCCGAGATTGAGCGGCGGCGGACCGGAGGCGCGGAGTTCGGCGAACCAGGCCTTGGCTATGGCCGTGTCGTCGCGGCGGACCAGCGCGCCGAAGCCGGCGGCCTCGATCGCCTCGCAGGTCGCTTCGGCGGTCAACAGGAAGCTTTCGCCCGGCGTCTTCGCCCACGGCACCGGATAGAGTGGATCGCCACCGCTCAGCACGACATCGAAGGTCGCGAATTTTCCGCCCGGCTTCAGCACGCGCCTGATCTCGCGGTAGAGCAGCGGCCGGTCGGCGATGTTCATCGCCACATGCTGCAAAAGCGCGGCATCGAAGCGGCCGTCTTCGAAAGGCAACGCCAGCGCGCTGCCGGTTTCGAACGACACCTTGCCGTCCTGCCCGGTTCGCCGGGTCAGATAGCGCGCGGCCTCGACGAAGGGTTCGCTGAGATCGACACCCGTCACGTGGCAGCCATAGCTCTCCGCAAGAAAGCGGGCCGGCCCGCCGACGCCCGATCCGACGTCGAGCACCGACATGCCGGCTGTGATTACGGCCAGATTGGCAAGCTCCGCTGTCGCGGCCAGCCCGCGGGTGTGGAACTGATCCAGCGTAGCCAGCTGCTCGGGCTTCAACCGCTGTTCCTCCGGCCCAAATACCGCCAGCGCCGTCTTCAATCGATCGGTGAGGCCGGTCGCGCGGTAGTGATCGCGCACGCGATCGAGTTCGTCGGTCATTGCACTTCCCTTCAGGCTTCCTCGTCGCGCAAGAAATACGGCCACTTTCGGCCAGCGACTATCAGCGATAATGTCGATGGGTCATGAAGCAGAACTTCACAGTCCGACACGGCGCGCTCGACGGCGTGGAGGCCTTCTTGAGCGTCGCAAGGCACCGCAATTTCCGCAAGGCCGCGGCCGAGCTTGCCGTCACCCCGTCGGCGATCAGCCAGGCGATACGCACGTTAGAGGCGCGCATAGGTGCCGCGCTCTTCATCCGCACGACGCGCAGCGTCGGCCTCACCGAAGCCGGCGAGCGCTTTTTCGCGCGCGCCCGGCCGGCCTTCGAGGAGTTGATCGCCGCGAGCGAGATCGCCCGCGACATGGGCCAGCGGCCGGCGGGGCTGTTGCGCCTTTCGGTGCCGCCGGCCGTGGTGCCGGTGCTGCTGGAGCCGATGATCGCCTCCTTCTGCCAGGCCTATCCTGAGATCGAGCTGGAGATCGTCGCCAGCGGCGAACTGGCCGATCTCGCCGCCGAAGGCTTCGATGCCGGCATCCGCATCGGCGATCTGATCGCGCCCGATATGGTCGCGGTGCGCCTGACGCCGTCCTTTCCGATGGTGGTCGTCGGCAGTCCCGATTATCTGCGCCGGCGCGCTGCACCCGAGCGCATCGAGGACCTGCGCGACCATGCCTGCCTGCGCCTGCGCCGCTCCAACGGCTCAGTTGCGCCATGGTCCTTCGTCGACGGCAACAAGACGATAGAGGCGATCGTCTCGGGACCGCTGATCGCGCACGACTATCCGTCGCTGCTCGGCGCGGCGATCCAAGGTGTCGGATTGGCGCAGGTGCCGAGCCCGATCGCCGAAGCGCCGACCGCCGACGGGCGCCTGCAGGCGCTGCTTGGCCGTTTCGCGGTGACCACGCCGGGCGTTTTTCTCTATTATCCGGAACGGCACCAGGTGCTGCCCAAGCTGCGCGCTTTCATCGACCACATAAGGCAGCCGGCTGACACAGACCCTTCCCCGAAGCGGTCGGGCAAACGGCAGCCACGCTGACGCTTCGAGTCTGACGGTTCACCGGGCCGGCTGTGTCCGAGATATTTGAGCTGCATGCATGGTTGGAAGCGGCGCGCATGGCTGTGGAAACCAGCAACGCGCCACTCGGCCGCATCGCCGGGGAAACCGGCTTCGGCGATCCCGGCCGCATGCGCCGCGCCTTCATGAGAAGCTTCGGCCAGCCGCCGCGGGCGCTCAGGCGCGCGGCAAGGTAGTCCTGGCGCGCTAATTCCCCGACACAGGGATTTTGAAAGGTTGCCGTTTGTCTTGGCGCAGGATTTTCCGTTCATTTGCGTGAAATCAGCGCAAACGCCGGGGATTGGTCGAAGCCGCCCCAACCTCGTCATTCTATGGCGGAGCAAGGAGCGAAGCGACGCGGCGTAGACCATAGAATCCATGCCGTGACTTCGAAGCGTTGCCGCGGTGCAGAATTCTGCTCCGTTGCACGCCTTCGAAGGTAACGGCATGGATCCTAGGGTCTTCGCGACGGAGCTTCGCTCCTGCTTCGCCCTGGAATGACGATCGCGATGGGCGTTTCGGCCAATCTCCAACGCATGCCGCCTGCCAACGCAAACAGAGCCGACCGCTCAAAATCCCTGTGCGGTGCCACTAGTTTCTCTCATGCCAAGCAAGGAACCTGCTTATCTCTTCCCGTTTGTCTTGCGACAAACCGGCAAGGAGCTTCTCGTCCAGATACCCTTTCCGGATTAGACCGCCAAAGACAACGGTCAGCTGCGAGTAGCGATAGTCGAACATCTGCTCAAGGTTTCGCCGTTGCTGTCTCAGATAATCTTCGATCTCCCACATATCGGAAAAGGTCGCCGCATCGCTGGCCTTCTTTTTGAATTCGGCCAGCTTCTTGCCGAGCGCCACCTCCAGCGCCGCATCGAAAGCAGCGCGAGCAACCTTCTTTTCGGACGGAGACCATTTCAGATCGAAGTTCATGGAACAGCTCCCTGGTCCTGCAGCCAATCTCAGACGCGCCGTGAGGCAAACACAAAGGGCACGGCGTCAGCCGGATCGAGACGCGATCAGCGATTGAATGCGTTCCGCGTCCGCCTGCGTCACGGGATTGTAGACGATCATGCCGAGCTCGGGCCGGCCGTCAACGGCAAAGACCGAGAACTCCAGCTCGATCAGTCCAATGTCGGGATGCCGCAGGCGCTTCACGCCTTCGCCATGCGCCGGGACGACATCATTGTCGCGCCAGAGCGCGGCGAACTCGGGGCTCACCCGCGAAAGCTCCTCGACGAGTTCGGTGACCTCCGCGCCGGCGCCGGCACGGACGGCGTCAGCCCTGAACGAGCCAACCACGAAACGCGCGACGCTCTGCCAGTCGTCCTGCGCGTCACGCACGCGCGGATTGCCGAACATCAGGCGCAGGATGTTGCGCTGCTCGCGCGGCAGCTTGGAATAGTCGGTCAGCATCGCCGCGGCGGCGCGGTTCCAGGCCACCACATCCCAGGTCGCGGTCTTGATGATCGCCGGGCTGGGGTCCAAGGCGTCGAGGACACGCTGCAGGCGCGGCGTCACGCTGTCCACGCCTCTGTAGCGGACCTCCGGCGGCCGCCCGAGACCCAACATGAACAGATGCTCGCGCTCGGGCTCGGTCAGCATCAGGCCGGTGGCGATACGGTTCAGCACATCGGCGGACGGGGCGCCGCCTCGCCCCTGCTCCAGCCAGGTGTACCAGGTCGGGCTGATATTGGCGCGCTGCGCCACCTCTTCACGCCGCAGGCCCTGGGTGCGCCGTCGCCCCGTGGCGAAGCCGAACGCCGTCGGATCGAGGCGCATGCGGCGATCGCGAAGAAAGGTGCCCAGCTTGTTGGTCGTCTCTTTGTCGGCGGTCCCTTGGGGCATTGCCATCCTGTTGGGCATTATACCATGATAAAGTCACTACTTTAACAGAATGAGCTATAGCGCAAATAAGGCCTCCGAACAACCACAGGAGACCTCCCATGCGTGTATTTCTTACCGGCGCGACCGGTTTCATCGGTTCCAGGATCGTGCCTGAGCTTCTCGCCGCGGGTCATCAGGTGCTTGGCCTGACCCGCTCCGATGCCGGCGCGCGGTCGCTCGTGGCCGCAGGCGCCGAGCCGCATCGCGGCGACATCGAAGACCTCGACAGCCTGCGCGACGGCGCGGCGAAATCGGATGCGGTGATCCACACAGCCTTCGACCACAATTTCTCGAATTTCGTCGCCAATTGCGAGAAGGACAAGCGCGTGATCGAAGCGCTCGGCGGCGCGCTCGCCGGCTCGGACCGGCTGCTCATCATCACGTCGGGCGTCGGCATGGGCTCCGCCGAACATGGACAACCGGCGAGGGAAGACGTCTTCAACACAGAGCATCCCAATCCGCGTATCCTGTCGGAACTGACCGGCCAAGCGTTGGCCGAGAAGGGCGTCAAAGTATCGGTGGTGCGCTTGCCTCAGGTGCATGACACGGTGAAGCAGGGCCTGATCACGCCGCTGATCGCGCAGACGCGGGCCAAGGGCGTGTCGGCCTATCTCGGCGAAGGCCGCAGCCGATGGTCGGCGGCGCATGTGCTCGATGTCGCCAAGCTCTACCGTCTGGCGCTGGACAAGCAGGACGCCGGCGTGCGCTACAATGCCGTCGCCGAGGAAGGCATCCCGATGCGCGAGATCGCGGAAGTGATCGGCGCCGGCCTCAACATGCCGGTGGTCTCGCTCTCGCAGGACGAGGCAGCGGACCATTTCGGATGGCTTTCCATCTTCGCCGGCCTCGACATGCCAGCGTCGAGCGAATGGACGCGCCAGCATCTCGGCTGGCAGCCGACCGGACCCGGCCTGATCGCCGATCTTGAACGGATGGATTATTCGCAGGCGGCCGCAGCCTAGCCAGTCCTCCGGCGGTTCAGCGACCCGGCTGGACCGCCGTCTGCAACAAATCCGCCAGGCTGTCGGATTTACCCACCTTGTCGGTCAGGTCGAGACCGGAGAGCAGGTCGACCAGATGGCTGTTCATCAGGGCGGCGGCGTCGGCGCTGTCGCCGGCCTCGATGGCGTCGACCAGCGCATGATGGGCATGCTTCTCGCAGGTGGCGTCGCGGCGCTTCCAGTAGAGCGCGATAATCAGCGAGGAGTGCGAGACGAGGTCACGCACGAAGTTGGTGAAGACCGAATGCGCCGCGATTTCGGCGATGCCGACATGAAAGCGCGCCGACAGCATGATGGCGTCGCTGTCGCGGCCATCATGCAGCGCCTCATGCTCCTTTTCGAGATGGTGGCGCAATTGCACGATGTCCGACGGCACCGCCGCCCTGGCGGCAAGCGCCGCCACCTTGGGCTCGATCAGCGCCCTCGCCTCGAACACTTCCCGCGCCTCGATCTTCGATGGCTGAGCGACGAAGGCGCCGCGGTTGGGCTCCAGCCGTGCAAGCCGGTCGTGCGCCAACGCCTGCAGGGCGGCTCGAACGACGGTGCGGCTCACCGAATAGATCGAGGCCAACTCGTCCTCCGGCAGCTTCGTGCCCGGCGCGAGGCGATGGCTGACGATGGCGTCCCTCAGCCCATAATAGATCGGCGACCAGCGCGCCGCCGGCTTGTCTTCTCGATCGTCTTCCCTGAGTACCGTCAACATGCTCTTCAACGCGCAGGCGCAGCACGCCTGATTTGCCTCCATTGGTAGAGGTCGGTTCAATCTAATATGGCTTGCGCGGTGGTCAATCCCGGGCAGCCTGCCTTACACGACTGTCTCAGTCGGCCGGCGACAGCGGTGCGAACATGCCGGCAAACTGCTTGCCGCGCGGCGCCGCATAGCCGCCGATCTTCGATGTCTTCAAGCCGACCTTTAACAGGCTCTCGGCCAGCGTGACGGCGCAGACGACGCCATCCAGCACCGGGACGCCGTGCTCCTCGGACAGGCTGTGCGCAAGGTCGGCCATTCCGGCGCAGCCGAGCACGATCGCCTCGGCCCTGTCCTCGCTGATGGCGCGCGCGATCTCTTCCGAAATCCGATGTCTTGCATTCGATCCCGGACGTTCGAGCTCGAGCACGGCGACGTCCGACGAGCGCACCTTGGCGCAGCGCGAGGCGAGGCCGTATTTCGCCAGATTGTGCTCGATCGCCGGAACCGAGCGGGCAAGCGTGGTGACGACGCTGAACTTGCCGGCGACGAGGCTGGCCATATGAAAGGCCGCCTCGCCGATGCCGATGACGGGAGCCTCCGTCGCGCAGCGCGCGGCATCGAGGCCGGTATCGTCGAAGCAGGCGATGACATAGGCGTCGGCCTGTGCCTTGCCCATCTCGGCGATGATGCCGGGAATGGCGAAGACCTCGTCGAAATAGCCTTCGATGCTGGGCGGTCCGTCGACCGGATTGACGGCGACGATCTCCGTCGCGCCGGAGGCGACACTTGCCGCCGCCTCGCCGATCTTGGCGGTCATCGAGGCTGTGGTGTTGGGGTTGATGACGAGAATGCGCATTCCATTCAGCCTCAGATCTCGCCGCCCAGATAAAGACGCTTGACCCGGTCGTCGGTCAGCAGTTCGGCGGAGTTGCCGCTGAGCGCGACACTGCCGGTGGTCAGCGCGTAGGCGCGCTGCGAGATGCGCAGCGCCATGCGCGAATTCTGCTCGACCAGCAGCACGCTGACCTTCTCGTCGCGGTTGATAGCGACGATCGAGCGGGCGATGTCCTGGACGAGCTTTGGCGCGACGCCCAGCGATGGCTCATCCAGCAGCAGCAGCTTCGGCTTCGCCATCAGCGCGCGGCCGATGACCAGCATCTGCTGCTCGCCGCCGCTCATCGTGCCGGCGGCCTGCGAGAAGCGCTCCTTGAGCCGGGGAAACCGCCCCAGCACCATCTCCATCGAAGCGGCGATCTCGGCCTTGCTGGTGCGGGTGAAGGCGCCCATCAGGAGGTTGTCCCTGACCGACATGTAGGGGAAGACGCGGCGTCCTTCCGGCACCATGGCGATGCCCATCTTGACGATCTCGTCGGGGGCGGCGCCGTCGATCCGCTTGCCGCCGTAATGGATCTCGCCGGACCTGATCTTGCGCAGGCCGGTGATGGCGCGAAGGATCGACGATTTGCCGGCGCCGTTGGCGCCGATCAGCGCGACGGTCTCGCCCTCGTTGACCTCGAGCGAAACGCCTTTCAGCGCATAGACATGGTCGTAATAGAGCTCGACATTGGCGAAGTTCAGGATCCGGTTCATAGGCCGATCGCCTCGTCTTCGCTGCCGAGATAGGCTTCGATCACCTTGTCGTTGGCCTGGATTTCCGACGGCGTTCCCTCGGCGATCTTCTGCCCGAAATTGAGCACGACGAGCCGATCCGAAATCTTCATCACGGCCGGCATGTCGTGCTCGACCAGAAGGATGGTAAGGCCGCGCTCGCGCAGGCGCCGCACCATCTCGACCATGCGCATCGTCTCGTCATGGTTCATGCCGGCGAAGGGCTCGTCGAGCAGCAGGATGGAAGGGTTGGTAGCCAGACCGATGGCGATGCCCAGCGCGCGCAAATGGCCATGCGGCAGGTTGCGGGCGATCTCATGGGCGAGCGAGGAGAGGCCGAGCAGCGCCAAGATGTCGTCGGCCGATTGGCCGAAGGCCGCCTCGTCCGCCTTCGCTGTGCCGGTGCCGAGGAAGAAGCCGAAGAGGCTCGCCTTCGAACGCAGATGGTGCGCGATGATGACGTTGTCGCGCACGCTCATGTTCTTGAAGATCGTCGTCTCCTGAAAGGTGCGCACCACGCCCTTGCGCGCCGCGATGTGCGGAGCGAGACCTGCGATGCGTTCGCCCTTCAGCCGCACCTCGCCCGTTGTCGGCCTGAGGAATGACGAGATCAGCTTGAACAAAGTCGACTTGCCGGCGCCGTTCGGCCCGATCACCGACAGGATCTCCTTCTCGCGCACCGAGAAGGACACGTTGTTGACCGCAACCAGACCGCCGAAGCGCTTGGTGATGCCGGAGACCTCGAGCATTTCGGCCATAGCTCAACCCTTCTTCCGGGTCGTTTCGGCAAGGCTGAGCAACCCGTTGGGCAGCACCAGCATCAGGACGATCATCAGGCCGGAATAGATGAGCAACTGGAACTGGCCGGTCTGGAACAGAAGGTCCCAGCCGAAATAGAGCACCAGCGTGCCGAGCATCGGACCGAACACATAGCCGAGGCCGCCGAGGAAGCAGTTCAGCATGAAGTTGACGGAATCGGTGACGGTAAAGCTCGACGGGTAGATCGACTGCGAGATGGCGGCGAAGATGGCGCCGGAAACGCCGCCGAAGAAGGATGAGACGGCATAAGCGATGACGCGCAGATAGGCGATGTTGACGCCGATCGAGGAGGCGAGCTCCTCGTTCTGCTGCAGCGACTGGCAAAGCTTGCCGATGCGCGAATTGACCAGCCGGTACATGATCGCGAAGCAGACCACCATCAGCGTGACCGCCAGCAGATAGAAGGCGAGCCGCGAATTCTGCAGCGTGGCGAAATCGGGGATCAGCGTGATCCCGAAGACCGACAGCGCGCCGGGCAGCGGAATGCTGACGATGCCCTTGGCGCCGTTGGTGATCGGCAGCGCCAGGGCGAGCAGGCGCGCGACCTCGGTCAGCACCAGCGTGACCATGGCGAAATAGACGCCGCGCAGGCGCAGGATCGGCAGGCCGATCAGCACGCTGGCGGCGGCGCAGAACAGTCCTGCGACGGGGAGCGTCAGCCAGAACGACCAGCCATGGTTCATCACCAATATGGCCGAGACATAGCCGCCCGTCAGCGCATAGGCGCCCTGGCCGATGTTGATGCGGCCGATGTAGAAGGTGAGCCATACACCGGCGCTGGCGATGCTGAGCAGCGCCACCGAGGTCAGCGTGTAATAGAGGTCGAAGCGGCCGCTGGCCGAAATCGCGGCCGGCACGACGACAAAGACGATCGCGAGGAAGGCGACGACCGCGGCGACCCTGGTGTTGCGATTGAAGGTCATGGCACGATCAACCCCACGGCTTGCCCATCAGCCCGTTGGGGCGGATCGACAGGAACACCATCAGGGCGGCGAAGATGACGAGATAGGTTACGTCGCCATATTCGCGCAGCACGGTGAGGCCGACCGATTCCATCATGCCGAGGATGAAGCCGCCGGCGATCGCGCCGCCGACGACGCCGGCGCCGCCGATCATCACCATCAGGAAGGCCTTGATCGAGATCGGCCCGCCGATGCCTGAATTGACGCCGGTGATGGTGACCAGCAGCCCGCCGACGACACCCGCGAGCATGGCGCCCATGGCGAAGCCGATCATCGAATAGCGGTCGACACGGACGCCCATCAGCTGGGCGGCGACGCGGTCCTGGGCAAGCGCGCGCATGGCGCGGCCGACCCGGCTGTACTGCATGTAGAGGACGAAGGCGGCGATGAAGACGATCGCCAGCGCGCCGACGACGATGCGGTCGTATGGCATGATGATGCCAACGTCGTTGAAGACGCCCTTGACGATCTTGGGAACGCCGCGCTGCTTTTCGCCGAACAGAAGCAGGATGACGGCATCGAAGAAGAAGGCGGTCGCGGCGGCGAGCAGCATGGTGCTTTCCTCGCGATGGCTGCGCCGGATGACGGTGCGGAAGAGGAATTTCTCCATCAGCGCGCCGATGACGGCGAGCGTGACGCCGGAGGCGAGCAGCGCCACCACGAAAGGCAGGCCGAGCTGGCCGTAGACGGTGTAGGTGATGAGCCCGCCCAGCACATACATCTGGCCGTGGGCGAAATTGAGCACGTTCATCAGGGCGAAGATCAGCGTCAGGCCCAGCGCGATCAGCGCGTATTGGGCACCGAGATACAATCCGTTGGCGATGACCTGTTCCATGGATACCTTCGATCTTCCGCGGGGTCCGGCCTATTGGACCCCGCGGCAAGCTGGAGGAAGTGACGCTCGAAGGTAAACTAGTCGACGGAGCCGACGAACAGGGTCTGGAACGCGCCGTCCTTGTATTCGTTGACCACCATCGGCACCGAGAGCTGGCGCTTCTGGCCGAAGGACGTCGCGCCGACATAGCTCAGCTTCGCGTCACCCTTGAGGTAGGGATTGGGCGCCGAGAAAGTGTCCATGGTTTTCTTGAATTCCGCGACGTCGTTGATCGCGGCCGGATTGGCCTTCAACGTGTCAAGGATGTATTCCAGCGCATAGACCTTGGTGTTGGACTCGTCGTTATATTCGCCGAACATCTTGGTGTAGCGGGCAACGAATTCCTTCATCTCGTCCGAAGCGATCTCCGGCGTCGAGGCGCCGCCGACGGAGATGAAGCCGTTGGCATATTCGCCGGCGCCCTCTTCCAGCACCTTGGCGTCCTGCGCGGTTTCGGTCGAGATCAGGCCTTCATAGCCGAGCTCGCGGGCGGCGCGGATGAGCAGCGGCGCATTGGCCGGCGCGACACCCGACAGGACGAGCAGGTCGGGCTTCAAGGCGACGATCGGCGTCAGCACCGGGGTGAAGTCGCGCGTGTCGTTCTGGTAGGTGTCGTTCTGGGCGACGACTTCCAGGCCGAGAGCTTTCGCCGCCTCGACACCCGAGTCGCGCTGGCTGAGCGGGTCGGATTCATTGGCGGCGACAAAGGCGATCTTCTTCACGCCCTTGTTTTCCTTGAGGTATTTGTAGATTGCCGGACCCGACTGGTAGTTGGCGATCATGCCGAGCACAGCGTTGGAAGCCGGCTTCTGGTAGAGCGCCTTGGGGAAGGCGTAGGGGAAATAGATAATGCCGTTGGCTTCGGCGACCGGGCGCACCGCGGCGGCGCCGTCATCGACATTCGGACCGACGACATAGTGGATGCCTTCCTGCGCCATTTTCTCCATGCCGGCGATAGCGCGCTTGGGGTCCTTCTGGTCGTCGAAGGTGACGATGTTGATGTTGTAGGTGTCGTTGCCGATCTTGACGCCGCCTTTTTCGTTGAGCCAGGCGGCGCGCGTTTGCATCGAGCGTACGTTCGAGGTGCCCCAGGCGGCGGCCGGGCCGCTGGTGACGCCGACAAAACCGATCTTCAGTTCCTTGTTTTCAGCCTGCGCGTACGAAATGCCGACAGCGGCAATGGCCAGGGTCGAGACGGCGCCGAGCGCCATGGATTTCAGAGTCGAGCGACGGTTGATCATATTGGCAGTTCCCCTTGGTTATCGCGCTTTGTGTTTTGCTCATAGGCTGCGCGGATAGTGTTAAGGGAAACCGGCTGCGGCAGATTGTCAACATCTTTCTTATGTTTTGTATACAATGTGTCGAGGGAATGTGTTCGAACGCCCTCGGCGCCAGCAGCGACCAACGGAAGCCCTTGCTGACGGCATCAGTCGTCCGCGAACGCAGTGAAATGGTCGAAGGCTATCTTTCGCAGGGCGAAGCGTGACGGACGACGGCTACTTCCCGCAATGATGGTCGTTGATCTTGTTTATCGCATTCGCATCCGGTCCGACCCCGTCGTAGGAACAGGCGCCCGCGGCGGTTGTGAAAAGCTGCTGGTCGTAATAGCGCGGACCGCCGAACAGCTGGTAGAGGATATCATCACTGGCCGGAACGTAGCGCTCATGCTCGACCGGCGGCTGATGACGATGGTAGCGATGATGATGCCATTCGCCCGCGACCGCCGAGGCGGACATGCTGGCGGCCGTGACCAGCACGAAAGCAGAGAGGGCGAGGTACTTCATCATCGACGGCAACCTTTCGGCAGTTGGATTCGCAGCATATCCAAAATCGCTGGCGGCGCAAAAGTTCCCGTATGGAGCATTTCTCGCGCCGTACAGCCAGCTGAAGAAAGATAACGGCAATCGCGACGGCGGATTTTCGACAATGGCCGGCTCCGATGCCGGATATCCTGCATTCGTTCGGCCACCATTCCCGGAGGCCCAAGGAATAGACCGATGACAGCCAGAGTGATCGTCCTCGACGCCAAGCCGCTCAGCACGGAAGACGTCGCCGAGATCGCGCGGCGCAATGCCCGGCTCGTGCTCGGCGAGGAAGCTATGCGCCGCATCCGCGCAAGCCGCGCCCTGATCGAGCATCTCACCCAGCTCGGCAAGCCGCTTTACGGCGTCACCACCGGACTTGGCGCCTGCGTCGACACGCCGCTCGCCGGGGCCGACCTGATTGCCTTCCAGCACAGCGTTCCGCTCAGCCATTCGATGGGCGCCGGCCCGTTGCTGCCGACCGAGGCGGTGCGGGCGCTGATGGTCGCGCGCATCTGCGGCATGGCGGCGGGCGGCACCGGCACTTCGGAAGGTGTGGTGCTCGGCCTGCTCGCCGCGCTCAACGCCGGCGTCCATCCCGTCATTCCGAGCTGGGGATCGGTGGGCGCCGCGGATCTCGCGCCGCTCGGCCATCTGGCACGGGCGCTGCGCGGCGACGGCGAGAGCGAGTATCAAGGCAGGATCATGCCGTCGGCCGAGGCGCTGAAGCTCGCCGGGCTCGAACCGCTCGACCTGCGCGAAAAGGACGGCCACGCCATCATCGTCGCCAACAGCCTTTCGACCGGAACGGCATGCCTGGCGCTCGAAGAGATCGCGTGCCTGATCGACTGGTCGCTAGCGGCGGTGGCGCTGAACTATGAAGCATTCCGCGCGTCGCTCAAGGCCATCGACGAGGATGCGCTTGCGGCGCGTCCGGCCTTCGGCCAGCAGGAGATCGGCGCGCGGTTGCGGGCCGAGCTTTCAGGCAGCGGGCTGTGGCAAGAGAACGCCGCGCGGCGCCTGCAGGATCCGCTCAGCTTCCGCTGCGTGCCGCAAGTCTGGGGCGGGCTGCTCCATGCCTATGAGCAGGCGAAGATCGCGACGGAGATCGAGCTTGGCCATTCCGGCGACAATCCGGTCATCCTGCCGGAGGCCGAGCGGGTCGTCTCCAACGGCAATTTCGACCTGACGGCCTTCACACTGACCTGGGAAAACCTCGGCCAGGCGCTGGCGCATTGCGCGGTCGGCACCGCCAACCGCTCGATGAAGCTGATGTCGCCGACCGTGGCGGAGCTGCCGCGCTTCCTGTCGGCCAGGGGTGGCAGCCGCCAGGGCTATGCGGAACTGCAAAAGCCGGTCGCCGCCCTCGAAGCCGAGATCCGGCACCTCGCCAATCCGATGTCGCTCAGCCCCTTGGCGATCTCGGACGGCGTCGAGGACCAGTCGTCAATGGCGCCGCGCGTGGTGGCCAAGACGGCGGGGATCATCGAGCGCCTGCGCTATCTGGTGGCGATGGAGCTGATCTTCGCCGCCACGGGCGTGGAGCTGCGCGGCGTGCTGGACTCGATGGGCGAAGGCCCGCGGCGCAGCTATGAGGCCGTGCGGGCGCTGGTCGCCCCGCTCGACGACGATCGCGAGATGAGCGCCGATATGGCGCGGGTGGCGCGCATGGTGGCGAGGCCGCGGCTGTAGGGTGCCCGCGAGAGCCCGCTACAGGCGTCAGTGGTAGCAGATGCCACCGTCGACGTTGAGCGCCTGGCTGGAGCTGGAGGTTTTCAGCTCCACGGGCGAGCAGTTCCCCCTACCCACTGACGAGTTCGTCCTGATTTATCCTCATGCCACTTCGCGCGTCGAACAGGTGGACCTTGGAAACCATCACCTCCAACCCAACCTCTTGATCGGGCTTGAACGGCGGGTGATCCCGAACTTCGGCCACCAGCTCGACCCCGCTTGTCCTCAATGTCAGCTCCTGAGCCTCCCCTGTCGGCTCCACCACCTGGACGCTTGCCCTCGCATGATCGCCCCCGACGATGATGTGCTGGGGACGGATCCCGTAAATCACCTCTTGTGCGCCGCGGAACTGCAACCCTTTGGGCAGAGGCAGGCGAAGACCTGAACCGGCTTCGAACGCGCCGTTGTCGACGCGACCTTCGATAAGATTCATTTCCGGGGAGCCGATAAAGCCCGCGACGAACAGATTGGCCGGTTTCTCGTAGAGTTCGGACGGGGTGCCGATCTGTTCGATGCGGCCTTTGTTCAGGACCACGATGCGGTCGGCCAGCGTCATCGCCTCGGTCTGGTCATGCGTGACGTAGATGCTGGTGCGGCCGAGCCGCTGGTGCAGCTTCTTGATCTCGGCACGCATCTTCACGCGCAGCTTGGCGTCGAGATTGCTGAGCGGCTCGTCGAACAGGAACGCCGAGGGGGCGCGGACGATCGCGCGGCCCATGGCGACACGCTGGCGCTGGCCGCCGGACAGCTGACGCGGCATGCGGCCAAGCAGGTCCTGCAGACCGAGGATTTCGGCAGCCGCCTTCACCCTGGAGACGATCTCCTCCCGGGGAACCTTGGCCAGCCGAAGCGCGAAGCTCATATTGTCGGCCACGCTCATATGCGGATAAAGCGCGTAGCTCTGGAAGACCATGGCAATGTCGCGCGACTTGGCGGGCATCTCGTCGACGACGCGCCCGCCGATGCGGATCTCGCCAGTAGTATGCTCTTCGAGCCCCGCGATGATGCGCAGCAGCGTTGACTTGCCGCAGCCCGACGGACCGACCAGGACCACGAACTCGCCGCTGGCGATCTCGATGTTGACGTCGCGCAGAACTTCCACCGCGCCAAAGCTCTTGCCGAGCTGTTCTATCTCGATTGCGGACACCTAGCTTTCTCCCGTACCGGCGCGGCTCATTTTCCTTGGGCCTGCCGCCATGCGCGGTATTCGGCCTCGCCCTCGGGGCTCAACGGATAATATTTCCGCAGGTCTCCGCCTTGCGCGAGCCGCAAGCGAGAAAATTCCTCCCACTCGACATGCGCGCCGGCGAGCTCGACCAGGCTGGGAGCAAGGGCGACCGGCACGACGACCACACCATCGTCGTCGGCGACGATGATGTCGCCGGGGATGACCAGCACGTTCGAGCAGGCGATGGGAACGTTGACGGCGAAGGGGACGATGTTGGTCTGGGCGTGGAAATTCGGCGTGACGCCCCTCACCCAGATGCCGATATCGAGCGCCGCCGCCTGAGCGGAATCGCGAATGCAGCCGTCGACGACGACGCCGGCGCCGCCCCGCCCGGCGAAATAGGTCAGCATCATCTCGCCGAAGATGCCGCTGCCCATATCGCCGCGGGCATCGACCACCACCATGTCGCCCGGCTTGGTGGGATAAAGGACGTGCCGGTGCAGTTGCCGCTCCGGCTCCTCATACTCCGTCTCGTTGTACAGATCCTCGCGCTTCGGCATGCATTGGAGCGTGAGCGCCGGCCCTGCCGCCGTGCTGCCAAGCCGCAATGGGCGAGGTCCACGGATCTGCGGATCGCGAATGCCCATCTTGTGATAGAGCT
Organism: Mesorhizobium sp. M2E.F.Ca.ET.209.01.1.1; assembly: GCF_004010375.2. Lineage (NCBI taxonomy): Bacteria > Pseudomonadati > Pseudomonadota > Alphaproteobacteria > Hyphomicrobiales > Phyllobacteriaceae > Mesorhizobium > Mesorhizobium sp. M2E.F.Ca.ET.209.01.1.1. Next base: position 215,822 of record NZ_SADP02000002.1, on the reverse strand, counting down.
CGCTGGCCAGTGTCGCCGAACCGATCGCCGCCAGCGCGTCGACCAGTTCTCGTGGCGGCCGGGAAATGTCCGGTATCTGGTCAGCTTCCATTCCGTTTCCTCCAATGCGCGGTGAGGTGCCAACCTCGCCAATCGTCACTCAGTTGCGTTCAACCGTCGTCGAAGCCGTTCGCCCTTCAGCCGCGAACGGCCCCGGTGGTCAGGCCTTTGACCAGCAGCCCTTGGGCGAACCAGACGAACACCAAAGTCGGGATGACCATGAGCACGCCTGCGGCCGACATGGCGCCCCAGTCGATGCCGTACTGCGAGACGAAATTGGTGAGGCCGACGGGTAGCGTCTGAGCGGCCTTGCTCGAGGTCAGCGTTAGCGCGAGCAGCAGGTCGTTCCAGGTGAAGAGGAAGGTGATCACGGCGCTGGCGCCGATGCCGGGCGCAATCAGCGGCGCCACGATCTGGACCAGCGTGCGCACGGTGCCGGCGCCATCCGACTGGGCCGCCTCCTCGATCTCTTTCGGCACATCCTGGATGAAGCCCAGAAGCAGCCAGATGGCGACTGGGAGCTTGGCCGCCGTATGGCTGAGGATCAGCGCCCAGACGGTGTCGAGCAGGCCCATGGCGGCGAACACCGCGAAGAGCGGAATCGCCAGCGCGATGACCGGGATCATGCGCATGATCAAAAGCACCCCGAAGATCAGCATGGCGCCCGGCATCCTGAAGCGCGACAGCGCATAGGCGCAGGGTATGGCCAGCAAATGGACAAGGATGACTGTCGCCACCGAGACGACGACGGTGTTCCAGACATAGCCCATGGTGTCGTACTGGGCGAAGACCGCGACATACTGCGTCAGCGTAGCGGTCTCGGGGATGATATGCACCGGAACCGAGAAGATGTCGGCCGAGCTGCGGATCGAGGTCAGGAACAGCCACACCAACGGAAAGACCGTGAGCGCGACGGTCGCGACCAGCGCCAAATACTGGCCGGCGATCCCCGCCGTGAGCCGGCGGCGCCGGCGCTTTGGCATGGGACGTGCGCCGACAATGACGGCTTCGGTCATATCGCCCTCCGTTTCGCAATGACCCACGGCACTCCGTAGAGCAGTGCGAGCACGAACAGCGACATGCCCAGCGCGATGTATGAGACCGCCGCCGCGTGTCCGAAATCCACCGCCTGAAACGCCAGCAGATAGGAATAGACCGTGAGCAGGTTGGTGGCACCGCCCGGTCCGCCTTGCGTCATCAGCCAGACGACGTCGAAGGTGCGGAACGTGTCGATGATGCGCAGCATCAGCGCGATCATGATGACCGGGCGCATCAGCGGCAGCACGATGTGCCAGAAGCGCTGCCATGGCGTGGCGCCGTCCACGGTGGCCGCCTCGAGCGGCTCCTGCGGCAGGGATTGCAGGCCGGCAAGGAACAGGAGCACCATCAGCGGCGTGTTCTGCCAGACATCGGCAACGATCACCGAGACGAGCGCCCAAGTCGGGTCGTTGAGCCACGGAATGTCGGGCAGGTTGAACATGCGCAGCAGCGCATCGACCAGCCCATACTGGGTGTTGAACAGCCAGCGGAAGTTCAGCCCGACGACGGCGGGCGCGATCATCGGCGGGACCAAAAGCAAGGTGCGCGCAAGGCGCATGCCGCGCAATTTGCCGTTGACGAGCACGGCGATCGCCATGCCGGCCACCACTTCGATCGTGATGGAAACGACGCTGAAAATGGTCTGGTTTCGCAGCGCCTGGTTGAACTGGCGGCCGAAGAGCTCGTCGGTGTAGTTTCCCGTCCCGATGAATGGCGCCGAGCCGCTCAGATCCCAGCGGAAGAAGCTCATGATGAAGGAATATCCGAGCGGATAGATGAGGATGGCCAGCATGACGAGAAGCGCCGGGCTGGCCAGCAGGTATCCTCTCTGCCAGGTGTAGGGCAGCGGCGAACGTCGCCGGCGCCCTGACACGGGAGCCTGCGCAATGGGCGCCATGCTCAATCGTAAGCTCCGGCCCTGCGCATGGTTTCTTCCGCTTCCTTCGCCGCCTGATTGAGCGAGTCGGCGGGCGAAGCCTGGTCGGACAGGGCTTGCTCGATGGCCGAGAACATCAAGGTGCAGACCTTCGAGAACCCGGCGAGCTTCGGCCATTCCTTGCCGTTGGCGATCGTCGTCTCCAGCTGCTGCAGCCAAGTCGCCTGCGGGCCCTTGGCCGCGGCGATCACTTCCTTGGCCAGGCTCTGGCTGCTCGGGAAGTTGGTGAACTGGTCGAACTGCAGCCGCTGGGCGTCGGTGCTGACCGTGTATTTGATGAACTCGACGGCGGGTTCCTTGCGGCCGGATTGGCCGTTCAGCGCCATGGCATGCGAGATGGCGCAAGAGATCGCGGCCTTGTCCCGGACATAGGGAGCCGTCGACCATTTGCCGACGACGCGCGAGGTTTCCGGATTGGACAGGGTGGCGAAGGCACCCGGCCAATCGAAAGTGGCGTAGACGGTGCCGGACGAGAATTCGGTGGAGTTCTCGTTCCACTGATAGCCAACAGCGTCGGGCGGCACGATTTTGTGCTTCTGGATCAGATCGCGATAGAAGGTGAGCGCCTTGATGCCGGCTTCGGAATTGAAGGCCGGCTTGTTGGCCTGGTCGACCCAGTCACCGCCGGCTTGCCAGAGAAGATCACTGAAAGTGCGTTGCGCCGGATCGCCCTGCCCCGGCACGACAAGGCCATAGTGACCGTTGCCGGTGAGTTTCAGGCCGACATCGACGAGTTCCTCCCAGGTCTCGGCCGGCTTCAGGCCTTTTTCCTGGTAGATGTCGCTGCGGTAATACTGAACGCGCGCATCCATGTTGCGCGGAATCGCCGCCAGATTTCCGGTCTTGGGATCGCGCAAATATTTGACCGCGACGGGATAGAAGTCCGCCAGCTCGGAGTCGCTGAAATAGCTGTTCAGCGGCGCGAAATGATTGAAGTAGGAATCGATCTGCGCCGTGTGGGTGCTGTAGACGTCGTACTGGCTCGACCGCGCCGCGCTCAACGTGACCACCTTCGCCGTCAAGGGCGTGAATTCCAGGAGGTCGTAGCGAACCTTGATACCGGTCTTGGCGGTGAAGTCCTGAACGATCTTCTCCCAGTATTTGGGATAGAGCGGGCCGCCCGTGATCAGCAATGCGGTGATCTCTTGGGCGTCCGCCCTGGCAACCCACGGCGCGGCAAGCGAGCCGGCCGTCACCGCCGCGCTCGCGGCCAGGAATTTGCGTCTCGATAAGTTTCCGGACATCACAATCTCCTCCTGGTTTGATTGGTCGGTCCATCGCAGGGACGGCCGACGACTTTCAGCATCGGCAATCCGCCGGCGTGCTCCTCCCGCCGCGAGACTGCCTGGATTGGTTCCCGGACGACGCTTGCGAGCCTCCGGGCGATCGGGCACTTGCGCTCCGACACGCCTCGCTCGGTTGCGAGGGCGTATCGATCGTGATCTCGGACGGCGGCAACAGGGCACGGCGGCTGGACACCGCTCGATCCTCCCTTCCCGCAGGCCGCGTTATAGGCTAGTGAGCGTTTTTATGAGATAAGTTGACTGCATATCTAGCTATCAGCCTATAAGCTTATCAGACAAGTGGATGTTAATGATGGATACCGTCGAGGTCAAGCTTCAAACTTTGCCCAAGCAGGTGGCGGGTGTGCTGGCGCGGCGCATTGCCAGCAGCGGTGTCGCCGGCGCCCAGGGGCCGTCGGAACAGCAGATCCTCCAGGAATTCGGGGTCTCGCGCGCGGTCGCCCGAGAGGCGCTGAAGATGCTGGCGTCGCTGGATATGATCGAGATCGCGCAGGGACGGCGCGTGGTGCTGCGCCCAGCCGAAGAGTGGGACTATCTCAGCCCGTTGCTCATCGACTGGCTGCCGCCCGAGCAGATGCGCGAGATCCTGGCCGAAGCGCACGCGACGCGGATCATCATCGAACCGGCCATCGCCGCCATCGCGGCCAAGCATATGACCAAGGAAAATCTCGAGCGCCTTGGCACGTTGCTGGCGGCGATGTCGGCCAGCGAGGACAATCCCGACGCCTATCTAAAGCTCGACCTGGATTTCCACATGGAGATTTGCCGGGCGGCGCAGAACAGGATTCTCGACCGCTTCATGTATTCGTCCCGGTGGTGGCAGATGGCGAGCAGGCGCATCAGCAACCAGATGCCTCATGCTCTGCCCTCGGCGACCGAAATGCACAGGGCGATCTACGAGGCGCTCGTGGCGCGCGATGAAAAGCGAGCCGAGGAAGCGATGCGCCGGCACCTCAAGAAGACCACCGCGGTCGGCTTGCCTCGATGAAGAAGCGGCGCAGCCAGCATTCGCGCTGGCCGCGCCGCAGCGTGCCGGGAGGACACGGCTTGAGCTAGGCTCTTTTCGCTTGTTGCTCCTGGCGTTGGCGTGCGCGGAAACCGAACATGTCGCCCTTGTCCTTAATTTCCGCCCAGACCGGCGCAGTGATCCTGTCGATGGCGGCGATGTCCGCGTCGGAAATCGTCCAGCCCGCGCTCTCGACGTTTTCCTCCAGCTCCTTGACGGTGCGGGCGCCGACCAGCGGCGAGCTGACGCCTGGCCGGCTGGTGAGCCATTGTATAGCAAGTTGCGGAACCGTCTTGCCGTAGCGCGCCGCGATCGGCTTAAGCATGTCGACGGCATTCACCGCCCGCTCATAGGTGCCCGGCTGGAACAGCACCGTCGTGCGCCGCTCATCGCCCTCGACGAATTTGGTGTCCTGCGACAGCGTGCCGGTGAGCAGTCCCTGTGCCAGGCCGCTATAGGGCATGACGCCGATATTGTGCTTGCGGCAATAGGGCAGCGTCTCGGCCTCAACCTCGCGCCATAGCATGTTGTAGGGCGGCTGCAGCACATCGATGACGCCGTGTTGGCGGGCACTTTCCATGTCGGCGATGCTGAAATTCGAGACGCCGACGGCCTTGATGCGCCCTGATGAGCGCAGTCGCTCCATCATCTCCATGGTCGGGCCGATCGGAAAATCCGAGTTCGGCCAGTGGACGAAATAGACGTCGACATGGTCCGTCTGCATTCGCTTCAGCGAACCATCGAGCGCCGCCTCGATCGCGGCGGGTTCGAGATGATTGGGCGCAACCTTGGTCGCGATGACGGCCTTGTCGCGGCGGCCGGCCAGCGCCTTGCCGACGACCTCCTCGGCATGGCCGTGTCCATAGGCCTCGGCGGTGTCGATCAGCGTGATGCCGAGCTCGAGCGCGCGTCTGATCACCCGGATCGACTCCTCGTCGTCGGCCGCGCCCCAAAACGCGCCCGACATCCCCCAAGTCCCGAGGCCGATTTCCGATACCTTGACCGGCGACGATCCGAGCTGTCGCTGTTGCATCCTGTTCCTCCCGATTGGCAGCACGCATGAGGCATGGCTCAGCGATCACCCAATTTATACGCTTATATACTCGTCTAACAAGTGCGTTCTTCGAGATTTGCGATACCTGACCGGCGACTCGGAATTTCTCAAACAAAACAAGGATCGGCGATCCATTGAGCGTCCATCCCCATGCAAAATCCACCTAAAGGGGTTTACGGCACATTATTCAATCTTGTATGCTTATTAGACAAGTTTGCCGTTAGGCAGAAATCCGCGCTTGTAAGCGTTGCGCCATCACGGGGAGAAGGGTCCGATGAAGATCGTGGACATCAAGACGGCGGTCGTCGCCTATCACGGCAAGGCGACCCTGATCCGGATCGACACGGACGCCGGCATTTCCGGCTATGGCGAAGCCAATCCCGACGCGGGCGCGGCCGCGATCGTCGGGCTGATCTCGGAGCTGAAGTCGGAACTGATCGGCCAGGATCCGCGCAATGTCGAATATTGCTGGGACAAGATCCGCCGCGATCATGTCTTTTCCGGCGCGCAGGCCGGCATCTTTCTCATCGCCCTCACCGGGCTCGAAATGGCGCTGTGGGACGTCGCGGCAAAAGCCGCCGGCCAGCCGCTCTACCGCATGTTCGGCGGCAAGTTCCGCGACCGGATAAGGCTCTATGCCGATTGCGGCGACGGCGATGACGAATCGGGATCGCCGCAGGGCTGTGCCGCCCGCGCGCGCCGCATGGTGGCGGAAGGATTCACGGCGCTTAAGTTCGATATCGACAATTTGCACCATCCAACAAAATTCGACCGGATGAACCACACCATCAACGGCGCGGAACTTCGCTTCATGGTGGAGCGTGTGGCGGCGGTGCGCGACGCTGTTGGTCCCGACGTCGATCTCTGCATCGATCTGCATGCGCGCTATGATGTGCTCAGCGCCAGTCGCATCGCCGCCGAGATGGAGCGCTTCAATCTTCTGTGGCTCGAAGAGCCGATCCCGGCGGAAAATGTCGAGGCCCTGAAGCAGATCCGGATGCGGACCAAGACGCCGATCTGCGTCGGCGAAAACCTCTATCTGCGCTGGGGCTTTCGCGAGCTGTTCCAGAATTACGGCGCCGACGTCGTCATGCCCGACGTGCCGAAATGCGGCGGTCTTGCCGAGAGCCGCAAGATCGCCAACCTCGCCGAGATGTACTACGTGCCCTTCGCGCCGCATCTGGTGTCGACGCCGCTGGGCACGATGGCGACTTGCCACGTATGCGCCAGCGTTCCGAACTTCCTGGTGCTGGAATGGCACGCGCTGGAAGAGCGCGACGCCTGGGACAGTTACGTGCGCTTGCCGAACGGGGCCAGGTCGATTGTCGAGGACGGCCACATCGCGGTGCCTGATGTGCCAGGCATCGGCGTCGAGCTCGACATGGATGGCGTCCGCAAACACGCAGTCCCCGGCTACGGCATTTTTGAATAGCGGATGACCAGCCGGCCGGTGGGATCCGCCGCTCGATCAAGCAAATTCGCTCGGAGGAAGCCATGGGCAAGCGGATCGTCTTCACCGGCGGCAGCGGCAAGATCGGCCGGCACGTCATACCTTACCTGCTCAAGCGCGGGCATCAGGTTCTCAACCTCGACCTGACGCCACTCGACGTGCCCGGTGTCGATACCGTCATCACCAACCTTGCGGACGCCGGCGAAGCCTACAATGCGCTGACGCTGCATTTCGGCTTCCGCGAGTATTTCGGCGGCAAGGGCCGCGCCCCGGTCGACGCCGTGATCCATTTCGCTGCGCTCCCACGCATATTCCTGCGGCCGGACAACGCCATGTTCGCCGCCAATGTGCAGTCGACCTACAATGTGATCGAGGCCGCCACCAAGCTCGGGATCCGCAAGATCGTCACGGCCTCCAGCGAAACGGTCTACGGCATCTGCTTTGCCGAAGGCGAACGCGACTTCTCATCCTTCCCGGTGGATGAGGAGTACGACGTCGATCCGACCGACAGCTACGGCCTTTCCAAACTTCTGGGCGAGAAGATCGCGCGGTCTTTCGCCTCCCGCACCGGGGCCGACATTTATGCGCTGCGGATCGGCGGCGTCGTCGAACCGAAGGACTATGCCCGCTTTCCGGAATTCCTGGCCGATCCCTCGAAGCGGCGGCGCGACGCCTGGACCTATATGGACGCGCGCGATCTCGGTCAGATCGTCGACCTGTGCGTCGAGAAGGACGGCCTGGGGTTCCAGATATTCAACGCCGTCAACGACAACATCGTGTCCGAGTTGCCGACGGCGGAGTTCCTCAAGAAGCATGCGCCCGACATACCGGTCACCCGCGCCATGGACGCATTCGAGGGCCTGATCTCAAACCGGAAGCTGCGCGACGTCCTTGGGTTCCGGCAAGAACATGACTGGCGGACACAGTGAGCCGATCGGCGAGCTCACAGTCGTCCTGATGCCGGCGCCCAAAGGGAGGGCAGCTGGGAAGCTCAGTCGAAGAAGCCAGCATCCTCTTCCTTGAGATATTTTCTCGCCGCCTCGGCGTCGATATCGAGGCCGAGCCCCGGCGCCTCGAGCAGATCCACCATGCTGTCGTTCACGATCTGTTTCGGCAGGCCGATCACGAGGTCCTCCCACCACGGATCGGAGGCGCTCGGATATTCGAAGGCGATGTAATTCGCGGGCAAGGTGGCGCAGACATTGATCAGCGCGCCGAGACCGAGCAGGCCGTTGGCGGTACCGTGCGGCGCCATCAGGATCGAATGCATATAGGCGTGCTCGGCGACCCACTTCAGTTCGGCGATGCCACCTATATCAGCCGGATCGGGACCGATGACCCGTACCGCCTGCGTCTCGATCAGCTCCTTGAAATTGTGCCGCAGGTAAATCTGCTCGCCGGTATGGATCGGCGTCGAGGTTGAGGTCGTCAGTTCGCGATAGGCCTGCGGATTGACCCAGGGCACATAGTCGCCGGTGAGCATGTCCTCCAGCCACATCAGATTGTACGTCTCGACGGCGCGGGCGAACTTGATCGCATCGGGCAGCATCCAGCCCGGGCCGCAGTCGAGCGCCAGGCTCACCTTGTCGCCCAGCACTTCCTTCATCGCGATCACGCAGTCGAGCATGTGATTGAAACCGCGCTCGCTGATCACGCCCTGATCCATGGCGCCGTGATAGCCGGCCTTCTTCTGCGTCACGCCGTAGTGAAACCCCTCGACGCTGTCCTTCATGTTGGAGTGGAACGAGATGCCCTGCTTCAGCATGAAGAAGTTCTGCGGCTGCTCCATCATCCATTTGACGTCGGCGGCATAATCTTCCGGCCTGTCGCCCGTGCGCTTGCGGCGGATCGAACCGTTATAGACGCGCACCTTGTCGCGCACCTTGCCGCCGAGCAGCTTGTAGACCGGCACGCCCGCGGCCTTGCCGGCAATGTCCCACAGCGCGTGCTCGATGGCGCTCACCGCCGCGCCATAGGGCTTGAACGAGCCGCGCTGGCGGATCTTCAGCATCACCCGCTCGACCTCTGTCGGATCCTCGCCGATCAGCGCCTCGCGGAAATGCAGCACGAAGGGTTTCAGGTAGGTCTTTGTGTATTCGACCTCGCCCAGGCCATGGAGGCCCTCGTCGGTAACGATGCGGACGATCGGGTGCTTGCCGATGACGGCGCAGCGCAGGTCGGTGATCTTCATGGCCCGGTCCTATTTCACAGACGAAAAAGCTGTCGGCGTGAGCATCTGGCTGCTGATATTGGCAACGATCTGCCCGTCGCGCTCAGACTCGTCCCGGGCCTTGTGCCATACTGGATCGGTGGCGAAAGCCGTCCATTTCGCCTCACGCTCGGCCAGCGATTCCCAGGCGAGGAAATAGGTGAGGCGATTGTTGTTTTCGCCGATCACCGTGGTAAAAAACCCGGCTTGGCGGATGCCGTGCCTCTCCCAGATGGCCAGCGTCTGGTCGGAAAAGCGCTTGAGCAAAGCCGGCAGCCTGCCCGGCAGGCAGTCATAGATGCGCAGTTCGTAGATCATGGTTTCCGTTTCTCTCTTCGCCTCTCCCTTGGGAGAGGTCGACACGAATGGTCGGTCGGTGGCTCTGTGACCTTAGGGATGAGGGCAAGGGCGTCCGGGCTAACTCCAGGTCCGGTCCCAGCTATATTCATTGTCCCAATGCTCGGTGGATTGCCATATCCCTGTGACACCGGGCTGCAAGTGCTGCGAGATCACCTCGTCAACCACATCGTCTATGCCCAGCCCCGGCTTGTCGGGCACGGTGATGAAGCCGTCCTTGACGAGCGGCTTAGGCAGGCCCGTGACGATATCATCCCACCAGTCGACATCGGCGGAATGGTATTCGAGCGCCATGAAGTTTTCGGTTGCGGTCGCGACATGCGCCGCAGCCATCGCCGCGATCGGGCTTTCGGCCATGTGGATCGCCATGGCAACGCCGTGGTCCTGCGCCATGTCGCCGATCTTCTTGGTCTCGAGGATGCCGCCGCTGGTGAGAAGGTCCGGGTGGATGATGGAGAGGCCGCCGCTCCTCAGCAGCGGCTCAAAGCCCTCCTTGAGATAGATGTCCTCGCCGGTGCAGATCGGCACCGAGGTCGCCTGCTGTAATTGCCTGTACTGCTCGGTGTACTGCCAGGGGATCACGTCCTCGAGCCAGGCAGGGACATACTTCTCGATACGGCGCGACAGGCGGATGCCGTCCTGCAGCGAGATGTGGCCGACATGGTCGATGGCCAACGGGATCTCGTAGCCGATGACCTCGCGGACCTCGTGGATATATTGCTCCAGCAGGTCGATGCCCTTTTCCGTGAAATGCAGGCCCGTGAATGGGTGCTGCACATTCTGCGCATCGTAGGCAAGATTGCGGGCCTTGCGCTCCTCCAACGTCCCGGCGCGGCCGCGCGGATTGGCGTGAAAACCTTCGAGCGCGCCGGCGGGCGCCGTGACAGCGCCCGGAATGTGGGCGATCTGCATCAGGCCCAGATCCATCTTGAGGAAGGTGAAGCCGCGCTCCATGCGCGCCTTGAGGCGCTTGCCGGTCTCGGTGCCGCTCGGCTTCTCGGCGTCCGTGTCGCAATAGACGCGCACCTGGTCGCGAAACCTGCCGCCGAGCATCTGGTAGATCGGCACGCCATAGGCCTTGCCGGCGAGATCCCAGAGCGCGATCTCGACCGCCGACACGCCGCCGCCCTGCCGGCCATGGCCGCCGAACTGCTTGATGCGGCGGAACAGCCGGTCGATATCGCAGGGGTTCTCGCCAAGCAGCCGGCTTTTCAGCATCAGCGCAAAGGTGGCGCTGGCGCCATCGCGCACCTCGCCAAGCCCAACGATGCCCTGGTTGGTGTAGATCTTGAGCAGCGCCGAGGTGAAGGGCGCGCCGACAATCTCGGCCACACGCATGTCGGTGATGCGCAGGTCGGATGGCTTGGAATTGGTGTTGATGCGATTGAGAGCCTCGTCGGCTCCATCCGTCTTTGGCATGATTTGTCCTCGTTCCGCTGGGAGTGGCCCCGCCCGCCGGGCCTGCTTTAAGCAGCGCTAGCCCAGTTCGATCTCGTGGGCCTGCAGGTAGTCGCGGTTCATCTCGACACCGAGGCCGGGCTTCGACGTTAGCTTGAGGCTGCCGTTCGAAACATCGAGCGGTCTGTCGATGAGGTGATCGTATTTGGAGAGGTCCCACTCCGATGTTTCGAGCTTGTAGAAGTTGGGAACGGTCATCATCACCTGCGCTCCCGCGACCACATTGATCGGTCCGGCGGCGTCATGCGGCGAGACCGGGACGTAATAGGCTTCGCACAAGGCAGAGATTTTCTTGAGCTCGGTGATGCCGCCGGTCCAGGTGACGTCGGGCATGATGTAGTCGGCGAGCTTGTTTTCGAGCACCGGCACGAAATCCCATTTCGTGTGGCCGCGCTCGCCCCATGAGATGGGAGCGCTGACCTTGTCGCGCACCTGCTTGAGGGCGTTGAGGCTCTCGGGCGGACAGGGCTCCTCGAACCAGTCGATCTGGCCTGCTTCCTCGAGGCTGCGGCAGAGGCGGATGGCGGTCGGCACGTCGAAGCGGCCATGCGCGTCGATGAGGATGTCGACATCGGGCCCCGCCGTCTCGCGGATCAGCGCCGTCAGTTCGGCGGCCTCACGCTCGTCCTTGCGGGTCATGCCGCCGTCGAGATAGCCGTCCCGCCTTTCGCGGGCCACGCCATCGACGCTCGGACCCTGGTGCGGGAACGGATCGAATTTGAGCCCGGTGTGGCCGGACTCCACGATGTCGCGAATTTCGCGGACTACCGCCTCCTTGCTGGTGAATTTGGCCTGGTTGGGGTGGGTGTAAAGCGCGATTTCATCGCGCACCGGCCCGCCCAGCAGCTCGTAGATCGGCTTGCCCAGCACTTTGCCGCGGATGTCCCAAAGCGCAATGTCGATCGCGCTCACGCATTCGACGGCGGCGCCGCGGCTGCCCATATAGGTGAAGCTGCGGAAGATCTTGTGCCACAGATGTTCGATGCGCGCCGGATCCTCCCCTGTCACGGCGGAGCCGATCTGCCGCAGGATCGTGCACAAAGCGCGGTTGGCGAGCTTCGTCGTGGTGGTGATCTCGCCCCAGCCGCTGACCCCTTCGTCGGTCGTCACTTCGACGAATAGATACTCTCCCCAGTAGGAAGCGTCGGACTTGATCAGCCATGGCCGAATGCTCGTGATTTTCATCTGGACTATCCTCCCTGATATGGCCAGGCTGACGATGTTGCGGGTCCGCTACCCTGCCCGGGCGGCGCTGCGTGCGCGCATGTGTTCGAGGACGTGCCGGCCGGAGCCCTCGACATGGCGAGCAATGAGTTCGGCCGCCTTGTCGGCCTCTCCCGATTTCACGAGCGCGATGAGCTCGCGATGCTCGCGGATGATCGCGGCGCGCCGGGCAAGCGTGAAATTGAAACGGCGGCTGACCGCGCGCAGCACCTCGCGGTGCTTCCACCAGAGCTCGGCGGCATGGCGATTATAGTGCCGCTGGTACATCACGGTGTGGAAGGCGGTATCCAGCTCGCTGTGCCTGAACGTGTCGGTGAAGTTGTTCTCTTCGATCAGGCCCTGGAGACGTTCGAGCTCGGCAATGTCCTCCTCGGTCGCCATTCCCACAAACCAGCGCGTCAGGGCGGGCTCGATGAGAACGCCGATCTCGTAGATATCGCGCACGAAATCCTGATCTATGGGCCGGACGCGCGCGCCCCGGTTGGGAACGAAGGTGACGAAGCCCTCGCCGCGCAACAATTGCAGCGCCTCGCGCACGGGATTGGTCGAGGTGCCGTGACGGCGGGCGAGATCGGTGACCACGAGCCGCTCGTTTGCGGCCAGCCGTCCCTCGATGATGTCTTCCCTTATCTGTTCGTAAAGCGAGGCGCCCTCGCTCGATGCCCCGAGGGCGTCAATCCCCTCGGGTGGCTCTGCTTTGAAATCGCTCGTTTCCGCCAAGGCCGTCCCCCTTCGTCCAATACACGATCCGACCGATATCATGCACATCTTCGACAAACAATGTACGATTTGTTGCGTTGACAGCTATTCTGCGATCTGAAAACGTATAAAGTGATCGAAGGGATACATTAGGGCGGAGACATATCCCGGCGATCGAAACGACCAAGGACCGCTTGCCTAGGCGCAGAGCGGCATAGGACAACCTGGGAGGAGACCTATGAGGAGGATTACAGTCGGCGGTGCCGCCCTGCGCGGCGCTGTTTCCACTGCATTGACGATATCGCTGATGTCGGGCTCGGCGCTTGCCGCGCCCCCGGTCGACCTGAGCAAGTGGTCGCCGGAATATGTGCGCTCCATTGCCGGCACGCAGGATTTCGACACCGCCGGCGATTGCGCCAAGGTCACCCCGCTCGACTACAAGGGGCGACTGACATTCTGGTACCAGGGTGTCTTCGAGGGCGACCCCGACCTCCTGCGCCAATACTACAAGGATTTCTTCGCAACCTTCCGCAAGACCTACCCGAACATCCAGCTCGAGGAACAGGCCCTCACCTACAACGACCTGCTCGACAAGTTCCGCACCGCGCTCCTTGGCAATGCGGCGCCGATGGCGGTCCGCCTGCAAATCCTGGGTGGAACCGAGTTCGCCTCGAAGGGCTATCTGCAGCCGCTCAAGCCCGAGGATGTCGGCTATTCGACCGAGGATTTCTGGCCCGGCGCCATGAAGGCGGTGACCTGGGACGGCGTGACCTACGGCATTCCGACCAACAATGAGACGATGGCCTTCATCTGGAACGCCGACATCTTCAAGCGCGCGGGCCTCGATCCGAACAAGCCTCCGGCGACCTGGGACGACGTCGTCAAATATTCCAAGCAGATCCACGACAAGCTCGGCATTGCCGGCTACGGCCTGGTGGCGCGCAAGAATGCCGGCAACACGCCCTACCGCTTCATGCCGCAGCTATGGGCCTATGGCGGCGGCGTCTTCGACGAAGCAAAGGCGAACCCGACCTATAAGGAGATCGAGCTCAACAGCCCGCAGAGCAAGGCAGCGCTGCAGGCTTCCTATGACATGTATGTCCGCGACAAATCGGTTCCGGTTTCTGCGCTCACCAACCAGCAGGCCGACAACCAGCCGCTGTTCCTGGCCGGCCAGCTCGGCATGATGATCTCGCATCCATCCGACTACAACGTCATGCTCGACCTGCAGAAGAAGGCGACGGGCGCCGACAAGGACAAGGCGCAGACCGTCATCGACAACATGCGCTACGGTCTCATTCCGACCGGTCCCGACGGCAAGCGCGCCGTCGTCTTCGGCGGCTCGAACATTCACATCCTGAAGCCCGAATATGTCGAGGGCGGCAAGGTGGACGAGCCGGCGGCAAAGGCCATCATCTGCATGTGGACGAGCCCCGAATGGTCGCTGAAGATGGCCTATGCCGGCTCGAACCCCGGCAACCTCAACGGCTTCAAGACCAAATGGATGAAGGAGCGTCTGGACAGCATCAAGTTCCTCGATGTCACGACGTCGATGCTGCCATACGGCATTCCCTTCCCGGCGCTGCCGCAGTCGCCCGAGATCATGAACATCATCGTCCCGGACATGCTGCAGAATGCCCTGACCGGAGCGATGACCGTCGACCAGGCGGCGGATGACGCGGCCAAGAAGGTCAAGGACCTGATGGGCGGCGGTCTTTAAGCAAAGCCCGACCTGCGATCTCACCGGCTGCGCCGACAACGCAGCCGGTTCGTTCCGATGAACAAGGGCACGCCAAAGTGACGATCGTGAGCGGCAAGGCCGAGGCTCGCCGAACATTGCAATCCGCCAGGTCCGATGTGCTTCGCAAGATGTGGGAGCATCGCGCCGACTATGCCTATGTGCTTCCGGCGATCGCCGTGATGCTCATCGTCATCGCCTATCCGATCTACTACACAATCGAATTGTCGTTCTTCAACACGCCGCCCGGCCTGCAGCTCCGCGACAAGATCTTCGTCGGTTTCAACAACTACACAGCCATCCTGACCAGCGGGGTGTTCTGGCAGGTCACCTTCAACACCCTGATCTGGACAATCGCATCCACTTTCTTTTCCTTCGTCCTGGGGTTTGCCGCGGCGCTGGCGCTGCATCGCGATTTCATCGGCCGCGGCGTCCTGCGCGCCATCCTGATCATTCCCTGGGTCATCAGCGCCGTCGCCGCCTCCTATATCTGGAAGTGGATCTACCATTCGGATTTCGGCATCATCGGCGCGGTGCTGGTCGAGCTCGGATGGGCCGAGCGACCGCCGAACTTCATCGACAGCGTCTCAACGGTGCTGCCCTCGCTGATCGTCGTCAACATCTGGCGCGAGTTCCCTTTCGCCATGATCATGATGACGGCCGGCCTGCAGACCGTTCCCGAGCAGTTGCTGCGCGCCGCCAAAGTCGATGGCGCCAACGCGTGGCAACGCTTCTGGCACGTCACCTTCCCGCATTTGCGCAATGTGTCGACGGTGACGATCCTGCTGCTCGCGGTCGCGAACTTCAACTCCTTCATCATCCCCTGGATCATGACTGGCGGCGGCCCGTCCAACGCTTCGCACATCTGGATCACCCACATCTATGAGCTCGCCTTCGGCCGTCAGCGCTGGGGCGTGGCATCGGCCTATTCGGTGCTTCTGTTCATCATCCTGATGACGCTTGGCTACTTCTATGTCCGCGCGCTGAGCGGCAACGAGCGGAAGGACGGCAGCGCATGAGCACGGTTTCCGAGACGATCTCACGGGGCCGTTCGGCCCGCCGCGTGCGCATCGATGGATGGCGCTGGGGCGGACGCGCCTTCCTGGTGTTCATGCTGCTCTATACAGCGCTGCCGATGATCTGGATGCTGCTCACCTCGATCAAGTCCGGCTTCGCGGCGATGCAGTTTCCGCCGCAATGGTGGCCCGACCAGCCTACCCTTGACAGCTACCAGAAGCTGCTCGATCCGCAAAACAGCGTCGGCCAGGATTTCCTCCGCTTCTTCTGGAACAGTCTCATCGTCTCGACCGCCACGACCATCCTTTCGGTGATCGTGGCTGTGCCTGCAGCCTACGCGTTCTCGCGCTTCACCTTCCCGGGCCGCAACTTCCTGTTCTTCGCCGTCCTGCTGCGCAACATGTTCCCGGCGGTGATCTTCCTCGTGCCGCTCTTCATCCTGATGCGTGCGATCGGGCTGGTGAACACGCACGGGTCGCTTGTGCTGACCTACCTAACCTTTGGCCTGCCGCTGGCGATCTGGCTGCTCAAGGGCTTCTACGACAACATCCCGGTGCAGCTCGAGCAGGCGGCGCGCATCGACGGGGCAACACGGTTCCAGGCCTTCGTCCTGATCGTGATGCCGCTCTCGGCGCCGGGCATCATCGCCACCGCTATCTATTCCTTCATCGGCGCCTGGAACGAGTACATCTATGCCTACACCTTCCTCTCCAAGAACGAACAGCTGACGCTGCCGGTCGGCATCCAGCGCTTCTTCTCGGAGAACACGACGGACTTTCCTGGCCTCATGGCGGCCAGCTTCATGATGAGCGTGCCCGTCGTGGTGCTGTTCCTCCTCCTGCAACGATACTTCGTGCGCGCCCTGACGGAAGGCGCGGTCAAGCACTAGGGAGCTGCCTGCATGGCCCATGTGGTCCTCAAAGATCTCGTCAAGACCTATGGCAGCTTCAAAGCCGTCAACGACGTTTCGCTGACGGTCAATGACGGCGAGTTCGTTGCGCTGGTCGGGCCCTCAGGCTGCGGCAAGACGACCACGCTCAATCTCGTCGCGGGCCTGATCTCGGTCACATCGGGCGACATCGTCATCGGCGACCGGGTGGTCAACGACCTCGACCCCAAGGACCGGGACATCGCCATGGTGTTCCAGAACTACGCGCTCTATCCGCAGAAGTCGGTCTACATGAACCTCGCCTTCCCGCTGCAGATGCGTAAGCTGCCCAAGGACGAGATCGACAGGAAGGTCAGGGAAGCAGCGCGCGTGTTGGACATGACGCAGTTGCTCGAACGCAAGCCGCGCGAGCTTTCCGGCGGGCAACAGCAACGCGTGGCGCTCGGCCGCGCCCTCGTTCGCGATCCAGCAGTTTTCCTGATGGACGAGCCGCTCTCCAATCTCGACGCCAAGCTGCGCGTGCAGATGCGATCCGAGATCAAGCGGTTCCACCAGGACCTCAAGGCGACCATCATCTATGTGACGCACGACCAGCTCGAGGCCGTCACCATGGCGGACAGGATGGCGGTGATGAATGGCGGCTACCTGCAGCAGTATGATTCACCCGCGCAGGTTTTCGCCCACCCCGCCAACATGTTCGTCGCAAGCTTCGTCGGCAGTCCGGCGATGAGCCTCATTCCGCTGGAGGCATCGACGGCAAACGGCGGCGCCGTTCTGACGAGCGCGGAAGGCTGGAGTCTCGCGCTGTCGCCGCGCAACGCACAGAAGGTCGCGCGAGCAACGACCAGGAAGGTCGTGCTCGGCGCCAGGCATTCGACGATCAAGCTGCACAAGAGTGCCATTGCCGGCGCCATTCCGGCCAAGGCCTATACGGTGGAGCCGACCGGAGACGTCACCTTCGTGCAGGCGTTCCTCTCCGGCGCCATCGTCAACATCAGCGTCTCCCCCAATGTCGCCGTCGCACCCGACGAGCAGATCTGGCTCGAGTTCGACCAGGAGCGCATGC
Organism: Mesorhizobium sp. M2E.F.Ca.ET.209.01.1.1; assembly: GCF_004010375.2. NCBI lineage: Bacteria > Pseudomonadati > Pseudomonadota > Alphaproteobacteria > Hyphomicrobiales > Phyllobacteriaceae > Mesorhizobium > Mesorhizobium sp. M2E.F.Ca.ET.209.01.1.1. Next base: position 198,337 of record NZ_SADP02000002.1, on the reverse strand, counting down.
ACCTGTTCGACAGCGAAACGCAAATGGCGCTCGAAGCCAACTGAGACACCAAGCGCATGGAACATGAGGGGGGAATGACTACGAAAATGACGATCAGCGCGATCAAGCCCTATCCGGTATGGGTCGGGACCCGTAACCAGATGCTCGTCAAGGTCGAGACCGACCAGGGCATCTTCGGCTGGGGCGAGAGCGGCCTGAGCGGTCGCGAGAAGGCGGTGGCCGGCGCGGTCGAACACTATCGCGAATTTCTCATCGGCCGCGACGCCATGCAGATCGGCCGCATCTGGCAGGAACTCTATCGCAGCCAGTATTTCGAAGGCGGGCGGGTTCTGCAGGCGGCGATCTCCGCCATCGACATCGCCCTTCACGACATCAAGGGCAAGGCGCTGGGGGTACCGGTCTACGAGCTGCTCGGCGGCAAGCAGCGCGACCGAATTCCGACCTTCGCCTCGACCGGAGACGAGGCCGAGGGCGACGCCGCCATCGAACGGGCGCGCGAGTTGCGCGCTGAAGGATGGCAGGCGATCCGCTTCTTCCCAGCCGGGCAAAGCAGCAAGGACATTTTCGAGCCGCGCGAGTCGATCGGTCCTACCGCCACCATGCTGAACAAGGCGCGCGAGGCGCTGGGCGACGAGGTCGTGCTCGGCATCGACTATCACCACCGGCTGTCGGTCGCCGAGGCGGCGAGCTTCTGCAACAAGCTCGGTCGCGGCGTGCTCGATTTCCTCGAGGAGCCGATCCGCGACGAGACGCCGGAGGCTTATGAGAGCCTGCGCAGGATGACCGACATCCCGTTCGCCATTGGCGAGGAGTTTGCCAGCAAGTGGCAGTTCCTGCCTTACATCGAGCGCGGCATCCAGCAGTTCAACCGGCTCGATGTCTGCAATGTCGGCGGACTCACCGAGGCGATGAAGGTCGCGGGCTGGAGCGAGGCGCATTATGTCGACCTGATGCCGCACAATCCGCTTGGCCCGGTCTGTACGGCCGCGACCGTCCATTTCGGAGCGGCGGTGCCCAACTTCGCCTGGCTCGAAACCAGGGCGCCCGAAAGGAAGCTGGGCTTCGACAATTCAGACTTCTTCCCCGTGCAGCCTCGCCTGGACGGCACCCATTACCCGGTCGGCGATCTGCCGGGACTGGGCGTCGAGGTCAACGAGGCGGCGATCCAGGCACAGAGCTTTCGCTTCTGGGAAGCGCCGCATCTCAAGCGCCGCGACGGTTCCGTCACCAACTGGTAATTCCATCTCATCCGGAGTCCGACAATGACGCATACAACCGACATCACCCGGCCGCCCAAGGATCTGATCGAAGCGCTGAAGGAGATCGGCGCCGCGACGGTTGCCGGCACGCTTGGCCATATGGGCTTCCGCAGCCCTCATATGGTCGGCCCGGTCGCGCAGAACCACGGCAAGTCGATCGTCGGACCGGCGCTGACGCTGCAGTTCCTGCCGCAGCGGCCGGACCTCTTCAACGAAGGCGAATATGCCGATCCGGAAACGCAGTTGCACCGGCATGTGCTCTACCACGCGCAGGAGGGCGACGTGGTGGTGGTGGACGCGCGCGGCGACATGAGGTCGGGCGTCTTCGGCGATATGATGTCGACCTATTTCAAGGGCCGGGGCGGCGCGGGCATCGTCATCGACGGATGCATGCGCGATCGGCCCAATGTCGAGAAGCTCGATCTGCCGCTATGGCTGCGCGGCTGGACGCCCAACTATCATGTGCAGACCAGCATCTATCCCAATGCCGTCAACGTGCCGATCGCCTGCGGCGGTGTCACGGTGATCCCCGGCGATATCATCGTCGCCGACGATGACGGGGCGGTGGTGGTCCCCGTCTCGATGGCGCCCATGGTCATCGAAGAGGCGCAGAAGCATCATGACTGGGAAGAGTTTTCCCGAGAGAAGCTCATGCAGGGCGCGCCCTTGCAGCGCTACTATCCGCTGCACGATGATGCCCGTGGAGAGTATGAGGCGTGGCGCAAAGCGAGGCGCTAGCGAAACGCAACCAGCGTGACTTGGAGCGGTGCAGCTTCAAGCCAGACTAGACGGAACGAGATAGCGCCGCTCGGCACAACGCGGCGCGCAGTCATTGCCTGTTGGGTCGGCGGCAATCCAAACCTCAAGGATCGCCGCCGGGCGAGTATTTCCGCGTTACTGCAGCTTCGCCTGCAGCGCGTTGACGTCATCCGTCGTCATCTCGCCGTCGGTCGTCACCTTGCCGTCGACGATTTTCCAGAGCCGGAACGGACCGGTGATATCGCCGAATTTGTCGAAAGAGACCGGGCCGATCACGCCTTCGTAGCGGATCGGCTTCCCGTCCTTGATCAGGCCGAGCGCCTTGGCGAATTCCTCCTTGCCGGCATAGATCGGTGTGCCTGCCGGATCGACCGCCTTGTACATGGCGTCCTTGATCTTGGCCGGGTCGTCGGAACCGGCGATGGCGATAGCAAGCCCGACGATGGCCCCGGCGTCATAGGAACGGTCGGCGGCCGGGTTCGATGGTTCGATGCCCGAGAATTCCTTGTAGTTCTTGTTGAAATAGTCGGTCGACGCGGTCGGGCTGGTGCCGGAGGACGTGCCATAGGCATCCTTGAGATAATCGGCTCCGACGGACTCAATGAAGTCGGGACTGTTCATGCCGTCATTGAGCAGGAACTTCTGCACGCCGCCTTGCGAGATCCAGGTGCGGGCGACGGTGGCGCCGTCGACCGGCGTGCTGACGAGATAGAGTCCATCCGGTTCGCCGGCCATCGCCGCCGTCACTTCCGAGGCATAACTGGACTGCTTCTCATTGTAGGGCGTGTCGGAGACGATGGTGCCGCCGAGCGCTTTGTAGGCGCGCGAGAACTCGGCCACCATGTTGACGCCGAAGTCGTTGTTGACGTGGATGATCGACAGCTTCTTGAAGCCCTTGTCGATGGCGTATTTGGCGGCGGCCACGCCCTGCAGCGCATCCGAGGTGATGGTGCGGAAGAAGATGCCGTTGGTCTTGCCGTCGCGGCCGAGCGCGGTCAGCGTCGGCGAAGAGGACGCCGGCGACACCTGGACGATCTTGGCCGGCGCGGTGACCGAGGTGAGGATCGGGATCGACACCGAAGAGATGATGCCGCCGATGATCACCGGCACTTTCTTGACCTGGACGAGCTGGGTTGCGGCGTCGACCGCGACATTGCCCTGGCTCTGGCTGTCGCGCGTGTCGGTCGCAAGATCGCAGCCGCGCACGCCGCCCGCGGCATTGATGTCGCGGAAAGCCATCTCGACCGACTTGGCACCCGCCTGGCCGTATTCGCCGGCCGGGCCGGTCAACTCCATGACGAGGCCGACGGTGATCTTGCAATCGGCGGCATGCGCTGCGCCGGCCAGCGTTACGAGAGCGAGCGCGGTGGTGAATTTCAGGATCGTGTTTCTCATTGTTGTTCCCCTTGAGTTACTCGGCTTTGCTTTGATCTCTTGAGCCTGTTTCAGCGTTCCGGCACCTGCAGCCAGGTCTCATGCAGATGCCGCCATTCGACGCCGTTGGGCGCCGATGAACTGGTGGTGAAGACGGCGCTCGACTGGCGGCGGCTGAGCTTGCCACCGCGCAGCTGCGCCTCGACATAGAGGACGACGATCGCGTCGTCGGTTTGCCAGCCGGGCCTGATGTCCTCGATCGCGATGGCAAAGCCGTCATCGCAGGTGGCGCGGCTTTGCCTGACATGGTCGACGACCGCATCGCGACCGAGGACCGCGCCGCTCGGCGCGATCATGGTCAGGCCTTCACCCATCACGGCTTCGAAGCGACCGAAGTCGACCGCATCGGCGCGCGCGGCGACGAACCAGTCGACGAAGAAGCGGTGCAGATCGACGATCTCGGTGCTGGCGCGGGAAAACAGCGAGGCCTCCTGGTTCATGGCGCTCACACCCGGCCCGCATTCAGATTGTAGTGCATGATTGAGCCGTGGCGGCCATGGCGGTCACGCTCGAGCGTGTAGACGTCGCCTTCGAGACCGGGGCTTTGCGCGATCACCGCGCCGATCGCCGCCTTGTCGTCAGGACTCAGTTGGACGTCCATGATTGCCGCATTGGCAAGCGCGTGCGCCTGGTTGCGGGCGCCGACGATGACGGCCGCGACCTGCGGCTGTTCCAGCACCCAGGCGCTGGCGACGGTGGCTATGTCGACGCCGTGGCGATCGCCGACCGTCTTCAATGCCTGCAGCAATTGCTGGAACAGGTCCCAGCCGCCGAAATCGTCGATGATCAGCTTGTATTTGACCAGCGAGCGGTTTTCGAGCGGCGTCGCCGGTTCGGCAGCGCCAAGCCATCGATCGCTGAGGAACCCGCCGGCAACCGAACCGTAGCATAGGAAATGCATGCCATGTTGCTTCGCCAGCGAGGCAAGGCCTTGGGCGGGACGCTGGTCGAGCACGGAATATTGCAGCTGCTGACTGACCAGTGGAATGCCCGCCGCCAGGATTTCGGCGAGCCGCTGCGTGTCGAAATTGGTGGTGCCGAGATTGCGAACCTTACCCTCGCGGCGGAGCTCGTCGAGCCAGCCCATCGCCTCGACATAACGAGGCTGCGCATAGTCCCACCAGTGGAACTGCACGAGGTCGATTCGCTCGGTCTTCAGCCTGCGCAGCGACTGGTCGATGATGCCCCTGATATAGTCGCGGCTGATGCCGGCCAGCCGCTCAAGATCGGGCACCAGCTTGGTGTGCACCTTCATCCTGGCGGCGGCATCGAGGCCGCGTTCGTTGCCAAGCCGTAGGCGCGCGGCGCCGATTAGTTCCTCGACGCCGGTGTAGATGTCGGCGCAGTCATAGGTGAAGATGCCGGCGTCGAAGGTTGCGACAAGATCGGCCACTGCCTGTTCGCGGTCTATCGCGCCGTGGCCGCCGGCCAGTTGCCAGCCGCCGCGAATGACGCGCGAAATGGCGTAGCCTTGGGCAAGTTCGAAAGTCTTGGCGGTCATTTGTGCTCGGTCTCCCCCGGCAGCGGCACCGCCGTCGTTTCGGCATGGCTGAACCGCCGCTTCGCCACCCTGACGATCCTGAGCCGGCTGGCGCAGTTGGGATCTGGACAGGCGATTTCGGCGTCGGAGGTCATCCAGTCATTGGCGTGCGTCGGCCGCTGCTTGGCCGCCAGCAGCGGCAGCACGGCGGCAATGGAATAGATCGAAAAACCCTGCCCCGCCGGCAGCGACAGCATCTCGCCCTTCAGTTCGAAATAGTCGCCCGCCTTGGCGCCGCAATAGATCGGCTTGCCCTCGGGAATGACCGCCTCGACGCGAAGGTCGAAGAGCTCGAAACTGTCGTCGCGCTCGGCCATTTTCAGATCTCCGCTCGCGTGAAGGTGACGTCGCAGGCGCCATTGCGGCGAATGACGCCGCATGCGACAGCGAACCGTTCCCGCTGCTCCGGCAGCACCTGTGCGACGACGCTTCCAGCGAGCCAGCCGATCGGGAACAAGAGCCGCGCGCCCTGCCCGTAGAACAGGCCGATGTCGAAGATCGCGTTCGGATTGCCGCCCCACATGCGCGGCGGCACATAGGAGAGCACGATGTCACCGGGCTGGGGCGTCAGCGTCGCATTCTCGGCCGGCAAGGGCTGGGCGTAGGCCTGGCCCTCCAGATGCGGCTGCGGCACCGGACAGGAGATTTCAGGACCGGTCCACATCGCGTGGATGCCGGCAACCACGCGCGGCGCTTCCAGATAGCTCCAGAGAAAGGCAGCATTGTCCGGCGCCTTTTCCGGCAGCAGCAGCGCCGTCGCCGACAGGCCGGAACGCGGTTCGGTGATCTTTAGGGCGGCCTTTGTCATCTCACTCCGGTCGAGCCTTGGATTGTAGCTTGTCGCGAAGGAAGGCAAAGGGCCGGCTGATGTCGGCCACCAATGCCTCGCGTGCGGCTTGTGTGTCCTGCGCCGCAAGCGCGGCAACGATGCTGCGATGGTAATGCGCGGTGTCCACCTCGCCGGCTTCGGAAAAGGCGTAGATGGCGACGCGGATGCATGGGCCGGATTGCAGCCAGAGGCTCTCTATCATCGGTATCAGCACGGCTGACCCGCAGGCACGGTAGATCTCGAAGTGAAAGCTCTGGTTGAGCGTAACCTCGCGGTCGACATCCTTCTTTTGCTTCAGCGCCCGGACCTCGTCCCATTCGCGCAGCAGCGCCTCGACGGTCGCAATTCCGCGCGGCCCCATGCGCGTTGCGGCGAGCGAGATCGCCTCCCCCTCGATCAGGATGCGTGCACGCAGCAGGTCGTCGATCCGCTCCAGCGTGATCGGCGGCACGCGCACCGAACGGTTGGGCAGCGCCTCGAGCGCTTTTTCCGTGATCAGCCGTCCGAGCGCCTCACGCACCGGCATGGTCGAGGTGACCAGCGCGTCGGCAAGGCCGCGAATGGTCAGCACCTGGCTTGGCTCGAACAGGCCGCCGATCAGAGCGCGGCGCAGCTCCGAATAGACGCGGTCCTGCACGGTCTCGCGGCCGACCGGCGCAAGTTGCGCGGCGAAAACGTCATTGGTCCGCTCCACGGCTGCCTTGTGCATGCGCTCCCGACTTTTTTCTGGCGACCCTTTTTGGCCGACCTGCCCGTTTTCGGCTTGCGGAGAAAATTAAAGCTGATTAGCGTGATCAAAGCAAGTGTGATCACATATCAAAATCAGGAAACGAAAAACGCTTCCGGCCCCGAGGGACTGATGGGAGACACAGTGAAACGGCATGGGGCTGAGACCCAGGAGCCGGTGCTGGCGGCAAAAAACGTCGTCAGGCGCTTCGGCGGGCTCGTTGCCGTGAACAATGTCTCGTTCGACGTCCGCCCGGGCGAGATTCTGGGCCTGATCGGCCCGAACGGCGCGGGAAAGACGACAATGTTCGACCTTCTGGCCGGCAGCATTCTGCCATCCAGCGGCGAGATCTATCTGGGCGGTGTGCCCGTTTCCGGCGAGGCTGCGCACCGCCGCATCGGACGTGGCCTCGGCCGCACGTTCCAGATCCCACGGCCGCTGCCCAACCTGACGCTGATCGAGAACGTCATGCTTGCCGCGCAAGGGCAGACCGGCGAACGCCTGCTTGCCAATTTCCTCACGCCGTGGCGGGTCGCCGCCGAAGAGGAGGCCGCCGCGAAGAAGGCCGCGGAGCTGCTGGAGCTCGTCTCGCTGACCCGCCTGGCGCGCGAACCGGCTCGGGTGCTTTCCGGTGGCCAGCGCAAGCTCCTCGAGCTCGCCCGCGTGATGATGGCCGATCCGGCGATCATCCTGCTCGACGAGCCGGCGGCCGGCGTCAACGCCACGCTGCTCGAGGTCATCATCGACCGCATCCGCGACATCAACGAAAGCGGCATCACCTTCCTGTTGATCGAGCACAATATCGACATGGTGACGCGGCTTTGCCACCGCGTGCTGGTGATGGCGAGCGGCGAGCTCTTGTGCGAGGGCACCGCCGACGAGGTGGCGCGGGACCCGCGCGTCATTGAGGCCTATCTCGGGGGCGCGGCATGAACGAAGCCGTGCTTGACGTCAGCGATCTCGAAGCCGGCTACGAGCCTGGCGTGCCGATCGTGCGCGGCGCCTCGATCACCGTCAACAAGGGTGAGATCGTCGTCGTTCTCGGGCCGAACGGCGCCGGCAAATCGAGCCTGATCAAGGCCATCGCCGGCCTTGTCCCGATCAGCCGGGGCAAGGTGATGCTCGATGGCAAGGACATCACCGCGGCGCCCGCCCACACCATGGTCCGCCTCGGCCTTGCCTTCGTGCCGCAGACCGAAAATGTCTTTCCACGGATGTCGGTGGAGGACAATCTGAAGGTCGCCTGCGGCATCCTCGAACGGCGCCAGGCGCCCGCCCGCATCGAAGAAATGTACGCGGCCTTCCCCGACCTTCTGCGCCAGCGGCGAACTCCTGCCGGCAACCTCTCGGGCGGGCAGCGCCAGATGCTTGCGGTGGCGCGGGCGCTGATCGTCCATCCGAAGGTGCTGGTGCTCGACGAGCCCTCGGCCGGACTGTCGCCGAAATTCGTGTCGATGGTGTTCGAGATGCTTTCGGTCATCCGCAAGTCCGGCGTCACCATCCTGCTGGTCGAGCAGAACGCCAAGGCAGCGCTGGCCATCGGCGATCGCGCATACGTGCTGGTCGAGGGCAAGGAGCGGCACGAGGGGGTCGCCTCGACGCTATGGGACGACCCGGTCGTCGCAGAGCTCTATCTCGGCCAGCGCCCGCTCCATAAGGACAGCGCACGGCACACCGAGACGGGAGGCGCGGCATGAGCCTGCAATTCGTCGTCGACGGGCTGCTCACCGGCTCGATGATCGGACTTGGCGCGATCGGCGTGACGCTGACCTATTCCATCCTGCGCTTCTCGAACTTCGCCCATGGCGATTTCATGGCCTGGGGCACCTATGCGACCTTGGCCGTCGTCGGCGCCATTGCCGCCATGTTTGGCAAGGTGGCGCCGATCGCGCCTTTGTCCTTCGGCTGGCCGCTCATCGTCGCGCTGGTCGTCGGCGCGGCGTTTACGGCCCTGCTTGCGCTGCTGCTCGACAAGGTGCTGTTCTCGCGACTGCGCAAGCAGGAGCAGGCGATCATCGCGGTAATGGGAAGTTTTGGCGCCTCGATGGCGCTCAGAAGTCTGCTCGAATTCATCTTCACCTCGCGCCCGACCTATTTCAGCCGCGCCATCCAGATCGCGATGCCGGTCGGCTTCGGCATCCGCATCACGCCTGATCAGATCGCGCTCCTCATTCTGACCGCGGCGCTGGTGCTGGGCGTGCATCTTCTGGCGACACGCACCCAGACCGGCCGCTCCATGCAGGCGATGAGTCAGAACCCGGCGCTTGCCCGCATCGCCGGCATCGACGTCGCCAGCGTCGTGCGCGTAACCTGGGTCATCGGCGCGGCACTGGCCTGCGTCGCCGGCGTGATGATCGGCGTGTTGGTCCAGATCCGTCCACTGATGGGTTTCGACATGCTGTTGCCGATGTTCGCCGCCGCCATACTGGGTGGCATCGGCAGCATTCCGGGCGCGGTGCTGGGTGGCCTGATCATCGGGCTCGCCGAGGCCGGCGCGGTACAGCTGATCGGCGCTGAATGGCGCGCCGCGGTCTCCTTCGTCATCCTGATGGCAGTTCTGGTCGTGCGGCCCATCGGGCTCTTCGGGGTGCGTGAAAGATGATCGATCTGGTGGGCTACGGCGCCTTCTTCCTGACGACGGCATTGATCTTCTCGCTGGTCACGCTGGGCCTCAACCTGCAATGGGGGCTGACCGGGCTGTTCAATGTCGGCCTCGCCGGCTTCGTCGCCATCGGAGCCTACACCTCGGCGCTGCTCACCACGCCTGACGACCCCGCCCGGCTGGGCGGCTTCGGCCTGCCGATCCTCATCGGCTGGCTGGGGGCGATGTTTGTTGGCGGGGTTGCCGCCGCACTGACCGGCATCGCCACCTTGCGGCTCAGATCGGATTATCTGGCGATCACCACTTTCGGTGTCGCGGTCGTCGTGCAACTGGTCGCGCTCAACGCGCAGAAGCTGACCGGCGGCCCGTTCGGCATCGGCTTCATCCCGCGACCCTTCGGCGGCCTCGCCGAAACGCCGCTGCTCTTCAACCTGTCGAACCTGGCCATTGTCTCGGCGGTGACGCTCGCCGCATATCTGGCGCTCGAACATCTGACGCGCAGTCCGTGGGGCCGCGTCCTGAAAGCGCTGCGCGAAGATGAGCGCGCCGCGATCTCGCTCGGCAAGAGCGCGCGTTTCTATCGCGTCCAGGCCTTTGCCGTCGGCGGCGCGATCATGGCGCTTGCCGGCGCGCTGCAGGCGCATTTCATCGGCTTCATCGCTCCCGACAACTACCTGTCGATCCTCACCTTTCAGGTCTGGGTGATGCTGATCGTCGGCGGCTCCGGGAGCAACGCCGGCGCCATTGCGGGCAGCGTACTGGTCTGGGCGATATGGGCGGGCTCGGGCGCGCTCACAAGCGTGCTCTTCGCGCCGGAACAGCAGGCGCGAGCCGCATCCCTGCAGATCGTCGCCATCGGCGTCATGCTGTGCGTTATTCTGCTGGTCAGGCCGAACGGCATATTCGGTGAGCGGCCACGGCGGGCGCGTTTCGGCAAGCGGACGAAGGCCACAGCCAGCGAAAGCGGATCCTGAACGCAATGGCGCGGCAAGAAGCGCTTTCCCTGTGGCACGCGGTCAGCCGCGACCACCGCCTCCGACCAACGCTGGAAGATAGCCTCGATGTCGATCTTGCCGTCGTCGGCGGCGGCTTTGCCGGCCTGTCGACCGCACTTCATGCCGCCGGCAAAGGCCTTTCGGTGGCTGTGCTCGAAGCAGAGATCATTGCCTGGGGCGCCACGGGCCGCAACGCGGGCTTCGTCGTGCCAAATTTCGCCAAGATGGATCCGGACGCCATAGTGGCCCATCTCGGCGCCGAGCGCGGCGAGCGGCTGATCGGGGTCGCCGCTGGCAGTGCCGACCTCGTGTTCAACCTGATCGAGCGGCATGGCATCACCTGCGACGCCGTCCAGGACGGCTGGATACAAGCGGCGCACTCATCGGCTGCTCTCGAAAAAATCCGATCCCGCGCCGGGCAATGGGCGGAGCGCGGCAGGCCGGCGGTGATGCTGGACAGCCAGCAGACCGAGGCGCTGACCGGCGCGCGAGGCTATGCGGGCAGCTGGATGGACCGCTCAGGCGGCGTGCTCAATCCGGTCGCATTCGCGCGCGGACTGGCCGATGCGGCCGAAACCGCCGGCGCGCAGATTTTCGAGCACACGCGTGTCACATCGATCGACCGTTCGTCCGACGGCTGGACAGTGACGACGCCGTCGGGTTCGTTGCGTGCCGGCAAGGTGCTGATCGCCACCAACGCCTATGGCGGAGCGCTCAACCCGACACTGCAGCGCACCTATTTTCCGCTAAGAGTTTTCCAGATCGCGACGGCGCCGCTACCGTCGAAGACGCGTGAGCGCCTGCTGCCCGGCGGTCAGGGTTTTTCCGACACCAGACGCAATCTCTTCACCTTCCGCTTCGATGCGCAGAACCGGCTGATCAGCGGCGGCATGCATGTGGTGAGCGCGGGCGCCGAGAGGCGCGTGCCGCGGGCAATCTGGCGGCGGCTGGCGAAGCGCCTGGAACTGCCCGACCTGCCTCCGCTTGAGCATAGCTGGTCGGGGATCGCCGCCGTCGAACCGGATTTCCTGCCGCATCTGATCGACCTCGGCCCAGGTCTGATGGCGGCCCGTGCCTGCAATGGACGCGGCATCGCCATGACCACGGCCATGGGCAAGGTGCTGGCCGACTGGGCCGCCGGGACAGAAGGGCGCGACCTGCCGCTGCCATTCGCGCCGCCGGCGCCGATCCCCTTTCACGGCCTGCTGCGCTACGCGCCCAACATGCTGCTGCCTTGGAGCATGCTGCGGGACCGGCTCGATCGCACCGGTTAGGACAGTTTCGGATCAGAAGACTCTGGATTGTGTTTCGCAGCCAAATTCAACCATTCCTCATCTCGAATGATGGACCGCTGACAGTTTCAAGGGATAGCGGAGGGATGCCCTGAGCCTTCACCGCCTCGATGATGGTTACGAGTATCCGGGCGCCGGCACCGCGCTCGTTGTGCCGTAGCTCCACATTCCTTGACATCGGGTATTTATCCGAAATTATGCAGGAAAGGAGGATCGCAAGCATGACGGGAATCGCGCTATCGGGCGTATCAAAGCACTTTGGCGCGGTCCAGGTGATCCGCGACGTGAGCCTGGACATTGAGCCAGGAGAGCTGGTCGTGTTTCTCGGTCCGTCCGGTTCTGGCAAGACGACGCTGCTGCGGATGATCGCTGGCCTCGAAAGCATTGACGAGGGCACGCTGACGATCGACGGGGTGCGCTCGGAAAACCTTGCGCCGGGCAGGCGCAACGTTGCGATGGTGTTCCAGAACTATGCGCTTTACCCGCATATGACGGTGGCGGAGAACATGGCCTTCGGGCTAAGGAACATTCGGGTCGCGCCGGATGTCATACGCCAACGGATCGCCGAGGCTGCGCGTGTCTTGGAGATCGAAGCGCTGCTCCACCGGCGGCCGTCGCAGCTCTCCGGCGGGCAGCGACAGCGCGTGGCCATCGGGCGGGCGATCGTCAAGGAGCCCAAGGCATTCCTGTTCGACGAGCCACTCTCCAACCTTGACGCGGCGCTTCGAGCCCGTACACGCGTCGAGCTCGCCGAATTGCATCACCGTTTGAAGTCGACGATGATCTACGTCACCCACGACCAGGTGGAAGCAATGACGCTCGCCGACCGTATTGTGATTCTCAATGATTGCCGGATAGAACAGATGGGAAGACCCGACGAGGTTTATGCACGTCCGGCGTCGCGATTCGTCGCGACCTTCGTCGGGTCTCCGGCGATGAACATTCTACCTGTTACGGTTTCGGGCTCAGGCGACAGGCTCAATGCGCGCTTGACCGATGGATCGCTCGTCGGACTTTCTGGCGCGCGGGTCAACATGGATTGGCGCGAACTCGGCGTGCGGCCGGAATCGCTGACTGTCGTCTCCGAGGGCAATGAAACATCCGCCACGGCCACCGTTGTGGAGCGCCTTGGCGAGCGAACGCTTGTCTATGCGCGGCTCGCGGATGGGACGCAGGTTACGGCACAGGATCGCGCGCTTTCGAGCATCAAACCTGGCGACGTCGTTCGGCTGAAGTTCGACACCGACGCCCTGCATCTCTTCGCCGCTGACGGATCGACCTGGCACGCGCGCTGAGGGGGCCTGAACCGATCAGGCTGAATCCGGTTCTGCGCGACGTGTTTTAACCCTTGATGCCTGCCGAGAGCGTTATTGCTTCGGTTACTCGGCGCTGGAAGAAGAGGTAGGCCAGTGCCACCGGAAGGCCGGCCAGTACAGCTGCCGACAATTGGCGCGCGTAGTAGACACCGAAGGCGTCGTTGACCTGCGTGATGCCGACGGTGATCGTCATCATCTCGGTGCGGGTCACCGAAAGGAACGGCCACAGAAAAGCGTTCCACGTCCAGATGAAGCAGACGATCGACAGCGCCGTCGTTACCCCCCAGTTCATCGGCATGTAGATCTTGAAGAGGATCCCGAATTCGGACGCATTGTCCATGACCGCGGCCTCCCGGAAGTCCTTCGGGACCTGATCGAAGAACTGCTTGTACACGATGATAATGACGGGGTGGATAAGCTGCGGCAACATGATTCCGGCCCAGCTGTTGATCAGGCCAAGGTTGGCCACCAGCACGAAATGATTGATGATAAGCGCTGAGATCGGCACCATGAAGGAGGCAAGGATCAGCCACCATAGCGCGATCCGCCCCGGGAACCGTAGCTGCGAGATCGCGTAGCCGCACAGCATCGAGATGAAGATGGTGATGACCGTTACGCCGATCGCGACCGCCACCGAGTTGACGTACCAGGCGCCGATCTGCGTGGTGGTCACGGCGCTGATGTAGTTCTCCAGCGTCGGCGTCTGGGGCCAGAGTTCGATGTACGGCCGAACGACCTCGTCGTCTGGCTTGAGCGATGAAATCACACCCCAGTAGAGAGGGAACGCCCAGAGGACGGCCCAGACGAGCGTCAGCGCCGTGATGATCCCGCTCCAAAAGTTCCAGCGTTGCGCAGCCATGGCGTTCATCGGCGCCGCCTTTCGGCGAACCGGAGCAGCTGGAATTGCAGGACCGAGACGACGACCACAAGCACGAAGAGGGTGACGGCGACGGCCGCCGCCCTGCCTCCCTGGTTCTGCTGGAAGGCTTTCTGGAAGACGTAGTAGACGAGCACCATGTTGTCGTTCGGCCGGCCGCCGATCGAGAACAGATAGACCTGGTCGAAGATCTTGAGCTGCAGGATCAGTTGGATGGTGAACACCAGCGAGGTGACCGGCCACAGCAGCGGCCAGGTGATACGCCGGAACGTGGTCCATCGCGTCGAGTTGTCGAGCGCCGCGGCTTCGTAGATCTCCGCTGGTATGGACCGCAGTCCGGCGAGGAAGAGGAGGATCGAGAAGCCCGCGGTCCACCAGATCGTCACTCCGGCCACAGCCGGCAAGAACCAGACGCGCGACTTGAAGACCGGCACGCGCGGGATGCCCAGCCAGTCCAGCACATGCATCGCGATCCCGAACTGGAAGTTCAGCGTCCAGTCCCAGATCAGATAAACCACCGACACCGGCAGGATATAGGGCAGGAAGAAAAGCGCCAGAACGATTGACTGGAAGCGGCCCTTGAGGCGCGACACGCCTAGAGCGATCAACAGCGCGATGAGCGTCCCGGGGACGACCGTCATCAGCACGAAGTAAGCGGTGTTCCAAAGCGCTCGCCGGAACATCGGGTCGTTGTCAAGGCGCAGGTAGTTGTCGAGACCAACCCACTGGCCCGCGCCGATCAGGGGCGCATCGGTGAAGGAGATCCGGAACATCTGAACCGTCGGATAGACGAACGCCAGCAGGTAGATCGCCAGGAAGGGAGCGACCAGCACCAGCGCGACAAGACGTTCAGTGCGGGAGTTGCGAAGCATGGTTTTTCCTCAAACAGGCTGGGACCGTTCCGGGCGGGATTGTCCCAGCCTTTGAGTTTCTACATGCCGTTCAGCTCTTCCTTGATGGATTTCACCGCGTCGACCGGGTCCATCTCTCCGTTGAGGGTCGGCACGAAATAATTGGACATGATGTCGAAGATCGGCCCGGCGACACCGGCCTTGGTCGACTTCGGGTCGAAGATCATGTTGGCCGTCAGCGTCGAGTAGGTCGCATTGGGCTCCATTGCCTTGTATTCGGCCGTTTCAGTGACTGCCTTGTAGGCCGGGATGTGGCCTGCCGTGGCCCAGAACAGCGAGTGCTTGTCCATCCATGAGATCACCTCGAGGACGGCGGCACGCTTTTGCGGACTGATCTCCTTGCCCTTGTTCTTCGGGATTGCGAACGAGTGGCTGTCCGCATAGGTGCATGGCTTATCGAAGATCACCGGGATCTCGACGGCGCCCCAGTCGAACAGCTTGCCCTGCTTGGCCAGGTCGGTCATCGTGGGAACCTCCCAGACGCCGTTGATCATCATTGCGGCCTTGCCCGAGGTGAAGAGAGCGACGGTTGCGGGATAGTCCGTGTAGGTCGACTGCAGCCCTGCCTTCGTCCACCCTTGCAGAACCGCAAGCGCCTTCTCCAGCTTTTCGGGATTGTCGCCGGCGAGGAACTCGTTGCCCGTCAGAAGCTCGCCGCCTTGCTGGCACACCAGCGAATAAATGGTGCGGTACATGAAGTTGCCGTCGGCGGTGACGCTGCCCAGCGGGAACTCTACGCCGGCATCCTTCAACTTCTTGAGTGTCGCGGTGAATTCCTCCTTGTTCTTCATGCCCATGGGACGGCCGTCCGCGCCGAGCACGCCTGCCTTCTTCAGGAGGTCGCGATTGTAGTAAAGGACGATTGGATGGGTATCGAGCGGCACTGCGTATTGCTTGCCGTCGACCGTCACGGCGTCCATCGTCGTCTTGCTGAAGTCCGAGGCCGAGAGGCCCATCTTGCTCATGTCGTCGGCGGTGATTTCTTCGAGAATGTCCTGGCTCACCGCCAAGGGGATGCGGCTGGCGTGATAGGTCATGACGTCTGGCGCCTCACCGACCCCGGCCGAGGTCTGCACCTTCGCGTAGAAGGGCGTTCCCCACTCCAGCGTCGTGGCGTCGATCTTGATCTTGCCGGCGTGGGCGGTGTTGAAGTCGGCGATCATCTGCTTCATGCGCACACCGTCGCCGCCACCGAGGAAATCCCACCATATGACGGTTTCTTCGGCCTGAGCCGCGACGGCCCAGAATCCTCCGGCCGCAACCACCGCAACGGCCATCATCCTGCGAAAGTTCATCTCAGCTTCCTCCCGAGCACGGCGGTTAGATCCGCCTTGAACGTTTCAATGCTACACCAAACCCATCCGCCCGCAACGGATTTTACGGTATATATCTGACAATCGGATATTAAATCAGAGCGTCACACGCACCATCGAGTAGGAGTGCGGCGGCAAGTTCAGTGTCATTCCCCTGCCGCTGAGCGCTGCCCCGTTGCCTTTGGCCGGCGATACGTTGTCCGGCGCGTCTTTCGTGTTGCAGGCCTCGAGATCGTCGTGACGGATAATCGTATGCTCGATGGACTTGGCGGCGAACCGCTCGAGGGCGATTTCGGCCTCTATCGTCTCGGATCCATGTCGGTTGATGGCGAAGAAGGTCAGCGTGCCGGCGTTCGAATCGTGCACGCCTGCAATGTCGAGCCACGGCACCTTGTCGGCCGCGGCTGCGTCATAGGTGGGTACCTCGACCGCGAGTTGCAGCGCGGTGCCGCGGCCGTGCCTGGAGGCCAGCATGAAAGGCCAGTAGATCGTCTGCCGCCAGGCGCTGCCGCCGGGATCGGTCATGATAGGCGCGATAACGTTCACCAACTGCGCGATGCAGGCGATGCGAACAATATCCGACCGTCGGATGAAGGTGTTGATGATGCAGCCAACCTGCAGCACGTCCTCGAAATTGTAGATGTCTTCGAGAAGCCTAGGCGCTTCCGGCCAGTCCCAGCCACGCATGCGCTCGGCGTCCTGCTTGCGCTGATGGTACCAGACGTTCCACTCGTCGAAGGAGATCTTCACGTCCCGCTTCGAGCGGGTCTTGGCCTTCACGTAGTCGATGATGCCGGAGACCGTGCCGATGTAGCGGTCGAGCTTGGCTGGAAGAGCGAGATATTCGGCCGTATTCTTCTCGTAGTTCTCGAAATACATGTGGAGGGAGATGTAGTCGACCTGCTCGTAAGTCGCTTCCAGCACGGTTGCTTCCCACTGCGGATAGGTCGGCATATTGGAGTGCGACGAGCCGCAGACGACCAGTTCCACCGTCGGGTCGAGGCCGCGCAGCGCCTTGGCGGTCTCGTTGGCGAGATGGCCGTATTCGCTCGCCGATTTGTGGCCGACCTGCCAGGGGCCGTCCATTTCATTGCCGAGACACCAGAGGCGGCAGTTCCAGGGTTGCGCGCGTCCATTCTTGGCCCTGAGGTCGGACCAGTAGCTGCCGCCCGGGTGGTTGACGTATTCAACGAAGGCCCGCGCCTCGTCGAGGCCGCGGGAACCGAGATTGACCGCAAGCATCATCTGGGTGCCGGCCTTTTCGGCCCAGTCGGCGAATTCGTGGATTCCAACCAGGTTCGGCTCCGTGGTGCGCCAGGCAAGATCGAGCCGCCGCGGGCGGTTCTCCTTTGGGCCTATGCCGTCTTCCCAATTGTAGGCCGACACGAAGTTGCCACCCGGGTAGCGGCAGATCGGAGTGTCGAGCGCGCGCACCAACTCGATCACGTCCTTGCGCATCCCCTGTGCGTCCGCTCGCGGATGTCCGGGCTCATAGATGCCCGTATAGATCGCCCGGCCAAGATGCTCGAGAAAGGAGCCGTAAAGACGTTTGTCGATATCCGCGACGGCATAGGCGGCGTTCGCCGTGACTCTGGCCCTCATGATCCCTCCCACTGCGGATTGTCAATCTGACTTTCCGGTCTATATCCGGGTCTCTGGATCAGTTAATGGCGGAGTTCGTTCGCCCGTCAAGGGCCTAATGCATGTCGCCCAGAAGTGTGCGCGGTTCTGGGACAACGACATGCATCACAACAAGGACTTAAAGCGCGTCGCCTGAATCCGGTTCAGCGCGACGCTTTAAGATGCCCTCAAGCCTTCAGCAGGCGCAGAACGATGTCTTTGCTGTAGTTGCCGAAGCCGCTGCCGAAGATATTTATGCCGCCGGGGTGACGCGCATCTTCCTTCACGCCGATTCGTATCCGGATCGAGCGGTGCCGCCCGAGCTCCAGATCAGCCAGCGAGCATTTGGAAACCTTCTCATTGTTGCGATAGGTGCCATTGTTCGTGACGCGCCAGTGTGCGAGGTCACCATATTGCGATCCGGCCAGCTTCCACCAGCCGGGCGTATGCTTGCCGCGCTTGTCCCCATAGTCGGCTGGCGCCGTCCAGGTATCTATCTCGTGTCCGTTGATCGCTACCGTGATGTCTGATGGCCAATCCTTCGACGTGCCCGGCACCTCCGACGAAAGCTCCATCGCCAGTTCCAACCCGCCGACTTTGGCATTGGCAAGCGTCGCATTGTTGGGAAACTGGTATTCGACGAAGCCGCGCGTGAACCACAGCAGCCCTGCCCGCATACGGTCAGGATCAAGGAAGGTGTCGGGCACATCGAGAAGTCCGATGACGCCGTCCTTTGAACACAGGCCGCAGGGAGCGGAGACTTCGCATCTCGTATAGAGTCCAAGCGGCATCGCCACTTCTATGACGCCGAGATCCTGCGCCGGGGCGCGGTCCTTGAAGACGACAACCAACTCAGAGAAGGTCGAATAGCAAACCTTCTGGCTTCCCTTGCGCGCCTTCTGTGATTTCGTCTCGATCAAACCGACATCGACAAGAACCTGGATGTTGGCGGAAATCGTCGATTGCGGCAGCCCCAGTTCTTCGGCCACCTGATTGACGTTTTTCGGCCCCTTGCGGTGCAGCAGATCGAGAATCCGGACCCGGACCTCGCTCGCGAGGCTCTTCAACAAGTCGAGCCGCTCAAGCGGATCGACAACCATGATTTCATTCGACATATCGCCCCGCACTCGTCACACGGCGTTATGTATCAGCAGATCAGATACAAATAAAGACGGTGGCATTATGATTGACCCCGAAGCTGGTTTGTCTTTCGTGGCGACTTCGTCATTCTGTGGTTGACCAGCACGGCCACTACGGCGGCGCGTCGTCCGCATTGACCGGTCTGGAGCATGCCTGGCAGTCAGCATGCCCATGCACTTGGCAAAAGCGTCGCGGAACTTCTCATGCGCCGTTTGAAAGGTGAAATGCGCACCTCAGAACGGCTCGTCTTGCCCACAGGGATTATTGAGCGCGTATGCGTTGGTCCGCCTGATGATCACGATGAGCGTTAGGTCCTCATGCTCAGCCGATCAAGACTTCCCCAATCCTTATGTTTGAGCGGAGTTGGGATGAAGCGGGCTTCAGCGCAGCGCGCATTCGACGCCGTTAGCCCTGAGCAGCCCACCGTAAGTCAACAAAATCAAAGTGATGCGCGGAGGTTCGCTACCTCCGGCTGCTTCGCCAACCCGTTTCTTTCGTATTCTCTCGTATGATCTGGCGAACCCAAATCCAACATCATAGCGAACGTTGTTCTGGGTCATGGCGGCTACGAACACGATCTGCATCGCTCGCAGATTGCCTGTCGCCTAATCGAGATAGCCGGCGAAAGAAGCGACGCCAGCAGGCCGATAATCAACAGGCCGCGGCAAAAAATGAGCGCCAATGGAGCGGCCTTTCGCGCAAAGTTGTCAACTCGACGCCGCAAAGCCTCCAGAGGCGGTTCCGGTTGTCTCACCCAGAGGTGATGCCTCAGATTGTATACTTCGGCAGACGAGCGTTCCAGACAAGTGCTCCAAAGGAAGTAGCCGATCCTCCGGCAGCGGTAGGATGACGGCAAGCCCCCTTCCGAAGGACTTTGTGGAGGATCGCCCCCGCGGTACCCAATAGAGCTTAATGAGGACGGGTGTACTGACGGCCTCGCTCCGATGTAAGCTCGATTCCTGACTCGGGTCGGCCCTCTGGATGCCAGTGCTGAATGTGCTTGCAAAATCCGGGAGCAACTAACCGAAAAAACCGAACGCGTTGGTTTTGTCCGTCAATGAAGGCCGCGGCGCAAGTGATCTGCCTCATCGCTTGCGCAGGTGCGGCGATCCCCGGGATAGGTCCCCACCCGTGCGTGGCTGAACTAATCGAGGGCGATCACAATCGCGCATTCGTAATTCTGGCCCAGGCGGGGGATTGGTTGGCGTTCCAGCACAAGGAGGAGCGATATGACTAAGCATGCTACGCGAGGAACGCTGGGGCACAAGGAGATAAAACAGCTCAAGGAAGTTTACGACCGGGCCCGAGCCGTTCAAGCCAAGTGCTCGGAGTCACACATCGCGAGCAGAGCCGCAAAAACGCTGATCGATGCGTTCGAAGCCGAAAACGACCCCGAAGATACGGAAGTCGATCCTCAATGGCTGAGTAAGGCCGCCCCCCGGGGGAACGCCTGAAGGCCGAACGTCATCATGCGCGCGCAAAGGCAGCGTATGAAATGAACCCATTCCTTTGTGTCTCGCATTCTCAGGCCTTGCGGACAAATCCGGTAGCGACCTTCAACAAACGGCCGACAACCGCTTGCACGCGAAAGTGCGGAGATAAATCCCGCCTATAGCGTTTCACCGTTTCACGGAAACGGCGAACCGCTCTATCCCTTTGTTTTTAGCAATTCCGGACGGAAAACCGCTCACATTTTTCCTGGAATTGCTCTTAGCCTGAACAGCCCACGCGATTCTTCGGGGAGGACGTCGGCGTTCAATTTCTTGGGCGCCCGAAACGGAACTTCGACTCGTTGCAGCATTGAGGAGAAACTTCTGTCGATTTCAATCATAATGGGACTTCTCTGTGAGCCGGCTCACATCTGGCTTTCAAAAGTTAATTATTGTAGGCTGTGGTGGATTTGGAGAAACTCGGGCGGTCTCCATGCAAACGCTGTCGCAGTACCCAGCGCCGCGTCCCCTTGGGGGGACGCCATCACAGGCTATATGGGGCATCAATAATATCCTCGGGATTGCCGCAAGACCCTACAAACCCCATTCGATCTTATGCCGTCAGGATGACGAAGACGACACGATATTCATTATCAAGTCGGGCTGGACGTTACTTTATCGCGGACTGCCCGACGGAGATCGTCAGATCATCGACACGCCTCTTCAAGGCGACATTGTCGGCTTCCGTTCCGTGCCCGGACCTCGCTTCGCTTCGCTAGCCGCTATAACCGACGCTGCTGTCTACCCAATACCAAGGAAGGCCCTGACTGATCTCATCTTGTCGGAAGGAAGTTTCGGCAGGAAGATCGCCCGCTCCCTGGCGCGGACAAACGCCATTGTTGCCGAGCATCTTGTGAACGTCGGGCGGCGCAATGCCATGAGCCGGACCGCTCATTTCCTGCTAGAGCTGGAGGAAAGACTCACCAAAGTCGGCCTTTCGGCCGAGGGGGGATATGATTGTCCACTAACCCAGAATGAGCTGGCAGACATTCTTGGCATGACCCCCGTTCACGTGAACCGGACATTGCGCGAGCTCCGCACGGCCGAACTCGTCTCGTTCAAAACCGGCCACGTGGAGATGCTCAACCGCAAGAACCTTATCAAACTGGCGGGGTTCGAAAAGGAATATCTCAGCTAGATTGATCGTTCAGGACCGTGATCGCTTCCGGCGTCAGGCGACAAATACTGGGCGTGTCCGCGAACAAGTGCCGGGTTGCCGCCCGCTTCCCCTTTTATTCAAATTTACCAAAAATTAACCTAAGTTAGCGACCCCTAATAATTCAGCCTTAGACTGGGGTTGGCGGGTCCTTGTCGGGGTAGGCAGGACCGCTTTGGGGAATGAACGATCCAGCCTAAGACGGCGCGGGATTTTTTCCAACTCGTGAAATAAGAGGGATGGCGGCCGCCGGAACGCGGCACGTGTGCAAAAGGGTGGGTAATATGAGTTCTTCAGCAGGACTACCTAATTACGCGTCTTCAAGTCAGCCAAGTGTTCCGAGCAACGGAACAGCTCCTGACAAGGAATGCCTTCTCATACTGGACGGTCGGGCCTTGGACCGAGAATGTCTAGCGTCGGCCCTGGTAGATCACAAACTGGGCATGGCGGTCGCCGCCATGGGCTCTATCGAAGAATGGCGCATAAAGAAGAGTTCGGCACCGCCGCTGGTCGCCATACTCTTCAACCTCGGCGGCCGGAAGGTCACTGATCACCCCACGGCAGAAGAGATCAGGCGCATATCATCTGAGTTCCAGTCGGTTCCCGTGGTTCTCCTGGCCGACAATGAAGACCTTGCGCAGATACTGGCAGCTCTCGAATGCGGCGCACGAGGCTACATTCCGACCTCGGTCGGCATCGATGTATGCGTCGAGGCGATCAACCTTGCAGCGGCCGGCGGCATCTTTGTGCCGGCAAGCAGCGTTCTTTCCATGCGGCATCTGATCGGCTCGGACAACCGCGACACGCAGCCCTTGTCGAGGTTGTTCACGATGAGGCAAACCGAGGTCGCCCAGGCGCTCCGGCGTGGGAAGGCGAACAAGATAATCGCCTACGAACTGAACCTGCGTGAGAGCACCGTGAAGGTGCACATCCGGAACATCATGAAGAAGCTGAAGGCGACCAATCGCACGGAAGTCGCCTATAAGGTCAACGATCTCTTCACGGAAGGGACTCCGGCCGAGAAGTGAACCAAACGATTTCCGTTCCAGCGATTTCCGCGCAGATCAGATCATGCTGGCCTCTCGCTGGAGCGGAATCTTCCGCACCCCACAAGCGAGGCTGAGACCTTGGACGGCGCCGCCGCCGGGTCCGCCTATCAATCCGAAGAGCGGATTAGGTCAGGAAAGGTGTGCTGACCCACCCAACTTACGGCTTCCTCGATCGTATCAAAATTCTTATGCAGTCCGCTCAGCAGTCCGAAACCTGTCTCGAGGAACCATTTGCCTTTCGTTGAATAGGCTTCCTCATCGATCTGGGTGAGGATTGCGACCAGCTGGCCGAACTTCCAGACCAGAACACCGGATTCTCCGCCCGCGACCGTTGCGATTCGAGCTTCGTCGAGCGAAAATCCAGGAGCAAATGCGGCTTGGCTCACCTTGAAGAGTCCCCTCCGAACTCGACACGCACGGCAAGAAATGCGTCTGGCTTGAATAGGGTCTTTTTTGTCCGTCTTTGCTGCAAACGTCGTCCTAATTGGGACGACGGTAAGGTTGTTAGCAGATCGCCGGGTACGTTCAAGGCCCTTTCGCTCGTCATCCACCGTTGGTTTTTCTGGTGGGCGTTCCGCTAAAAAATTCTGGCTTTTCGGAGCGTGAAGGCCTCCGCGAAATGCTCCGGTGCCCGGCATTCCATACAGCGCAACCTGGCAAGCCCGAAGAAGGTCTCGCGGTCGAACCAGTCCTTGGAGCGCTGCGTCCCGAAGTGCTCGCTGAGAAGCCCGTCGACCGGCGTGTGGCGCAGATGCGATCCGCGGAGCCGGCAGCCGACCGGCCGGCGCCTCATGTCATGATCGCGGACGACTTCGATCGCCCGAATGTTCCTTCCTGCTCCGGCCCGATGGAATTGAAGAAGGAAACGCGGTGGCCTGACTATGAACCTGCGCCTGCCGCGTCTCCCCAGTTGGATAAAAACAACTTAGATGACTGGTTGCAGATTTCGACTTGCCAATCCGTTGGGCGCCCTAAGCCTTATGGAGAAACCGCGCGGGCCATCGCCCTGGCCAACCCATCGAAGGGGTAGTGCGATTGGTCAGGCGTACCGCGATCGGAGGTTCCGATAAGGCTTTGGTAGCTCTTCCAGCCCAGGCACGCGCTATCGACAATCCGATCGGCTGTCTTTGCCACCTCGAAGCCAAGGTCGACATGCGATTCACAGAGACGAAGCTGAGCGGTGTCTGGCTGATCGAGCCAACGCCCATTGTCGACGACCGCGGCTCCTTCACGCGCCTGTTCTGCGAAAAGGAGATGGCCGATTGCGGGCTTGCAACACGCTTTGTCCAGCACAGCCGGTCACATTCGGTCAAAAGAGGCACGTTGCGCGGTTTGCATTATCAACAGGAGCCATACGCGGAGGTGAAGCTGGTTTCCTGTGTCCGCGGCGCGATCTTCGACGTCGTGGTCGACCTGCGCCCGAGCTCGCCGACACACCACAATTGGCTCGCCTTCGAGCTCACTCCCGAGAATATGAGTCAGGTCTACATCCCTGCCGGATTCGCCCATGGGCTTCAGACCCTCACGAATGATGCCGAAGTCTCCTACTTGATGTCTCAGTTCTACACGCCGCATGCATCGACGGGCCTGCGCTACAACGACCCTGCCTTCTCGATAAACTGGCCTTTGATGCCGACCGCGATGTCGGAAAGGGACTTAAACTGGCCGCTGCTGAAGAACCTGCGTTCCTAGTGCGGTTCACCGTTTCACGTAAACAGTAACCCGCCCTAACTCTTGTTTCTACGCAATTCCCGGCGCAAAACCGTTCCCACATTTCCTAGAATTGCTCGCCGCGACGGCTGCGCTTGTAGGCCGGGGCCGCGGCGTCGCCCACGCAGGACATCACCACCGTGGTCGACGAGGCCACCCGCTCCTGGCAACCTGCTCGCCTCCCGAGGCAAAGGTGCAGGGGCGGTAGAGGTCGCTGTCATAGCCGCAGAGCGCATGCCCCGCACGCAGCAGCATCGGCACCATCACCGAGCCGATATAGCCTTGATGGCCGGTTTCTGGTGACCATTCCTGCGTGCTGCTCGCGCTTGCCCATGCGCCAATGCGCTCATCGGGACGCTTTGCGGCTCCCGAAGCAATGTGAGGCGATCAAGGCTGCCGCCGCCTTGGACGGAATTCGCGGGCCCGGACCCGAAAGCCGAGATCGAAGCTCGCGTCGCCCGCCTCTTCAGATGGCATATCGATCCGGCGCCGGTCGGCTTGTGGATCGAAAGATCGGTGGCGACCGAAGTTCCTGCAAGCATCTTCTATCATCTGCTGACCGCGTTGATGCAGTATCTGGAAAAGATCGGCGGACAGATCGAACCGTTCCGACCGCCCGTTTCGGAAACGGGCAAGTTCTCGGCCAGACGCGTCTACGCGTGATACGGCCAATCCGTCGCACTTGGCTGCCTGCACGCTATTGTCTCCGCATTTGTCGCGGACTGTACCCGTGGACTTCGGTCCAGAGCGCGTTGCTCCGATCTCGCAAACCCAGCCTCACAGCGACGACCGCTCAGTGTCGTTCAGCCGCAGTCGACTGGGTGGCTAACGCTTCTGGAGCATCCCCTTTTTGCTGAATCAGCAACTCCCGGAACAGGAGTATCCTGTTGTTCCAGCCGGTGCCGCCAACACGCCGGTTAGGCCCAGCGGCGATCCAAGTCACACCCATGCTTGCTGGGCCGCCCGAGACATACAGGCAGCCATTCAAATCTGACCATCGCTCGCCCGCTGGCACGCACAAGATCGGCGCTGATCACCGCCTCGTCATTTTAGCCTTAACTAATTGTAGACCACGCTGTCCTATTCTGAGACAGCGCGGGGCCACCCGCCCGCGCAGGCGGCTTCGGCACGTATAGCACACCCCGCGCCACGGTCGAAGCCGCCACCTTCTGTATACTAGCAATGGTTGAATCAACCGTTACCGAGCACCGTTAATGGTGTATTTTGTAGTCCGTTAAAGATTGAGCCCAGGCACGACTGCGACTCAAGGCAAGGCGCCCAGGTCTGGCGCTGCTCTGCCATTATCGCCTGATTGGTGAACTCAAATCTGAGTTGTATGATTTGAGTCCCGTCGAAATCCCGGACTGTGGAAACTAGGTTGCGGTAGTTAGTGGGTGGTGGGCCAGCCACTAGTTTGCGAACCATCTCGAGCGCTCGTTCCTTCGCCGTTTCGGGTCCAAGTAGCAGGCCCCGCGTGCATCGTAATAGACATCTCCAGTGTCGCAGAGATCGAAGAAAAATCTGGGCATTTCGTCTTTTAACCCCGGATGGCAAAAAGTTAACCTCAATATTGACCCAGGGTCGCGTCTTTCTCCCACGGGCGACGGCAGCGCGCGCCAATTCGACTCGGGCGGACGTCGGTTCGCGTTAGCTTCGTGACTCAGGGTTCGCGGATGCTTTCGTCGAGACCACGCAGGAGCGGATAGAGGATATATGACAAGATCGTGCGATCGCCGGCCTTGATCTCCGCGGTCACTGCCATGCCCGGGATCAAGCGGAAACTGCGCGGCACATCACGCAGGTCGATCGCGGTCAACTCCACCCGTGCCTTGTAGTAAGGACGCTGCTGCCCACCATTCTTCGGATCCGGCGTGAAGGTGTCATCCGAGACGGTTCGAACCTTGCCGGACAGGGTACCGTGCTTCTGGAAGGGCCACGCCTCGAGTTTCAGGCGAACTTCACTGCCGGGCTCGACGTGTCCGACATCGAGCCCCTCGACAGAGACTTCCGCCTCCAACGGAGAGCCTAGAGGAACGAGGGTGTAGAGCGGCTCAGCTTCTTTCACGACCGAGCCAACAGAGCGCTGCGCCACTTCGAGCACGATCGCGTCGGCGGGTGCGGTTAGCACCGTGACAGCCTTCCGCCGCACCGCCTTGTCGAGGTCCCGGGCCGCGGCATCGTGATCGCGGCGCGCTTGGACCAGTTCCTCGGCGGTCTTCTGGCGGAACTCTGCGAGGTAAGCCGCTTCCTCGGCCTTCAAGCGTTCCACATTCTCCTCGAGCTCAGCCATGTTGTTGCCCGCAAGCAGCATTTCCTGCTCGACCTGCAGCCGCTGACCCTTGGCAGACAGATAGTCGACCTTCGAGCCAACCTCCCTCTTCAGCAGAACGTCGCGCATCGTCTCAAGATCCTTCGCCACGCCAAGGCGTACCTCCAATGCCTCCCGATCGGCGCTCTTGGTCGCCATCTGGGCTTGAACATTACGGATCTGCCGATCGTAAGAAGCCAGCTTAGCCTTGTTCTCCTCGATCCTCCGGATCCATATCGTCGACTGCAGGCGCGCTTCGTCATCCAGGTTCTGGGGCTTGTACGGGCGGTCGTCGAGTTCGGCCTCGAGCCGCTCGATTTGCGCGGCGAGGCTCGCGACCTTTCCCCGCAATTGGTCGGCATCGGCTTCACTGAAAGTGGCGTCGAGGGTCGCCAATGCGTCACCTTTCCGCACGATGCCGCCAACCTTGGCGTCGATGCTGCGCACGGTCGAGATCTCGAGTGGCTGCACCACAATCGTCGAGGCCGTCGTCACCAGCTTGCCTGGTGCGACCACGATCTGGTCGACCTTGGCCACCGACGCCCAGATGCCTGCGACCATGATGAGCGCGACAAGTACGTACAGCGTGGCCCCCACGACCCAGGGCACGCGTCGCTCGTCGATCTTGCGAGCGTCGCTTTGAAAGTCTCTCACCGCTGGAAGGAGCGTGCTCATCGGGCAAGATGCCTGTTCTGCTGGTTCCACAGCTGTCGGTAAGTCATGCAGCGGGACAGAAGTTCGCCATGTTTCCCGTGATCGACGATCCGGCCGCGATCGAGCACGACAATGGCGTCCGCTGCGACGAGCGAGGACAGACGGTGCGAAACCATGACCACGGTTCGCCCCTCGGCAATGCGGGCAAGGTTTGCCTGGACGATCGCCTCGCTCTCGGGATCAAGCGCGGAGGTCGCCTCGTCCAGGATGAGGATGCGCGGTTGGCGCAGCAAGGCACGGGCGATCGATAGGCGCTGCTGCTGGCCGCCCGACAGGTTGGTGCCGCCCTCCTCGAGCAAGGTGTCGTAGCCCTGCGGCAGAAGCTTGATGAACTCGTCGGCGCCCGCCATCGTCGCGGCGTCGACGATCTCCTCCAGGGTCGCATCCGGCTTGGTCGCCCCGATGTTCTCGCGTACGGTGCCACGGAACAGAAAGCACTGCTGCATCACGACGCCGACGTTGCTGCGCAAATGCGGGAGGTCTAGCTCGCGAATTTCATGACCGTCGACCCGTACCGAGCCGTGCTGGATCGGGTACGTGCCGCGCATCAGCCGCGTCAATGTCGACTTGCCCGAGCCGCTGCGCCCGACGATGCCGAATACCGAACCGGCCGGGATGGTCAGCGACACGTCGTTCAGGGCCGGCGGAGCGCTTTCGCTGTAGCGGAAGATCACATGTTCGAACTCGACGGTGCCCACGATCGGCGGGCGCAGGCCGCGCACATTCGATGGCCGCTCGGGACTGCGGTTCATGATGTTGCCGAGCATTCGCACCGAGAGTCCGGCCTCCTGGTAGCCTTGCACCAACCCCACGATCTGTGAGAGCGGCGTGGTGACCCGCCCCGACAGCATGTTGAACGCGATCAGCGCGCCGACTGTTATCTGTCTGTCGAAGACCAGCAGGGCGCCGAAGCCGACGACCGCGACCGTCAGCAGCTTTTCGAGGAGCCCGATCACCGCCTGCGCCGAGGTCGAAATCCGCCCGACGTCGAACCGCGACTCGGCGGCCTGGGCGCAGAGGGCGTCCCAGTCGCGCTGGCGCAAGGGCTCGGTCGCCAAGCCCTTGACCGTTTCCATGCCGTGGATGGTCTCGACGAGATAGGCCTGACGCTGCCCTTCGGCCTCGTAAAGGACGCGCAACTTGCGGCGGTAGAGCGGGATCAGCCCGCCGATCACACAAGCGGTGAGGGCGGAAAAGCCGAGCACCATTGTGGCGAGGCGACCGCTGTAGAGGAACAGCAGCGGCACGATGACCAGCAACGAGGTGGCGTCGAGCAACGTCAGGAAGAGGCGGCCAGTCAGAAATTCCCGGATCTTCTCGACCTGCTGCATGTGCTTGGTGATGACGCCGGCCGAGGCGCGCTCGAAGAAATCGATCGGCAAGGACAGCAGGCGCGCGAAGGTGCGGATCGAGGTGCGCACATCGATCCGCGCCGAGGCGTAGACCAGCAGGATACGCCGCAGATAGTTGAAAATCGCGTCGAACACGACCGCGGCGCTGACCCCTATGGCGAGCACTGCGAGCGTCGTATAGGCTTGGTGCACGAGCACCTTGTCGACGGTGATCTGGATAAAGATCGGCAGGGCAAGCGCCAGTACTTGCAGCGCGACCGCCGCGACCGCGATGTCGCGGAACATCGCCCCATTGCGGACGACTTCCGGGAGGAACCAGGTAAAGCCGAAGGGCCGGCTTTCATCCGTCAGCGCGAATGAGCGACGCAGCAGCAGGAGTTCGCCGGTCCACTTCCTGCAGAACGTCGCCTGGTCGAGGGGCAATACCGCCAGGCGGTCGGCGAGGGGGTCGAGGACCCCGACCTTGTTCTCGTTGTATCCGAGCAGGATGACGCTGTTGCCGTTTGTCAGCCGGGCCATCGCCGGATAGGCCTCGCCGAGGCGTTGGAGATCATTCCAGCCGACCTTCAATTTGCGGCTGCGCATGCCGCTGCTGCGGGCGATCTTCGGCAGCAGCCGGTCGATGTCGTCGTCCGGCCTCAGGGCAAAGTCGTGCTTGATGCGCTCGGGGGAAAGATCGATGCCGTAATGCCGCCCGATGGCGACAAGGCACTGCAGTGCTGTTTCGACTGGAGATCCTTCCACGGTACCGCGCAGATTGTCAGCCTTGGCGGCGCGGAGGGTGGAGGAGCGCGTTCGGGTCATCCAGGTGAGGACGAGCCATACCAGCAGCGTAGACAGCAGGAACTGAACCGGGGGGCTCGGCCTGTGGAGCCACTCGGCGATCGGCCCGTGCCCGGCGGCAACGACAGTGGCGAGCGCATCGGACAACCAGCTATTCAGTTTGCCGTAGAGATCGTTCATAGCTCTCGCTCCGCGGCGTGCTGGCTGGTCGGCGCGTGAACGGGCGCCGTGACGTTAACGGGGCTGGGCGTGCTTGCGCCGCGCCATGAAAGGCGGAGAGCAGCTCTGTTCGGCATGAGGCACTGACGCATTTTGGCTATTGCTCGTCGCTAAAATTTGGCGACTTCGGCAGCTGCAGCGCCGCGGGCGTTGCCGCGGCAGGCCATGCCTGTTGCGGCATCAGCCTTACTAACGTCGCTCCAGTTCCTCCCATTTCCTCCCCCGCTGGCGGGGGAGACGTGGGCTGGAAGCCCGGCTCGGCTACCGGCGATGGCTGGAGTGACCGGATCACGCCCGCTTTCTCGAGCTGTTCGCGCATGCCGTTCTGCGCCTGCAGCATTTGAGAAAAGGCCTGCAGGCTGGTGATCAGCCGCTGCGTCACGCGCGGCTCGGAGCCCGACAGCGAGACCAGCTCGATACGGATCATGCCGTGCTTCAACGAGATCTCGCCAAACGCGTCGACAAAGGTTTCCGGTACCGCGTCCATTGCCCACCCCCCAGTTCTACGAGCAGGGCGGCCCGGGCGAGTGCCCGGCCGCGGAGAGTCCACCGTCAGGCGAGAGTGATCGAGAACGGGTCCTACTTGGTGTCGTTATCGCCATCGGTGAGAGTCGCCGTCAGGTTCATGGTGAGCGGTTGCGGCACGAACGCCTGCAGGACGCTGAACTGGATCACCGGGACCTTGATAGTGCCATTGGCCACAACCACAACAGCAGCAAATTGAACATGCCGCCTTTGTTGGTCGACATCCGACCCACCCGGTCTACATTGTCGCCGACCCTAATATAGATTTAGCTAATTTTTGTGCATAAATCCATAGCTGTTGCTACGCCCGAGGATGTGCCTGCAGGTACTTCTTTTGGAGGAGCGATGCTTGTAATTCGCGTGCCCAGGGCTTTTAGATGCGTTGCCTGAATTACGTCTGCCACGCTCTTTGCAAGCTGCGTGGGTGGTCGGGTTCACGTAGGGAACAATGTGCAATCGCCGACCGCGACGGTCGCTCGTTCGGATGACGTCACCGTTCGACATACAGTCGAATTCATGCTCAGCCGGTCCAACCATTGCTGGATCTTCAAGCGCGCGGCTTGGGTCTTACGATTTGCATCGCAGTTCACGGCCGGCCGGACGAGGCCGCCGGCTTGAATAGCCGGGTGGAGTTGCGAGGCGTTGCGGCATACCCCGACAACTGCTTGTGCAGGGTTTTCCCGACTGTGCAGGACAGAGCATCGGGGGCTGCACAAACGCTGCTAAAGGCAGTGCAGGACCTGCAGAGTTTGCAGAGGTTCAAAAATTACAGCTGCAATAATGACTTGGTCGGCTGATGACAGTTTCGGAAACCCCCGTCCAATTGCCATACCTCCTTTGGTGGATGCACGCTGCCTTTAAACCGGCTCGGATAAGGATTAAACTTATCAACCGCGTGGCTTCAATCCCGAGGGTGAGGGTAAATGACAATAAAAGCCAAGGCGGACACCGCAAGTCTTCTCGAAGATACCACGGTCACTGGTAACTTGCTTGCCAACGACACGGGAACCTCCGCGTTAAAGTGGATCAAGTATGGCAACACCTCCAAGCTGGTGGGCTCGACGACTACCATTCAGGGCCTCTACGGGACCCTTACGGTCTATGCCGATGGAAGCTACAGCTACACAGCCGACTTGGCGAAGGCCGAGGCCTTGGCTGCGGGAGCGGTCGTAACCGAGAGATTCGGCTATACGGCTAACGATCAACTCGGAAATACCAGCAGCAGCACGCTTACCTTTACCATCACTGGCGTTAACGATAATCCGGTGATCTCGATCGGCAGCGGCGACAGTGCAGGCGCCAACCTGACCGAAACCAATGCCACGCTTACGGCTGCCGGCAACCTTACGGTGACCGATGTCGATACCTCCGACACCGTCAGTTCAACTGTGACCAAGGCGGTTCTGACTGGCGCGACCGGCGGCCTCGTCGAAGCCGATGTCAAAGGACTGTTGACGCTCACTCCGGCCACGGGGCTTGCTGCCAACGCCGGCGACTCGCATAACCTCGGCTGGCAATTCAACTCCGGATCGCAAGCCTTTGACTTCCTGGGACAGGGCCAGGTCTTGACCATCGCCTACACGATTTCGGTGTCGGACGGTCATGGCGGGTCGGCCACCCAGCAAATCAATGTCACCATCACCGGCACCAACGACGCGCCGGTTGCTAGCGCAGACGCCTATGCAGCCGAAGCCGGCGTGCAACTCAATGTGTCGGTGGCGCAAGGCGTCCTAGCCAATGATCACGACGCAGAGGGCAGCGCCCTCCATGCCGTGTTGATTTCAGGCCCGTCGCACGGGACGCTCCATCTGCTGGACGACGGGTCCTTCGACTACACCGCCGCCGCCGGTTACACTGGCCCGGACAGCTTTACTTACGAGGCTTTCGATGGGGCTGCGTACAGCGCCGCTACCGCCGTCACGCTCTCGGTCACGTCCGGCAACACGGCACCTGTTGCCGCCAATGACAGCTACAATGTCACGGCCGGGACGGATTTTAGCGTCGTCAGGGCGGGGGGCGTCCTCGCCAATGATAGCGACGCCGACGGCAACCCGCTCGAGGCCGTCCTGCAGACGGGGCCTGCCAATGGCAGCCTGACCCTCGATAGCGATGGTTCGTTCATCTACACGGCAGTTGCCGGCTTCACCGGAACCGACAGCTTTACTTACAAGGCCTTCGACGGGACAGCCTATAGCAACACGGCAACTGTCAGTCTGGTGGTCAGTTCGCCCAACGCCATTCCAGTAGCCAGTGACGATGTCTACAGCTTGAATGCCGGCTCGACCCTGACGAAGAGCGCTGCCAATGGCGTCCTCGCCAATGACAGCGATGCCGATAACAACGTGCTGCAGGCGGTGCTGCTCGTCGGCCCCAGCAAGGGCACGTTGGCGCTCAACGCGGACGGCTCGTTCACCTACACGCCCATTGCCGGCTTCACCGGAACCGACAGCTTTACCTACCGGGCATTCGATGGCCACGACTACAGCGCAGCGGCATCGGCCGAACTGACGGTGAACGCCATTCCCACCCCCACGACCGTAGTATTCCAGGATGGATTGAACGGCTATGCGGCCACCCTGGACACCACCTTGGATCAGGCAAAGCCCACGACGTCTTTCGGCTCCGACATCGCAGTGAGTGTCGACAAAGCCGATGCCGGCGTCGCCAATGCCAAGCAAGCGCTGCTCTGTTTCGACAATTTGTTTGGTTCGGGCCCGGGGCAGATCCCAGTGGGTGCCACCATCACCTCGGCAACCCTCACCTTACAGACGAACAACGAATCTGCGTCGGCGGCCAATGGTGCGTTCTATCGCATGCTGGTTGACTGGACCGAAAGCGCGACTTGGAACTCGATGGTTGGAGGCGTCCAGGCCAATGGCGTCCAGGCCCTGTCCGTGGCGGACGTGACTGTGGGGCAGACCGCTCTCGGACCAACCACGGTTGATGTCACCGCAAGCCTGCGCGCCTGGGCAACCGCGGGTACGACTGCTGCTGAACTCAATGCTGCAAATCAGGGCTGGCTGATCAGCACAGGTTCTACCGACGCCTGGAGGTTTGACTCCTCCGAGGGTTCAGTGCACCCGAAGCTCGCCGTGACCTACTTGATCGGCACCAGTTCCATGCCGGTCCTGGGCATTTCCGATGCCGCGCAAACCGAAGGCCCGGGCGCCAATATTACCTTCCACCTCAGTCTCGACCACGCTGCGTCTCAAGACATTCCGATCAGCTACTCGATCATCGACGGCACCGCCACCGTCGCCAATGACCTGCTCGGCCCCGCGACCGGTATAGTGACCATTTCTGCCGGCCAGACTTCCTTGGATCTTGCGCTCACGCTCAAGGACGACACGCTCACCGAGAACACGGAATCCTTTAGCCTCAAGTTGAACTCCGCAAACGGTGCCTTCATCGCAGAGAATACGGCGACTGGTACGATTTACGACAACGATCCAAACCCCGTCATTCAAGCCAGTGTCGTCGCCGTGACCGACCTCACCACGGCCCCTTTCCGCGATGTCGATGCGGCAGGGGCAGGTATCGGCGATCCCTCCGGCCTGGCCTATGATCCGGTCTCTCACAAGCTGTTCATTGCCGACTCGGAACATGATGAGAGACCGTGGTTCAGC
This sequence comes from Mesorhizobium sp. M2E.F.Ca.ET.209.01.1.1, assembly GCF_004010375.2. Taxonomy (NCBI): domain Bacteria; kingdom Pseudomonadati; phylum Pseudomonadota; class Alphaproteobacteria; order Hyphomicrobiales; family Phyllobacteriaceae; genus Mesorhizobium; species Mesorhizobium sp. M2E.F.Ca.ET.209.01.1.1. The sequence goes on along the minus strand of NZ_SADP02000002.1, from coordinate 164,791 downwards.
CAGACCAACCTGTTCTCGATCGGTCCCACCGGTGCTACTCAGGGATACAGCCTGGAGTCATTCACCTTCGAGCCCACCGGCCTCGGGATCAATCCGTCCAACGGTCATATGTATATCTCCGATGACGATCAGCTGGAGGTGTTCTGGGTCGACCCGGCCAATCCAACGGTCAAGCTTGGATCATTCGACACGGCATCCCTGGGGCAGGACGACAGCGAGGACTTGCGGTTCGATCCGACGACCGGCCACATCTTCGAGCTCGATGGCCATCAGAAACTGATGTACGAACTGACTGGCGATGGGGCACTGGTGAGAACCATAAATCTCCCCTCGGTAATGCATGACGCGGAGGCGCTGGCCTACGATCCAACTCACGGCATCTTCTTCGTAGCCTCCGGATTGAGCCCGAATATCTGGGAGATGGATCAGGCCGGCGACATCATCTCGACAATCAGCGTCCTCAACTCGCCGGCCTACACAAACCCGATTACCGGGGTGGCGGTGAGGCCCAAGGGTCTAGAGCTAGCACCAAGTTCCGACCCAAACGACGGACAGCAAATGAGCCTCTATGTCGCCGACTACGGCGTCGACCAGGTCGCTGATGGCCGGTTGTTCGAAATCCATCTGGGCTCGGACTGGCTGCTGTCCTGACAACTGGACTCATGTCGAGCAGTTCCAGAACGACAATTTCGTGAGCAGTCTGCTGCTTGCGTAGGGAGAATTCCAAGCACACCACGGCCACATGTCATGGTGGCCGGCTCCGAGATGCTCGGGATGGTGGAAGGTCCGCGCATGCGGATGGGCCAGATCAGCGCCCAGCAAAAAAGCCCGGGCTGATCGAGCGGCCCGGGCATTTCAAATGCTGTCGAACAAAGGCCTAAATTTCTCGAACCACTATTTTCCGGTTTGGCCGGGAGGGCCGATGTGAATGTGGTTCTTGTCCCCCCAGCCGTTGCCCGGCCATCCGCCCGATTTGGCGATTGCCCTGGAGTTCAAGCTCGTGCCGAGCAGAAGCGTGATGGCTGGCGGCGTGACCGCCGCGAAGCGTCCCGCCTTCTTGAGAAAGTCACGACGCGCCTGAGCTTCGGAAACGAGAATCTCCGGTTTCCCTTCCGAAGGTTTATTTTCGATCGCCATGTCAAGGCCCTCTATTTCTGGAAAATTACTTTATAGATTGCAGAAAAATAAACCAGTACGCCACCCAAAGGCTTAGACTTTCGCGCCAGAGAAAAAAAGAGTGCGAATAACACGACGTCCGAGATCAGACGGACCGCGCCGCGCCAAATCGTCGGCACGCGAGAACCGCCGTGTGCCCCACGCCAGATTGGCGGCCAAACGCAAGGGGGCGCCGAGGAAGGGATGTCTCGCCGTGAAAACCCGCCTCCAGTGCTGGAAGCGAACCATCGGGCGCGGTGCGCCGCTCGTCGGGATCCTCGTCCCGAAGAAATGGTGCAAAGCCAGGAGTTGGGTGTCGAGCGCATTGCGGGCGCCTCGATCCGACATGGCTGCCCGCAAAGCCGTCCAATCCATGTCGTCGCTTTCGGCCAACTGCGCCAGATCATGAAGGTGCCTGAGATCGATCCGTCCGCGCCAGTAGTCCCCCTCCTTGAGAAGGTCATGCATCATCCAGTGCAGGGCGCGAGAATGTGCCGGAGGAATTTTAACGCGCAAACCATTTCTTTCGACGGGACTGGACGGGCCGAATGCGCTTGTCTGACTGGTCCGCAATTCCAGCATTCCAGCGTCCTGCCGGCGGGCCAAGCCCCGACCGCTCGCCACCGGCGCGTAGCCAAGCGCTTCCAGGCAAGCTTGGGCGCTCGCCTCTTCGGTCGGCTCCACAGCCAAATCGAGGTCACTGGTCATCCTGCTGGGGACGCGCTCAGGGACGGAAAGAAACAAGGGTATTGCCCCCTTGAGCAGGAGCGGAACGATCTCGCGCCGGTTCAGCGCTGCGACGGCTTCAGCCAGCTGGGCGCGCAAGCGCAGGTTCCGTTCCCGGTTGCAGTCGTGAACGAACCGGAGGTACTCGCGCACGTCGTGCGGCAGGCCGTGGATCTGGCCGGCATGCGCGAGGGAGGAGAACAAGGCGGGTGTGAGCAGAGTATGGTTCGCAAGCGCGATCACCGCCTGCCAGTCGGCGCCGGCGGGTGGCCGGCCGCGAAGTCCCGCGATCAACGCATCGAGCGTGGCGCCGGCGCGCATCATCGGCATGCCCTCGCGATCAGTTCCACCGCATCGTCGAGTCTGTAATAGGTCAGGCAGTAGGCCTGCGCCGATCCGATGATTTTGCTCAGCGCATCAAACGCGGCTCCGGTTACTTCCCTGCCGGGCGCAAAAGCGCCGTTGAGCAGACCGCGCAAAGCGCTCGCTGGATCGACCGGCGCCAGGCAGGCTTTCGTGTCGTGACCTCGACGGAGCAGGATCACACTGCCGACGGAATGAGGAGAATGCGGTGCGAACGTCCTCGGCACGGCAAACCGCACGCGTCGGCGATCCGGACGGCGAAAGATTGGAATGGCATGGAGATCGGCGCAGTATTCGGCCAGAAGCGGCCATGCTCCCGCCTTGACAGCGGGAGCGAACGGAAGACCCACGCAGAGCCCTTTCGAGTCCAGAAGCGTCACGTCGTCCGCGGCGAAGCCGAAGCCTGCATGGACCAATGCCATGGTCAACGTCGTCTTGCCCGCACCCGGATTTCCGCAGAGGAGCACGACGCGTTCTCTTCCGAGAAGCGCAGCCGCATGGACGGCAAGTTCATAGGCGCCGTGCTCGAGAACCTCTGTAAGCAAGTGCCCTTTCAGCACGACGGGAAGTTCGTCGGGCGAGCAGGACTGGATCCAGTCGGAATCCCGGAACAGATGAATCCGTCCGCGGTGCTCGGCCAGATGTAGCAGAATATCTGCAGCATCTGTCTGAACTTCGAGATGCCGAAATACGGCGATGGCCGGAAAGGCCCAGGCCGCCGGATAGGCGATGCGTATATGAAGGCCAGCAATGGCGACCACCCGACTCACATGGTCGTATGCCGACGGCGGAGACAAAGGCGCACGGGGCCGTATCAGACCCAGTCGTTCCCAGTCCTCGAGGGCTGCCTCGACATACCTGTTTGCCTCATGCCTATCGATGCCGCCGCGCGCAATCTCGAACGCAATGGCCGACGGCGGCATGCCTTCTTCCACAGAGCACCAGATGTCGGCAGCGGTATCGTTGACGGCGAAGATGGCCTGCCCGGACGAGCCGAACAGGATGTTCTGCCCCCCGACGCGCGCCAGCCGACCCTCGATCACCAAGTTGGCCGCGCTGCAGTCGGCACGACCTACCGCCGTGGTTCCATCAACGGCCTGGTGCTGCTTCATCGGATTGTCGTCCCGCCAGCCAATTCATCGAATCTCGGGATCGTGCGTAGGCCAGCGCGTGCTGGTAGATCGTACGAAGCTCCCTTGAAGCGCGTCGCGTTTGACAAATTCACGCGACGCGCTTTAACCAGTGAAAAACGCCCGCCCACCTTCGAGGCGGTTTATTTATGCGGCGCATGGGAGGCAATGCCCTCGGACTTGTTCTTCGAGCGGCTTGTGTTTCCTGATGCCATGATGACAACTCCCAAAAACCGACAAGTTTACTTCAAAGGGACAATATTTACCTTAGCACTTCGAGTGCCAGCCTTAGATTCATCCTAAAGGAGTACCGGGGCGCAAGGAATTCCGTAGATCCGTGTCCGTTGCCGGCGAACGTCCCCGTCTGGCGCATAGTGCAAGGCTGAACCGCGAAGCCCAGCTTGTTCTGCGGTCGGCGGCGGAGCTCGCATTCCAAACGATCTGCCGGGTCCAGTGTAAAGTGACCGATCGGACTATCCTCGTCCGTCGCAATACCCACGAGTATCGCAGCTTCCTTTGAGCTGACGAGCCTTCTTCTACCCGCTCGCCTTCTCCCTTGGCACACACGGACTTCAAGGGGAAATTGGTCGCCATCAGCCAAATGCTTTCAACCGGCCGGCAGCTTCATCTGCAGATCAATCACGCAAGTTCGTGCTCCTCCGGTCTTAGGGTGTCGGTGGGAACAGTTCTTGTTCCGACCCCTTGATGGAAAACTTCAGCGGCCAGCCGTGCGACGCGTTCCTGAACGAGACCCTGTTCACCTCACTCGCCCAGGCGCGCCGCACTTGAAGAACGGCGCCGCGACTACAATATCGTCCGGCTCATTTTCGCATCGGCAGGCTAACGTCAATCGCGTTGCGAGAGTTAATTTCGCTCGACTCTTTAATCCAAATTTTGTAAAATTATTTGCAGTAAATCTTCCCGGAGGCGCAGTTGCAATCTGGACGCATGGCGGTGTATGAGATGCGCTAATTGTCTCGGCGATGCTGAGTAAAAAGGACGCAGCGATACCCACCAGACGGTGTGTTTAGTCTGGAATGTTGTTCTTATTGCAATGAAGCCATGTCGTTTGTAGGGGTCGGCATGGGTGTGTTAGAGCAATCTACTGATCGGGTTATTATCGATCTATCCCGCAGTTATCTTAACAGCCGGTTCAGACGCTCGCTGGATACGTTGGTAGCTGTACTCTTGTTGGTTGCCCTGATCCCGGTGATAGGGCTCATAACCGTCGGTATTTCAATAACATCGCCTGGACCAATCCTTTTCCGGCAACGGCGGAGCGGAATAGGCATGAAGCCGTTCATGCTCCTCAAGTTCCGTACGATGTATTGGGCGGAGACGCGGGCGGGAACGGTCGAGCAAGCGATCCGGGGGGATTCACGAGTCACCCCATTGGGCCGGTTCCTCCGGGCGACGAGCCTCGATGAGCTTCCACAGCTCTTCAACGTGGTGCGTGGTGAGATGTCACTCGTCGGCCCGCGGCCACATGCCGTTGAGCATGACCGATTCTATATGGCGCGCATCCCACATTATGTGCGGAGATTTGAAGTTCGCCCAGGCCTGACTGGGCTTGCGCAAATCAGCGGCGCGCGCGGGGGCACCCCGCGAATACAGGACATGCGGCGGCGTGTGGACATTGATTTGGAGTATATCGAGAACGCCAGTTTGCCAGTCGATTGCCTGATCTTCCTTCAGACCGTCCGTGAGGTGTTCGAATCAGATTCCGCCTACTGAGCCGGTCTGCGGCCCCTCCCCCAGACTTACATCGATAATGGAAAACCGCAGGATGACGTCACCCGCCATTGCGAAGTGAGCCTGCGCCAGCCAGTGCCGGGCTCCCTTGTTAGACGCTCAATTCGCCGGTGGTGGGAGAAGCCGGTGGCCCAGACCCATTCGATCGCCCTGCGCGATGCTGATTTCCACAACGGGATTGCTGGCGTCAGGATTGTAGAGGCCGCGGGAAGCTTTGGCCCGTCATGAGTTCCTGCGGGAGTGGGCGCTGCCTCTGGCGCACACCGGCTGATCGTCAAAAGCGATTGCAATGCGCGGCTCCACCAATTCCGGCTTGCCGGTGTTTCCCTTCACGATCAATTGAGGACGGCGCTTATGGGACGGCTACCAAGTGCTCAAGGTTTGATCGTTCGCCAGAAACATATGAAATAGGTGATGTTGGCGGCGATTAGGGTACCCGCGGTCGCAACGGCGGCGCCATCGGCACCGTAAAGGGCCGAAAGGATGAAGGTTGCTGCGAAATTGAATGCCGCGAAGCCCAGTGCCAGCTTGCCGTAGGTCCGCTCCTTGTCAACCATCATCAGTGCGGTGGCGCAAGGGCCTACGGCGGCAGAGATCAGATAGCCCAGACCAAGGAGACGGAGGATAGCGGCCGCTCCAATAAACTCGTTGCCGAACCAGCCGAGCACAAGACTTGGCGCCGCCCAGAATGCTACGGCAAGCGGCAGTGCACCAGCGAGCGACAACAGACAAAGGCGCAAATATGACGTCCTCAGTTCCTCGAGGCGGCCCTCGTTGAACATCACGCTAATCCACGGCGCCGCAACCGGCGTAATGATCCGCAGCATGAAGACGTTCATCAGCGCGAGCCGCGACGCGGCTTGATAAAGTCCCGCACCATGGTTGTCGCCGGTAAAGCCCAAGATCAGCACGGCGGTGCGTGATACGAGCTCGTCACTAAGACTGCCGACCAGCATGGCGGCGGCTGCAAAAGCCCATTCGCCCACACGCCATTCGGCTGCTGTCTTCCAGGTGGCGGGCGGCGTAAAATTCGCGACTGCAACCGCTGAAATCGCAAGGAGCGGAACGCAGCTGGCGCCGTAATAGACCACCGCACGGCCTGGATCGTGGAGCCCCAGTGCCAACACCAAGCCAATGACGGCCATTGGCAGCATCAGGGTAGGCAAAGCCTCACCGAGGTCGCCCGCGTGGAAGCCGCGCAATAGGTAACGATTGAGTTCAAGCAGTGTCAGTGCTGTGGCAAGTAATGCCATATAGGCCGGAACTATGTTGCCCGCGATACCTGGCCACATGAAGCGTGCGAAGCCCAGCGCCCCGAGGAATATGGCGAGCCCGGCGATAGTCGTCGCATAAGCCTGCAGCAGCACCCCCTTGATGAGACCGAACTGTTGCGCGTTGGTGTAAGCGCTCAGGAGCCGCGTCGAAGCATTGAGCCAGCCCATCGGAGCAAGCCGCGCTGCGACTGTGGCGATCGCCAAGGCGACATTGAACGCGCCGTAATCCGCTGCGCCAAGTGACCGGGCCAAAACGATTTCGAGCGCGAACAGGGCAGCAACACCGGCGCTGCGCACGAAGAGTACCCGCAGGATGCGCCCGTTCAACTTGCGGCGCAAAGCGGCGCCGGCATTGGCGGTCTCCGGCCACGCCGACGGGAGGAAGGTCATGACCGGGGACTCTGCAGCATCGGGGACTGCAGCGCCACCCTGCGGGCGGGTTGCAAGCTGGCTGCGAGAAACTCGCTGTAGGCGATGAAGAGGAAAATCAGTATGGAGGCGATCGCGGGTGCGTCAATATCCTCGAACACGAGCCACGCCCACAAAGTGATCTGAAGCGTCAACAACAGCCGGAGCTGCGTTCTGGCAACGACTGGCAGCCTCGTGGCGGCCGCCGCGAGACCGAGCCAGCGTATGATCGGAAGAACCAGCAGGTAGGCTGCCACCAGCGACAGACCGAGAACGCCTCCCTTTGTAAAAGCGGAGATGAAAGTCGAGTGCGAACCCAAGGCAATATGGCTGATTTCTTCGCGCGGCTTTATGCCGAGGCCGAAGACGGGATTGTTGTCGAGCGTTTCGACGACGGCTCGGACGTAGTTGTCGGTGCGGCTGTTGGTGCTGTATTCCCGATAAGTCGTGAGCGACGATAAGTCCGCGAGTAGCGGCAGGAGAAGGGCCGCGGCAACCGCCGCAATGCTTGCAAAGCGTCGAAATGGCGAACCGAAAGCTATTCCCGCCACCGCGAGCCCCGCCAACCAGCCTGCCAGAACTGAACGGCTTAACGAAATGGCGAGTGTTGCCGTGATGAGGCCCTCAAGCAATGGCGCGAGCTGGGCTCGCCGGCCTCCACGGTTATGCAGGTGCAGAAGCGCCAGGACACCGAGGATGGCGATGATGATGGCAGTGGCGTTTGGATAGGGGCCATAGATGCCGATGCGTGGCATCGGAGTTCCGTGCAAGCCCCAGTCGGCAATAGTGAGGGTGATTGTTGTGGACTGGCGGATGAGAGCAGCCGAATCTGGAATCCTGTTACCGGCGATGGCGCCAAAGAGACTTGGGAATTGCAAGTCGAATCGCCTGACTGCATAGGCGAACACGAAGGCGCCCCAGGTCAGGGGGATGAGAACTACAAAGCTCCAGAAGGCACGATGAAGAATGCGGCGGCGCCCATCGCCGGCATCTTTGAGGAGCGCGCGAAACTGCTGGACGATGATGAGGGCGCTCGCCCAGATTGCCGCATTGTAGATGGCCGCGGCGAATCTCAGCGGTTCCTGCGCGATGACGAAGCCATTGACGAATGCGGATCCGGTGAGCGCAACGATGACGAAGGCGAGCAGACAGTCTCCCAAAGTGAAATGCAGGTTTACCGAAGGGCGCATGATCAACAAGATGAGGGCGAGTAACATCGGCATCACGAAGCCGATCCCCAAGGCCCACCAAATCGGTAGCCCGAGCAGAAAAATCGAAAAAGCTGTTTCGGTAAGGTGAGCATAGCCCTTCTCCCGCCTGCGGCTGGCGGCAAAGAGGCGCGATGGGGCAGCATTCACGGACATCTTCAGGAGTCGATCCTTCCGCAACTCCGCCAGTTGCCTGGGCTTCCGCGCATCACACAGAACCATGCCGCCGCGGCACCTGGAGTAGGTGCATCGTTGTCGATGCGGAGGCCCGCAGGGTGCCACCCCAGTGACGGTGGAGCGCTTGCAAACTGAAAACTGTTGCCGGTGAAGCGGGGCCGGACCGCTGTTTCATCCCAAGGCCGCAAGAAGGGAGTAACGGTTCCCGGGGCGGAGTTTCCAATGACTATCGCTTCAAATTCGCCGCCCCCCGCCTTTCCGAAATCGAATGTGGAAACGGCATGGGTGGCAGCGCCCCGCCTGACAATCGTGTTGCCGATGACGACGGCGCGCGCTGTGGGCATCGATCCGGCCCGGAGGCTGATTGCCACATAATCATTTCCGGCAGTGGCCGCAACAGGGCGGCAGGCGATACGATTGGATGAGATAATGAGCGAGCCATCGGCGCCGTCGCCGAGCGCGACGACGGAGTTGCACGATATGGCTGAGAGAACCCCTTCGCGCTCTCCCGCGCCGACGCCCCAACCATCAATGTAGCAACCTGAAATTTCCGTCTGGAAGGCATGCTCGAAGACCATGCCATTACGCCCCGCGCCGTTTAGGTGGCAACCGGTGGCGCGCCATCCTGCGGATCGGGTGATGTGAATGCCGTTACCACGGCAACCCAGAAGTGCTTCGGGGCCGACGGCGACGGTGCAATAGTCCAAGATGCCGTCAGTCGCCAATGGCGGCTCAGCCGCGCCTGTGGGGTCTCGGGCTCCCGGCAAAGCGCCGATCAGGATGCCGCCGAAATTCATCTCGCCATGTGGTCCTGTGAAACTGGCTCCGCCTACCCCCGCGCCCTTGACCCATACGCGACGGAGTAGGTTGTCGACGAGCGCACCCATAAAGGTACCGTCGGGGCGCTGGGTGTTGATCCACAGGCCAAAGCCGGTGGCGCTTCGGATCCAAATGTTATGAATGTCGAGCTGTTGATTGGCGAGCATAAGCCCGTGGACTGGAACACCGCCCTGCGCTGTTACGGCATCGACGTCGAAGTACAAGTCGCGCATGTGAAGGCGTCTTGCAAAATCTTGCCCCTCCACCCATTCACGGCTGACCAGCAATGCGGCAAGCGGCAGTGGAGCCACACCTTCAACGCTTGAATAGTGTAGGACATATGGCGTCTCAAATCCCTTCAGGGCCCGAAAACCGCTCAGCGGAGAATTGCCATCCCCCGGCACTTCGCCAGCAAGCTCGATCGACTGCGGAACGGCGATTGGGCGGGCGAGACCGAACACGCGAGGCGGTACACGCAGCCGCGTGCCGGGCCTTTGCCCTGCCCAGTCAAGTGCTGCCTGCAGAGCCTCAGAGTCGTCGGTGACGCCATCGCCGCGCGCACCGAAATCGTCAAGCGACGGCAATTCCCGCAGTTTATCTTCAATGCGGCGCCTAACACTTCCCGGTGCCCCAAGACTGAATTCCGCGCCTGCGTCGGACGCATTGGCACTCACCCCCGCCGGCAGCGCAGCACCTGCTCCAGCAAGACCTGCAAGGAGGAAGCGCCTCCGGTTGGATGGCGCGGCACCTTGGTCTTCATCCCTCATAGAGTCTCCGGAAACGCTTTTGTGTGAGCAGGCCTGACGACTGGACTTGTTGGCCCCGGATTTCGACGCCGGTCATGACGGCAAAGACCAAACGGGTGGTGAGCCGCCGCAATACTCCGGCACCAGCCTCGGCGTCGGAGCGCTCGGTCCTGCCCCATTCCAGGGCGATGAGGACGCAATCCCCATGGCTTGCGAGGGCGTGGCAGTCGCTTACCCCCAGCAGCGGCGGCGCATTGACGATGATATATTTGTAGCGCTTGGCTAGCATCTTGATCAGCGTCACGATGTTGTTGTGGGGGGCAGAAACATGGGCGTCACTTTGGGGCTCGCCGTCGAGGGACAAGATGTCGAGGCCCGTTGCCTGATCGAGGGTCAGCGCCACGTCGATCGAGGTGTCGGAACTCAGATTTGAGCTCAACAGCTTGGTTGCTTCGGCCGGCACTTGCAGGCCAAAATCTCGCATTGGTACCGGTTGGTACTTGTCGAAATTCACCAGTACCGTGCGCTTGCCGGCCTGGGCAGAATAGACTGCGAGATCGACAGCGAGCTGCGCCTTTTCGCGACTCGGCAGGGGTGAGGTGACCACAATGGTCCTGGCCCGCGGTGAGGCAACGGCCAGTCGCGCCTCCAGAGCGCCAACCGCGTGGGCATAGAGGGAGTTCGCTTTCCGGGCGAGGGCCGAGCGGTGGCGGATCTGACCGGCGATGCGATCAGGCTTGGGCAGCAGAGCCAGGCAGGGCACCCCTAGCGCTTCCTCGACCTCGCGTGAACCGACGAGCCGCTTGTCCAAGGATTCGCGCGCAAGTGCTATCGCGGCCCCGAGCAGAGTCGATAGCACCGCAGCAGCAGCGGCGATGATGAAGACACTAAGGCTCGATGGCTTGATAGGAATCTCGGCCGGCGACATGACCCAAGCGCCCGCATCCGCAGAACCGAGCATTGCATCGGCTTGTTGTTCGGAGCGCAGCAGATCCTCATAGACCGAGCGCCTTGCTACGGCGTCGCGCTCAGCTACCTGCAATTGCACGGAGTAAATCTCGGCGCGTCCGTTTTGGTCTGCGGCTCCCTTTAACTGCTCTTCGAACGCTGCCGACCGCGCAGTGACCGCGGCGAGTTCGTTGCGAACGCCGGTGACGATGCGGTCAATCTCTTGGGAAATGCGCTGCCTGACGTCGGCAAGGTGGCCGTTCAGGATTGCAGTACGCGGGTTGTGGTCGTTGTAGATAGCTGAGTTCTCGGCAATCTGGCGCATCAGATCCAGTTCCTGCGTGCGCAATTGCGACACGGCTTGGGAGGCGAGAACCTCATTGATCGCGTTGGTAGAACCGCCGGACAACTTGATCTGATCGATGGCGGATAGTTTCGATCGGAGATTGGCTTCGTCAGCCTTCGACTCGATCAGCAGCTTATTTAGTTCTTGCATATCGGAATTTGCGAGCGTGACATTGCTGCTTGTCAATATCTGGCCCTTCGCACGCAGGTCAGCGACCCTGCCTTCGGCTTCTATCACCTGGCCCTTCTGGGCATCGAGCGACTTCAGGGCGCGTGCCCGCCAAGCACTGATGTCAGCATTTCTGCGTTCGAGAAGATTGGCCACGTAGAAGTTGGCCAGCTGATTTGCAATTGCTGCCGCCTTGCCGGGATCGATGGAAGTGAACGAAATTTGAATCACGCGTGACTCCGGGGGATTGGAGACGGCGAGGTTCCGCTGAAATATGTAAAGTGCATATCCGCGCAACTCTTCGGTGGCGCTCTCTTCCTCATCTTTGCTTGAGGACCGCGCAAGGAACCGGCCATGTGCGCTGATCTGGAATTCTGGATCATTGAGGAGGTCCAGTGCATCGATCGTCTGGTTGGCAAGAGGATTACCCAGCACAGTGTTGACCTGGGTCTGCATGAGTGAGGGATCCGGGGTGGGACTCTGTGTCTCAACAGGGGCGCCGGTGATGCTCTTGTTTGGGTCGACGACGACCAGCACCGTCGCCGTGTAGCTGGGGCCGCGCCATATGGCAAACGCGGCAGATGCCATGGTGATGACGAGCATCGTGGTGATGATGGTCCGAGTGCGCTTGCGCAAAATAGCCAAGAGGTCGCTGAATGTGGCTTCGCGACTTGTTTCGGCGATCGGGTTCTCATTGATCATGATACTTGATATCTCTCGGTCTTCTCGTCGTGATCGTTATTCTGAAGATCCGTTTCAAAGGCGCCTCCGGCCGCGCCAAAATGAAGGCAGGACGCGAGGGCGGTCGCGAATTCATTGCAGTTGCTCTCTTCACGGCCGGCAAACCTGGATTCAACAAACCACAAAAGTGAGCGCAGCAGACTGATCGCCGCGAGCGGCTGCGCATTGTCCGGATTGAAGCCCGTGCTTTGCAAGGCAGCGCGGCCAACGTGGATGATGCGCGGCATCAGCGGCAGCTTGGTCAAACGGCGCATTTCAATGAACATCACGAACTGCATGATATCGAGGCCGAGTGGAACTCCGATTTTGCCACGCTCCCAGTCCCACACGTTGAAACGGCCACCTCCAAGAACCTGGATATTCGGCGGGATCCAATCACCGTGGCTTACACCAAGCGGGAAGACGATCCCGCCCCAGCGCGCTTCCACGGTCTTCCAACCATGTTCGACAGCGGCGGCGACACTGGCAGACAGCAGAGGACTTGATTGGCTGGCCAATGTGCGAATCTCCTGCCAAAAGCGGGTCTCAGCCAGGGCTTTGGGTGGTGACGGCGCGAGGCTGGCGATGGCAGCAGCGGCCGGCAACATCGTGTGCACAATGGGGGACCGCCCCCGGCCGGGAAGCTGGTGGACGATCAGCGCCTCGAGACCGCGCCAGGGTCCGCTGCCGAGCACCGTCGGAATGGCCACGGCGCTCTCGCGGCAGAGCGGAGCCAGTTTTCTGAGAAATTGCGCTTCATGGCGCACCAGGCGGCGAGTCAACTCATCCCAGCCGAATTTCGCATAGGCCAAAACCTGGCCTCGCGGCGACACCGCTTGAATGACGGGCTTGCTATTGGGCCGGCCCGGGGCAAGCCTTAGACTCATCACGAAGTCCCCCGTTCCGAGCACATCCGCAAGAAAGCCGTGGACCGGAGTGTCTTTGGCTCCAAGCGAATCTGTGACGACGGAGACGCGATTGCCCCAGGACAACAGCGGCAGACCGAGACGGCTTTCGAATGACAACATCTGGGCGGCCAGGCGCGAAACGCGCGAACCCGCTCCCTTCCCATACTGCGCGAGGACCGCAGTGCGGGCCTTAGCACCACCGGTGAGTGGGATAAGCACACGGGGATCATCGAGCCCGGGGAATACCGCATAGCGCTCAAGGATTTTGTAGCCGTTCTCCTTGCCTGCGGGGCTCATTTGGAGCATGCCAAACTGGCCGCCAGAGAGCACCTGCAAGGCGGAATCGAGGTGCCGCGGACAGGGCATTGGGTCCTGTGTGTTGCCATGCCGTAGATCGTGCACCAAGGATCCAACCCTCCTTTTTCACAAGACCGCCCAAACCGCATTGACCGCCTGTCTGGCCGTCTCTTCCAGAGGTCCGGTTGTGTCGATGGTGACGACAGGCGTCGATCCGAAATCCGTCTTACGTTCGAGTTCCCAATGCCGACGTACCGCGGCCTCGTCCGGTCCTCCTGCCTTGTCGCGTGTGGCATCGCGCGCGATGGCGATAGCGATCGGCGCTGTGAGTTTTATTACGAGATTGGGACGGGGTATCGCGGAGTAGCAGTAGCGTTCGTATTGCATCAACTTGCGCTTCAGCCATGAATCGCAACCGGCAAGGGCCACACTGTCGAAGCTGCTGCTGTCGATGGTGCCGGGCTGCAACGAGGGATATCGGTCAGATATGACAATTGCGCCCGCTGCCGCTTTGCGCAAAGCGCGCTGCAGCAGACGGCGGCGGTCGTGTGCGAGCAATGCCATCCGTGCGACATGGAAGAGGGAGAAATCGCGACGCTCGCGGCGCGCGGGGTCTTCATAGACCGCCATCCGTTCATGCGGCAGGAGGCGACGCGCCAGCGGAACGAACCAGTTCGGAAGCCAGGAAATCAACGTTGGCGGCGGTTTGCCAGCGTGGATGCGGCAAACGTTTAGGTGCCGGCCGAGGCAGCGGGCGAGTTCATTCGCAGTCGTTGATTTGCCCGTCGCCTTGGGGCCCACCAGTGCCACAATGCCGCCGCCGCTCACGAGGTGCAAACTCTTCGCGCCACTCAGCCTGCCCCTGACGAAATCGCCAAAGCGCCAGAGCCGCGAGACAGCAGCGCCAAATGCTGAAAGCCGCCGCGTGCCGCGCAGCCGCCATGCGACTTTCCAGCCAAGCCGAATACGGAGGAAAATTGCTTCTTGTCTGGCGATAGCATTGACGAGATCGGAGAAGAGTTCAGCACCAATAACGGGAAACAGCCTGTCGCAAATGGCCGGGGGCGGCACGATGCTTCGACTGGCCGCCTGTTGCAGCCAGGCAAGTTCGTCGGCGTGTTTGCTGCGATGACGGTTTGATTTCAGTAATTCGATGGGACTCAGATGTTTCAGCGCGATCCTCAGCACAAAATAGACCAACTCGCAGGCCGCGTCCGGCACCTTCACCCCCAAGAGTTCACGGGTGTTGGCAAGGAGCTCGCCCTCGATCGGCATGCGGTAGTTCTTCACCAGGCTGTCGCCGCTATAGACTTCGTGGCAGACGTGGAGGTCGACAAGCTCGCCCGTGTGACCGTCAAGGCCAATCGCGTGAAATGTGCTGGGGTGGCCGCCTCCAAGAGCGGATTGCGCCAGTTTGAACCCCGAGACGCTCAGCACCCCTTGGAACTTCGCGGCCTGTCGGCGGTCCACAAGAATGTCAATGTCTTCCTCGCCGGCAAGGGTCGCTTCAAGACGGCAGTTACTCTTCCAATGGCAATAGGAAATCCTTGCCGCGTCCAGTTCGCTGAAAAGTCTGCGGATTACGGCTTTCTCATTCTGACCTTTGCTTTCGAGGCTCAACGTCCCTGGAACTAGAACCTGATTCATAGCCATCCACACACTATAACTGAGTCTAAGACATCAAACCGGCGATGGCGGTTCTGCAATCTACCACTGGCCCCAGTTGCTAGCATGGATCTGACAGCAGCGTTATTGGGCCTTGCGGGTTAGCCGGCTTACCTCCTTTGAGTGAGACCCATCGACCTTTTGCGCTCCCGCGGCACTCCCTGTGCGCTGGTAAAATCCCGCCAACTGCACAGCGCACCAACCGGCAAAGGGATTCGATGATGCGTGCGGACACCGTCAGTAAGTCGTCACGAATGCAAATGCGTGGGCGCACCGCCTCCCAGGCGCTACCCACGGAGATCATTGGTGGCGTGAGCATTGCCACCCTCAGCCGTGTTGAGACCGCAAGACTCGTGGTTGACATGGCCCTAAAGGCCAGGGGCAGCGGACTCGCCCCCTATATCTGTTCGTCAGTCAACGGACAGGTGTTGGCCGACCTCTATGTTGGCCGGAACCGTCATCGCACACAGCAGCTCCTTGCGTGCACGCATGTTCTGAGCGCCGATGGCCAGCCGCTTGTCTTCGCTTCCCGGTTGCTGGGAAACGGCGCGCTGCGAGATCGCTCCGCGACCACGGATCTGTTCCACGATGTGGCGAAGCTCGCTGCCGCCGAAGGCGCGAGCTTCTACATGCTCGGCGCTTCGGAAGATGAGAATCGATCCGCTGTTGGCAATGTCCGCGCCCGCTATCCCGGCCTTCGAATTGTGGGACGGAGGAACGGCTACTTTGCGTCCACGGATGAAGAGCTGCTGGCAGTGCAGGAGATCAATGTCTTACGACCAGATATACTGTGGGTAGCGATGGGTTTTCCGCGCGAGCTCGAGTTCTGCCATCGCTGGCGACAAGAGCTGACCAATGTTGGCGTGATGAAGACCAGCGGCGGGTTGTTCAACTTTCTGTCCGGCGCCCACAGGCGGGCACCACAATGGATGCAGTCGGCCGGTCTCGAGTGGGCGCACCGGCTGTATCTCGAACCAAGGCGCCTGTTGGTCCGCTACGCCACGACCAACCTAATCGCCACTTGGGCTCTGCTCAGCAAGACCAGGCACACCTCGCAGTAGGCGCTCTTTCCGTCTCCAGCCCCTCGGTGCGCGCTCGCGACAACGGGACCTTTTGGCGGCTTCCGTCCAACGTAAGCGCTTAGCTGATAGCGCCTGTCTTGAAGGTCCAAGGCTTGGGCGCGTCGATTTCGAATGCGGGCCAGCCTTGCGATGCGGGTCAAGGTCCGGGAGGGAATCCAGGCTTCGACGTGGTCGTCACCCATCCATTCCATCCGTTGGGCGGGCAGAACTTTGCCGTGGTCGGTGAGCATGATCATTGACGGCATCCGCCACCTCTTTATTCGGCAGCCGCACAGCGGGACCTTCCATCTTCCGGACTGGATGGCCGCCGCAACTGGAAGGACTGGGAGGTTTCGATCCGCGGCCACCATGAGGCATATATTTCCTGGGAGGAGTTCGAGAGGATCAGCACCCGATCGCCCACGACGCCAACGGCAAGACCTACCTCGGGGGGCGACCAATTTGGCGATCGGCACAGTGTCGATGACGTCGCCGACGAAAATCGAGTGAGCCTAAACGGCTTGCTGAGATCTCCTGTCGTTCGCTTCACCTATATTTACGACTTCGGAGACAACTGGCAGCGCATTCGAAAGAAGCGAGCCGGCGGTCGAGGGGGAAGTCTATCCGGTCTGTATCGCGGGTAAGCGCAATTGTCCGCCGGAAGATTGCGGCGGCGTCTGGGGTTGTCAGGAAATTGCTGGCCATCCTGGCGGATCCTAGCCATCCCCAACACGCCGAACGCGTCGAAGAGTTCGGCGACGAGTTCGATCCGGACGAATTTGTCCTTGACGTCACAAATGCCGCACTTGCCTCTCGGTTCAGGATGAAAATAGCAGCAGCCCGATAAGCCACTCTGCCGCCAAACCTCGGAAGGGGAGTAATTACTCCGGGCAGTGAATTGTTTGCAAAAGTCGTTTAGGCCATTACTCCGTCGTAGGTATGTGGTATACTCCGTTGTGGGTAAGCGGCATGCTCCGTTGTGGGTAGCTGGTATTAAAGTGCGTCGCGCTGAATCGGATCCAAGCGATGCGCCTTAAGCCTTTGTTTTGATGCGTGTCGTTGTCCCAGAACGGCTGCACACTTCTGAGCGACAAACACTAGTATTGCAAGACTTGCAGAGATACGAGAGTTAGAGATGAGTTCCTCACATGCATTCAAGGGGATAGCCATTGGGCTCTTGCTGTCGATCCCATTGTGGATGGCAATCGCTTACGCCTATTTCAATATATTGAGCCGCGACAATACGGTTCAGGTAATACGCCCCCACAATCAGGCGACCGATCAAGTCGAAAAAATCGCGACTAAGCGGGACGGCAAAGACGTGAAACCGTCTACAGCGGTGCAGCCCTAGAGCCGCACGGCTCGAGCTATTCCAATTGGCTGATTATGCGCCTCACAATACTCCGAAAGAGGTAGACCGGTTTAATCCGATGCGCACTACCTCACCCGCGGCTGGTGTTGATAAACTCACCCTCAAGTAATCTCGCCGTCACAATCAGGCATTGACGCCGTGGCCTGTCGCTCGTTCTGATTGTTTGGAGCTGCTCTGTTGGAAACGGGTGAGTTCATGCATCGCAATGTTCCGCTTTATGTTTCACTGACCGCTGCTATGGCTTTGACCGTGGCGGCGGCGCGGGCCGAGGATGGCCTCAACTTAACGATCAGCCCGCAGGATAAGCTGAGCGTTCGCGTCTATGACTGGCAGCAGGCGGATGGGACATTGCGCGAGTGGCCTGCATTCAATGGAGAGTTCGTTGTCGGAAGCAATGGGCGGGTGGAGTTGCCGCTGATCGGGCTCGTCGATGCGGCGTCGCGCAGCGCGCCGGAAATCGCCGCCGATGTTGCGAACAGACTGCAGGCCCAAGTCGGCCTCATCGCCAAGCCCAGTGTCATCGTCGATGTTGCAGAGTACCGGCCCTATTACGTTATGGGCGATGTCGATCACCCCGGTGAATTTGCGTTCAAACCGGGGCTCACGGCATTGAAGGCCTACAGTATCGCCGGCGGGTCCCGGTTGATGCAGGGGGCAGCGGTGTGGCAGCCGGCGCACGACCTCCTTTCGGCGGCGGGCGATGCGCGTACGCTGTCGCAAAGAATCGACGAACTCAAGGCAAAACGTGCGCGGCTTGGCGCTGAACTTGCGGGTGAGTCCGCAGTCTCCTTCCCACCCGAACTCGGTGCAAACTCGAAATCTCTCGTGGAAAGAGAGCGCCAGCTTTTTGAAGAGCGGCGCAACGCATTGCGCCAAGGTCTCAACTCACTTGCCAGCCAGAAGTCGCTGAACGAAGAGGAGGTAAAGGCACTTCAAGGGCGCATTGACGTGAACGCAGATCAGTCTCAAAGGATTGAGGCCCAAGTCGAACGCACGAAGGGCTTGGTCCAGAACGGCCTGATCACGGCGGCACAGATCTTGACTCTCCAGCAAGCACACACTGAGTTGCAGTCGCAGCAGCTTGATATCAATGGCCGTATCTTCATTGTGCGCGAACAGATCTCCAAAATCGAGAAGGACATGTTCGACTTGCAATCCTCCAGGCAGCAGGAAGTTCTCGCAGATATGCAGGCGACCGAGGCAAGCCTGCATGAGGCCGTGAACCGCATCCAGACGCTCAGCGACATTATGGGCCAAGCGCAGGCAGCAATCGCTAGCCCATTGCACACGGCAAGCGCTATTCGATTCACGATCAGACGCAGGCAGAGTATCCTCACGTTTGATGACGGCCGCGACCCTCCAATCGAACCGGGCGACATTGTCACAGTCGAGCGGACCGTCAGCCAGACGGCCGACGGTCCGCAGTCGGCGGCAGAGACAGCGATCGTCCGGGCGGATGGGAAAAGCCCAGCTGACGTGCAATGAGTGAGAAGACCAAGGACGTCGCGTTGTTTTCTCTCGCGCGAAGCCTAGGCCTTTTGACGTACTGGTTTATTTTTCTGCAATCTGTAAAGTAATTTTCCAGAAATAGAGGGCCTTGACATGGCGATCGAAAATAAACCTTCGGAAGGGAAACCGGAGATTCTCGTTTCCGAAGCTCAGGCGCGTCGTGACTTTCTCAAGAAGGCGGGACGCTTCGCGGCGGTCACGCCGCCAGCCATCACGCTTCTGCTCGGCACGAGCTTGAACTCCAGGGCAATCGCCAAATCGGGCGGATGGCCCGGCAACGGCTGGGGGGACAAGAACCACATTCACATCGGCCCTCCCGGCCAAACCGGAAAATAGTGGTTCGAGAAATTTAGGCCTTTGTTCGACAGCATTTGAAATGCCCTGGCCGCTCGCTCGAGCGGCCCGGGCTTTTTTGCTGGGCGCTGATCTGGCCCATCCGCATGCGCGGACCTTCCACCATCCCGAGCATCTCGGAGCTCGACACGTTGTAGAGCGCGTCGTTTGGGATCTGGCCGAGGTCGAGGCCTGGTTGCGTGCTCGCCGGGCGGTACCTATCAGGCGCGCCAAGCTCGCTATGCAAGTTTGCGAAAGACTGGTCCTTTCAAAGCGCTGGATCGGGCTCAAAGGCCGTCATCGTCGGGGGCCTTAGCACGATGGAGCGTCTTCTCCCCTCGACCCAAGCTTCGACCACGTCTGACCACTGCTGTATCATGTGGCGACGCTGGATCTCGTATTCCGCCTTGTTGCAGACGCCGCGAGAAGAGCGCCCAAAATACTTCTTGCCGCCGCCCAAACACCGGCATCAAGACCGTCAAAACGTTATGCTTTTGATTTTAAATGGAAAATCGACTCGAGAATATTTTCGGCGTTTCACCAACTATCGAGAACAATCGGACGATTTCTCGCAGCTTGCGGCGTCCGATAGCGTGGTCTTTCAAAGTACCGCCACCATGCCAACCGCGGCGAGGAGCTTTTGAGCCCGCGGCCTGCGCCCCCTTGGCCGGCGGCCGATCCAGGGTCATTGTGTGGCGAGTAAGCATTCACTAGTCTTTCGGCTGGGTCGAGGATCGCACGCATGACGCCGAAACTGAACCGCTGGAAGCGCTTCGCCGACTGGGACGAGCGGCCGTTGCGTCTGGACAAGTTTGCGGCGGAAGACCCTGCCAACGGCTTCTCCGCTTTCTCCAGTCCGGCCGATCCCCAGCCTGGCATCGGCATCAAGGACGGGCGCGTCGTATCCCTCGATGGGGTGCTCGAACACGACTACGACATGATCGACCGCTTCATCGCCCGCCATCACATCGACCCGGAAGTGGCGCCGGAAGCGATGGCCCTGGAGTCAGCGACCATTGCGCGCTGGCTGGTCGACATGAACGTTCCGCGCGAAAAGCTCGTGCGGCTCGCCCACGGCATGACGCCTGCGAAACTCGCTGAGGTCGTGTCGCAGCTCAATGCGCTGGAGATCGCCTTCGCCTACTCGAAGATGCGAGCCCGCAAGACGCCAGGCAACCAGGCGCATGTAACCAACGCCAAGGACGACCCGCTCCAGCTCGCCGCAGACGCCGCAACCGCCGTTGCCTTTGGCTTCGACGAGATCGAGACAACGATGCGTGTGTCGCGCAACGCCTGGTCCAACGCGGTGGCATGCGCGGTAGGCGGCGCGGTCGGTCGCTGGGGAACGCTGTTCCAATGCTCCAGTGAGGAGGCCGAAGAGCTGCGCATCGCCATGGCCGGCTTTACCTCCTACGCCGAAACCGTTTCCGTCTACGGCACTGAAAAGTCGTTCACCGATGGCGACGACACGCCGTGGTCCAAGGCATTTCTCGCCGCCGCCTACGCCTCGCGCGGCGTCAAGATGCGCTGCACGTCGGGTGCCGGCTCCGAATTGCTGATGGGCTTCCATGAAGCAAAATCGCTGCTCTACCTGGAGGCGCGCTGCCTCTGCCTGCAGCGCGGCATGGGGGTGCAAGGCACGCAAAATGGCGGTATCGACGGAGCGCCTTTGACCGCCACTATACCCGGCGGTGTTCGCGAGCTGATGGCCGAGAACCTCATCGCCGTCTGGCTCGATCTCGAATGCGCCTCGGGCAATGACGCGCGCTCGACCGAATCGGAAATTCGCGTCGGCGCCAAGATCCTTCCCTACCTGATTGCCGGCTCGGATCTGATCTGCTCCGGCATGGGGTCGATCCTGAAATACGACAATTCGTTCAACCCGTCGCTGATCAACGGCGAGGAACTGGAAGATTATCTTGTGCTGCAGCGCGATTTCGAGGCCGATGGCGGGCTGACGCCGCTGCCCGAGTCGCGCGCGATCGAGCTGCGCGAGCGGGCGGTGGAAGCGATCGCCGCCGTGTTCGAGGAACTCGACCTTTCCGCACCGACCGAGGACATGAAGAGCAGCGTGGTCTACGCTTCCGGTTCCGACGACACGCGCAGCCTGATGCCACGCGACGTCAGCTTTATCAGCGAAGCCATCAAGGAGCGCGGCATCACCGTGATCGACGTCGTCAAGGCGCTGGCCAAGCGTGGGTTCCGAGAAGAGGCGGAGAACCTCCTCAACGTGGTCAAGCTGCGCCTCTCCGGTGACTATCTGCAGACCTCAGCCATGATCCGCGATGGGCGGATCGTGAGTGCGGTCAACGATCCGAACGACTATCTCGGTCCCGGCTCCGGCTATCGCGTGTCCGAAGAACGGCGCCTGCAGCTCAATGACATCCGAGACGTGCTGGACCAGAAGGAAGTGCTGCGCTCGGAAGCCCTGCACGAGAAGGACGAGGCAAGGCACATCCGCTATCGCAACCTTGGGCCGGCAACGAACGGGCCAGCAAACGACGACGTGGTGATCGGCATCAGCCCGGCCTTCGGCTTGAAGCTTTACCGAACGACGGCCGGACATCGGCTGTCCGAGGTGCTTGGCGCCATGCTGGACGCGATCCGCGCGCGCGGGCTCAAGGCGCGCGTCGTTCGTTTTCGCCATACGGCCGATACATCCTTCCTCGGCCTGTCCGCTGCGCGGCTTGCCGGCAGCGGCATCGGTATCGGTATCCAGGCCAAGGGCACGGCCGTCATCCATCAGCGTGACCGCCAGCCGCACAACAACCTCGAACTGTTTTCCAATGCGCCGATCACCAGGCTCGAGCACTATCGCGCGCTGGGTGCCAATGCGGCGGCCTATGCGCTGGGCGAAATGCCAGAGCCCATCGTTGTGCCGCAGCGGGGCGAAGCCATGGGGTCTCGCTACCACGCCCGCGTCGCCCTCATCTACGCTATCGAAACCGGGCTGACGGAGGTCGGTGCGGCTCCCGAAGAGGTCGACGTCACCCTGACGGAGGTGAAATCGTGACCCTCACGCGCGCCGACTATCCGCTCGCCGAAACACAGCCCGGCACTGTTGCGGGCAAGCGGGGCAAGTCGCTTCCTGAGATAACGCTGGATTCGGTGCTTGCGGGCGACGTGACGATGGAAGACCTTCGCATCACACCACAAGCGCTGCAGGCACAGGCCGATGTGGCGCGCGATGTCGGCCGGCCGACACTGGCACTCAACTTCGAGCGTGGGGCAGAGCTTGTCGAGGTGCCGCAGGATTTCATCATGCAGGTGTACGAACTGCTGCGCCCCGGCCGCGCCAAATCCAAGGAAGAATTGCTCGAGGCCGCAGCCAAGATGCGCGATACCTACCAGGCCGAACGCATCGCCCGTTTCATCGAAGAAGCCGCCGAGACCTACGCGGCGCGCGGCCTTTTCACGTTCCGCTTCTGAAAGAACCGCATGAGCTGGAAAACCGGATTCCGTTCGCTCTACTATCTCGGCGCACCCGAGCCGGATGATCCGGTGCTGGTTCCGGCGCAAACCGCCATCCTGGTCATCGACGTTCAGAACACCTACCTGGAACGGCCGGATCGCTCATCGCTTTCGCTGCAGGAACAGCAACGCTACGATCTGTGGACGCCGTTCCACGAGCGCATGCACAGCACGGTCATACCGAACACGGCAAGACTGCTGGCGCTGGCACGGCAAAACGGCATCGAATGCCTTTTTGCCCGCATCGCCTGTCACACGCAGGACGGGCGCGACCGCTCGCTTTCGCAGAAAATGCCAGGCTGGAACAATTTGCTGTTGCCAAAGAACGACGCGCCGTCCCAGCTCGTTCCAGAACTTCAGCCGGTCGGCGACGAAATCGTGGTGACCAAAACCACCGATTCCGCGCTGACGGGAACAAATCTGCGCCTGATCCTGCACAATCTCGGCATCCGGAATGTCATCTGCTGCGGCATCTTCACGGACCAGTGCGTGTCTTCGACTGTGCGCAGCCTGGCCGACGAAAGCTATGCCGTCATCGTGATCGAGGATTGCTGCGCGGCGGCGACCGACGAGCTTCATCGCCAGGAGCTCGAAATCATCAACATGATCTACTGCCACGTGATGTCGAGCGGCGAGCTTTGCGAAATCATGGCCTTGGCAAAGTGACGCGGCGTCCGTAGTGTCGTGGCTGCACGAGCAGGCCGGGACACATCGGCCGCCATGTGCGGGGAACTGCATACAGCTGTCACGAATGGAGAGGGCTTCATGGCCATGGAAACTGCACGCGGGACGATCGACGTCTCGAAAAGTAACAGCATCAACCTTTTGCACTCGAAGGCCGTGGGGCTCGCGGGAGTGCTGTTTCTGGCCGTCACCGGCGCGGCGCCGATGTCGGCGATGCTCGGCAATGTCCCGTTCGCGGCAGGCTACGGCATCGGCAAATATACCCCCGCCGCTTTCCTGATGGCGACGATCGTGCTGACCATCTTCTCGGTCGGCTATGCCGCGATGGCATCGCGGGTCTCCTCCGTCGGCGGCTTCTACTCCTTTATCAGCCAGGGGCTCGGCCGCGAGGTCGGCATGTCGGCGGGCATCGGCTCGCTCGCCTGCTACTCGCTGTTCGAAGCTTCCCTCACCGGACTGTTCGCCTTTTTCGGCAATTTGTGGATTTCCCAGCACTTGGGCATCAACGTACCGTGGATCGTCCTGGCGCTCGCCATGATCGTGGTTATCGCGGCACTTGCCTACCGCGACGTGAAGGTGTCGGCGCGGTTGCTCGGCATAGCCCTCATTCTTGAGGTGATCATGCTTCTGATCTTTTCGCTGGGCGTGATTTTTGCCCATGGCGCAACGAATTTTTCCGGCGATTCGCTCAATGTTTTCAAGGTGTTCACGCCTGTCGCCGAGCAGAAGGTCGGCGATGTGGCCATACCGGCGGGCGAAGCGGCCGTCGGCATCTTCATGGCGTTCTGGTCCTGGGTCGGCTTCGAGATGGCGCCGAACTATGCCGAGGAATCCCGCGATCCCAAGCGCATCATTCCGCAATCGCTGCTGATCTCGGTCATTGGCCTCGGCCTGTTCTACACCTTCGTCAGCTGGTGCGCGGTGGCGGCCTATCCGACCGAGGCCGATATGGTAGCCAAGGCTTTCTCCGACGGCGTGAACTTCTTCCTGACGCCCATTCAGACTTTTGTCGGCGGCTGGGGCTACCAGCTGATGTCGCTGCTCATCCTGACCAGTTCCTTCGCCTGCGGCATGGCCTTCCACAACACTGCTTCCCGCTATTTGTATTCGCTGGCGCGCGAAGGCGTCCTGCCGCAGGCGATCGCTGAGACGCATGACCACCACAAGAGCCCACACAAGGCCTCGGCGCTGCAATCGGTGCTGGCGGCGGTATGGGTGCTGCTCTACGGTCTGGCCTACGGCTTCGACGATCCGTCCGGACAGGCCTGGCTTGGCGTCTATACGCTGTTTGCTGTGCTTGGCACCGGACTGCTTTTGGTGCTGCAAGCCGTTGTCTCGCTGGCGATCTACATGTGGTTCAAGAAGAATGGCGGCGGCAGCATGCTGACGACTGTCATCGCGCCGTTGATCTCCCTCATTGTCCAACTGGTCCTCGTCTACACGCTTGTTGCCAATCTCGCGACCCTGGGCGGCACCAATGGCTTTGCCAGGAGCATCCCCTATGTCGGGCTTGCTATCCTTATCGTCGGCTTGATCTGGGGCTTCGTGCTGAAGTCGGCCAACCCCAAGGCATATGAGAACATCGGTCACATGGTGAACGAGGGCTAGGGCGCCTACGGCCCAGAAATCCTTGCGACAGCGGGGACAGGGCATCCGCTCTGTCCCCGTCACATCTTGGAGCTTCAAGTCATGACCCAGTCCTTGAAGGGTCGGTCTGTCGTCGTTACCGGCGGATCGAAAGGCATCGGCAAGGGCATAGCGCGGGTGTTCGCACTCTCGGGTGCCAAGGTCGCGATCGTTGCGCGCCATCCCGACCAAGCCGAAGCCGCGGCCGCCGAGATCGGCCATGGCGCCTTTGGCGTGGTTGGCGACGTTACCTCGCTCGCCAGCATCGAGAGCGCGCTTGCAGTGGCAGCCGCGAGAAACGGTCGTATCGACGTTTTGTGCGCCAATGCCGGCATCTTCCCGCAAGCGCGGCTCGAAGACATGACCTCGCAGCAATGGGACGAGGTTGTCGACACCAACCTCAAGGGCACCTTCCACGCGGTCAAGGCAGCGGTTCCCTATCTCAAGACATCCGACCAGGGCCGCATCGTGCTGACGTCGTCGATCACCGGCCCGATCACCGGTTTTCCCGGCTGGTCGCACTACGGCGCCACCAAAGCGGGACAGCTCGGCTTCATGCGAACGGCCTGCATCGAACTGGCGAAATACAGCATCACCATCAACGCCATCATGCCGGGCAACATCGTGACCGAAGGCCTTGCCGGCCTGGGCGAGGACTATCAGAAGACCATGGCCGCCTCGATCCCGCTCAAGCGGCTCGGAACGGTGGAGGACATCGGCTACGCCGCGCTCTACTTTGCGTCGAAAGAAGCAGGCTACGTGACAGGGCAGACGATCATCGTCGACGGCGGCCAAATCCTGCCGGAGAGCCTGGAAGCGCTGGCCTGATGATGGCACCGGATCATTTGCCCCGAACAGCAGCCACGCAGAACTAGAGCGGTTCAACGTTTCACGGAATCGCCGAACCGCTCTAAGTATTTGTTTCTACGCAATTCCGGACGGAAAACTGTTACACACTTTTCCTGGAATTGCTCTAGGAAAACTTGCCCAGATACGCCTCGCACAGCCCGACCGTTCCTTCGGTATAGGGCAGGCCCATCGACCTGGCGAGGTCCGTCTCCGCGTGCGAGCCGATCCACGCAACCAGCAGCAGGCGGCGCAGCATCACAAAGGTCGGGATCTCGTCCTCGTCCGCCTTAGGCAGATCAAGCACGCGGCGATAGCCGGTCGTCCACGACTGGATAAGATCGGCAGCCTGCGGTTCGTGCTCGTAGAAAGAGATGGGCGTCGCGGCATCATACATATACCAGCCAAAGCCGCAGTCGTCGAAGTCGATGACCTTCACTGTCTTGCCGTCGATCAAAAGGTTGGCGAGCCGCAGATCGCAATGGATAAGGCCGAAGCGGTCATGGCCCTTGCCGAAGGCAGCGAGCCTGCGGCCGATCAGCTCCGCGGTCCGGCCAAAGAGCTTGGCTTTCGCGGCGTCGACGCCCATGCCGTCACGCCAGCGCCCCCAATGGGGGTTTTCCTCGCCGAGGCTCGTCTCGAAATCCCACACGGGGCGGCTGAACCACGAAGGGCGCCGCCACTGCCGGGCGTGGATGTGCATGCGGGCCGTTACCTCGCCCAGCACCTCGAAAGGTTCGCTAAGCGCCTCGCCTATGCCCGGCTCCGAACCGGTCTCCCATTGCGACAACACGACATGGCGGGGTTGCGCCAGTCTGGCATGGCCGACAAGCTGGATTTGCTCACCGTCCTTTCCCGCCACCGGCACGGGTGTGGGGACGATCCTGGTCTGGCGGAGATCGGCCAGCCAGGCCAGTTCTGATTGGATGGCTGTCCTTGAATGGTAGCCGTCGCGATGGATCCGGAGCGCCCACCGCCGGCCGTCGCGAGCCGCAATCTTGTAGGTCGCATTCTCCGACAGGTTGATCATCTCGACGGAAACGTCCGCCGGCAGATCGTAGTTGGCGGTGGCCGCCTCCGCCGTCTCCTGCAGGATGCCGAGTTGCTGGTCGTGGGTGAGTGCGTCGAAATCCGTCACTGTCCGCCCTGCCCTATCATTGCACCCTTGTCCCCTGTCAGAATCCGCGCGATCACGGCAAGCCCGGCCGCCAGCTCGAACCGGACGCTTGGCAGTTTCAACCAGGTTCGGGACATGTCAACTCGCCTTGCCTGCCTGATGCAGCAACTCTCGGGCGCGCGGCATTGCCGCGTCGAAGCGATCCATGATGTCCCGGCAGGTTTCTGGATCCAGAAGCACGCCAGGCTTCCACTGCAGCACCCGCTTGTCGAGCGACGAGAAGATCGCCCAGACGCCCTGCTCGTAGAGTGCACGCGACGCGAAGACGGCGCCCTCGGGATGATTGCTGAATTCCAGACCGAGGATCACGCCCTTCTGCCGCACCCCGGTGAAGATATCGCCGTGACGAGCCAGCATCTCGCGCATGGCCTGTGCCATGAACTCGGTCACGGTGCCGACATTGGCCGCCAG
Source organism: Mesorhizobium sp. M2E.F.Ca.ET.209.01.1.1 (assembly GCF_004010375.2). Lineage (NCBI taxonomy): Bacteria > Pseudomonadati > Pseudomonadota > Alphaproteobacteria > Hyphomicrobiales > Phyllobacteriaceae > Mesorhizobium > Mesorhizobium sp. M2E.F.Ca.ET.209.01.1.1. The sequence goes on along the minus strand of NZ_SADP02000002.1, from coordinate 137,491 downwards.
TTCAGGCCGCTGCAGCATCTCGATGACCTTGTGGCCAACGACACAGCCGAGCTCGGCCCCGCCGGTGGTCGAGATGTGGGCCGCACCATCCTCGTTGAGCCAGCCGCCGGCCTTGTCGTTCACCAGCGCCGCGCTGATCGGATAGAGGCCGCCGGACAGGCCCTTTGCCGTCACCATGATGTCCGGCTGGACGCCATAGGCCTGCCAGCCCCACATGCTGCCGGTGCGCATAAGGCCGGTCTGGACCTCGTCGGCGATGTACATCGCGCCATGTTTTTCGCACAGCGCCTTACAGGCGGTGAGATAGCCATCCTTCGGCATCGGGAAGCCGTAGGTGGCGGGGATCGTCTCCATAATCAGCGCCGCGACGTCTTCGCCCTCGAGCGCCTGCGCCATGGCGTCGATATCGTTGAAGGGCACCTGGATGAACGTCTCAGGCTGGTCGGAGAGAAAGATCTTGGTGAAGCGATCGTCGCCGGTCGCTACCGCGAGCCCCGAATGTCCGTGATAGCCTTTGATGATCGACACGATCTTGCGCCGCTTAGTGGCATAGCGGGCGCTCTTGATGGCGATGTCCACCGCCTCCGCGCCGCCCGGCGCGAAGATCGCGTATTTCATGCCGGGCGAGACATTGATGAGGGATTCGGCCAGCGCCGTTCGCGCCACGGAAGGGAACCAGTGGTTGCCGATGTCGAAATAGTCGAGCGCGCTCTTCAGCGTCTCGACCAGCTCCGGATTGCGGTGACCGAGATTGTAGGTGCCGCCATTGAGGTGCAGGTCGATCAGGCGGCGCCCCGACATGTCGTAGAGGAAATAACCCTCCCGCCTCCCGATCACCAGGTCGATCCCGGCCTTCTGCCAGAACCTGGTCTTGTCAGGATTCCAGAAACGCATTGCCTTGTCGAAAAAATCCTGCTTCGACTCGAACTCGAAGGGGCCGAAGTCGTACATGCCTGTCTTGTCCTCAAGGTTGACGCGCGCGCACCGGAGCGGCCGAGGCTCGCCCGCCGGATGATGCAGGATTACAAGCCGGCGAGAAAGGGTGAAGAGGGATGATCCTGAAGGACAGGACCGCAATCGTCACCGGCGCGGGATCCGGCATCGGCAGGGCTGCGGCGCTGATCATCGCGCGCGAGGGTGCAGTGGTCGGAGTGGCGGATCGGAGCACCGGCGGCGCCAACGCGACCGTCGAACAAATTCTTGCCGCAGGTGGCCGGGCAAAGGCACTTGTGTTCGACCTGACCGACGATCAGGCGCTTGAAGCCGGCTTTCACGATTTCATCCACACTGAGGGCAGGATCGACATCCTGCACAATCATGCCGGCGTACAGGTCGAAGGCGATGTGCTCGGTGTGAGCGTGAAAGGCTTCGACACCTCCTGGACGCTCAATGTGCGGGCTCACTTCCTGGGTGCCCGCATCGTGATGCCATTCATGAAGAAGGCAGGCCGCGGCGTCATCCTCAACACATCGTCGAGCTCCGGCGTGCTCTACGACCGCGAGATGATCGCCTATACGACGACCAAGCACGCGGTGATCGCGATGACCAGGCAGATGGCCGGCGACTATGGCCGCTTCGGCATTCGCGTCAACGCGCTTTGCCCGGGCTGGGTGGACACGCCCTTCAATGCTCCTTTCATCGCCCAGATGGGAGGCCGAGAAGCCATCGAAGCCTACATCCGCGAAAGGGTGCCGCTTGGCCGTTGGGCAAGCGTCGAGGAAATCGCGGAGGCAGTGCTGTTTCTGGTGTCTGACCGCTCCTCGTATATGACGGGTCAGATTCTGGTTGTCGATGGAGGAGAAACGGTGGTCTAGCCGTTAGCCTTCAAAAGGAGGCTGTCAATTCGACCGGAGTTAGAATCTTTGAATAGAACAGTCATTCCGTTTCCAATCGGGCCTCGCCGAAGCTTGTAATATGGTGTCAGAGACCATCGTGTCAGAGACAAGGGATCACAACCCCCAAACGACTGCCTGCTCATGGCGCTTGATCAGATGCTTGAGATTTTCGAAGCTCTTGCGGATATGGGCTGAAAAGGCCTCGACCGCCGGGGCGCGCAGATCCTCGGTGCGGTAGAGCAGGCCGAGCGCGCGTTCGGGATGCGGGATGTTGACCGGCAGCGCGGTGATCGCTTTCTCGGCGCGGAAGGCAAAGACGACGCTGTGCGGCAGGATTGTGAGCGCGTCGCTCGCTTTCATGTAGTTGATGGCGCTGGTCAGTGAGCCGCCGGCATAGCGGATCTTGATCTCGGTCGCGCCTAGCGACAAGGCAAGGCTGCGCAGGTCGGCAAGCAGCGGACTGCCTGGCGGCGGCGCGATCCAGGGATAGTCGAGCAGCTCGGCAGCGTTGAGCCGGCGCTTTAGAAGCAACGGATGAGTGGAGCGGCAGGCGACGATGTTGCGGCCCGGGAGGATTTCCTGGAAGCGCATGCCCGAGCCTTCGTCGAGCATGTCGATCGGGCAGATGGCGAGGTCGATGCGGTCGGCGTTCAATGCCTCGCGCAAATCCGGCAGATAGCCGTAGCTCTGGTCGATGCGGACATCCGGCGAGCCGTTCTGGAACTCGGCGATCATGCCGGAGATCAGCGCATCCATGAAGAAGGGCGTGCCGCCGACGCGGACCAGGCCGGTGCGGCCCTGGCGAAAACGCTCGACCAGCGTCGACGCCTTGCGCGAGGCCACCAGCATGGCCTGGCCGTGGTCGGCCAGCGCGCGCCCGAGCGGCGTCGGCTGCAACGGGCGCCGGCCCTTCAGAAACAGCGGCTCGCCGAGCCGCTTCTCCAGCATCGACAAGGTGCGCGAAACCGCCGGCTGCGTCAGGCCAAGCAGGGCAGCGCCTTCGGTGACGCCACCGGCCTGGACCACGGCAGCGAGTTGCACCAGATGCCGTTCCTCGAGCTTCATAGCAAATTGCTATATTGACTCTCCAAAAAATCATCAAGTGCTACGCATCAAACTGCTAGCTTCATCGCAGGAGGAAGCATGGCAGACCGTTGGTTCAACGAGACGAATTCGGCCGAGCTCGTCGTCGAGCGGCTGAAGAGGCGCGCCGACGGGGCGCTGCCGAAATTCCTCGTCTCGCTGGTCGAGCATCTGCATCTTGCCGTGCGTGAAACGCGTCCCACCGCCGAGGACTGGCGGCATGCCATCAAATTCCTCACCAATGTCGGCCATGCCAGCGACGACAGGCGGCAGGAATGGGTGCTGCTTTCCGACCTGCTCGGCGTCACCGCACTGATCGAGGAGATCAACTCGCGCCGGCCGAAAGGGGCCACACCCAACACCGTGCGCGGGCCGTTCTACCGCGCCGACGCGCCGCGCCTGCCGCTCGGCGCGAACATCTCGCTCGACGGCAAAGGGGAAACCCTGCAGGTGCGTGGCCGCGTCACCGATCTCGACGGCGAGCCGGTTGCCGGCGCGACGATCGAGACCTGGCAGGCCAATGCCCAGGGTTTCTACGAGAACCAGCAGCCCGACCTGCAGCCGGAGTTCAACCTGCGCGGCGTCTTCGAGACCGGCAAGGATGGCGGTTTCCATTATCGGACCGTCAGGCCCTGCGGCTATGGCGTGCCGGCGGACGGGCCTGTCGGCCAGATGCTCGGCGGCATCGGCTATCCGCTCAGGCGGCCGGCGCATCTGCATTTCATCGTCAAGGCCGGCGGCTTCGAGACCATCAGCACGCATGTCTATGATGCCGGCGACCCGCTGCTTGCCGAAGACGCGCTGTTCGGCGTCAAGCAGGAATTGCTCGGCGCCTTCCGCAAGCAGGATGCACATTGGGCGCTCGACTTTACTTTCGTGATGGTGCGGGCCAGGAAAGAACGGCGGGCGGCATGACTCTGGGTTTCACCTATCAGGGCAGCAGCGCCCGCATCGTCTTCGGCAACGGCGCGTCGGCGCATGCGGCCGACCACATCGAAGCTCTAGGATGCCGCCGCGCGCTCGTGCTCTCGACGCCGCAGCAGGCCAAGGACGGCGAAGCGCTGGCCGGACGACTCGGCGCGCTCTGCGTCGGCACGTTTTCCGGCGCCACAATGCACACGCCGGTCGAGATCACCGAGCGCGCCGTCGCCAAGGCCGCCGAGGTCAAGGCCGACTGCGTGGTGTCGCTCGGCGGCGGGTCGACGACCGGGCTCGGCAAGGCGATTGCCTATCGTACCGACATCACCCAGGTCGTCATTCCGACCACCTATGCCGGATCGGAAGTGACGCCGATCCTCGGCCAGACCGAAGGCGGCGCCAAGACGACGTTGCGCAGTCCCAGGGTGTTGCCTGAAGTGGTGATCTATGACCCCGAACTGACCCTTGGCCTGCCGGTCGGCATGAGCGTGACCAGCGGCCTCAATGCCATCGCCCATGCCGCCGAAGGCCTCTACGCAGAGGACCGCAACCCGATCACCTCGATGATGGCGGCCGAGGGCATGCGCGCGCTGAAGGAGGCGCTGCCGGTCATCGTTGCCAGCCCGCGCGACGCGGAAGCCCGGGCCAAAGCGCTCTACGGCGCGTGGCTTTGCGGCACGGTCCTCGGTCAGGTCGCCATGGCGCTGCATCACAAGATCTGCCACACGCTGGGCGGCAGCTTCGACACGCCGCATGCCGAAACGCACGCGATCATGCTGCCGCATACGATCGGCTTCAACGCCGTTGCGGTGCCCGAGTTGCTCCGGCCGGTGGCCGAGATCTTCGGCGGCTCGCCCGGGCAAGCGCTTTACGATTTCGCCAAATCGATCGGCTCGCCGCTGGCGCTCAGCGATTTCGGGCTGAAGGAGAGCGACCTCGACCGCGCGGCCGAGATCGCCACGAAAAGCCCCTACCCCAATCCGCGGCCCTTCGACCGCGCGGCCATCCGCTCGCTGTTGCAAAGCGCATGGCAAGGAGTGCGTCCACCACATTGAGTTCTATCGGGAGGAGAACAAGATGATCACCAGACGTGAATTGCTGAAGACCGCCGCCGCCACCGGCCTCATTGCCGGCACTGGCGGATTGGCCATGCCGTCGATCGCCCGGGCCGCCACCATCAAGCTTGGCTATGTGAGCCCGCAGACCGGACCGCTTGCGGCCTTCGCCGAAGCGGACAAATTCATCATCGACGGTTTCCTGGCCGCGACAAAGGCTGCGGGGCTCGACTACCAGGTCGTCGTCAAGGACAGCCAGTCCAACCCGAACCGCGCGGCGGAAGTCACCAAGCAGCTGATCGTCGACGACGAGGTCAGCCTGATGCTGGTCGCCTCGACGCCGGAGACGACCAATCCGGTCACCACCACCTGCGAGGCGGAAGAAGTTCCCTGCATCTCTACCGTCGCGCCTTGGCAGCCATGGTTCATCGGCCAGCAAGGCAATCCGGCTGACCCGGCGTCCTGGAAACCGTTCAAAAGCGCCTTCCACTTCTTCTGGGGGCTCGAGGACGTCATCGCCGTCTACACCAACATGTGGGCGCAGGTCGAAACCCACAGACATGTCGGCGGGCTGTTTCCCAATGACGGCGACGGCAACGCCTGGGGCGACAAGGTGGTCGGCTTCCCGCCGGTACTCGACAAGGGCGGCTATACGCTCAACGATCCCGGCCGCTATCAGAACCTCACCGACGATTTTTCGGCGCAGATCAACGCGTTCAAGTCGGCGAACTGCGACATCATCACCGGCGTGATGATCCCGCCCGACTTCACCACCTTCTGGAACCAGGCGCAGCAGCAGGGCTTCAAGCCGAAGGTCGCCTCGATCGGCAAGGCGATCCTGTTCCCGCAGGCGGTCGAGGCGCTCGGCAAGACCGGCAACAATCTGTCGTCGGAAGTCTGGTGGACGCCCAGCCATCCGTTCAAGTCGTCGCTGACCGGCGACAGCTCGGCGCAGCTGGCGGAAGGCTTCACCAAGGCGACCGGCAGGCCGTGGACGCAGCCGATCGGCTTCGTGCATGCGCTGTTCGAGCTTGCCGCCGATGTGATGAAGCGGGCCGACGCCGGCGACAACGCCGCGGTGATCAATGCCATTGCCGCAACCAAGCTCGACACCATCGTCGGCCCGATCGCCTGGAACGGCGCCAATCTGCCGCCCTTTGCGGCCAAGAACGTCACCAAGACGCCGCTGGTCGGCGGCCAGTGGCGGCTGAAGGACAGCGGCGGTTACGACCTTGTCATCACCGACAACAAGACGGCGCCAAACATCCCGACCGGCGGCAAGATGGAAGCCATCGCGTGAGCACGCTCACCGATCTTTCCTTCGCCCGGTCCACGGGGAGAAGGTGGCCCGACGCGTCGGATGAGGGGCGGCGCCGGCGGCCCATAGGTTTGTGCTGCCCCTCATCTGCCTGCCGGCATCTTCTTTCCGTAAACGGGGAGAAGAAAGGCTGACCATGCCCATCCTCGCCCTCGACAACGTCTCGAAGAGCTTCGGTGCGCTGACCGTTGCCGACAAGGTTTCGTTCGCGCTCCAAAGCGGCGAGGCGCTGGGCATCATCGGGCCGAACGGCGCCGGCAAGTCGACCTTGTTCAACCTGATCACCGGCAATATCCGCGTCGATGCCGGCCAGGTGACTTTCGACGGCGCCGACGTGACCCGGCAGCCGCCGATGGCGCGCTGCCTCGCCGGCATCGGGCGCACCTTTCAGATCCCACAGCCTTTCGAGAAACTGACGGTGTTCGAGAACCTCCTGGTGGCGGCGACCTTCGGTGCGCGCAAGCGCGAAGGCGAGGTCTCGGATGATTGCGCCTCGATCCTTGCCGAGACCGGACTGCTTGGCCGCGCCAACCAGTCGGCGGGCAGCCTCAGCCTGTTGCAGCGCAAGCGGCTGGAGCTTGCCCGCGCTCTCGCCACGCAGCCCAAAGTGCTGCTGTTGGATGAAATCGCCGGTGGCCTGACCGAAGCGGAATGCCATCAGCTCGTCGAGACCATCCAGGCGATCCACCGCCGCGGCGCCTCGATCATCTGGATCGAGCACGTGCTCAACGCGCTGAATTCGGTGGTCAGCCGGCTGCTGGTGCTCAATTTCGGCAAGGTGATCGGCATCGGCGAGCCGGACGAGATCATGGCCTCGCAAGCGGTGCGCGAGATCTATCTCGGGATAGAAGTCTGATGGCGCTGCTCGAGACAAGGAGGCTGACGGCTTTCTACGGCGACTTCCAGGCACTGTTCGGAGTCGACGTGGCGCTCGACGCCGGCGAGACGGTGGCGATCATCGGCGCCAATGGCGCCGGCAAGTCGACCTTGCTGCGCTCGATCTCCGGCGTGCTCGCCAATGGCGCCGACCAGGTGCTGTTCGAGGGCCGGCCGGTCGGCGCGTTGCCGGCGCCGGAGATTGTCGCGCTTGGTATCGCCATGGTGCCGGAGGGCCGTAGACTCTTCCCGTCGCTCTCCGTGGAGGAAAACCTTCTGATCGGCCGATATGGTCGCGCGGTCGCCGGCGCGTGGTCGCTGGAGGGGGTCTACGATCTCTTCCCGATCCTGAAGGAGCGCCGGCGCAATCCAGGCACGGCACTGTCGGGCGGGCAGCAGCAGATGGTGGCGATCGGTCGCGCGCTGATGTCCAACCCGCGCGTGCTTTTGTGCGACGAGATCAGCCTCGGCCTGGCGCCGGTGGTCATCAAGGACATCTATGCCGCCTTCCCGAGAATTCGCGCCGCCGGCGCCTCGATCGTCATTGTCGAGCAGGATATCGGCCAAGCGCTGAAAGTCGCCGACCGCGTCTACTGCATGATGGAAGGACGCATCACGCTGTCCGGTCGTCCGAGCGAGATCGGTCGCGACGACATCCACGCCGCCTATTTCGGGACGAAGACGCCATGATGTGGCTCGACACCATCGTCCAGGGCATCTTGCTTGGCGGCCTCTATGCGCTGTTCGCCGCCGGCTTGAGCCTGGTCTTCGGCATCATGCGGCTGGTCAATCTCGCGCATGGCGACTTGATCGTGCTCGCCGCCTTCCTGATCCTGGTTCTGGTCACGGCACTGGGGCTCAATCCGTTCGTGGCGGCGCTGGTCGCCATACCGGTGATGTTCGCGCTCGGCTTCGCGTTGCAATACCTGGTGCTCAACCGCACGCTCGGCCCCGACATCCTGCCGCCGCTGCTCGTCACCTTCGGTCTGTCGATCGTCATCCAGAACGCGCTGCTCGAACGCTTTTCCGCCGACAGCCGCCGCGTCTCGGCCGGCGCGCTGGAAACCGCATCGCTGCAACTCGGCCCGATCAATATCGGCACGATGCCGCTTCTGACCTTCCTGTCCGCGATCGCGGTGATCGTGGGCTTGAACCTCATCTTCTACCGCACGTCGCTCGGCCGCGCCTTCCGCGCCACCTCCGACGATCGCGTCACCGCTGGCCTGATGGGCATCCGGCCCGACCGCATCTTCGCCATCGCCACCGGCCTTGCCATGGTGGTGGTGACGATCGCCGCGCTCTATCTCGGCACGCGCGCCAATTTCGATCCGACCATCGGCCCGGCGCGACTGGTCTACGCCTTCGAGGCGGTGATCATCGGTGGCCTCGGCTCGTTCTGGGGAACGCTTGCCGGCGGTATCATCATCGGCGTGGCGCAGACCGCAGGCGCCTCGATCAATCCTGAATGGCAGATCCTGGCCGGGCACATCGCTTTCCTGCTGGTGCTTCTGGCGCGCCCGCGCGGCCTGTTTCCAAGGGCGGTGGATTAATATGGCGGTCGAGGCGCTGCAGAGCTTCAGGGTCGAGACGCGCACGCGGCTGTCGTCGGCTTTCCTCGTCGTTGCAATCGCCGTGCTGGCGATCGGCTTCGCCGCGCCGCTGTTCAGCACGCGCGCGGTGATCCAGGACCTGTTCTTCATCCTGACGATGCTGGTGCTGGCACAATGCTGGAACCTGCTTGCCGGCTTCGCCGGCCTCGTCTCAGTCGGCCAGCAGGCCTTTGTCGGCTTCGGCGCCTATACGATGTTCGCTTCCGTCATCCTGCTCGGCCTTGATCCGCTGATCGGCATCATGCTCGCCGGACTGCTGGCGGCCCTGCTCACTGTGCCCACCGGCTTCTTCGTCTTCCGCCTGCAAGGCGCCTATTTCGCCATCGGCACCTGGGTGATCGCCGAGGTGGCGCGGCTTTCCTTTGCGCAATGGAAGGCGCTCGGCGGCGGCACCGGAACCTCGCTGCCCTCGGGCGCGACGCGCGACATGTTCGGCGTGCGATGGATCGCCGATCTGTTCGGCTGGCGCGCCTCGCAGGCGACCGATGTGCTCTGCTATTGGCTGGCGCTTGCTCTGGCCGCCGCCACCATCCTCTTCATCCATAGGCTTCTGCGCTCCAGGCAGGGGCTCGGCCTCGCCGCCGTGCGCGACAATCAGGAAGCGGCGCGGTCCGTAGGCGTTGATCCGCGCTGGATGAAGTCGACCGTCTATCTGCTCGCTGGCCTCGTCAGCGGCGTCACCGGCGCGCTGATCTATGTGCAGAAGGCCCGCATTTCGCCCGACGCCGCGTTCTCGGTCACCGACTGGACGGCTTATGTCATCTTCATCGTGGTGATCGGCGGCATCGGCACGATCGAGGGACCGATCGTCGGCGTCATCGTTTTCTTTGTGCTGCGCAACGTGCTGGCCGATTATGGCTCCTGGTACCTGCTCATCCTCGGCCTGATCGGCATCCTGGTGATGCTGGTGGCGCCACGCGGCTTGTGGGGCCTGTTTACGGACCGCACCGGAATCCAGCTCTTTCCCGTCCGTCGCATGCTGACGGGCGCATCGACGACAAAGACCATCACGGGAGGCACGCATGGCTGATATCACCACCGACGTTCTCATCATCGGCACCGGGCCGGCGGGTTCGGCCTGTGCCGCGCTGCTTGCCACCTACGGCGTCGAGAACATGGTGATCAACCGCTACCGGTGGCTCGCGAATACACCACGAGCGCACATCACCAACCAGCGCACCATGGAGGTACTGCGCGACCTCGGCCGGGAGGTTGAGGACGAGGCCTATATGTTCGCCGCCGAGCAGGACCTGATGGGGGAGAACGTGTTCTGCACGTCGCTGGCCGGCGAGGAGATCGGTCGGCTGAAGACCTGGGGCAAGCATCCCAACTCGCGCGCCGAGCACCAGCTTTCCTCGCCTTCGCGGATGAACGACCTGCCACAGACCTTCATGGAGCCGCTGCTCTACAAGACCGCTTGCTCGCGCGGCACGCAGGGGCGCATGTCGGTCGAGTATCTCAGCCATGTCCAGGATGCGGACGGCGTGACGACGACCTGCCGCGACCGGTTGACCGGCAAGGATTTCACCATCCGTTCGAAGTATCTGGTCGGCGCCGACGGCGGCAATTCGAAAGTCGCTGAGGACGCCGGCCTCACCTTCGAAGGCAAGATGGGCGTCGGCGGCTCGATGAACATCCTGTTCAAGGCGGACCTCTCCAAATATGTCGCGCACCGCCCCTCGGTGCTCTACTGGGTGGTGCAGCCGGGCGCCGATGTCGGCGGCATCGGCATGGGCCTGGTGCGCATGGTGCGGCCCTGGAACGAGTGGCTGATCGTCTGGGGCTACGACATCAACCAGCCAGCGCCGATCGTCGACAAGGCCTTCGCCACCAAGGTCGCGCGCGATCTGGTCGGCGATCCGGAGCTCGATATCGACATCCTCCAGGTCTCGACCTGGACGGTGAACAACATGTACGCCACCACCATGCAGAACGGCCGCGTCTTCTGCATGGGCGATGCGACCCACCGGCATCCGCCGTCCAACGGGCTCGGCTCCAACACCTCGATCCAGGACGCCTTCAACCTCGCGTGGAAACTCGCCTATGTGCTTGGCGGCAAGGCGGGCGCGAAACTGCTCGACAGTTTCCAGATCGAACGGGCGCCGGTCGCCAAGCAGATCGTGACGCGCGCCAACAAGTCGATCGAGGAGTTCGGGCCGATCTTCAAGGCGCTGGGACTGCTGGATTCGATCGATCCGGTGAAGATGCAGCAGAACATGGACGCGCGCTGCGACGACACGCCCGCGGCCGAGGAGCAGCGGCGCAGGATCCGCGAGACCATCGCCTTCAAGGTCTACGAGTTCGACGCGCATGGCGTCGAGATGAACCAGCGCTACCGTTCGGGGGCGGTGCTGACCGATGGGCAGAAGGAGCCGGCCTTCGAGAAAGACGCCGAGCTGCACTACCAGCCGACGACGTGGCCGGGCGCCCGGCTGCCGCATGCCTGGGTGTTCGGCGAAGGCGGCGCCAAGGCCTCGACGCTCGACCTCTGCGGCAAGGGCCGCTTCACCGTCTTCACCGGCATCGGCGGCAAGGGCTGGGTCGATGCCGCGAAGCTGCTCGCCCATGAGCTCGGCGTCGACATCAACGCGCATGTCATCGGACCGCGGCAGATCTGGCAGGACCTTACCGGCGACTGGGCCAATCTGCGCCAGGTTCGCGACAGCGGCATCGTGCTGACCAGACCCGACCAGCATGTCTGCTGGCGGCGCGAGACGATCGCGGTCGATCCGGTTGCGGAGCTGCGCCGCGCGCTGAAATCCGTTCTGGCCTTAGGAGGTGCATGATGGACGCACACGAAAAGGGTTTCTTCACCGAGGCGAACTCGATCGAGGTCGTCACCGGCCGCAACAAGAACGCCAGGGACGAGCGGCTGAAACAGGTGATGGAGGTGATCACCCGCAAGCTGCACGAGGCGGTCAAGGAGATTGAGCCGACGCAGGACGAATGGATGCAGGCGATCCTGTTCCTGACCAGGACCGGACAGCTCTGCACCGACTGGCGGCAGGAGTTCATATTGCTTTCCGACGTGCTCGGCGTGTCGATGCTGGTCGACGCGATCAACAACCGAAAGCCGTCCGGCGCGTCGGAATCGACGGTGCTCGGCCCATTCCACATCGCGGACGCGCCGGAACTGCCCATGGGCGCCAACATCTGCCTCGACAGCAAGGGCGAGGACATGGTGATCCATGGCCGCATCCTCGACACCGAAGGCAGACCTGTGGCCGGCGCGGTGCTCGACGTCTGGCAGGCCAATGATGAAGGCTTCTACGACGTACAGCAGAAAGGCATCCAGCCGGATTTCAACCTGCGCGGCGTGTTCCGCACCGGCGCTGACGGCCGGTACTGGTTCCGCGCCGTGAAGCCGAGATACTACCCCATCCCCGACGACGGCACGGTCGGCAAGTTGCTGCATGCGTTGGGACGCCACCCATACAGGCCTGCGCATCTCCACTTCATCCTCAAAGCAGACGGCTTCGAGACGCTGACCACGCACATCTTCGATCCTGACGACCCCTATATCAATTCGGACGCGGTCTTCGGCGTGAAGGAAAGCCTGCTCGCCGAATTCAAACGGGTCGTGCACCCGGGGAGATCGAAGGAGCTCGAGTTCGCCGGGCCGTTCTGGGACGTCGAGTATGATTTCGTGTTGGCGCACCCCCCAACAAGGTAACCGCCAATCAACAGCTGCGGTGCGGTCGCGATGGCCGGAGAAGCATTCCTGCTTTCGCCAGCGGGAGCGTCGCTAATTTCTCGCGAATTTCGCTTAGATCCTTTGCTTCAACGATCTGGCGAGTGCCGGGGATATCGCTGCGATGCCAGATTTGCCTTGTGAAGCCGATGCCATACAGATAACGGGCCCGGGCACCCTCGCCGACCACCAAAATGTTCGAAGTCGGCGTCATTGAGCTGGTCAGACCGTCGTCGAGACAGAACGAGGAATTGCACGGATCGGTCCCCAGGCTCAGGCGACCGCCGCCATTGCGGGATGCGAGCGGGCGGATCGGACGCCCCTTATGAGATCCGCGCCCTTTTCCCCGATCATCATCGTCGGCCCATTCGTGTTGCCGCTGATGAGCACCGGCATGATCGAGGAATCGATCACCCGCAATCTCTCTATCCCGCGCAGCCGCAATTGCGGATCCACGACCGACATTTCGTCGACGCCCATCTTGCAGGTGCCCACGGGATGGTAGTCGCAGCAGGCATACTGCCTGATATAAGACATGATCTCCTCATCGCTTTTCGCGGAAGGCCCAGGCAGCCGCTCGACCTTGATGAATTTGGCGATCTCGCTCTGCGCCAGCACTTCGCGAATGATGCGGACCGACTTCAGCGCCATGGCTCGATCGTATGGGTCCGAAAGATAGTTAGGATCGACCAGCGGCTCCTCCCCGGGGTTGGCCGAGCGAAGCTTGACCGAACCTATGCTGCGCGGCCGCAGAAACGTCGAGTTGATCGTGAAGCCGTGCCCATCAAGCCTCGTCTGACCGCCGCGCACCACCATTGCCGGCGCGATGTGAATTTGAAGATCCGGGCGCGTCGCACCCTCCGTTTGGAAGAAACCACCGCCCTCGACGATCACGGAAGCGGCAGGGCCGTTGCGATAGAGCAGCCAGCGCATGCCGTGCAGAAGTGCCTTGGGATAGCGGTCCTGACCGTCGTAGCTGATCGGATCCTTCAGCGTTAGATGGACGTTGGTGCACAGATGATCCTGCAGGTTGCGGCCAACGCCCGGAAGATCGCACACCGGAGAAATCCCCAGCGCCTTGAGCTCGTCGGCCGGCCCGATGCCGGACAGGAGCAGCAGGCGCGGCGTGTTGATCGCTCCGGCGGAGACGATCACTTCCCGGTCGGCGCGCATGACCTGCCGCGACCGGCCCTGTGCCAGTTCGACACCAACCGCGCGTCCGTTCTCGACCACCACGCGGGTGACGCGGGCATGTGTCCTGACCGTGAGGTTGGCGCGATTGCTGACCGGATGCAGATAGGAGACGGCTGAGGAACGGCGGCGGCCATCTCGGCAGGTCACCTGATAGAAGCCGGCGCCATACATTGTTTCGCCGTTGAAATCCGGATTGTACGGCAGGCCATACTGTTGCACAGCGCGGACGAAAGCCCGGGTTAACGGGTGCGGGCCGATCTGGTCGGAAACACTTAGCGGACCACCCTGGCCGTGATAGCGGTTGACCAGCCGGTCATTGTCCTCGGACTTCCGAAAATAGGGCAAGACGTCCTCATAAGCCCACCCTTCGTTGCCGAGAGCCGCCCAATTGTCATAGTCCTCCTTCTGGCAACGGATGTAGATCATGGCGTTGATGGAACTCGACCCGCCAAGCGTCTTGCCCTGCGGATACCAGATGGAGCGGTTGTCGAGATTCGTCTGAGGGACAGTATGAAAACGCCAGTTGACGCCGGGACCAAACAACTTGCCGATGCCGCCGGGAATGTGGATCATCGGATTCCAGTCACGACTGCCGGCCTCCAGCAGCAGCACCTTGACCTCAGGATCTTCCGACAAGCGGTTGGCCAGCACGCAGCCCGCCGAACCGGCGCCGACGATGATGTAATCCCACATAGACTTCTCCACCCTAGTTCGCGCCAGACCGCAAGGGCCTACCTGCCCTTGAACACAGGCGGCCGTTTTTCGGCGAAGGCTCGCAGGCCCTCGACGCGGTCTTCCTTCGCGAATGCCTCGACCGTCAGCCGGTGCTCGACCTCCAGCCCGGATTTCAGGTCGGTCTCGAACGCCGCCAGCACTGCCCTCTTGGCATACGGAGTGATGGCGACCGACTTGGCAGCGATCGAGGCTGCGATTTCCAGCGCCCTGGGCAACAGCCTTTCAGGCGCGACCACTTCGCTGATCAGCCCTTTGCGTTCCGCCAGAGCCGCGTCGACCATCTCTCCGGTCAGCACCATCTGCATGGCGAATGACTTACCAACCAGGCGCGGCAGGCGCTGCGTGCCGCCGTCGCCGGGAAAGGAGCCGATCTTGATTTCAGGCGTGGCGAATTTCGCGGCATCGGAAGCGATGACTATGTCGCACAGCAGGGCAAGTTCGAGGCCGCCGCCCAGAGCGTAGCCGTTCACAGCGGCAATGATCGGCTTGGAAAAGCCCTCGATCGCGCGCCAGCAGGTCAGCCGCTCCGGATCGCTGTAGGAGGCAACACCTCGCTCCAGCATGTCTGAAATGTCCGCCCCCGCCGCAAAGGCGCGTCCCGCGCCCGTCAAGATCGCGCAGCCAACGCTCGCATCGGCATCATAGATCGCGAGCAAATCGCGCAATTCGCCGAGTAATTCCTTTGACAGCGCATTCAGCTTTTCATGCCGATTGAGTGTCAGCAGGCGGATGCCGGGAGACGGCTCCTCGGTAAGCACCAGGGCCTCGATCATCGATCAGGCGACCTTTCTGTATCCCGCGCTGAGACCAGCTTCAGCCAGCAGCCCGCGGATCTTTTCGATTTCGGCAA
Source organism: Mesorhizobium sp. M2E.F.Ca.ET.209.01.1.1 (assembly GCF_004010375.2). Classification (NCBI taxonomy): domain Bacteria; kingdom Pseudomonadati; phylum Pseudomonadota; class Alphaproteobacteria; order Hyphomicrobiales; family Phyllobacteriaceae; genus Mesorhizobium; species Mesorhizobium sp. M2E.F.Ca.ET.209.01.1.1. The sequence goes on along the minus strand of NZ_SADP02000002.1, from coordinate 122,326 downwards.
CACCAGGCTTCATCAGTGGTGGCCTGACATGGGCTTCGTCCAATCGGCCGAGGATCACAAGTGCCTCCTTCATGCGATTGTGCATATCGAGAAGCGGCGCGTCATAGAAAGCCCTGACTGTCGGATAAATGCGATCGTTGATTGCCCTGGCAGTCTTCAGGTCATTCGCCTGCACGGCACGGTAAAGCGCGACCTGAAGATCGGCGATCACACTTCCGGCCCCCGAAAGAAGCCCGTCACAACCGAGAGCCAGGGACCCGAGCAGCCAGGCGCTGTGGGTTGTCAGCGTGTTCACGGGCCGATCGAACGCCTTCAGTTCCCGTATCTGACGTTCGTGCAGGTTGCCGTCACCGCATTGGTCCTTTATGGCGACAATGGATGGGAAGCGGCGGCAAAGCTCCAGCAGAGTCGGCAACGGATAGGCAAGATTTGAGGCGAGCGGATACTGAAAAAGAATGATCGGCAGCCCCGATGCATCCGTAATGCGCCGCAGATGCTCGTAGATCATCTCAGGCCTGAGATGCCCGCCAAGCGTCATGAAGTCAGGGGGAAACACCAGCAGAGCATCGGCGCCTTCATGCTCCGCATAGGCAGCGATGCGGGCGGCCTCCAGGCTCGAATTGGTATAGATGCCGACGATGGTCGGGACCCTGTCTTGCAAGACATCCTTGGTCACGACGATCGCGCGGAATTGTTCCTCGATCGTGAGCGCGTGCACTTCGGCGGCATGTCCGTTGATGGTGATACCCGAGATACCTTCCACGGACCCGACGTCGCCAAGATGCCGGCGATAGGCGCCCTCGTCGACGGCCAGGTCGGCGCTGAACGGCATCAGGCAGGCTGGGATGACGCCTTTGGCAACAAATTGTCTCTTCTCGCTCATCATCGGATTCCCTTCAGAAATGGCAGGACGCCGCAAGTCGCGGCGTCCCAATGAATCGTGGCCTCAGAAGCCCTTTCCGATCATCTGCGCGATATTATCCGCGGTGACGGAAACTGTGGGCAGCGTGATGGTCGGTGGGACCTGTTCTCCCTTGGCGACCTTGTAGGCGGTCTCGATGCCTTCCGGGGCCACAAATGGGTAGACGAAGGTCGCCGCCAGCTTTCCCTGCTTGACGGCTTCGAACGCGGTTTCCTGGCCGTCGATGCCGACGACAGCCACCTCGTTCAGCCTGCCGGCTGCCTCAAGCACCTGTATGGCGCCGAGCGCCATCTCGTCATTGTGCGCGTAAACGGCCTGGATCTGGCCCGGCCCGAAGCGCTGAACCATGTCCTCCATGAACTTGACCGCCTTGTCACGCGTATAGTCGCAGTTCTGCGAGGCGACGACCTTCATGTCCGGAAACTTCGCGATCGCTTCGGCGAAGCCCTTGTTGCGGTCTATGGTGGCGGAAGCCCCCGCGGTGCCCTGAAGCTCGATGATGTTGCCCTTTCCATTCAACTTCTTGGCGAGGAACTCGCCCGCGCCGACGCCGAGCGGGAGATTTTCGCCCCCGACATGGACCGTAACCGGCGTATTCACCTTGCGGTCGAGCGTGACGACCTTGATGCCTGCATCCATGGCCTCCTTGACGACGGGCGTGAGCGCCTGCTCGGTCAGCGGCGAGATCATCAGCACCTTGATGCCCTGAGCGATCAGGTTTTCGACGTCGGCCACCTGCTTGGAGGCATCGTTGTTGCCGTCGGTGATGATGAGATCGACGTCCGGATAATGTTCGGCTGCGTACTTCTTGTTGCCTTCCACCATGGCCACGCGCCACGGGTGGTTCATCGTACCTTGGCTGAAACCGATCTTGATCTTCTCCTCGGCGAAGGCGGCGCCGGACAGCATGCCCCCTACCAGCAGCGTCGCGGCCAGTGCGGTCGTGCGTAGGAAATGTCTGCGATTTGTCATTTTTAACTCCTCCGTTGGACTTCAAGTTAAGGTGTTCCAAGCGCCCCAACCGGTCTGCCGCGGCGGGACCGGACACGCTTGGTGTCAGGACCGCACGCGGTGGCGGTAGACCTCGAACATCACCGCTGCGATGATGATTGCGCCCTTCACGATCTGTTGCGTGAAGGGCGAGATACCGAGCAGGTTCAAGATGTTAGCCATCACGGCGATAATCGCGGCACCGATAACCGTGCCGATCACGCCGCCCTCACCGCCGAACAGGCTGGTTCCACCGATGACGACGATCGAGATTGCTTCCAGCTCCAGATTGGTTCCCGCCGTCGGTTCGCCGACGGTCAGCCTCGACACAAAAACCAGGGCGGTCAGCGCCGACAGCAGGCCAGAAATCACATAGACCGACATCAAGGTGCGAGGCACGCTTATCCCTGCCAGCCGCGCGGCCTCGGTGTTGGAGCCGACAGCATAGACCTGGCGGCCGAACGGCGTATGGCGAAGGACGACGAAGGCTATCGCCGCGATGGCGGCAAAAAGCCAGATCGGAACCGGGATGCCGAGCAGAAATCCGCTGCCCAGATAAGCGAAGACGTCCGCGGAATCGCCAAGCGCCTTCGGTTCGCCATTGGCGATCGTCATGGCTATGCCACGGCCCATGACCAATGTGCCCAAGGTCATGATGAAAGGCGGCATGCCGAAGAAGACAACGCCGGCGCCATTCACTGCGCCGAACAAGGCGCCGATGGCGAGCGCGGCGAACATGGCCAGCGGTATTGAGACGCCGTTCGAAATCATCAGCGCCGTCGAGACAGCCACGACACCGACGATCGAGCCGACCGAAAGGTCAATGCCGCGTGTCAGAATGACGAAGGTCATGCCGACGCTGACAATGCCGAACAGGGCGATCTGACGACCGACGTTCAGCACATTGCCCATGTGAACGAAGCTCGGCGACAGGTATATGGCGAACGCACACAGCACGATCAGAACCCAGAGCAGCCCGAGGCTCTGCGCCCATCCGCGCAGGCGTCCGATCGACCCCGGCTGAAGCGCGGCCGATGCTTGTCTTGTCGTCATCTCAACCATCCCTTCCTCCCATTAATTGCGCGGCAGTGGATCTCGGCTGCTGGCTCCGCATCAGCCAGGCTATGGCATCGGCCAGCCCGCCTTCGTCACAGGACGGTCCGACGAAATGCGCAAGCTGCATGACCTGAGGCACAGCATTTCCGACCGTCATCGCGGTTCCCGCCCAGGCCAACATTTCGACGTCGTTTTCCGCGTCGCCAGCGGCTGCGCATTCATCAGCCGCAATACCAAGCTTGGCGGCGACAAGACTTATCGCGGTCTTCTTCGATGCCCCCGGCGGTCCGATCTCGAGCAGGCGCGGATGCGATCCCGAAACGGAGAGCCGTCCGCCAAGCGTTTCGCGGAGCAGTGCGAAGGCCTCCCGGTCGGAAGCCTGGCCGGCCACGCACATGATCTTGCCGGGTTCGCCCGGGAGCGCCTCAATCGTTTCGGCTACGAACAGAGGCTCCCTCGTCACCGCGGCTTCGCGTGCGATGAGCGGGTCGTTCATCAGTGCGAAAACAGCATCGCCGGTGAACCACATAGGCCGCGCGCCCGCTGCTTGCGCGGTCGCCATGGCGTGCAGCGCGTCGGAGCGTGAGATCCGCTGCTGCGAGAGCGTGGACCCGGTTGCGACATTGCCGATCCAGCCGCCGTTGAACGCGACGACGAGATCGGCGATTCCCAGCCGTTCGGCAAAGGGCCTGACCCCGAGCGGAGAACGTGCGGTCGCCAGAACGACCACGGTTCCCCTGTCCTGAGCCGCGCGCACGGCATCGGCGACCCGCTGCGGCAGTACGTAGTCGTGGGTGAGCAGGGTCCGGTCGACGTCGGAAACGATGAGGCGGGGCGTGGTCATCGACCGCCTCGGATCGGGAACACTGCGGCACGAGGACCGGTATGGATGAGAAGCGTCTTGAGCTGCGTGAATTCCTCGAAGCCGGCCTGGCCCATTTCGTAACCGAAACCGGATCCTTTGACGCCGGTAAGCGGAAGCTGTGGCGCACCATCGATGATCGTATTGGCCTGGACCCAGCCGCTCCTCAGGCGTTTGGCGACCGTCAGCACGGTGTCGATGTTCTTCGACCAGATGTAGTTCGACAGGCCGTAGGCGGTATCATTGGCCAGCCTTACCGCGTCGTCTGCCGTATCGAACCGGGTGATGCTCAGAACGGGGCCGAAAATTTCTTCGCGGAAGATCGCCATGCGCGGCTCGACGCGATCGAAGATGGTTGCCTCGTGGAAGTGTCCGGGCGTTCCGGCTGCAATGTTGCCGCCCAGGACAAGCTCCGCCCCGTCCTCGATCCCATCTCTGACGAACCCCGCCACCTTTTCCAGATGATTGCCGTCGATCAGCGCCCCGATGTCGGTGTCTTCGTCGAACGGGTTGCCCACCTTCATCGTGCGCGCCCGCGCGACCACTTTGGCGATGAACTCGTCAGCGACAGACGATTGAACGAACAGCCGTGAACCTGAGACGCAGCATTCGCCATTGTTGAAGAAGACACCCATCAGCGCGCCGTCAGTGGCAGCATCGAGATCGGCATCGGCAAAGACGATGTTGGCCGACTTGCCGCCAAGCTCGACCGAGGACTTGACCAGGTGGCGCGATGTGTTGGCGACGACGCGGCTGCCGGTGCGGGTCGACCCAGTGAAGGAAACGAAGTCGATGCCAGGATGCGCGGTCAGGTGATCACCGACCGCGGCGCCATAACCGCTGACGACATTGAAGGCGCCGGCCGGCAGCCCCGCCTCGCTCGCCAGCGCCGCGATCTCAAAGGCCGAGCCGGATGTGAACTCGGACGGCTTCAGCACGACCGTGCAGCCGGCGGCAAGCGCGAACGGCACCTTTTGTGACAGGATGAGAGCGGGAAAGTTCCATGGCGTTATCAGTGCCACGACCCCGGCAGGCTCACGCGTGACCAGCGCCGTCTTGCCCTCGCCAATGTTGGTGTAGGATAGACCCGCCATCTGCATTGCAAGAGAAGCGGCGTAGCGCGTCAGGCCGATCGCGCCGTCGATGTCGCCACGAGCAAACCTTATCGGCTTGCCAACCTCCTCCACCTCTATCCTCACCAGCCGCTCCCGATTGGCGCTGATGAGGTCGGCGAACCGGTTGAGCACTTCGGCTCGCTCGATGCCGCTCAAGCGCGGCCAGGGCCCCTCCTCGAAAGCGATCCGCGCCGACTCGACAGCCAGATCGACATCCGTCGGCGCGCCTTCCGCATAAGTGGCGACCCGCTCGCCAGTTGCTGGCGCTCTGCGTTCAATTGATCCTGTGCCCGTGCCGGCGACGAACCGCCCGCCGATGAATTGTTGGTAGCTGCGCATGCCCATCTCGCTCCTACTGCCAGACCGCATGGGCCATGATGGTTTCCTCGGTCGCGCCCTCCCCATCCAAGACTGCCGAAACGGCGCCTTCCCGCATCACGACGATGCGGTTGCAGAGACCTAGAATTTCCGGGAGTTCGGACGAGACCATCACGATGGTCGCACCGCGCGTGGAGGTCAGCTCAACAAGCAGGTCGTAGATCTCGCGCTTGGCGGCGACGTCAACGCCGCGCGTCGGCTCATCCACCAGAAGGATTTCGGTCCCGGCATGCAACTGCCGGGCTATGCCGCACTTCTGCTGATTGCCGCCCGAGAGCGTTCGCACCTTGGCGCTGGCGCTCGGCGTCTTGATGCACATCTGCCGGATGAAGCGGGAAACCTGCTCCTGCTCGCGCCTGCGGCTGATCAGTCCGCCTTGAACGATGGCCGCGAGTTCGGAAACGGTGACGTTGAAGGCAACGGATTGTTCGAGGAAAAGGCCCTCGGTCTTGCGGTCCTCCGGCAACAGGCCGATCCCATGCGCGAGCGCCGTACGCGGCCCATCGACAGCGATCGCCTTGCCATCGATCCTGATCTCGCCGCTGTCAATCGCGTCGGCGCCGGCGATTGCCCGCAGCACCTCCGTCCGACCGGCCCCGGCGAGACCGCAGATGCCGACGATCTCGCCTTGCCTGACATCGAAAGAAATGTCCCTTAAAACGCCGGCTCGCGAGATATTGCGCACTTCAAGGCGCACATTCGGGCCCGGTTTCGGACGGGGCGGGAACACGTCCTTGAGCTCGCGTCCGACCATGTGACGAATGAGGTCGGCGGTTGTCGTATGCGCCAGCGGCATGGACGCGACAACCTGCCCGTCGCGCAGCACGGTGACTTCGTCGCAGATCTCGTAGAGTTCCTTGAGACGATGCGTAATGTAGATGAAGGATACCCCCTGTTCGGCGCTGAGCCGCCGGATCGTCGCGAACAGGTGTTCCAACTCGGCGTCGCCCAGGACAGCGGACGGCTCGTCGAGGACCACGATGCGCGCTTCGCGTGCAATCGCCTTGGCGATCTCCACCATTTGACGCTGGGCCACGCTTATCGCATCGATCCGGGCGGCCGGATCAACACGGAAACCCAACCTGTCCAACACCTCGCGAGCCGCAGCTTGGGTCTTGCGCCAGTCGACGCTGCCGAGCACGGTCTTCGGCAATCGGCCGAGAAAGATGTTTTCGGCAACCGTCAGATGGGGCGCCTGGGCCAGTTCCTGGTAGATGACCGCAATACCCAGTTCGAGCATCCGCTCCGGCGTCGGCGTCGGCACGACAGTGCCATCGATGACCACCTCGCCCTCGTTGGCAAGGAAGGCGCCGGAGAGGACGCGCATCAACGTCGACTTGCCGGCGCCGTTTTCGCCGATCACGCCATGAACACTGCCTTTGCGCACGGCAAAGCTGACGTCATTCAGCGCGTACACACCGGGAAAGCGCTTGTGGATGCCGCGCATCTCGAGAACTGCGTCTTTCATACTGAGCCTCAAGAAATCGTTTTCACGCTATGCTCAAAAAAGCTCACAAGCGGTGGATCTGCATGCCGCCGCCGATGTGGTAGATGTCTCCGGTACTGAACGGCAGGCCGCCTGCGGCCAAGGTCGCGACTGCGCGAGCAATGTCGTCCGGCTGGCCCCATCGCCGGATCGCCGACAACTCACCTGCCTCGACCTGCGAGGAATACTTCTCGTAGACGTCTGCGGTCATGTCGGTCTGGATCAAGCCGGGGCGAATCTCGTGTACCCGGATGCCGGCGTCCGCCAGGCGGATCGCAAACTGTTGCGACGCCATCGAGAGCCCGGCCTTCGATATGCAATATGGGCCCTTCTCCGGCGAGACGAGGCCGGCATTGGCGGAGGTGATCGTCACGACCGATCGCTCCGACGCGGTCTGCGGCCTTGAGAGCATCGCGCGCGCGACGGCTTGGGTGAGGAAGAATGTGCCACGCAGGTTGACACCGATCAGCCGGTCGAAGCTTTCCTCGGTGACATCGAGAAGGTCGCCGCGCACGCTCACCTGCACGCCGGCATTGTTCACCAGGCACGTGATCTCGCCCAGGTCGCGTTCAAGGCCTTCGACAAAGGTCGCGTTGCCCGACGTCTCGGAGATGTCCCTGCGGTAGAAAGCGCTGTTGCGCCCGAGCCTGCTCACAAGATCGACAGTCTCGCTGGCATTCTCGTCATCGACGATATCGACGATTGCTATATCGAAGCCCACCCGTGCAAGCTCGCAACAGATGGCGCGGCCAATGCCGCGTCGGCCGCCTGTGACAACCGCAAGACCGCGGTCGCCGGGGGACTGCCGTTCAGCCATGTCCCGGACCGCTGGAGCAGTCTGGTTCAGCATCATGATGCCTTCCTTTCCACGGCAGCGCCGACACCGCTCGCGGCGACCACTGCCTTCGAGGCCAAGAGGCTCTTGACCTCGCCCTCGGCATAACCGAGCCCGTGCAGGATCTCGCGTGTGTGCTCGCCAATCTCGAGGGCCAGGCAGCGCAGTGCCGGCACCTCGCCGTCATAGCGGTTGGGATGATTGACCAGATAGATGGTGCGGCCCCGCACGGTGACTTGGCGGAACACCTGAGCGTGACTTAGCTGCGGATCAGCCAGCAGATCGTCATAGTAGTTGATCGGCGCCCACCAGATGCCGTGGCGATCGAAGCGGTCAGCAAGTTCCGCTACAGAAAAGATCGCCGTGGCCTCGGCCAGGTGGCGAGCGTATTCGTCCCGATCCGCGTATCGGTCGACGTCCGCCACTTCGCGCAGACCATCGCTGCCTAGCGCTTCGGCCAGCACCGAGGAGTCGCAAAGTGAGATCACAACATGGCCGTCGGTGGCGGGATAGACGCCATAGGGCGCAGCGTGGAACCACGTAGCCAGGTTCTTCTCGCGCTTCAGGACTTCGCGGCTCATTCCACCCGCGAAGTAGTTGACGAGAGGCTCCCCCTGCAGATCGATCGCCGAGTTGATCAGGCTGGCTTCAACGCGCGTGCCTTTGCCATCACGAAGTCGGCGCACCAGCGCGCCCAGGATGCCCATCGCCAGCAGCGCGCCGCCATGCTGATCGACGATCGCCGCCCCAACGGGCGTCGGGCCCCGATCGGGCGTGCCGGTGACACTCATGAGACCTGACCGCGCTTGGGCGAGAAGGTCCTGACCAGGCTTCAGCGCCATCGGTCCGGTGGAGCCGAACCCGCTTGCCGAGGCGAAGATCAGTGTAGGATTGATCGCGCGAAGCGCTTGGTCGTCGAAACCCAGCTTGGCGAACACGCCAGGCCGGAAATTTTCCATGACCACGTCGGCCTCGGCGATCAGGCGGCGCGCGACTTCCTTGCCCTCAGGGCTTTTCAGATCGATGCCGATGGAGCGTTTGTTGCGGTTGGCGCAGAGATAGAAGCCGCTGACGCCGTCGACATACACATCCGCGCCGGACCACCGACGCTCGTGAGCCCCATCTATCGGTTCGACCTTGATGACGTCGGCACCCATGTCGGCCAGATACTGGGCGCCTGCGGGACCTTGCAGGAAATGGCAAAAGCTGACGACCTTGATCCCGCTGAGCATGTGTCTTCCCTTGATGTAGCGCTTTCACTTACGCTCTTTGTGAAATCGTTTTCACAACTTTTCAGAGCGCTGTCAATCCTGTTTTCCGGACTTTTCGTCGAAAAAGACATGTGGCGACCTGAAAGAATTTGTGCGATCTAGAAAACGGTTTCTCAAATTTGGCAATGGCCACACTCAATGGATATCGAAGACGGCAGCGCCAAACTGATTGACGTGGCCCGGCTTGCGAACTGCTCGCCGGCTACCGTTTCGCGCGTCCTCAATGGCAATCCGAACGTCAATGAGATCGTCCGAGATCGCGTGGTGCGAGCCGCGCGGGAACTTGGCTACGTCCCCAACGGTTCCGCCAGGGCGCTGCGATCCACGCGAACAAGGCTGGTCGGCGCCATCATTCCGACCTTGGACCACGCGATCTACGCCACAATGGTCGACGCGCTTCAGGCCCGGCTGTCCGAAAAGGACGTTTCGCTGATTATCAACACCTCGGGCTACGACATCGATCTCGAATACGAGCAAGCGCGCCTGCTGGTCGAGCGCGGCGTCGAGTCGGTGGTCCTAGTTGGATCCACGCACCTGCCGGCCACGCTTGCGATGCTTGAGCAGAAACGTATCGACTACGTCTATACCTACACGTCGAAAGCGAGGGAGTCGGGCGCTGCAGTGGGGTTCGACAATGAGAAGGCTGGGCGCACGGCGGCGCGCTACCTGCTCGACCTCGGCCACTCCCAATTCGGGATGATCGCAGGCATCACCCAAGACAATGATCGTGCAGCCGGCCGCCGCGACGGCTTCCTGAATGAACTCGAGCGGTCAGGGATCGACCGCGCAACCGTTCCGGTTGTCGAAGGGGCCTACAGGCTGGATGACGGACGGCGGTGCATGGAGCGGCTGATGGAAGAAGGCACAAGGCCGACGGCGGTGTTTTGCGGCAGCGATATCCTGGCGGCCGGCGCCATCAAATACTGTCACGCCGCTGGGATCGCTGTGCCCAGGGAGGTCTCGATCGTTGGCTTCGACAATCTGGAGATCGCGGAGCTCACCTCACCTGAATTGACCACGCTGGAGGTGCCGGCGCGAGATATGGGCCGCATCGCCGCTGATTACGTTCTGGCATCACCCTCGCAGCGGCTGCATTTAAGGCAACGCGAACTGGCAATCCGGCTGATCGTCAGGGAAAGCACGGCTCCAGTAAGGCGTTAGGCACTTCGACATCCTGGGAGCACGGTATGTGCCCTTTGTTGCGAAAACTGATCCGGGTGGCTGCTTCCAGCCGACAAGCGCTGATCGATCACGATCGTCAGTCGACGCGCTATTTGACCACGTCCCGGCCGCGGCGACCTGTGGTCATCATCGTATCCCTCCATGAGAGATCCACGCGGGCTAAGTCAAATCCGAGGTCCGGAACCGAAGACCGCTTACTGGTTCGTGGCGTTGCGATAGATGTCGAGCACGCGTGTCACGCTGCCGAGCAGAAGCCCATGCGCGGTCGGTCTGATGCGGCCCGCGCCGACGTCGACATCGAGATGGCCAATAAATTGGCTGATCAGCGGGCGGGGAATCTCCGTGTCGCCAAGCGCGGCCAGCACCGCTGCGGTTGCGCGCTGCGCTTCCGGCGTCAGCCAGTAGTAACGGATGCGGTCGCTGAAGGAGAAATGCCGCTGCAGGCGTTGCTCGTTCGATGTGCCGGAATAGTAGTTGCGCCAGTTCTCGGGCGAGGCGAGCATCACCCGCTCCATCGCCGCCTGCAGGTTTTCCCGGGACGGGTCGGGAACCATCTGATCGGCGATCAGACTGAGGCCGTAGAGCGCCTCGCGTAGCGCGAAGGTCAGCCATGGGCCGACTTTGAGGATGGCGAAACCGTCACGCACCAGCATGCCCAGCGCTTCCGCCGGCTGGTGGTCGGTCGAGTGCGCTTCGAAAACGAATTGCGGCATGCGTTCCAGCACAGCGACCAACTCGATCGCCTTCTCCGGCGCATAGGCAATGATATCGGCATTGCCGAATTCGACACCGGGCTGGACGACGACGCCGACGACCCGGTCAAAGGCCTCGTCGAGCCCAACGCTTGCAAAGGCCTGGCGGTGGAGCTCGACGGAACGGAGCGCGTCCGCCGGCTCGGTCACTTGCATATGCTCGAGCGGCTCCAGGGCACCGCCGGGGACCGGCACCTCGGTACCGATGATGTAGACGGGTTTCTCACCGCCGGTACGCGCGACGGCCGCCTCGGCGACCTTGGCAAGCTCGGCCGCGCGGGCGGCAATCGTCTCGTCGGGGAGCGGCACCGGATCATCGGCGCAGGCCATGCTGGTGTCGAGATGCAGCTTGGTGAAGCCGGCGGCCGCATAGGCGTCGATCATCGCGGCCGCTTTCCGCATCGCCTCGGCAGCGCAGTTGTGCTTCCAGGGATTGGGTCCAAGATGGTCGCCGCCGAGAATCAGACGATCGAGGGGAAGACCAGCCCTTCTGGCATGCGTTTCGACGAGGCCGCGAAAGGCGGCCGGCGTCATGCCGGTGTAGCCGCCCTCGTGGTTGACCTGGTTGCAGGTTGTCTCGATCAGCACATCGGCGCCATGCGCCGCGCCATGGCGGAGCGCCGCCTCGATCACCAGCGAATGCGCCGAGCAGATCGAGGCGATGCCTCCCTTGCCGCCGGCGGCGCGGCGCGCAGCGATCTTGGCAAAACGGGCGGTGGCGCTCGTCATGCGTGCGCCCCGGCGTTGAGGATGAAGGCCTCGACCTCGGCGAGTCGATGGATGCCTTCCATCGGTCCCTTGCGGGTAACGGCAAGCGCGCCGCAGGCATTGGCGACGCGCAGGGCATCGACAGGTGCGGCGCCGCGCAACCACATTGAAACGAAGGCGGCGCCGAAGCAGTCGCCGGCTCCGGTCGGGTCGACCTCCTCGACAGGAAAAGCTGGCAAAGCGACCGCGCCCTGCCGGTCGTGATAGGCGGCACCGTCTGCGCCCTTCTTCAACACGACGCAGGAAATGCCTCGGCCCAACAGATCATCAACTGCGCCCTTGTCGTCACCGGCCGAAGAGAACAGGAACAATTCGTCCCCGCTGGGCAGGAAGACGTCGGTTTCCGCCAGCACCTTGTCCAGCGCGGCGCGCATGCCGGAAACCTGTAGGATCTCGCGGCGGACGTTGGGGTCGAAGGACACGGTGCCGCCCCTGGCCTTCACGGCCGCGGTCGCGGCGAGCACAACGTCGGTCGCCTTGTCCGAGAACAGCGACGAGCCCATGACATGCAAGTGGTCGGCGTCGGCAAGCAAGTGTCTTGCGGCATCATCGATGGCCATCAGGCCCGCCGCGCTGTTGCGGATGTTGAAGACGAAATGCCTGGAGGCATCAGCCAGATAAGTGACGAAGGCAGTGCCGGTGGCATGGCCTTTGTGGGACGTGATTGCCGAAACGTCGGCGCCGAGCGCTCGCAGCCGGTCAATGTTCAGCTGACCAAAATCATCCTCGCCGACGGCGCCGATGAGGCCCGCCGGTTGCCCAAGCGCCGCTGCCTGGCCGACGAAGATCGCGGGGGCGCCGGACGGAAACGGACCTACCAGCGGTCCAGGCGCGAGAAAGCTCTGGCCGATGCGTTCAGCCATGATCTCGACGAGGATTTCACCGGCGCAAACCAGCTTCTTCATCCATGACCTCCGGCATTCGCCGCCGCACAGCGTGCTCCGTCCGCAAATTCAATATGGCGTGAAATTTTTCACGTCAATTAATTAGTTTTACGCATGCAATAATTTCTTTCGACGCGTTGAAACTTGTAAATCTTCCTGTAAAATTTCAACTTGCGTTCGCGCGGCGGCGAACCGTAGTGATGGCGCCGGGGCAACACAGGGACACGGCGATTTGGAAGTTCCACGCCGCAAGGGCTTTGAATGTCGATGACGCACAAGACCATGGAGGATTTCGCCCGCTCCTGCGGCGTCTCCAGACCGACATTGTCGAAATTCTTCGACGATCCGACCAGCGTCAAGCCGGCAACGCGCAAACGTATCGAGGATGCGTTGCGCTCGTCCGACTACCAGCCGAACCTCTTCGCGCGCAATCTCAACCGCAAACGCACGCGCAGCATCGGCATTGTCGTTCCGACGGTGACCGACCCGTTCTATTCGGAGATGGTCAGCCGCATCGAGCTCAGGCTACGCGACGAAGGCTACTGGCCGGTCGTCATTTCCTCGCATGGCTCGACCGAACTCGAGATCGAAGCCACCCGAACCATCCTGTCCCTGAAGGTATCCGGCGCGCTGATCGCGCCGCTGGGCAAACGATCCGATCAGAGAACCCTGGAAAAGCTCACGCAGACCATCCCGATTGTCTATTTCGACACTTTCCTGGAAGGTGACACGCCATTCGTGGGCAACAACAACGAAAAGAGCGTCGCGACGATCGTGGATTACCTTTGCCGTTCCGGCGACGCCCCGGTCTATTTCGACATCCCACACGTCAATCACAATTCGGCGGAACGATTGAGCAGCTATGTCGCCTCGATGCAGCGACTGGGGTTCGAGCCGACCGTCTTCGGCGACACCAGCGACTATACTTGGGACTTCGAGCGCATCGGCTACGAGCAGACCGAGAAGCTAATCGGCAATGGCGGCCTGCCGGGCAAAACCATTCTATGCGCCAACGATCGCCTCGCCTTCGGCGTGATGGCGGCGGCCTTTTCGAAGGGCCTGAAGGTGGGACGCAAGACCGACTGCGACCTGCGGGTCGCAGCGCATGATGACCATCCGCTGAGCCGCTACACCTGCCCGGCGCTCACCACCATGGCGCAGGATTTCGCCGCCATGGCCGGCCGCAGTGTCGAGACGCTGCTTGCAATGCTCGACGAGGATGCGGCCGCCGTGACGCCGAAGGTCAGCCTCGACGCAACGCTGGTGATGCGTCAGTCGGCCTAAACCCTGTCGAACGCCGGATCGAATTCGCGCCAGGCCGCAACAGCAGCCTCGACCGCCTGACGCGACGCCGGACCGTGGCGGCCCATCGAGACGAAGCCGTGGATCTGCCCTGGCCAACGTTTGGCCACGATCGGGACGCCGTCCATTTCGAGCCGCCTTGCATAGGCTTCGCCCTCGTCGGCGAGAATGTCGTGGCCCGCGATGGCGACAAAGGCGGGAGCGGCCCTGGCAAGGTTCTTGGCCTTGAGCGGCGAGACGCGCCAGTCGTCGATGTCGGCGGCGTCACGGACATATTGGTCGCGGAACCAGGCCATGGTCGCGGCCGTCAGGCCGAAACCTTCGGCGAAGCGGCGATAGCTGTCCGCCGTTTGGTCGGCGTCGGTGTTGGGGTAGAACAGGAGCTGCGCGGTCAAAGGGCATTTGTCATCGCTGGCGAGCAGCGCCAGCACCGCGGCGAGGTTGCCGCCGGCGCTGTCGCCGGCAACGGCTATGCGGCTGGCATCGATGCCAAGCCCGCCGGGCATGTCCCGCATGAAGGCGAGAACGGCACGGCAATCCTCGACCGCCGCCGGAAACTTGTGCTCCGGCGCCAGCCGGTAGTCGGGCGAGACGACGACGCAGGCGGCGATGTTGGCGTACCAGCGGCAGATCTCGTCATGCGAATCGAGATTGCCGATCACCCAGCCGCCACCGTGCAGATAGAGCAGCGCCGGCGCATTGGCCGTCGGCGCGCCCCGCCCTCGATAAACTCGAAGGTTGAGAGGGCCACCCGGCCCGACAATGGCTTGTTCGCACACCGAAGCGACGGGCTCGCGCTCGCCTTGCAGCCCGGGGAAACCGTTGTCGTAGGCGCGTCGCGCCTGCTCGGGCGTGCCTGTCTCGAAAGGCGGCTCATGCGCCTGGCGGCCGAGTTCGAGAACCTTCCGCGCCTGCGGATCGAGCGGGGACAACACGGGCGCTCAGGCCAGCAGGCTCGCAGCCTCGTCCTCGCCAAGCAGCGGCGGCTGGTCGACAGTGCCGGCGATGGCGACCGAGTTGCGGCTTTCGCCCGAGGCGAGGATGGCCTCCATGATCTCCAGCACATGCAGAGCCAGATCGCCGGACGCGCGCGGCTTTCTCTTCTGCGACAATGAACGCGCCAGATCTGCGACGCCGAGCATGCGGTAGTTGGCGCGATTCGGCGCCGCATAGGGCCAGTTGCGCGCGCCGTAGAGCTCGCCTTCGCTGGCGAAATCCTTCCAGTCGGCGCCACGCGCGGAAAGCGAGACGGTGCCGCCGAAGGTGTCGGGATCGGGCAGCCTGAGCGACCCTTCGGTACCGTGCAGCTCGATGGGGTGGTTGGAGTGCTTGAAGACGTCCCACGAGGCACCGAAAGTGACGGTGGCGCCGGAGCGGAATTCGAGCAGCGACAGGATGTTGGTCGGCGTGCCGACCCTGAAGCTGGTGTTCTTGTAAGGGCCGTCGGCGGTGATCAGCCGCTCCTCCTGGCCGCGCGTGGCCATCGCCATGACACGGGCGACGGGGCCGAGCAGGTTGACGAGCATCGTCAGATAGTATGGCCCCATGTCGAAGACCGGGCCGCCGCCTGGCTGGTAATAGAATTGCGGGTTCGGATGCCAGTGCTCCATACCGCGCTCCAGCATGAAGGCGGTGCCGGTCACGGCGCGGCCGATCGCGCCCTCGTCCATCAGGCGGCGCGCGCGGCGTCCGGCGGCGCCGAGGAAAGTGTCGGGAGCCGAGCCCAGCAGCAATCCCCGTTTCGCCGCCTCCGCCACCAGCTTGCGACCATCGCTGGCTGAGGTGGCGAGCGGCTTTTCGGTGAAGACATGCTTTCCCGCCGAGAGCGCCGAAAACGAGATGTCGAAATGTGCCGCGGGAATGGTGAGGTTGAGGACGAGATCGACCTCCGGGTCGGCGAGCAATGCATCGACGCCGAGCGCGCGGATGCCATATTCCTTCCCGCGCAAGACAGCCATCTCGGCGGAAATATCGGCGCAAGCGCGCAGTTCCACACCGGCAAAAAGTGCCGCGTTGCGCAGATAGGTCATCGATATGTTACCGCATCCGATGACGCCGATACCGAGCTTCGCTCCTGAATTTGCTTGCATTTCCCTTTCGACCTCCCAATCGGCGACGCCCGAGACAAGCCATCGCGACAGCGACGGACAATTTTCGTGACTCGCTATAGCGCATTTTAAATCTTGACGCGCGTAAAATTTTTATAGAGCATATGAAAACGCTGGCCCAGCATCACGGGCCGCCGGCCTTGTAAAACAAGAGATTAGGGAATTATGAGTCTAGGGACCAAAGTGCGCCTTGCGCGCCTCTTTTCGCATCCATCGGGGAACCTATTTGGCGGCGCGGTCGACCACTTCGTCGGCTATGGCGACGTGCGCAAAGGCGGCCTTGCTGATCTGCCCGGCGCACTGGCCCGCGTCATGGCGGGAAAGCCCGACTATGTCAGCATCCAGCCTGGCGCCGCGCGCCATCTGTGGCCGCAATATGCGGGCAAGGCTGCCCTGGTGATCCAGGCCGGTTGCTTCACGCCGGACGACCGCATCAGCGAGTTGATTGCAACGCCAGAGGACGCGGTGCGCGCCGGCGCCGACGCGTTGGCCGTGGCCATTCCGGTGCGCGGTGCGACTGAAGGCAAATACATTCGCTGGCTGACCGATTCCGTGAACGCGGCAGCCCGCTACGGCATGCCGGTGGTGGCGCACATCTACCCCCGCGATTTCACCGACGGGGCAAAGATCGTCTTCACCCCGGACGAGATCGCCTATGCGGCGCGCATCGGCTACGAGTCCGGCGTCGACGTCATCAAGATCGGCTACACGGGCGATTTCGAGTCGTTCCGGGAGACCGTCCGGACCTGCCCGGTGCCGGTCGTCATCGCGGGCGGGCCGAAGACCGATACGCTACTTGGCGCGCTGCAGCAGACGGCGGACGCCATCCGCGCCGGCGCGCGCGGCGCCGTGGTGGGCCGCAATCTCTGGGGGCACGGCGATCCTCAGAAGGCAGCACTTGCCTTTCGGGGCGTCATCCATGACGGGCTTTCGGCGCAAGAAGCGCTTGCGAAGGCGGGGGCCTGAACGATGCCTCCGGTCCCCTCGATCCTCGGCTTCGGCGCCATTGCGATCGACGACATCGTCTATGTCGATCAGCCGTTGTCGGCGGGCAAGGGGAAGGTCCTGCAAAGCACGCGCGCTTTCGGCGGCAATGTCGCGACGGCCCTTGCCGCCGTCGCGCGGCTCGGCGGGAGCGCCAGCTTCATCGGGTGGCTGGGCAACGCCGGTGACGACGCCGTGTTGGGCGACCTCGTCGCCAGCGGCGTCGAAACCGCGTTCGCGCCACGCCATCCCGATGCGCGCCCGGTACGCTCGCGCATCACCGTCGGCTCGGACGGAGACCGCTTCATCGCCTATGATGACGACGCGATGCTGGGCACCGCACCGGACTTTCCGGACGAGATCCTCGGCCGCGCGAGCGTCCTGATCGTAGACAGCTACGCGATCCGCTCACTGGATGTCGTGGCCCGGGCTCGCGATCTGGGCCTCGCGATCCTCGGCGATATCGAATGGAGCGCCGGCCCAGCCACAGATAGGCTGATGGCGCTCTGCGGCCACCTCATTCTTCCGCTCGGCTTTGCAGGAACCGCAACGGGTCGCAGATCGCCCGCCGAGATGCTCGATGCCTTGTGGTTGCCGTCGCGGTCCGCCGTGGTTCTGACCGATGGCGGCAGAGGCGTCTACTATCGCGGAAGCGAAGAGAGAGGCCTCTGGCACCTGCCTCCGCACCGGGTTGCTGTCGTCGACTCGACCGGGGCCGGCGACTGCTTTCACGGCGCCTATGCCCATGCATTAGCGAGCGGAACCGACACCGCGGGCCGGGTGGCATTCGCTGCTGCGGCGGCGGCTCTGTCGATAACCGGGCGTGGCGGACGCGAGGCCCTTCCGACCAACAGCCAGGTCACGGAACTGCTGGCATCGGCGAGCGCGCCATCGGCGGTCGAACTGAAATACGCGCAACTCGGCACCGGAACATAGGCTGGAACTATCCGAGGAAATATTCACAAGCAATATAGCCAAGGTTAAAAACAAAAATCATCGGCTTGACTTGTGGAGGGAGGAATATGGCGGAAGTCATTCTTGAGAATATCTGCAAAACCTACGGAAACAGTTTCCGTGCAATCGACCGATTGAACCTGTCGGTCGAGGACGGCGAGTTCCTGATCCTGGTCGGCCCATCCGGCTGCGGCAAATCCACCGCCTTGCGGATGATCGCGGGATTGGAGGACATCACGAGCGGCAGCCTTCGCATTGGCGGCGTCGACGTCGTCGACATGCCGCCCAAGGACCGCGACATCGCGATGGTCTTCCAGAGCTATGCGCTCTACCCGCATATGACGGTGTTCGAAAACATCGCCTTCTCGATGCGGCTGGCGGGCAAGCCGAAGGCCGAGCGCAAGAAGCGCGTGGACGAGATCGCCAAGACCCTTCAGCTGACGTCGCTGCTGGACAGCAAGCCCGCCAACCTTTCCGGCGGGCAGCGCCAGCGGGTTGCCATGGGCCGCGCCATGGTGCGCGAGCCAGCCGCCTTTCTCATGGACGAACCGCTCTCCAATCTGGATGCGAAACTGCGCGTGCAGATGCGCGCCGAGATCACCAGCCTGCAGAAGCAGCTTGGCGTGACGACCATCTATGTGACCCACGACCAGACCGAAGCGATGACCATGGGAGACAGGGTCGCGGTGCTGAAAGGGGGTGTGCTGCAGCAGGTCGACACACCGAAGCGGCTCTATGAATCGCCTGTGAACGCCTTCGTGGCCGGCTTCATCGGTTCGCCTTCGATGAATCTTTTCGAAGGGACACTGACGGGCGACGAACTGACAGCCGGCACCTTTGCCATCCGGCTGCAGGATGCAGCCTTCGTGCGAAGGCCGGGCTTGAAGTCGTATGCAGGGCGCAAAATCGTGTTCGGGATCCGGCCGGAGCATCTCTATGACAGCAGCCTCGATTCCGGCCGCAAGTACCAGACTGTGCCGGCAAAGGTGACCTCGATCGAAGAGCTCGGGTCCGAACACATTGTCCATCTCAATATCGACGCGGTCCGGGTGGACTCCGGCGACCCGGACGCAGTGCAGGATTTCGGCATGGCGTCGAACGCGGTGGCGAAATTCGAGCCGGAAAGCGCAGTCCGCTCCGGCTCGGAAATCCGGTTGGCCCTGGATGATACCAAGCTCCATTTCTTCGATCCCGAGACGCATCTGGCGATCTGAAGATTTGCGGCAAGGCCAGCAGGCGGGAGCGAGGCGCCTGCGAATGAAGACTGCTGAATGAACCAGATGATCTTCCGCATTGTGCGGCCGATCTCAAAGAAGGAGGAGAAAATGACGTTTCGGATAAAGCCCGCGATGCTGAAGATGGCCGCGGCCGCATGGCTGCTTGGCGCGACCAGCGCCATGGCGGACACGACCCTGGAATTCACCCAATGGTGGGAACCCGAATTGCCCGCAGGCTCGCTGCGGAAGATCATGGACGAATTCGAGGCCGCGAATCCCGGCATCAAGGTGACGCTGGTCAGCGGCCCCTACGCAGCAACGCGGGATCAGATCTCGGTCGGCGCGGCAACCGGAACGCTCAGCGACGTCGTCGGTCTCGACGGCGCCTGGGTGAACAATTTGAACGCACAGAACGCGCTCGCCGACATGAATCCGATGATGGACGCGAGCGGCTTCGACAAAGCCCAAGTCGCTGACATCATCAAGGTGGACGGCAAGGCTGTGATGTTTCCGGTCGCTTCCTTCGTCTATCCGGTGTTCGTCAATCTGGACCTTGCCGCCCAGGCAGGCGTCACCAAGCTGCCGTCGACACGCGCGGAGTTCCTCGAAGCCGCCAAGAAGATGACCCATGCCGACAAGAACCAGTATGGCTGGGTGCTGCCGCTGTCGATGCAGTCGCCGTCCGGCGTCCAGAACGACATGATGTCGTGGGTCTGGGCGTCGGGCCAGTCGATGATGGCTGACGGCAAGCCCGCTCTCGAGGGCAAGCCAGTGGTGGACATGCTCACCTTCGTCAAATCGCTCAATGACGCAGGCACCATCTCGCCCGGCATCGCCACCAAGACCGAACAGGAAAAGGTCGAGGAATTCGTCAACGACCGCGTCGGGATGATGATCGACTCGCTCGCGCATGTGAACCTCATCCGCAAGCGCAATCCCAAGCTGAACTTCGACCTCATCCCGGTCCCGGTCGTAGAGGGCTATACGGGCAAGCGCGGCCTTCCCTATGCCTCCTGGGGCATCGGCATCTCCGCCGGCTCGAAACACCAGGAAGAGGCCTGGAAACTCGTCCAATATCTCATGAGCGAGAAGGTCAACGCCAAGCTGGTGTCGCTGGCCAACGCCTTTCCGGGCAACGTCAACGCCAAGCCCGACTTCGTGACCTCGGACAAGGCCTTCGGCAAGGCTTTCGAAATCTTCAAGACCGGTTACCTCGCCAACGAGTTCACGGGTCTGCCGGTGGCTGAAGACCTGATGACCCAGTTCGACGTCGAAGCCCAGAAGATGCTGGCCGGCGAGCAGTCTCCGGAACAGGCCGCGGCCAACGCTCAAAAAGGATGGACGGCGAAATTCTGATTAGCCTGTTTTACGATCTTCGACCGGGAGGCCTGGCTTCGGGCAGGCCTCCCGGCAGCAAGGCACCGGCAACGCGAGTGTTCGCGAAGCTCACCTTCTCTCGAAGGTGTATCCAAGGTTGGCATATGACCCGGCAGAAGCGCTCCCGTCACAGACTGAAAAGAACGGTCGCACCCTATCTCTATCTGTCGCCCTCGCTGGTGATCATTGGCCTTTTGATGCTGCTGCCGATGGTGACGGTGATTTCCTATTCGTTCCAGAACAGCGCGGTGCTGCGTCGCGACTCATCCTTTGCCGGACTGAAACACTACCAGGCGATCTTTGCCGATCCCGTGTTCTGGGCCTCGCTATGGCACACGCTCTACTTCACGTGTATGAGCGTCATTTTCCACATGACCATCGGCATGATCTTCGCGCTCATGCTGAACAGCGACCGCATCAATCCGACGCTGCGCAACATCCTGCGCGTGCTCTACATACTGCCCTGGCTTTTCACCGCGGTGATCATCGCGGTGATCTGGCGCCTGCTGCTCGAGCCCAACGGTGTCGTAAACAGCATTCTCATGCAGTTGGGCATCATCGGTTCCAAGATCGAGTGGTTTTCCTCGCCCGAGACCGCGTTGCACGCCGTCACCTTCGCCAATATCTGGGCGGGCTACCCGCTCTTCATGGTCAGCCTGCTCGCGGGCCTGCAGGGCATCCCCAAGGATTTCTACGAGGCCGCCGATATCGACGGGGCGAAGGCCTACCAGAAGCTGATCTTCATCACCATCCCGCAGCTGATGCCGATCATCATCAGCATCTCGTTGCTCGATTTCATCTGGACGATGCAGGTCTTCCCGTTGATCTGGATCACGACGGGCGGCGGTCCGATCTACTCGACCGAGGTGCTCAGCACCTACACCTACAAGCTGGCGTTCTCGAGCTACAACCTGTCCCAGGCGTCGGCGAGCGCCGTGGTCATCCTGCTGATCTCGCTTGGCCTGACGCTGTTCTACATCCGTTATCAAAAGGCCCGGTAATCACCATGAGGAAAAGGCACACGACGAAGGACAGGCTGATCACCGTCGCGCTGCATATCGCGCTTGTCGCGGGGCTGTTTTTCGCGGCCTTCCCGATCTACTGGATGCTGAGCAGCTCGTTCAAATCGAACACCGAGATCTTCGCCCTGCCGCCGACCATCCTGCCGAAAGCCTTCACCGTCGAAGCCTATGCAGCGATCCTTGGCGACCCGGTCAAGCTGCGCTTCTTCTTCAACAGCTACTTCGTGGCCTTCGCGGTGACCGTGCTGACGGTGCTGATCGCCTTGCTGGCGGCCTATGGGTTCAGCCGCTTCAATTTCCGAGGCAAGGGCAGCCTGAACACACTCATCATCAGCACGCAGACCATCCCGCCGATCACGCTTCTGATCCCATTCTTCGGGCTCGTCGTCTCGTATCGCATCTTCGACACCTATACCGCGCTGATCCTCACCTATCTGGTGTTCACCCTGCCCTACGCGATCCTGCTGATGACCGGATATCTGAACACCTTGCCGCGCGATCTCGACGAAGCGGTGGCCGTCGACGGCGGCACCAGTTGGACAGCTCTCTGGCGGGTGATCGTGCCGATCTCGCTGCCCGGCATCGTGGCGACGTCGGTTTACACCTTCCTTTTGTGCTGGAACGAGTTCCTCTTCGCACTGACGCTGACGAAGTCGACGTCGATGCGCACCGTCCCGATCGGCATCCAGCTTTTGATGGGGCAGCATGCCTTCGAGTGGAACCAGATGATGGCGATGAGCGTGCTCGGCTCGCTGCCGCTCTTGCTGATCTACCTCATTGCCCAGAGGTTCTTCCTCGCCGGCATGACCGCTGGCTCGGTCAAATAGGCACGCCCCGCGGAGAACCAAGGATTGAAAGGATGAACGTGAAAGACCTCAAAGTCGGCTGCCAGACCTTCACCTGGGAAATGCTGGGAGACCGGTTCTCCGGCGGCCCCGATGATCTCATCAAGGCGATCGCCGATGGCGGCTATGCCGGCATCGAGATCACCGACACGATGATCGGCCGCTACGCCAGCAAGCCATCGGAATTCGCCGCCGCGCTGAAGTCGTCCAGCCTGACGCTGGTTTCCTTCGCCTTCGGCTCGAGGAGCGGCTTTACGCTCAAAGAGAAAATCGGCGAGGATATCGACACCGCCAAGCGCTGGATCGACTTCGCCGCCGCCTTTCCGGGGGCGCTGGTGTCGATGGGCTCGGCGACCGTCGTGTCGGACGGGCCGCGCGAGGACAAGTTCGCCATCGCCGCGGAAGTCTACAACAAGGCCGGCGAGATCGGCCGCAAGACCGGCGTCCAGGTCGCGGTGCATCCGAGCTCGCACCACAACACGCTGCTGTTCGACCGTGCCGATTACGACCGCATCTTCGCCCTGATCGACGCTTCGCTGGTCGGCTGGGTGCCTGACACGGGGCACATATTGCGCGGCCACAAGGACATGGCCGACACGCTCACGACCTATCGCGACCGCATCCGCTACGTGCATCTGAAAGATGTCGACGCGAACGGCACTTGGGCGATGCTTGGCAAGGGCGTCTGCGACACGGCAAAAGTGATCGAGATCGCCGGCGCCGCCCCCAACTTCAACGGCTGGCTGATTCTGGAAGAGGAGTCCGAGACCGCTGCCGCCGATCCGGCCGGCGCGGTGAAGACCAATCGCCAGACCATGCGCGGCTACGGAGCCTGACGATGATCGCCAAGAAAGACCGTCGCCTTCGCGTAGGTGTGCTCGGCTGCGGGCCGATCGCGCAATTCGCGCATCTGGAATCCTGCGTGAAGGCAAGCAACGCCGACCTCTACGCGATCTGCGATGCGGCACCCGATCTGCTGGCGCGGATGGGCGCCACCTACGAGCCGCGCAAGATGTATGGCGACTATGACGAGATGCTCGCCGATCCACAGCTCGAGGCGGTGATTGTCGCCACGTCGGACGCCTATCACGTGCCGATGTCGATCAAGGCGCTGCAAGCCGGCAAGCATGTGCTGTGCGAGAAGCCGATCGGCGTGTCAGTCGAGGAAGGCGAGAAGCTTGCCGAAGCGGTCAAGCGCTCGGGCAAGGTGCTGCAGGTCGGGCACATGAAACGCTTCGACCCGGCGCTGGAAGCGGCGCGCGATTTCGTGCGCGACGAGATGGGCGAGATCCTGGCGCTCAAGGCCTGGTATTGCGATTCCACCCATCGCTACACCAACACCGACGCCGTGCAACCACTGCCCGTCACCAGTAAGCTGGCGAGGAAGCCGGGCGGCAATCCGAAGGCGGACCTGCGGCAGTATTTCATGCTGGCGCATGGCTCGCATCTCGTCGACACGGCGCGCTTCCTATGCGGCGAGATCACTGCCGTTCGTGCCCGCCTCAACGAGCGCTTCGGCGCCTATTGCTGGTTCGTCGAGACGGAATTCGCCAATGGCGCGCTCGGCCATCTCGACCTCACCGTCGCCGTGCGCATGGACTGGCATGAGGGCTTCCAGCTCTATGGCGAGAACGGCTCGGTGATCGCGAAGACCTTCAATCCCTGGTATTTCCGCGCCAGCGAGGTCGACATCTTCCACGAGAAGGACGCGACCTCGCGCAAGCCGCTCGGCGCCGACGGCCATTTCTTCCGTCGCCAGTTGGAAGGCCTGGCCGACACGGTGCTCAACGGCGCGCCACAGCGCGGCGCCACGGTTGACGACGGGCTCGCCTCGATCCGCGCCATGGTGGCGATCGCCCGCTCGGTCGAGAGCGGCGAGCGCGTCGCGCTCGCCAATGTGACGGGAGCGGTCTGATGCAGGTCGGCGTGTTCGCCAAGACTTTCCCGGGCAGCGAGCCGACCGGCGTGCTTGCCGCTGTCCGAGATGCGGGCTTCGCGGTCACCCAGTTCAACCTCGCCTGCGCCGGCCTTCCGTCGATGCCCGACGCGGTTCCGGACGCGGCAATCGACGCCATCGGTGCTGCTGCCAAGGCGACCGGGATCGGTCTCGTCGCTCTCTCCGGCACCTACAACATGGCGCACCCGGACATCCGGATGCGAGAGGATGGACTGCGACGGCTGGCGGTCGTCATCGAAACCGCGGCCAGACTTTCGATCCCGCTCGTCACGCTCTGCACCGGGACGCGCAACGTCGAGGATCAGTGGGCGTACCATCCCGACAATTCCGATCGATCAGCCTGGGCCGACATGGCGCGCGAGATGGAAAAGGCTCTTCGGCTTGCCGAGCGCCACAGCGTCGATCTCGGCATCGAGCCGGAGCAAGCCAACATCGTCACATCGGCCGAAGACGCCATGCGGCTGATCGGCGAGATGGGCTCGCAGCGGCTGCGCATCGTGCTCGATCCAGCCAATCTGTTCGAGCGAGCGAATGCCGAACAGGCACGCTCCATCGTTGCCGAAGCGGTCGAGCGCGCGGCGGGCCATGTCTCTCTGGCGCATGCCAAGGACCGCTTCGCCGACGGCCGCTTTGTCACGGCCGGACAGGGCGTGATCGATTTCCCCGATTTCATCGCCCGGCTGAAAGCCACAGGCTTCGACGGGCCGCTGGTGACACACGGGCTATCGGCCGGGGAGGCGCCGGGCGTCGCGCGTTTTCTCAAGGAGCTGGTGTGATGGCGGGGCAGATTGCGCTTCTTCGCGACGGCGCGACGCTGCTCGGCACCGACACGGGCGAAGGCCCGGCTGTTGTCTTCCAGCACGGGCTAGGCGGCGGCGAGGCGCAGGTCGCGCAGACTTTCCCCACCGGCTTCCGCCGCATCACGCTGGAATGCCGCGGCCATGGCGGCTCAGGCCTCGGTGAACGGCGGCCGTTCTCGTTCGAAATGTTCGCCGACGATGTGCTTGCCGCAGCCGACCGGGCCGGCCTCGAGCGCTTCTTCGCCGGCGGCGT
Source organism: Mesorhizobium sp. M2E.F.Ca.ET.209.01.1.1 (assembly GCF_004010375.2). Classification (NCBI taxonomy): domain Bacteria; kingdom Pseudomonadati; phylum Pseudomonadota; class Alphaproteobacteria; order Hyphomicrobiales; family Phyllobacteriaceae; genus Mesorhizobium; species Mesorhizobium sp. M2E.F.Ca.ET.209.01.1.1. The sequence goes on along the minus strand of NZ_SADP02000002.1, from coordinate 97,006 downwards.
TTCGATGGGCGCGGGAATCGCGCTGCGCCTCGCCTGCCGCCATCCGGAGCGCGTCACCGGCCTCATCCTGGTGCGGCCGGCATGGACGTTCTCGCCAGCGCCGCAGAACCTGCAGCCGATCGCCGAGGTCGCCGAGCTCCTCCTCGAACATAGCGCCGACGAGGCAAGGACGATCTTCGCACGATCGGACCCTGCTGCACGGCTCTATCGCGAGGCGCCCGACAATCTCTCCTCGCTGCTTGGCTATTTCGACCGGCCCGACGCCAAAGCCTTCGCCCAGGTGCTTGCCAATATTTCGGCCGACGGACCCGGTGTTTCCGAAAGCGATGCCGCGAGGCTCGACATACCGGCGCTGGTCATCGGCAACGAAATCGATGCCGTGCACCCATTGTCGACCGCACATGCACTGGCCGTCGCGATACCGAACTCGACCTTTGCCGAGATCACGCCCAAGGCGCGCGACAGCGCGAAGCATTTCGCCGAACTGCACGAGCAGATCAGCTTGTTCCTTCATTCCCACTCGAAAGCCCGGAGCCTCATTCCGTCATGATCGCCAAACCTCTCTCCGGACCCGCGGCCATAGCCGGCCTGCCGCGCAACCGGCTCATCGGTGAATTCTCGCTGTGGTCGGCGGATCTCGCCAACATGGAGCGCGACCTGAAGCGGATCGAAGCCCATGCCGACCTGCACCACATCGACGTGGCGGACGCCCGCTTCACGCCCGGCTTCCTGTTCTTCCCGGATCTGGTGGCGCGCATCGCCAAGCTGACGGCCAAACCGATCCACGTGCATTTGATGGTCGAGGCGGAAATCGTCGAGGCACAGACGCGCCAGTTCATCGAGGCCGGCGCCGACCTTGTCACCATCCACGCCGAAAACGGCGAGGCCGCGTTGCGCGCGGTCAAGCTGGCGCGTGAGCTCGGCGCCGAGGCGGGCGTGGTGCTGCGGCTAGAAACGCCGATCTCCGCGATCGCGCCGTTCCTGCCTAACGTCGCCTTCGTGACGCTGCTCGGCACCTCGATCGGCGTCAAGGGGCAGAGCCTGTCCGAAAAAGCCTGCCCACGCCTGATCGAGGCGCGCGCGCTGATGCGAAAAGCCGGCCGCGAGGCCGACATCATTTTGGCCGCCGATGGCGGCATCCGCCATGAGACGGTGCCGCTGCTGCGCGCCGCCGGCGCCGAAACGGTGGTGCTCGGCTCGCTTGCCTTCGGCGACCCCGACCTCGCGCAGCGCATGGCCTGGTTGCACGGGCTGAGGGCCGCCGCCTGATGAGCACGCTTGCGCTTGCCTTCGATCTAGGTGGCACCGAGCTGCGCGGCGCGCTGATCGGGCGCGGCGGCGAGGTTGTGGCGCGCTTCTCGGAACCGACGATGACCGAAGCGGGATCGGAGGCGGTCATCGGCCGGATCATCGCGCTCGCCGAAAAGCTGCTGAACGACCACCCGCAGGCCAAAGTGATCGGTATCGGCGCCTGCGCGCCAGGTCCGCTCGACCCCAAGGCGGGCATCGTCATCGGACCGCCGACGCTCTCCGGCTGGCACAACGTGCCTATGATCGACATTTTGAGCCGGCAGTTCGGGCTGCCGGTGCGGTTGGAGAACGATGCCAATGCGGCAGCGCTCGGCGAATGGCGCTTCGGCGCCGGACGCGGCGCCGGCTCGCTGGTCTTCGTCACCGTGTCGACCGGCATCGGCGGCGGCGTGATCGCCGACGGCCACATCTATCACGGCAGGCGCGGGCTGGCGGCCGAGATCGGCCACATGACGATCACCGGAGAAGGCGATCGCTGTTTCTGCGGCAATGTCGGCTGCTTCGAGGCTGTCGCTTCGGGCACCGCTCTCGGGCGCCGGGCGACGCGGCTCACCGCGCCTGGCGACGGCTCGCAGTTGCGGCGGCTTTCCAATGATGGCGATGTCTCCGCCCGCCATGTCGTCGAGGCCGCGCGGACAGGCGATGCGGCGGCGCGCGACCTGGTCGAGGCGGAGGCGAAATGGCTAGGCATCGGCTTCACCAATCTTCTGCATCTCTACTCGCCTGAGGTGATCGTCATGGGCGGCGGACTCGCCAACGGCTTCGACCTCCTGGCGCCGGGGATCAGGGCAACGATCGAGGAACGGGCCATGCAGGCCTATCGCGACGTGCCGATCGTGCCGGCCGAGCTCGGCGACCGCGCCGGGCTCGTGGGCGCTGCCAGCCTTATCCTGTGGGAGGGCGAACCGGGCACGGCGTTGGCCATGGTGCAGAACGACTGAACCGGGAGCTCGCCGGAGAAGCCCGGCCGCCCCGAGGGCGGTAAGTCCGGCCGAAGCTGAAGTTGCACAGGGCGTGCAAATCTATCGATCGGCGAAGATCATCGAAGGGCGCCTTCCCCACATCCTAGACCTAAAATGCACGGTATTCCATTTTAATTCTTGACGTACGTAAAATTATTTCCAAACATGCGATAACGCTGAGGTGATATCATCAGCGCTCTGGGAGGAGCAACGACTGATATGAAAGAAACCCGAACCGGGCGCCTTGCGCGCGCACCAGCTTGTCTTTCCAACGCAAGCCCCGGGCTCGCGTGCGTTTCGTCAGCCATGCCGTTCGCAGAACAACGAGCCGACAATCAAAAATCCGGAGGAGGAAGATATATGCGCATGTTCAATTGCCTGGCGCTCGGCGCTGGCCTGCTTGTCACGCCGCTCGCCGTGCCTGCGCACGCCGAAGAGGCCAAGGTCGCGGCGATCGTCAAAGGCCTCGACAATCCGTTCTTCCAGACCATGCAGAAGGGCATCGAGGAACAGGCCAAGGCCGACGGCGTCGGTGTCACCGTGCAGGCCGCCGCCAATATGGGCGATGCGACGGGGCAGGCCGACAAGCTGACGGCCATGGCCCTGCAGGATTATGATTGCTACCTGGTCAATCCGATCAGCGTCTCCAACCTGGTACAGGCGCTCGTGCCGGTCGCCCAGAAGAAGAAGCCGATCGTCAACATCGACTCGACCATAGATGCCGAGCAGGCCAAGGCCGCGGGCTTCGCCGTGTCAACCTATATCGGCACCGACAACGTCGCCGCCGGCGCGCTGGCCGGCGAGGAGATGCTGAAGCTGGTGCCGAAAGGCTCCAAGGTGGCGCTGATTGCCGGTATCGTCGGCGACGTCGGCTCGAACGCCCGCATCAAGGGCTTCAAGCAGGCGGTCGAGGGTAAGCTGGAAGTGGTGGTTATGGTGAGCGCCGACTGGGATCGCGAGAAGGCGCTGACTGCTGCAACCGACATCCTGGCCGCGCATCCTGATCTCGCCGGCTTCTTTGCCGCCAACGATATCATGGCGCTCGGCGTCGAGCGGGCCGTGCGGACGTCCGGCAAGGACGTCAAGGTGATCGGCCTCGACGGCATTGTCGACGCGCTGAAATCGGTCGCCGCCGGCGAACTCTCGGCCACCGTCGCGCAATACCCCTATGTGGTCGGCGCGATGGGTGTGGAAGCCTGCAAGGCGGCCGCCATGGGCAAGGAACTGCCCGCCAACGTGCCGGCGCCAGTGCTGTTGATCAACAAGGACAATGCGGAAGCCTCGCTGAAGAACTTCCCGCGTCCAGGCGGCGACTATCCCGATCCCTTGCGCGAGATGCTGAAGTGAGCCTTCCAGCCGACAACGCGCCCGCCTCTCGACAGGCGGGCGTCCACGAGGAGAGCCGCCCCTCCCTGGCGGCTCTCCTCATCGATCCTTCCTTCTGGGCCGACTGGGCATCCGTCGTCGGCCTGGCCGGTCTCGTCATCCTGTTCGGCGTCACCTCGCCAGTCTTCCTCACAGTCGCCAACATGCAGGCGATGCTGCTTGCCGCCGCGATCCTGGTGGTGCTGTCGATCGGCCAGACCTTCGTTGTCGCCACGTCCGGCATCGACCTGTCGCTAGCAGCCTCCGTCATGCTCGGCGCGGTCATCCTCGGCCTGGTCAATGCGGCAGATCTTGGCATCTTCGCCGCCTGCGTGCTCGCGGTGCTCGCCACCAGCGCCATAGGCTTGATGAACGGCGTGCTGATCACCGCCGGGCGTATTCCCGATTTCGTGGTGACGCTCGGCACGCTCTCCGGCATCACTGGTCTTGGCCTCATCCTGTCTGGCGGCGAGCCGACCATGGTGGGCTCCACGTTCCTGCTCAAGCTCGCGTCAGGCTATCTCGGGCCGTTCGGCTATCCGGTGTGGGTGGCGATCGCGGCCGTCCTTGTCGCGCATGTTGCGCTCTACCACACGCGGTTCGGCGTGCATCTGCTTGCCACCGGCGGCCAGGCCGAGAGCGCCAGCGCGCTCGGCATCCGCACGAACCGGGTCAAGATCGCCGCCTACACGATCTCCGGCTTCTGCGCCGGCATCGCGTCGATCCTTCTGGTGGCGCGCATCGGCTCGGCCGAGCCGCAGATCAACACGAGCCTGCTTCTGAACTCCGTGGCGGCCGTGGTGCTGGGCGGCGTCAGCCTGTTCGGCGGACGCGCCAGCATCCTGGGACCGGCCATCGGCGCGCTGATGCTGACGGCCCTCGTCAACGGGCTGACGCTGCTCAGCGTCTCGGCCTTCTATCAACCACTTGCCGTGGGCGTGATCGTGGTCCTGGCGGCGCTTATCATGCGGTATCAGAAATGAGCACCGTCAATCACATCGCGCCTTCCGAGGCGATCCTCGCCTGCCAAGGCCTGAGCAAGCATTTCGGCGGCATCCGCGCCTTCACCGATGTCGGGTTTCAAGCCCGGCGAGGTGAGGTCACTGCAGTCATCGGCGACAATGGCGCCGGCAAGTCGACGCTCATCCGATGCCTGGTCGGCGTGCATGTGCCCGATGGCGGCACGATCTATTTCGACGGCCGCCAGCACCCGTTCTCCAATCCGGACGAGGCGCGCAAATCGGGCATCGAGACCGTGCACCAGAACCTGGCGCTGATCGACGAATTGACTGTGGCGCAGAACCTCTTCCTGAACCGTGAGATCGTGCGCCGCATCGGCCCGTTCGCTCTACTCGACCGCAAGGCGATGAAAGACCAGGCGCGCGCCATGTTGTCACGGCTGTCGATCAACGTGCCGTCCGTGACCCAGCGCGTCCGGCGTCTCTCGGGCGGCCAGAGGCAGGCGATCTCGATCTGCCGCGCGGCTGGGTCCGGCGCCAAGCTGGTGGTTATGGACGAGCCGACGGCGGCGCTTGGCGTGCAGGAAACGGCAAATGTCGAGGCCCTTATCCGCAAGCTGCGCGAGCAAGGTGTAAGCGTCATCCTGATCAGCCATAATTTTGATCAGGTGCGACGGCTCTCCGACCAGATCTGGGTGATGCGTGCTGGCAAGATGGTGGCGACGGTGCGCTCATCCGAAACCACCGGCAACGAGCTCGTGGCGCTGGTGACCGGCGCGGCGTGAACGCCGCGTCGCGCTTGGAGATTGAAACAACTAGCGAAGGAGTTTGCCGTGGCGCTGATCCGTGTCGGGCTTGTGGGTCTTGGAGAGGTCGCGCAATCGATCCATCTGCCGGTGTTGGCTGACCAGCGCGACCGCTGGGTCATCGCCGGCGCCTATGACGTATCACCGAGCCTGGTGAAGCTCATCACCTCGCAATATCCAACCGCCAAGGCCTATGAAAGCGCCGAGGCGCTGATCAATTCGCCGGACATTGACGCGGTCTTCGTGCTCTCATCGGACGACACGCACAGCCGCTTCGTCCGGGCCGCGATCACAGCCAACAAGCATGTGCTGCTCGAAAAGCCGGCCTGCCTGACGGTGCGCGAGATCGACGAGCTGATGGTGCTGAGCAAGGATTATAAAAAGACGATCTTCGTCGGCTACATGCGCCGCTACGCGCCGGCTTATCTGGCGGCGCGAGACGAGTTGCCGGCACACGGAGACATCACCCATGTGCGCATTTTCGACCTGATCTCGGAAGGCCGGCATTTTCTCAAGAAAAGCCAGAACGTCCTCTACCCCGCCGATATCGACGCTACGATCCTTTCGCGCGGTGCCGAGGAGCGCGACGCGCTGATCCGCGAGGTGGTCGGAAAAGACGCATCGGCCGACCTCGTGCGCGCCTATCGCGGCCTGACGGCGCTCTCCTCGCACCACATCTCGGCCATGCGCGGCTTGATCGGCGAGCCGCGGCGCGTGGTGGCGGCGCACCGCACCAATGGCGGCGCCAATACCAGCGTCACCTTCGACTATGGCCACTTCGCCTGCCTCTATGACGCGGTGGTCGACGATCTCGGCCTGTTCGACGCCATGATCGAGGTTCGCTCCAACACCAAACGGGTACGGATCATCTACGACACGCCCTATATCCGCAGCCTGCCGACGCGCCTGGAGGTGACGGAGGCCGGGTCGCTCGGACCAGTGACGAAGGCCTTCGGACCGCTTTACGGCGATGCCTTCTCCAACGAACTGGAGACATTTCACCGCCACATTATGGAGGGCACCAAGCCGGTCACCGACCTGGCGGACTCACGACGCGACCTTGCGCTGATGGCCGAGATCATCGCACGGATGAGAGAGAGCGGCGGGAGATAGGGTCGCTCGCTACGGCACCAACGCGCTTGGAACTGGCAGCGGCCGGCAAGGCGGCCGTTGCCCTCACGGGCGCGAGCATTATTTCGCCTGCCACGGCCGCGCCCATGCTCGATTCGAACGGCCGGATCCTCGGCCGCCTCGACACATCCTACTCCAACGAGGCTCGCTATTTCTGCTGGAATTGACAGGGCCAATTTTCTGGCCTGGTCAAGCCAGAAGGCAACTCAGCAAGCCATGTTGAGCTGCCATTGGGACAGACCCGCCGATTTGGAAAGATCGAGGCCCTCGATACGGGTCAGAAAGAAAAAAGCGCCGTCAGAGTCTATCGGCGCGGTGAACGTCGCTCCTCGGAAGTCCGCCCGCGCGAGAACTATGCGCTCGGCAATTCGCGACGAGCCCTGTTTCTTGCTGACGTGTGCATCGACTGGTGACAGCGGCAGCCTTCGTCCTTGCAGCGTTGTTTTCCAGTTTCGGCGCCATCCTCCTGCTGCACCAGCCAGACCTTTCAGGACATAGGGGACCCCTTCTCTGATACCGGTCATGTCGGCCGTGGTGGTCGAGGCACCTCGATCCAGGGGCCGCCGAGGGACATCTGAACGCTGGGAAAGGCTATCGAACTGCCCCCCTGCTCGCGCTGGCGCGTCGTCCTCGAGCGATTACGAACTCTGCCGGGCCCTCTTGCCGAGATAGAGCTCCTGCATGACCGGCGACAGTTTCAATTGCTCGATGCCGCCAGACGCCACGATGCGGCCGGAATTCATCAGATAGCCTTGCTCGGCCACCGAGAGTGCAAGTCCGGCGTTCTGCTCGACGAGCAGCACAGCGGCGCCAAACTTCTCGCGCACGTCGATGATGATGCCCTGCAGCTCCGACACCAGCAATGGCGACAGTCCGAGCGAGGGTTCGTCGAGCAACAGGATCCGTGGTCTGGCCATAAGGCCGCGCGCGATGGCCAGCATCTGCTGCTGGCCGCCGCTGAGCGTGCCCGCCTTGGCGCCGCGCTTCTTGGCAAGGATGGTGAAATAGTTCTCCATCAGGGTGATGTCGGCTTCGACCGCATCTCTGTCCTGGCGGCAGTAGGCTCCAAGCAAAAGGTTCTCGCGCACGCTCATGTCGGCGAAGACATGGCGGCCCTCGGGCACCATCACGACGCCGAGCGCAGCTTTTTCATCGGCGTGCAGCGCGGTGACATCGCGGCCCTCGAAGGTCATCGTGCCGCGCCGCGGCTTCACCAGACCGGCGATGGAACGCAACAGGGTCGTCTTGCCGGCCCCGTTGGGCCCCAAGATGGTGACGATCTCATTTTGGCCGACCGCGAGCGAGACGTCGCGATTGACCGAGACGGGCCCGTAGCCGGTGTCGACATGCTCTACGGCAAGCAGGTTCATGACGCGGCCGCCTTCTTGTCGGGACCGAGATAGACCTCGCGCACCTTGGGATCAGAAAGCACCTCTCCCGGCGGACCTTCGGCGATCTTGGTGCCGAAATCGAGCACGACGAGGCGGTCGCAGAGGTCGGCCATCATGTCCATGTCATGGTCGATGAGGCAGACGCCAATGCCTTGCGGCGGCAATTGCGCGATGACCGCCGCGAACGCCTGCGCCTCGCTGTCGTTCAGCCCAGCGCCGGGTTCGTCGAGCAGTAGGAGTTCGGGCGAGACGCCGAGCGCGACGGCCAGCCCAAGGCGTCTCAGGCTGCCGAAGGGCAGCGATCCCGCTATCGCCCTGCCGAGCGGCGCCAGGCCGACAAAGTCCAGGATCATGCCGGGCGACGCCCACCGGCTGTCGTCCCTCCTGCCCTGCTCCCAGGCGATGCGGACATTTTCGTCGACGGTCAGACCGGGAAACGACATCGCCTGCTGGAACGTCCGCACCAGCCGCTTTCGCGCGATGCGGTGCGCGCCGATATTGGTGATGTCCTGGCCTTGCCACGATACCGTGCCGCCGGTCGCCGGGTGGACGCCGGTGACGACGTTGAACAAGGTCGTCTTGCCGGAGCCGTTGGGGCCGACGATGCCGACCACTTGGTCGGTGCCGATGTCGACATCGATGCCGTTGAGCGCGACGACGCCGCCGAATTGCTTGCGCAGACCCCTCACCTCAAGCGCGGCCATTCGTGCCTCCGCCTTGCTTTTCGAACCCGCCGCGAACCGCGCAGTAGACGTTCTTGATGCCTGCTCCGACTCCGCCCGGCAGCAGAAGGATCACCAGAAGCAGACAGACGCCGTAGGCGATGCGGGAATCGACCGGATCGAGGTTCAGCACCTCGGGCAGGAAATTGACGACGACCGCGCCGATCAGCGGCCCGTAGAGATAGCGGGCGCCGCCCAGCATGACCATCAGCGCCAGGTAGAGGCTCGGGAAAGCGCCGAACAGGGTCGGCGAGATGTGGCGCAGGTAGTAGAGCTGCAGCACGCCGGCGAGACCGGCGAACAGGCCTGAAACCATCAGCACGCCAAGCTTGTGCAGGTCGACATTGATGCCGACCGAACGCGCCAGCTGCTCGTTCTCGCGGATGGCCCGCAACGTCCGGCCGTAGCGCGAAATGCCGATGAGATAGGTCGCGGCGAGCGCCAGGAAGAGCGCCGCCAGGACCAAATAGTAATTGTTGGAGAGCTTGTCGAAATTGATGCCGGGCAAGGGCGTGACCGACCCGACATCGAGACCGGTGGCGGATCCGGTGAAGGTGCCGCCATTGGTGAGCACGATGACGAACAGGGCGCAGAAGCAGAAGGTGATGATGATGTAATGCTGTCCGCCCACCCGCAGCGTAGGCAGACCGATGACGCCGCCGACGATCGCCGACAAGGCCATGGCGAAGGGCAGCGAGGTCCAGAAGCCCAAGCCGAGCTGCACGGAAAGGATGGCCGAGGCATAGGCGCCGACCCCCATCAGCGCCGCATGGCCGACCGACATGATGCCGGCCTGGCCGAACTGCAGACCGAGGCCGTAGAGGCCGATCGCCGTATAGAGCGTCGTGATGGCGATCGACAGAAAGCGGTAGCCGAGGCCGAGCCAGGGCAAGGCAATGAGCAGCACCGCCAGCAGGATTGCCGTGATCGCCTGGACGCTGGCCGGCAGCGGAACGGCGGCATTGTCGGCCGTCAGAAGCGCGAGCCGATCCCGTGCCCTGACGCCTTCTGGCGCGGCGCCTGTCTTGCCGGCGCTGTTGTCGGTCATTGGCATCGACATCTCACGATGCCTTCGGGCCGAGCGTGCCGCCAAGCAGCCCCTGGGGCCGCAGCACCAGGATCAGGATCATCACGACCAGCGAATAGGCGTCGGTCCATTCCGGATATCCGTAACCGGCGCTGAGGCCGTCGACGAGGCCGAGCACGAGACCGCCGACGACGGCGCCGCCGACATTGCCGAGACCGCCGATCAGCGAGACCGCAAAGCCGCGGATGATGATGACGCTGCCGGTGAAGGGCGTGATCGGAAACAGCGAGATCATCAGCGCGCCGCCGATGCCGGCAAGCAGGCTGCCATAGATGAAGACGCCGGTGACGTAGCGGCGAACCGGAATGCCCATCAGCTCGGCGGTGTCGCGGTCAGAAACGCTCGCCCGCAACGCCATCCCATAGCGGCTGCGCGAGATGCCGAAATAGGTTATCGCCACGATCACGGCCGTTACCGCGACGACGATCGCACGCATCGCGATGATATCCACGCCGCCGATCGTCCAGACTAGGCCGACCGGGTCGGTGATGCTTTTCTGGAACTCGTTGAAGACGCGGATGACGGCGTGCTGCAGGATCACGCTGAGGCCGATCGACATGATGAAGCCGTTCATCGGCCGGTTCAGCGTGAAGCGGAACAGGCATCGTTCGGCGGCAAAGCCGAGCGCCCCGACCAGCAGGCCGGCCAACACCAGCGCCACAAAGAAGTTCATCCCGGCGCCGACCATGAACCAGGTCGCCATGCCCCCGACCATCAGGAACTCGCCATGCGCGAAATTGACGATGCCGGCCAGGCCGAAGATCAGCGTGATGCCGATGCCGATGAGAATGGTGACGCTGGCAACCGAGAGGCTGTTCACCAGTTGCTGCACAAAAATGTCCATAATCAAATCCGGGTGGCGAACCTGCAGGGAAGGAGATGGGCGGAACATAGCCGCCCATCCCGATTTTGGATTTTGTCGCGGGCCGGCTCAGCCGCCGTTGTCGCCGGGCGGCGGTGCGGCCGGCGGCTGCTCGACCGCGCATTTGAACTTGTCGGATGTGTTGGGTTCGACCATGCAGACCTCGGTCGCGAAGGTGACCTGATGATGCTTGTTGAACACAAGCGGCACAGGCGACACGACGCCCTTGTAGTCCGACTTCAGGAGCTCTGCGACCACCGCGTCCGGATCATCGATCTTGCCGACCTTCTCCAGCGCCTTCGCGTACCAGAAGAAGTAATCGTAATAGAGCAGCGAAACGGAGGACTGCGGGCCCTTGGCGGCGCCGAGGCCGAAATACTTGTCGAAATACTGCTTCACCTCGGGGTATGGCGAGGAACCCCAGCAGACCGGCACGCAGCTCATCGTCACCGGCACGTCCGCCTTCAGGCTACGCTCCTGATAGATGCCCGGATCGACGCCGAACAGGAAATAGGACGGGGCCACGCCGAGCTTGAGGGCTTGCGGGAAGGCTGTAAGGGTTGAATCGCCGTTGTACCAGAAATGCACGATATCAGGCTTCATGCCCTTGATGCGGGTAAGCAGCGGCGAGAAGTCGGTCGTATCCGGCGGATACTGCACGAGGTCGACTTTCTGGCCTTCCGCCTCGAGCGCCTTGACATAGTGCGACGACAGATACTGTCCGGTCGCGTCATTGCCGACGAACACCACCGAATGCTTCGGCGGCGACTTCAGCTGCGGTGTGAGCAACGACAGCACGCCCTTTGCGGTGCTGCCGCTGCGCTGCCATTCCTGCGGCTCGCTCTGGAACGTGTAGTGAAGCCAACCGTCCTCGGCGACGGCCTTGTCGTCGAGCACGGCGCCGAGCGAGCTGTTGCCGGAAAACTGCAGCACCTTGGCCGGGCCGGTGATCTTGGCCATGGATACCGAGAAGTCATGCGTCTCGGTGCCCCAGATCGCCTTGACGCCAATGTCGTTGACCAGCTCGCGCGCGGCCGCGATGGTGACGTTCACATCCGTCCGGTTGTCGCGGATATAGAGTTTGATCTTGTAGGTCTTGTCGCCGACCTTGATGCCGCCGGCGTCGTTGATCTGTTGCGCCGCCAGGTTGGCGGCGCCGACGATGGTGTTGCCGGCCGAAACGAACGAGCCCGACTGCGCGGCGATGACGCCGATGGGCAGTTCCTCGTCGGCACGTGCCGTCTGCAAAGCCATGGCGAGCCCCGCGGCCACCACGGCTAACCCAAGTCCTAGCTGTCTCATGCATGTTCCTCCCGTTACATGACCGACTTGTCATACAACCCTATTACCATGTAACAAGGTTGTCAACGTGACTTCCAGCGTGGAGCGGGCGGTCGAGAGGTGTCAGCGGGCTCTGATTTGGCCTGTGTGAATCCGGTCCGGGCGCGAGGCTCGCCCGGCTTGCGGATCGGGTAACTGGTTGGGATCGGGACCGCCCTCGACGCGTCCGGGATGGCTCGGCCGCCAAAGACGGGAAGCGATCAGAGCCGTGTCACGGCGTCACGGCGACGGTATGGTCAAGCGGTACGCCTCGATGGCGGAAGCGCCAAGAATTTGAGACCGTTCTTCTTCCGTCAACCCGGAGAGGCAATCGTCGAGGGCGCGCTTGACCGACTGATAGTCGGCCGCGACTAGGCAGACCGGCCAGTCCGAGCCGAACAGGCATCGCGACGGCCCGAAGATCGAAAGCACCGCGTCGACATAGGGCTGCAGGTCCTGGCTTTTCCAGTGCCGCCAGTCGGCCTCCGTGACCATCCCGGACAGCTTGCACCAGACGTGGTCGCGATGCGCCTTGAAACCTTGCATCAATCCGGCCCATGGCTCCATCGCATGCTGCGCAATGCGCGGCTTTGCGATGTGGTCCACCACGAAACGCAGGCCAGGATGCCGCTCCACAGTCTCCAGGGCGGCCGGAATCTGCGGCTCCTTCAACAGCAGGTCATAGGCCAGCCCGGCCTCGGCGACCGCGGCCAGCCCGCGCTGGACATCCGCGCGCAACAGCCAGTTCGGATCCGCCTCGTTATGGACGAGGTGACGGATGCCGACCAGGTAATGGCCATCCGGCCGCGCCTTCAGCTCGGACAGCGCGGCGGCCACCTCGGGATCGGTGAGGTCAACCCATCCGACGACGCCTGCGACGAAATCGGTCCGGCTCGCCATCGACAGGAACGCCCGCGTCTCGTCGAGCGAATGCCATGTCTGGACAAGGATCGTCTTGTCCACGCCGGCCGCGGCGAGCGCCGGCCTGAGGTCGTCGGGGGAGAACACCCGGCGTATGGCGGCGTAATCCTCCGTCATCCAGCCGCAGGAGCCATCCGCCGGGCCCCAGAAATGCTGATGGCCGTCGATCACCATGGCGCTCACCAGCGCTGGTGCACGGCGGCCTTGATGCGCCGCTCATAGATGTCGGCGATGCGCTCCATCACCTGCGGCGACAGCGCCGGCAGGTCGGACGCGGCGGCGTTCTCCTGCGCCTGCCGGACGGACTTGGCGCCCGGAATGGTGACCGTCACGGCCGGGTTCATCAGGATCCAGCGCAGTGCCCATTGCGCCATGGTGGCGCCTGGCGGCAGCAGCGGCCGCAATTCCTCGACCGCCTGCAGGCCTTCCTCATAATTCACGCCGGAGAATGTCTCGCCGACGTCGAAGGCCTCGCCCTGCCGGTTGTAGTTGCGGTGGTCCTTGGCGCTGAAACTGGAATCGCTCTTGAACTTGCCGGACAAGAGCCCGCTGGCCAGCGGCACCCTGACGATGATGGCGACATCCTTCTGGCGCGCCATGTCGAAGAACAGCTCCGCCGGGCGCTGCCGGAACATGTTGTAGATGATCTGGACGCTGACGACGCCGGGATATTGCAGCGCCTTGATGCCTTCCTCGACCTTCTCGACGCTGACGCCGTAGTGACGGATCTTGCCCTCCTCGACCAGCCTGTCCAGCGCCTCGAATGTCTCGGGCTGGTAGAAGACCTCCGTCATCGGACAATGAAGTTGGACGAGGTCGAGCACGTCGACCTCGAGATAGCGCAGGCTGCGCTCGACGAAGCTGGTCAGGTTCTGCCGATTGTAGCCTGACGCGACATGCGGGTTCAGCCGCTTGCCCGCCTTGGTGGCGACAATAGGCCTGACGCCGCCACGCCCCTTCAGCGTCTTTGCGATCAGTTTTTCCGCCCGGCCGTCGCCATAGACATCGGCCGTGTCGATCATCGTCACGCCTGAATCGAGCGCGGCGTTGAGCGCCGCGATGGCGTCCTTCTCCTCGACGTCGCCCCAGTCGGCACCGATCGCCCAACTGCCGAAGCCGATTTCCGACACTTGCCAGCCGGTGCGGCCAAATCGCCTTTGATGCATAGAAACCACTCCTGAAAGCCAACGTCGTCTTGACGGGTCGTGCCCGCAGGAATATCAGATCGGATAGTTGTATGACAACCCTGTAAGCATGCAAAGGTAATGGCGAAAAGCGGCGGTTTTGGATCTACCGGCAGGCTGGAGGGCGATGGGATGTTCCTGGCATCGGAGCGTGGCGCCGATCGATGCCAACCCGATTTGGACCGTCAAGCCGCAGCCGCCGCTGATCGATACAAGCCACGAACCGATCGAGCGACCTTGCCCGATTTATTTCCCAGCGCTGTCGCGCAGCTGCTCGAAGCGCTTGTAGGAACGGGAAAGATGCAGCCGCATCGCGCGCTGCGCCGCCTTTGCGTCGCGGGCCGCGATGGCGTCGTGGATCGCCCGGTGCTCGCGCCGCGTGCGCTCGAAATGCCGCTCGCGCTCGTCGGGCTCCAGGCGATCGAACTGCGTCCATTGGCGCGGGATCATCGCGGTGCCGAACGTGTCGAAAAGCCGGCTGAAATAGGCGTTGTGCGAGGCGAGCGAAATCGCGCGATGGAAAGCCGCATCCTCGGTCGCGGCAAGGCCGGTTTCGGCGATCGCCCGGTCGATGGCGTCGAGCTGCCTGGCAATGAGCGCAAGGTCCTTGGCGGTCCGGCGCGTGGCTGCCAGCGCCGCCGCCTCTCCCTCGACGCCCATGCGCAGCTCGAGCACCGCCAGGATCTCGTCGATCGATTCGACATCCGTCGGGACGATCGAAAAGGTTTTAGGCGGCGGCTCCTGGGCCACAAAGGCGCCGAGGCCCTGCCGTGTCGTGATCAGCCCGCGCGCACGAAGCGAGGCGAGCGCCTCGCGAACCACCGTCCGGCTCACACCCGTCGCGTTGACGATCTCCTGCTCGGTGGGCAGCCTCTGGCCAGGCGCAAGATCGCCGGCTTCGATCTGCGCGGCAAACTTGTCGACCAGCTCGCCCCTGAGGTTGGGGGACTGGCGAATGGCGCCGAACACTGCTCCCTCGCGATCCGTCATCGGAACACCGGCCCCTTGAATCGATTCTTGGGCCAAGGATCGCACCGCTTGGTTGCAACGGCAATCTTTCGTTTGTTTGAGCCCAACAGCAAGGGAAGACCAATATGAAGCAGCAAATCGGCTTTATCGGCCTGGGCGCGATGGGCTCGGGCATGGCGGCCAACCTTCTGGCCAAGGGCTGGCCGCTGACGGTCTGGGCGCATCGCAACCAAGAGGCGGCGCTGAAGCTGGCCGCCGCCGGCGCCCGCCAGGCGACGACGCCGCGCGCGCTCGCCGAAGGCTGCGACATCGTTCTCCTTTGCGTCACCGGCTCGCCGCAGGTCGAGGCGGTGGTGAAGGGTCCTGACGGCCTGGCCGCCGCCGGCAAGCCGCTGTTGATCGTCGATTGCTCGACCTCCAACCCGTCCTCGACGATCGCGCTCGCCGCCGAACTTGCAACTCAAGGCATGACGCTGATCGACGCGCCACTGGCGCGCACCCCCAAGGAAGCCGCCGAGGGCAAGCTCGACGTCATGGTCGGCGGCGCGGCGGAAGTGGTCGCCCGCGCGCGGCCAGTGCTCGAAGCCTTCGCCGCGCGCATCGTCCACACCGGCCCGACCGGCAGCGGCCACACCATGAAGCTGCTCAACAATTTCGTCTCGATGGGCTATTCGGCGATCTATTCCGAGGCGCTGACGCTCGGCGCCAAGGCCGGGCTGACGCCGCAGGTCTTCAATAGCGTCATCTCCGGCAGCCGCATGGATTGCGGCTTCTACCAGGCCTTCTTCGACTTCGTGCTGAACCGCAACGAAAACGCCCAGCGCTTTGCCATCGCCAATGCGCTGAAGGATATGACCTATCTCGCCTCCTTCGCCCAGGCCGCCGGCATCGCCAACCCGGTCGGCGCCGTGGTCCGCAACGGTTTTGCGACGGCGGTGGCAACAGGACACGGTGAGAAGTTCGTGCCGGCCCTGTCGGATATCGTTGCGGGGCTGAATGGGGTGTCGCTGGTGGTGCCGGCGGCTGAGTGAATTCGCACAGGGCGCGCCCCCTCGGTCTCGGCTCGCGCTGACCGACAGGGCTGAGCCGCCGCCTACCCCGCCGCCTGCCCGCGCACGGCCTTCCTCAGCCTCGAATGCCGCGCCGGCGATGCTGGCTTAGCCGCAGCGTTCCCTCCAGGGAGTCCTACGCGAGAAGCCGCACCTGCAAGATGCCGCGTCATGGCGGCGCTCGCGCCCTTCGCGTC
Source organism: Mesorhizobium sp. M2E.F.Ca.ET.209.01.1.1 (assembly GCF_004010375.2). Classification (NCBI taxonomy): domain Bacteria; kingdom Pseudomonadati; phylum Pseudomonadota; class Alphaproteobacteria; order Hyphomicrobiales; family Phyllobacteriaceae; genus Mesorhizobium; species Mesorhizobium sp. M2E.F.Ca.ET.209.01.1.1. The sequence goes on along the minus strand of NZ_SADP02000002.1, from coordinate 80,770 downwards.
GCCGGCCTTGATCGCCGCCAGGATGCGCTCGTGCTCGCCCAATGTCGTGCGCGCCATGTCGTCCGACTTCTGCTGGTTGCCGGCGGCCAGGATGCTCTCGCGCACCCGTTCCGAGACGAAGACAAGGAACTGGCCCATATAGGGGTTCTGGGTCGCCTCGGCGACGGCGCGGTGGAAGCCAAGATCGTTCTTCAGCCAGGCGACGCTGCCATAGGGAGCCGTGCGCATCCCGTCGAGCGCCTGTTCCATCGCCACAATATCGGCATCGGAGCGGCGGGTCGCGGCCAGGGCGGCGATCTGCACTTCAAGCATGCCGCGCAGCTCGAACAGGTTGCGGAAGGAATCCGCCCGCTGCAAGGTCTCATAGTCGATCGTCAGCACCGTCGCGTTGGTCGCGTCGGCGACGAAGGCGCCCCTGCCCTGCTGCGACCAGATACGGCCTTCCGAGCGCAGCCTGGCGATCGCTTCGCGCACCACGTTGCGGCTGACCCCGAAGGTGGTCGCCAGCGCCTGTTCGGTCGGCAGCTGATCGCCGGGCTTCAGGCGCCCTTGCGCGATCTCGCGCGAGATGGAACTCGCCACCAGGGTGGAGAGATGCGGACCGCGATTGACCTTGTCGAGCTTCAGCGTCATCGCTCACCTATAGTCGAGCGCGGATGCGGACGCCAGAATGCGGCCGTTGCTCAATATATGGCGCGGATCGATCGCATCCTTGATGCCTGCCGCGAGATCGAGCGTCACCGCATCGATGCGGTCGAGGAAGGCCCGCTGTTTGACCCGGCCGATGCCGTGCTCGGCGCTGATCGAGCCGCCATAGCGGTCGACGACGGCGAAAATCTCCGCTTCCGCCTCCTCGAACAGATGCTCGATCGCCTCGGCCGCCATGCCCTCCGGCGGCACGACGTTGAGATGGATGTTGCCGTCACCAACATGGCCGTAGGTGACCGGCAGCGCGTCGGGGCGGGCCCGTCCCAGCTCGAAGAGCGCGTCGGTGACGAAATCGGCAAGCTTCGAGATCGGCACCGAGACGTCGGTGCGCAGGTAACGGCCGCCGCGGCCCTGCCGTTCGACCATGATCTCGCGGTAGAGCCACAGGCGCTCGGCCTGCGCCCGCGTCGATGCCACGATGCCGTCCTCGACTAGATCCTCGACGCCGGCGAGAAAACTCAAAAGCATGTCCTTGAGGTCGATCAGCCCTCCGGACGAAACCTCGATCAACACATAGGCGGGGTAAGGCTTGCCCAGCGGCTCGGGGAAATCCTTGCCCTCACGCATGGTGATCTCGATGCCGCCGCGCAGGATCAGCTCGAAGGCGGTGAGCAGGTCACTGCAACCGCGACGCGCCCGCGCATACAGCGCCATCGCGTCCTCGACCGAACGCAGGCCGACGAGCGCCGTTTCGATCTGCGTCGGCCTGGGAAAGAGCTTCAGCGCCGCGGCGGTGACGATGCCGAGCGTACCTTCCGAGCCGATGAAGACCTGCTTCAGATCATAGCCGCGATTGTCCTTGCGCAGCACCTTCAGCCCATTCCAGATCCGGCCGTCGGCCAGCACGACTTCGAGGCCAAGCACAAGGTCCCGCGTCATGCCGTAACGCAGCACGTTGAAGCCGCCGGCATTGGTGGCGACATTGCCGCCGATGCGGCAGCTGCCCTGCGCGCCGAAGGTGATCGGCAGGATGCAGTCGCTCTCCTCCGCCGCGCGCTTGGCGTCCTCGAGGATGCAGCCGGCCTCGACCACCATGGCGAAGTCGATCGGGCTGATCGAGCGGATCCTGCTCATGCGCTCCAGCGAGACAACGACCTCGTTGCCGTCGGCCGCCACCGCTGCGCCGACAAGGCCGGTCAGACCGCCCTGCGGCACGACGGGGATGCGCTCGGCATGACAGTGCCGCATCAGCGCCGACATCTCTTCCACGGAGCTGGGCCGCGCCACCGCCAGCGGGCGGCCGAAATGGTCGCCCGACCAGTCCCGGCTGTAGCGTGCCATGTCCTCTGCCTCGGTCAGCAGCCCGCCGTCCGACAGCACGCCGGCAAGGGCGGCGATCAGCGATGCGGAATTGGGCGGCACTGCATTCATGAACTGAACCTGGACCCTTCCGGAAAACGACTGGACAACCACCAATCTTGTCGTGTTATCATACAACCCTGATTGAGAACATCAAGCGATAGCATGCTTCCCGAAGCCGTTTGGTGTGGATGGTCAGACTGGCAAATCACTGAATTCGGAGGACTTTCCCAATGAGCGACGCCCCGGGCTTTCGCTATATGCACACCATGATCAGGGTGCTCGACCTCGACAAGTCGATCGCCTTCTACACCGAGGTGCTCGGCATGACCTTGCTGCGCCGCGAGGATTATCCAGGCGGCAAGTTCACCAATGCCTTTGTCGGCTACGGGCCGGAGGACAAGGAAGCGGTCGTCGAGCTGACGCTGAACTGGGGCCGCGAGGAACCCTATGAGATCGGCACCGGCTTCGGCCATCTGGCGCTCGGCGTCAACGACATCTATGCCGTTTGCGCCGAACTCGAAAAGCGCGGCGCCAAGATCCCGCGCAAACCGGGACCAATGCAGCACGGCACCACCCACATCGCCTTCGTCGAGGACCCGGACGGCTACAAGATCGAGCTGATCGGCCTGGACACGATGCAGTAATCCTGGACCGGACCGCACCGGCCTCGCGCCGATGCGGTCCCTTTCCGTCCGCGCTTGCTTGGGAGGCGGTGCGGGTGAGTTCGTCACTTGATGACCGCGATCTTGCTGCGGTCGATCGTGATGGCGACGGCGGCGATCAGCACCGCGCCGAACACCATGTTTTCCAGAAAAATGTTGACGCCGACGAAGGTCATGCCGATGCGCACAATCGAGATGATCAGCGCGCCGACCGCGGTGCGCGCTACCCCGCCCAAGCCGCCGGTGATGGCGGTGCCGCCGACGATGACGGCGGCGATGGCCGGCAGCAGCAGCTGGTTGGCGAGCACCGGCGAGCCGCTTGACAGCCTGGCCGCCAGCACGACGCCGGCGATGGCCGCCAGCATCCCCGATGCGGCAAAGGCGATGATCTTGGTGCGGTCGACATTGATGCCCGCCGCCCAGGCCGCCGGTTCACCGGCGCCGACCGCGATCGCCTGGCGGCCGAAGCGCGTATAGCGCAGCACCAGGAAACTCACGATGCCGATCAGCGCTGAAATCAGCACCACCATCGGCAGGCCGAAAATCGTGGCGTTGATCCAGGCGGTCTTTTCGCGGCCTGCTTCCTCGATGGTGATGGCGCGGCCGTTGGAAACCCAGAGTGCCAGCCCGGTGACCACGCCGCCGGTGGCCAAGGTCGCGACGAAGGACGGCACGCGCAGCTTGACATGGACGATGCCGCTCAGCAGCCCGAAGGCGAGGCCGGACAGGATCGCCACCGGAAAGGCGGCGAAGCCGAGCGAGGGCAGCAATTGCGCCAGCATGACGCTTGCCAGCGAAGCCACAGCCTGGATCGACAGGTCGATGCCGCCGAGCAGGATGGCGAAGGTGACCCCGGTCGCCAGGATGAATAGCACCGCGGTGTTGGCAAAGAGCAGCGCCAGCGTCTCGCCAGTGAGGAAACCGGGCGCGGCGATCTCGATGATCAGCAGCAAGGCGACGAGCAGGACCAGCGGTATGGCGCCCTGCGTCCACTTGCCCTCGAACACCTGCCTGATGGAAAAACCTTCGTTCATCGGCTCACACCATCGCTCGCAGGAGGTCTACCTGCTTGGGCTTGTTGCCTGGGCTCGCATCGAAGCGCGCGGTGATCTCGCCGTCGCGCATCACCAGCACCTGGTGCGACAGGCCGATCGTCTCTTCCAGCGTGTCGGAGATCAGAAGGATCGCCACGCCTTGCTGCGAGAGGTCGCGCACCAGCTCGTAGACCTCTTCCTTCGCGCCGACATCAAGCCCGCGCGTCGGATGGTCGAGCACCAGGATGCGCGAGCCGGCCGTCATCCAGCGCGCCAGCACCACCTTCTGCTGGTTGCCGCCGCTAAGCTTGCGGCAGGCGGCGTCCGGTCCCGGCGCCTTGATGCTGAGCCGCTTGATCCAGTCGGCGGCGAGCCGCCGCTCCTTGCCGTAATCGATGGCGCCGTTGCGCATGACGCTCGAGAGGTCCGCCAGCGAGATGTTCTCGGCGATCGACAGGAACATCACCAGCCCTTCGAGCCTGCGCTCGCGCGGGACATAACCGATTCCCCTGCGCACCGCCGGTTCCGGCGAACTGAAGCGCACCGGCTCGCCGGCGATCTTCATCTCGCCCTCATCATGCGGCAGGAATCCGCCGATGGTGCGGGTCACCTCTTCGCGGCCGGAGCCGACGACGCCGGCGATGCCCACGATCTCGCCGGCACGGATCGAAAGATCGACCCCGTGATAGAACCCGTTGGCGCCCAGCCCCTTGGCCTCGACCATGACCTTGTCGCCCGGCGGCCGTTGGCGCGCCTCGCGGTAATATTCGGCCTGCAGCCCGCGCCCGACCATGATCTCGTGCAGCTCCGGCGCCGTGACTTCCGCGGCGCGGTGCTCGGCCACGACCGCGCCATCCTTCATCGTGTAGACGCGATCGGAAATCGACAGCACCTCGTCGAGGCGGTGCGAGACGAAGACGAAGCTCGCGCGAGACTTCAAAGACTGAACCCGCGCGAACAGAACCTCGATATCGGCGGCGTTGAGCACCGAGGTCGGCTCGTCGAGCAGGATGAGCAACGGACGCTCGACCATCTCCTCCAGCGTCAGCGCCTTGGCGAGCTCGACCATCTGGCGCGCTGCGAAGGTCAGCTCGGAGGTGCGCGCGGTGACATCGATGTCGACGCCGATCTTGGCGAGCTGCCGTCGCGCCGCGGCGTTCATGGCGCGCCAGTTGACGAGGCCGAAGCGGGTGAAACGGTCTTCTTCACCCAGATAGATGTTTTCGGCGACAGTGAGATTGAGCACCAGCGACTGTTCCTGGAACACCATGCCGATGCCGTGTCTGGCCGCGTCGCGAGCATTGCGCAGCTTGAGCGGCTCGCCATCCAGCGTGAGTGAGCCGCCATCCGGCCGGTAGCCGCCGGCCAGCAGCCGCATCAGCGTCGACTTGCCGGCGCCGTTCTCGCCGATCAGCCCCACCACCTCGTTTGGACGCACCTCTATGGAGACGTCGCGCAACGCCTGGACGCCGGGGAAGTTCTTGATGATGTTCGACGCCTGCAGCATGGCGGTCACTTCACGATCTTGAGGCGAACGCGGTCGAGCGACAGCGCAACGGCGGCGATGATCATCAGTCCCTGCACAGTCTGCTGGATGTAAGGCGAGATGCCGAGCAGGATCATGCCGTTGGCTAAAACGGTGACGATCAGCACGCCGATCAGCGTATTGACGACGCCACCCTCGCCGCCGGTCAGTGCCGTGCCGCCGACAACCACCGCCGTGACCGCGGCAAACAGCCTGCCGTCGCCGATGACGGCGTGCGACTGACCGAGCTGGGCGGCGGCAAGCACGCCGGCAATGCCGAAGAAGAAGCCGGCCAGCGCAAACGCCGCGATGCGTACGCGCGTGACATTGACGCCAGAGAGCTTGGTCACGTCCTCGTCGCCGCCGATCGCCAATATGTGGCGGCCGAGCCTTGTGTAATACTGGATGACGGCGGCAAGGGCGAACGCGCCGATCGCGACCCAGACCGCCAGCGGCAGCCCGAGGAAACGATGCAAGGCGAGGTCGCGGATCGAGGCGTCGTTGAGCCGGATGGCCGAGCCGCCCAGCATATAGACCGACAGGCCAAGCCCGATGAACCACATGCCGAGCGTCGCCATGAAAGATGGGATGCGCAGCATCGTCTGGACGAGACCGCTGATCAGTCCCATGATCGTGCCCGAGGCGATCGCCGCCAGCACCGCCCACCAGCCATAATCGTTGCCGTTGCTGTCATTGGCGGCCAGCAGCACCACCACCATCGCCGCCACCGACAGCGTGCCCTCGACCGAAAGGTCGATGCTGCCCATCAGAATGATGAATGTCAGCCCCATCGCCAGTGTCAGCGGGACCGCGGCGGAGTTCGCCAGCCGCACAAGATTGCGCAGCTCGATGAAATTGGGGTTGGCGATGGTGATCAGAATGCAAAGCACGACCAGCACCGCCAGCGGCGCGAGCCTGCGCCAGCGCCTGCCGCCGAGCATAGTGGCGATGCGGCCGGGGAGGAATGTCATAAGCGTCGTCCGCTCGATGTCCGAAACGGACTTCAGGGGTTCTGTCTGGATTGTCAAGAAACCGCTTCCCGTCTGCTGGTGACAGGCGTCGTGGCCGCGGGCGCAAGACGCCGGCAAAAAGGGAGCGGGCCGCTGCCAGGGAGAAGCCGGCCCGCCCCAACGGGTCAGGCGCGGATCGCTCCGGTCACCCGGCCCCACAGATCGTTCCAGTCAATCTCGGGCTTCGACTCGACATTGGTCTTGTAATATTCCTCGACATTGTCGTGCGAGATCAGCACCGCCTTGCCATAGAATTCGCGGTGCTCCGGCGGCTCCTTGGCCGGGTCGAACTTGCCGATCTTGGCGTTGTAGCCGATCGCAAGCCCCATGCCGCCCTGCCAGAACGGATCGGAGGTGACGGTGCAGGCGAACTCGCCGGTGCGCACCGCGTCGACCGCCGTCTTGATGCCGTCCACACCGACGATCGGCACCTTGCCGGCGAGGTTTTCGGCGCGCAGCGCTTCGAGCGCGCCGGAGCCCATGTCGTCATTGGCGGCCCAGATGCCTTTGATGTCGTCGCCGAAGCGGGTCAGCAGATTGCCCATCAGGTCGAATGCCTCGGTCGATTTCCAGTTGGCGACCTGGAAGTCGAGCAGCTTGATGTCGGGATTGGCTGCAAGCGCTGCATCAAGGCCCTTCTTCCGTTCAATCGCAGCCGTGGTCGAGATCAGGCCGCCGAGCGCGACGATGCCGCCCTTGCCGCCAATGGTCTTGAACAGGATCTCGGCGATGGTCTTGCCGCTGGCGATGCCGTCGAACTCGATATGCGAGACATAGTTCGGATTGAAGTCCTTGGGGTGCAGGTCGGCCGGCTTGTTCCACTGCGTAACCACATAGGCGCCGGCCTTGGCGCAAGCTTCGACGATAGGGCGCGCGTCGGGCGTGTCGTTGGGATCGGAATTGAGCACCATATTGCCGTTGGTCTTGGCCAGCATCGCCTTGATGTCGGCGATGCCCTTCTCGCTATTGCCTTCCGAAACCAGCGTGACATGCTCCAGCCCGGCCCATTTGGCATAGGCCTCGGCGCCGGTCTTCCACACCGCGTGATAGGGATTGGACAACGAGCGGATCGACGTCACCAGCGTCGGCTTGTCGGCCGCGCGCAATATGTTCGGCATCGCCAGCGTCACCGCGCCGGCGGCGGCGCCCAGCATCAGCGTCCGGCGGCTCACGCTGCCGGAAAAAACAAGACCATTGCTGTCCTTCATTTCGAACCTCCCGATTGAATTTGTTTGCCGCCCGGCGCTTGCGCAGGGCGCGGCCGGATCCTCCAGCGAGGGTTATCGGTCTCCTCTACTTGTATGACAACCCTTCAACACGGCAACCATACTCTTTCTCTTGACGCGGCACAAGCGACTTGAGATCGTCACGCGCATGAAGAGCGAGGCACTGACTTCGCCTCGGCTAGGGAGCGAGAATGCCGGACTACATCATCGTTGGCGGCGGCTCGGCCGGCTGCGTGCTTGCCGCGAGACTGAGCGAGGATCCAGGCCTGTCGGTCGTCCTGCTCGAGGCCGGCCCGCCCGACACCGACCGTTACATCCACATGCCGGTCGGCTTCTTCAAGATGACGTCCGGCCCGCTGATCTGGGGCTATGACGCGGCGCCCGGCCTGGAGATCGATGGCCGCGTCATGGTCTACCCGCAGGCACGGGTGCTGGGCGGCGGCTCGTCCATTAATGCCCAGGTGTTCACGCGAGGCTGCCCGCAGGACTATGACGGCTGGGCGGCCGACTTCGGCTGCGCCGGATGGAACTACGCCGATGTGCTGCCCTATTTCGTCAGGTCCGAGGGCAACGACACCTTTGCCGGCCCGCAGCACGGCATTGAGGGTCCGCTCGGCGTCTCCAGCGGCGCGCCGCATCCGCTGACCAGGATCTTCGTCAAGGCGGCGCAGCAGGCTGGCCTGCCCTTCCGAGCCGACTTCAATGCCGGCGAGCAGGAAGGCGCCGGCTTCTACCAGACGACCACGCGCAACGGCAGGCGCTCGAGCACGGCGGTCGCCTATCTCAAGCCCGCCCTGGCGCGCCCGAACCTGAGCTTGCGGACCGACGCCACGGTCAGCCGCGTCGTCGTCGAGAACGGCCGCGCCGTCGGCGTCGAGATCATCGTCAATGGTCGCCCCGAGCTGATACGTGCCGAACGCGAGGTGATCGTCACGTCCGGCGCCATCGGCTCGCCGAAACTCCTGATGCTGTCCGGCATCGGCCCGGCCGCGCATCTTGCGCGGCACGGCATCAAGGTGGTGCATGATCTGAAAAACGTCGGCCAGAACCTGCACGACCACATGGATGTCGACGTCGTCGCCGAACTCAACGGCCCACATGGCATCGACCGCTACAAGAAGAAGCGCTGGCAGGCCCTTGCCGGTCTCGAATACGCGCTGTTCGGCAAGGGACCGGTTGCCTCCAACATCGTCGAGGCTGGCGGTTTCTGGTGGGGCGATCGCGCCGAGAGGACGCCCGACATCCAGTTCCATTTCCTGCCCGGCGCCGGCGTCGAGGAAGGCATCGGCTCGGTTCCTGGCGGCAATGGCTGCACGCTGAATTCCTACCATGTGCGACCGCGTTCGCGTGGCAGTGTGGCGCTGCGCTCGGCGGACCTGCGCGATGCGCCGATTATCGACCCCAATCCTTTCGCCGAGCGCTACGACCTCGAACGCGCCATCGACGGCATCGAGATCAGCCGCGAGATTCTCTCCCAGCCGGCCTTCGCCAGATACGTCAGCCGCGAGCATCTGCCGGGAGCGGCGACGAAGGGCCGCGCGGCGCTCGAAGCCTTTGCCCGCCAGCATGGCCGCAGCGCCTATCATCCGGTCGGCACCTGCCGCATGGGCGGCGATGCCGACAGCGTCGTCGATCCCGAGCTTCGTGTGCGCGGTCTTGCCGGCCTGCGCGTCTGCGACAGCTCTGTGATGCCGCGCATCGTCTCTTCCAACACCAACGCAGCGGTGATCATGATCGCCGAGAAGGCGGCGGATATGATCACCGGCAAGACCACAGCGGCATAGCTCACTCGCTCTCGAACATCTCGCGCGGCGGGAAGTCGGCGCGGCTGTAGTCGACGACGATGAACTTGCCGCCCTGGTAGCGCTCGACGACCGGGTTGTCGGTCACCTTGCCGCGCACACGTTCGGCCTGGCCGTCGGAACTGTCGAGCGGCGTCCAGCCGATCTTCAGCCTTGCATCCTTTCGCCAGAAGCCACGGCTATTGTTGGACTGGCCCCAGATAACCGAGCAATCGACGCGCTCCGCCGCCGCGCAGCGCTCGATCAGGCGCACGAAATCGTCATGCGATATCCAGGTAGAGAGGATCCGCTCGTCGGGCACCTCCGGCAGCACGGAACCGATGCGGATCAGCACGCTTTCGACGGCATGCTTGTCGAAATAGAGCCGCGCCAGCATCTCGCCATAAGCCTTTGACAGGCCGTAATAGCCGTCGGGCCGCAAGAGGCAATCCTGGTCGAGGATCTGCGTGCGTTCGTAGAGGCCGACCGCATGAACGGAGGACGGAAACACGACACGCGCTTTCTCCCGGCGTGCCGCTTCGTAGATGTGGTAGGCGCCGCGGAAATTCGGGCCGAGCACGGTCTCGAAGGATTGCTCGGTAGAGATGCCGCCGAAATGCAGGATCAGCCCGCAGCCCTCGGCCAGTTCATCCACCGTCTTCTGGTCCTCGAGATCGGCCGGGGTGAAGCTTGCCCTGTCCGGCAACCGGATCGGCAAGGGCACGACATCGGTGAGCCGCAAGGTCCAGCCCAACGCCGCCAGCCTGCCCGAGAGCAGCCGTCCGATCGTGCCGGATGCCCCGGTCAACAACACAGGTTTGGTGGGTACCATCAGCCCCAGCCCTTTCTTAGCCACCGCTCCGATGTTCGTGCGCACCGGCCAAGGACCGCGCAGATTGCCTTCGGCACGGCCGTTGAAAATCTCATCATATCACCAGACAAATTATGACTTGCCAGCAAATGCGGTTCGTTTATTGCTTGACGACGATGAAACGTTCCTTTGGCCTTCCCCCGCAGATCAGCCGCACTGCGCAGGTTGCGGACTGGTTTGCGCGCGAAATACGTGCCGGTCACTTGACGAGCGGCGAAAAACTGCCGACCGAGCAGGAGTTGATCGCGCAATTCGGCGTGAGCCGCACGGTGATCCGCGAAGCCATGGCCTCGCTGCGCTCGGAAGGGCTTGTTGTCAGCCGCCAGGGGGCGGGCGTGTTCGTCGCCGATCATCAGGCCGCCACCACCTTCCGCATCATCTCCGACGAGCTCACCTCGCTGACCGAAGTGCAGAACGTGCTGCAGCTTCGGCTGGCGGTGGAACAGGAAGCCGCCGGCATCGCCGCCGAGAAGCGCAGCGACGACGATCTTGCCCGCATGCGCGACTGCCTCGATGCCATCGACGCCTCGATCGCGGCGGGCGAGAGCGCCATCGAGCCGGATTTCGCCTTCCACCGGGCGATCGCGTCCGCCACCGGCAACCCCTATTTCGAACGCTTCATGCATTTCCTCGGACCCGTCATCATTCCGCGCCAGCTGATGCGCCCGCGCGACGAAACGCCGGAGCAGCGGCGGCTGTATCTGGAGCAGGTCCAGACGGAGCACCGCCGCATCTATCAGGCCATCGAGCGGCAGAATGTCGAAGCCGCCCGCTTCACCTTGCGCGAGCATCTGGAAGCGGGCCGCGAGCGCTATCGCCGCATGGTCGACGGTCCGGCAAGGCGGTAACACAGGATCCATCGGACCTAAGCCATCTCGGCCACCGGCATCTTGCAGACCTGCATAAGGGCGGCGAGCTGGCGTTCCTCATCCGCCGTCAGATCGAGCAGCGGCGAGCGGACCGGTCCGCAGTCGATGCCGGCAATGCGCGCGCCAGCCTTGACGATCGACACCGCATAGCCGGCGCGCCGGTTGCGGATGGCGAGATAGGGCAGGAAGAACGAGCGGATGAGATCGTCGACCTCGGCCTTGCGGCCGGCCCGCAGGGCGCTGAAGAAACGCAGCGCGACCTCGGGCGCAAAGTTGTAGATGGCCGACGAATAGGTTGTCATGCCGATCGCGGCCGCCGCGCTGGCATGGACCTCCGCCGTCGGCATGCCACCGATGAAGACCAGCCGATCGCCCATGCGATAGCGCGTGGCGGTGAGCAGCTCGATGTCGCCGACACCGTCCTTGAAGCCGATCAAGTTAGGGCAATCCTGCGCCACACGCTCCAGCGTCTCGGGCGTCAGAATGGCATTGTCCCGATTGTAGGCGATGACGCCGATACCCACCGAACGGCAGATGGCGGTGAGATGGCGGCGCAGGCCCTCCTGCTCGGACTTGACCAGATAGGGCGGCAGCACCAAAAGGCCGTCGGCGCCATTGGCCTCGGCCGCCTTGGCGAACTCCACCGCCATATGCGTGCCATAGCCGACGCCGGCGAGCAGCGGTAGGGTCTTGGGAACTTCGTGCGAGGCCGAGCGCACGACGCGTTCGTACTCCTCGAGCGTCAGCGAGAAGAACTCGCCGGTCCCGCCGGCGGCGAAAAGCCCGCTCGCTCCGGCAGCGCCCTGGGCTGCGACATGGGCGCGGTAGCCGTCTTCGTTGAAGGCGCCGTTCTTGTCGAAAAAAGTTAGCGGGAACGACAGCAGTCCGCGGCCAAGGGATTTCATCAGTTCGGTCGGAGAGAAGGTCAAAGCGAGTGCTCCATGCGAGGGCCGGTGGGTGGGGTCGAGCCGGCTGGGATTGTTCTAGCGGTGCCTTGTCGGCGGCTCATACGAAGCCCGGCCGCACTTGCGCCGCGGCGGCATCGATCGCCTTGCGGCCGAGGCCCGACTTGACGATGCGGATCAGTTCCTCCTCGCTGGTGTCGGCCGTCGAGGCGTCGAGCGCGATCTCGCCCGAATGCAGAAAGTTGATGCGGTCGCAGACCTCGAAGATCTGGTTGTAGTTGTGCACGATCAGGATCACCGAGACCTGGCGCTGCTGGCGCAGGTTCTGGATCAGGCCGAGCACATGCGCGCTCTCGCGCACGCCGAGCGCGGCCAGCGGTTCGTCGAGCACCAGGATTTTTGGCGACGAATAGATCGAGCGGGCGACCGCGATGCACTGGCGCTGGCCGCCGGACAGAAGGTCGACAGTGCTGTTGACCGAGGGGATCGAGATGCCCAGCGTGTCGAGATAAAGCTGCGCCTGCTCGCGCATCTTCCCGTTGTCGAGCAGGCTCAGCCCCAGCACCCGGTTGTGGTACTCGCGTCCCAGGAACATGTTGTGGTAGACGCTGAGGTCGCCGATCAGCGCCAGATCCTGGTAGACGGTCTCGATGCCTTGCGCGCGGGCGTCGCGTGGCGAGGCGAAACGCATTTCCTTGCCCTGCGAGACGATCGTGCCTGTGTCGGGCTGGTGGAAGCCGGACAAGATCTTGATCAGCGTCGATTTACCGGCGCCGTTGTCGCCGACCAGGGCCAGCACCTCGCCCTGGCGCAGCCTGATCGAGACGTCGACCAGCGCGGTGACGGCGCCAAAACTCTTGGAGATGTTGGTCATCTCCAGCACGACAGGCGCATCGGGCGCCAGCGGCGGAATAGTTTGCGTGTTCATACGCGCCTCCGTGTGCGCAGCCGGTCGACCTGGATCGAAAGGATCATGGCGGCGATGATGGCAGCACCCAGATAGATGTCGGAGACGGTCGCCTGCGCGCCGATCATCACCAGACCGTTGTTGAGCGAGGCGACGACAAAAGCGCCGATCAGCGCGCCGATCACCGTGCCCGAGCCGCCGAGCAGCGACGTGCCACCGATGACCGCCGCGGCGATCGCCTGCAACGTCAGGAACGGACTGCCGGCCTGCGGGTCGGCCGAAGTGAATTGCGCCGTGTTGATGATGCCGGCAAAGGCGGCGCAGCCGCCGGCGATCATGAAATTGTACGTCTTCATGCGATCGGTGCGCACGCCGATCTCGCGCGCGCCGATGATATTGCTTCCGGTCGCAATCGTGTGCAGGCCGAAGGTGGTGCGGTTGAGCACCAGGGCCAGCACCAGCACGACCAGCAGCGCCCACAGGAACGGAGTGAAAGCGGTGACGCCGTGCCAGGACGAAAGCGCATCCGTCGGCTGGTAGAGGCTCTGGCCGAAGATCGCGTTGAAAGGCTGCTCGACCGGCGCCACGATCGGCTGGCTGTTGTAGATCGACACCACGATGCCTTGCAGGAAGAACAGCGTGCCGACCGTGGTGATCAACGAGGGCACCTTGAAGCGCACGGTGATGATGCCGTTGATGGCGCCGACGAGGATGCCGATCAGCACGCCGATCACCGCACCGACGGCCAAAGGCACGCCGTAGGTCACCGACAGCAGCGCCATGACATAGGGAGCGATGGAGAAGATGGCGCTGAGCGACAGGTCGATCTCGCCGGTGATCATCAGCATGACTTCGGCCGCGGCGATCAAGCCCAGCCGGCCGGTGTCGCGCAGCACCACGCTCATGAACGAGGGCGACAGGAAATCTCCGTCGCTGCCGAGCTGGAAATAGATCACCAGCACGATGGCGACGACGGCGATGCTGGCCTCGCGGTAGCGCGACAAGAGGATGAGCAGTTGCTCCCGCATTGTCCGGGGAACCTTGACGCCAACGGCGTTCTTCTTCGCTGGCTGTATTGCGGTGGGCGGCAAGCTTGTCTTCCTGGTTCGATGCGAGGCAAGTTCAACGGGCTATGCATCCGCGGCCGACGCCGTCGCCGCCCATCGCGAGATGAGATGGCGAGGGCGGTGGCAGGGAAGCCGTCAGGGCTCAGGTCGGCTCGGCGTCGCTGCGGCCCTCGAAGCGCGTCTTGCCGACATAGGCGTCGACATTGTCCTTGGTCACATAGGCCTGGCTGGTGTCGCTGTTGGCCGGGCCGACGAGACCGCCGGAGAGCTTGTAGAGATACATCTGCTGCACCGGCAGGAAGCCCTGCAGATAGGCCTGCTGGTCCGTGGTGAAGTTGACGTCGCCGGATTTGATGAAGTCCAGCGTCTGCGGAAACAGGTCGAAGCCGGCGACCGCGCCGCCGTTCTTGACCAGCCCATATTTGTTGGAGATGAAGCCGCAGGCATAGGTGTCGGAGCCGCCGGTGCCGAACATGCCGTTCACGTTCTTGTGGCTGAGATAATAGCTCTCGACGCGCGAGATTTCCGTTGCCGGATCCGGGCCGGTGTTGACGACATCGTAAGTGACGCCGCTGTTAGAGTCCTTGATCGCCTGGATGTAGCCGTCGAGGCGCGGCTGCGTGTTGAGCGAGCCAGGCACGCCGATCGACAGCATGACGTGGCCGCCCTTGGGGATCAGCTTCAGCCATTTCAGCGCCGAGTTGTAGCCCGACTGGTAGAGCGGCTGGCCGACATAGGAGAGCCGCTTGTTGGGGCTGCCGACCGGCACGTCGGCATTGAAGGCGACGACCGGGATGCCGGCCCGAGCCGCCATTTCGGTGGCGGCGTCGAAAGCCGTCGGATCGACCAGGCACACCGCGATGCCGTCCGACTTCTGCGCGATCGCCGTCTGCATGGCGCTGACCATTTCGGAGACGACGTTCTTCTGCGAACCCGTCCACTGGTAGCTGCAACCGAAGGCGGCGCAGGCGTCCTGGATGCCGTAGACAGTCGGCGTGAAGAACTGGTCCAGCGTCACATGGCAGACGAAATGGAATTTATACGGCTTCTTCGGCAAGCCGGCCGATGAATCGGCTGCTCTTGCCGCGCTGATGCCGGCCAAGCTTCCGCCCGTCAGCCCTGTCGCCAGCCCGGCAGCGCCGAGGCCGAGCTTGCCGGCCAGCGCGAACGCGCCGCGCCGGCTCATGGCCATCTCATTCTTCGTTTCGTCGTCCATCTGTTCCTCCCTTTCATTTGCAGGCGTTGCCCGCTTGTGTGTCATCTGGTTACATTGTTATATGACAACTTAGGTGTCAATGGCCTTTCGACCCCGCATCGACGGCGGACCTGTCGCGGCCGGTCGCGATGCGGAGTTGGAGCTTGGCCAGCAGGATCGAGAGCAAGGGAAGAAAAATGGCTGAAATCGAGTTCAGGCCCGTCGCGAAGAATGGGCTCAAGGTGACGACGATCGGACTCGGCGGCACCGGGCTGGGCAACATGTATCGCGCCGTCCACACCGACGCGGCGGTCGAGACCGTGCACGCGGCATATCGGAACGGCATCCGCTATTTCGACACCGCGCCCGTCTACGGCTTCGGCGTCAGCGAAACCAGGCTTGGCCTCGCCATCCAATCTCTGCCCCGCGCGGACATCGTCATTTCATCCAAGATCGGCTACGATCTGGTGCCGATCCCGCGGGAGGAGCTCAAGCCGGCGCTGTGGGACCAGCCCGGTTCCTTCCGCGCCGAGTTCGACTATTCGCGCGACGCCGTGATGCGTTCGCTCGAAGGCACGCTGAAGCGGCTCGGTACCGACTATGTCGACATGGTCTCGATCCACGATCCGGACGAGGCGATCCATTTCGGCCCCGGCGAAGATCCTTATGCGAGGAGCCGTTTTCGCGAAGCCATGGACGGCGCTTATCCGGCTCTCGACGAGCTACGATCGCAGGGCGTCATCAAGGCGGTCGGCGTCGGCATCAACCAATGGCAGATGCTGTCCGATTTCGTCGTCGCAGGGGAATTCGACTATTTCCTGCTCGCCGGCCGCTACACGCTGCTCGAGCAGGAGCCGTTGGCGACTTTGCTGCCGCTCTGCGAGCAGCGCGGCACCAGGATCATCATCGGTGGACCGTATAATTCGGGCATCCTTGCGACGGGCGCGGTCAAGGGCGCGACCTTCAACACCCGGCCGGCGCCCGAACCGGTGCTGGAGCGCGTGCGCCGCATCGAGGCGGTCTGCGCCCGCCACAAGGTTTCATTGCCGGCGGCGGCGCTGCAGTTCCCACTCGGCCATCCGTTGGTGTCGAGCGTCATTCCCGGCGCCCGGTCGGCGGACGAGCTCAAGCAGAACCTGGCCTACCTGGGCGAGGATATCCCATCCAGTTTGTGGACCGACCTCAGAGACAGCGGATTGATTGCGCAGGGCGCCCCCCTTCCCATGACCGACGAAGGTTGATGCGCATTCACTGTCCAGCTGTACATCTCAAATGGAGTGCGGAACTGTCGATCTCCGCCCGCGAATGGAATGACCGCTTTCGGCGGAGATCAATGCGGTGCGCATGGGCTTGAATGAGGCGCAAAGCGGACACGCCTTTATGCACGCCGTTCTACGCCATAGCGCTCTCGCCATTCGAAAGCACTTTACTCGATCCGGGACGTGGGCGCAGATCGCGTCTGCCAGATCGGAGATGGAGATTCTCAGTCGAATAGGAGTCAGATATGGACAGGAAGGCAACTCGCACGGCAGCGAAAATCGCCGCCGAAATTACGCTATTGTCGCCGTTCTCCTACTCCCACTCGATGATCAACTGGAGCATCAACGAATTGAATTTATTATATAATTTCTATCAATGAGTTCGATAATACCGTTCCAAATACCGTCGGATTCCTACGCTGTTGAAAAGGCTACAACAATGTAGTCGCTGTCGCGGCATGCATTCTTTTGACTACATCATTTCCGTCAGCGCCTTTGCGGCGCCCAAGGCGCACTTCGTTTGGCCGGCTGTGGCGGACGCCGTACGCAAAACCGGCACAGGACAGCGGTTGCTTCAGTTTGGGTATGCATCGCTTCCCGTTTGGCCCCCAAGCACAAACGAACTTACACAATTCGACAGCAGCGTTTGCGGACGCCCAATTTCCCCGGGCGTGAGCATCCCGTGCCTGAACAAGGTGACCACGCGACACCTCAAACCGATGCTGCTTTAGAAGCAACAGCAACTCGGAATCGGTTTGCGGGAGCCCAATGTCCGTGGGAAGGCTGCGCCGGAGAATGCCATCCGATACTGTGAACCCGTCTTGCTCCAGTCCGTAGCGGAGCCTTTGAAACTCGGGCTTCTCAACGGTCGGCTTCGACCATTCATATACTGGCTTGACGGCGGGAAGACGCGCAGCCGCGCGTTCAACCAGCGCGTTTTCAAGTAGTCCATCGTCAACGGGATGTCTCGGATTTCTATCGATGAACTGCTTCAGTTCAACCATCCGTGCTTTTGCGCTACCACCTCCGATATTCTCGTAAACGCTGGGCCCAAAGTCGGTGAGCAGCGCACTGATTTCAGCCTGCGTCAGGTTCTCCAGAACGTCAGCCGCCGCAATAATCGTCCGGCGCGAAAACAGCGAGCGCGTCGCCTCGCGAGCGGGCCCGAAATACTGCTCGACCCGATCATTGGCATGGCGCTCTAGGAACTTTCGCGCCTCCAGGTCCGTCAGGGGGAAGAACCCCTCCAACACACCAT
This sequence comes from Mesorhizobium sp. M2E.F.Ca.ET.209.01.1.1, assembly GCF_004010375.2. Taxonomy (NCBI): domain Bacteria; kingdom Pseudomonadati; phylum Pseudomonadota; class Alphaproteobacteria; order Hyphomicrobiales; family Phyllobacteriaceae; genus Mesorhizobium; species Mesorhizobium sp. M2E.F.Ca.ET.209.01.1.1. The sequence goes on along the minus strand of NZ_SADP02000002.1, from coordinate 63,191 downwards.
CATGACCTGCCAGCAGCTCAAAGAACACGCCGCTTGGTGTCCGGTAAAGCGTCCAGGAGGCATCCGACCTGTCGTCGCCGTGGTCGCCTCGGGCTAATCGCTCGGAGGTTTCGGTATCGTACACGACCCCGTTTATAATCCTCCTCATGCTACACCCGCCGCGAAGCCGCCTCGGCAATACCAGTCACTGTCGGCCAACGCCTGGTAGGAGGCCGTCCGCCAACCATTCACATTTACCAGCCGACAGCTGTTCGCCGTGCTCTGCAGAAGTGAGCGCACATCGTCCGCGCCGCCATCTGCATAGTTTGTGTTCATCAGATCGCTTAGTTCGGTAAGTTCCTGTGCGGCCTTTGCCGCATATCGGCTCGCCAGATTGAGCATCTTAAACTGGCGCTGGACCCGGGAGGTCAAGATTTCGCTCCAGCCGGCTGGTGGGGAAACGAGGAACCGCAGAGCCGCAGGCGTACCTTCGACGACTTCAGCGACAAGCCAGGGCTCGCCTTCGATATCGTCATAGTAGGGATGGATAGTCTCTTCGCTCGCCGTCAATGGCCGGACATCCGACTTGGCCTTGTTACAGTCATGACAGGCCGGAATCAGGTTCCACGGGGCTACCGCGAGCGCAGGAAACTGAGTTTTCGGTAAATAGTGATCGAGGGTTGAGACCACGTGTTGGCCACAGAGCGGGCATCGGCCGTGCTTCGGAGCGGCCATTAGTTCATCATAGACGGTCCGGCCAGGGGCCCCCTTCGCGGCCAATCTGCCAGTGTAGACCCTCGACATTTCCTTGACTGTTACAATACCGTCGATGTTCGCACTCGGTGCAATGGTGTGGATCTCATTGTTGGAGGCCGCGTCATCGAACTCGATCGAGGCGCCAACGATTGCAGCGGTTACGCTCACAAGGCGCTGTTTGAGGTCCTCATTTGCCACCTTGCTGATCGTCGTGGTGAACACATCTTCGGCCGTTTGTTCGGGCTTTGGCAATTTCCACATCAGTCATCGCCATTCGCGTCGCGTGCAGCGATAAGGCCTCGAACGATCGCCTGGCCTTCGAGGCCAAGTTGACCGACGAAGTGTTCGACGATCTCATCGAAGTCGCCACCCGCCGCCACCTGATCTCGCAGCATCCTATGGAAGCCGGACCCTGTTACCTCCAAGCCGAAGACCTCGCGGGTCAGAATTTCCACGTTCTCACCAAAGGTCTCAATTTCTGGACGTTCGGCGACGACAGTGCGTCCGTTGCGTCGAATCTTCCAGACGCAACTCATTGGCACCTCCTGCAACACGACAGGGGAGTGGGTTGAGTATTGCGGACCAGAGGACTTGTCCCTCGGAACGCTGATTGGAGTGAAATCGTCAAACGCGCTGAAGCTGACCGACACGAGCCCTGTAAATGAGCCGGCGTCTTCGTCGTCGTGACTGACGACGAAGCGCCCCTTTGCGCGATCGTTGTCATCCAAGAACGCTTCTGTCATCGAGTTTAGCAGGTAGGTCTTGCCCACACCGTTCCGCCCCGTGATGACATGGATGTTGGTCGGTGGCTGAACTTCGGGAAACACCCCAAACGTCAATTCCACCCGCTGCGTAATCGACCTGCGATCGCGAGGCATCCTGTATGAGAATTCGAAGGGTGTGACGCGAGCCCCACCACGTGCCATGCGGCGGTACTGCCCACGCACCGCCTGCGTCGACACGGAACGAAGCAGCGATAGTCCCGTGACACGCTCCTGCAGCGCGCGCTCAAAAAGATCCGAATCGAAAGCGAGGTCCCTGAGGCCTTCGAGGATTCGGTCGCGTAGCTCGGGCCCGATTTCGTTCAGCGCGGCATAATAGGTATCGTCCTGGCCCAAAGAGAAAAATTGCTCCTCCAAGGCCTCGAAGCGCTCTGGAATGTCGGGACGCCGCTGAGGTTTCTCCATCCCGACTTGGCCGATTTTCACGGACCCGATGTCCCGACTCTCACCATCGGCATCGATGTAGGTCAGGAAATACATGGTCGAGAATGCGAACCAATCGTCCCAGTTGTCGCTGATTAGAAATGCTCGCGATCGAGCCTTGCTCGGCGGCCGCCCGCCGACAGGCAATACTGTAAAGAACACGCTCCCTCCCCCCAACCCGCGAATAGAAATTCTATACCAGTATCTCGCCATGGAAGGCGACAGGCGAAATGAGCCGCGAATCAGATGGATCGGTGCAGGATTACAACTGGGGTCGACAGCAAGGATGTCGGACGTGGGGTTGCATCGCAGTGACCGATCTAAGGATACCGAGCCTTTATCTGATGCATCGCCGTGCCAATGGCCGCCATCATCTTCTGGGACATCGTAACCAGCGTTTGGGTACTCGCCGCATCGAACTCCAAGATCGGCACCTGCTCGATATCGCTATGGTAGTCGGATCGCCAGGGTCGAACATAGTAGCTCTGGGAGTCAGAATGAGCGTAAACTTGGTGACGCAGGCGAATGACATTCATGTGCAGCGCAGCTTCTGCTGTGTCGTAGGTATCCAGAAGCTCCTTGGGAAATTGTGGCCACCCCCTGCTCCCTCCGAACGCGCGCCCATACGGGTGACCATTCCACCCCTTCTTTAAGATAAACAGCCCGTAGCTGTGAGCAGCAGCCAAGTCGTGGCGTGCAGCATGCAGCTTACCGTAGAGTCTGTTATCCACATCGTCGAAATGGAGTTCTTTACTTTCGCTCGTTGTCAATGAAGCGGCCTCATGCCTGCCTGGGCGTGTGCAAGCATACAACAACTAATGAGTTCAGCCGGTGTTAGCTTCGGGGTGCCTGGAATGCGCTATTTGCACCCCGCGCAGCCTCGTGGGCTAGATAAGTTCGATCCAAGCCGGCGCATGGTCACTCGGCTTTTCCTCACCACGCAACTCGACATCCACACCGGAGTTGCGGAGCCTGTCGGAAACTGAGGGATTAATGAGCAGATGGTCCATTCGGAAGCCAGAGCTCCTATCGTAGCCACCGCCGTAGGAGAAATTCCAGTAGGTGTAGACGCCCTTCTCCGGATGAATGCGTCGAACCGCATCGATCCACCCATTCTCAAGCATCTCGGCATAGGCTCGCCGGCTCTCGGGGAAGTAAACCGCATCGCCTAGCCATCGTCGCGGCACCACAGCGTCAATTGGGGTTGGAACGACATTGTAGTCTCCGCACAGCACAGTTGGTGCTCCCTCTTTGAGCAGGACTTGGCCGTGGCTGATCAGACGGTCGAACCAGCGTAGCTTATAGTCGAACTTGGGACCAGGCGCTGGATTCCCATTCGGCAGGTAAAGGCAGCCGACAACAAGCCCGTCCACGTCGGCCTCGATGTAGCGGCTGTGCGTATCATCAGGATCGCCCGGCAGACCGCGCCGGCGTTCCACCGGGTCCATTCCCCGAGATAGAATGGCCACTCCATTGTAGGATTTCTGGCCATGCCAGACCGCGCCGTATCCCGCCTCGCGGATCGCGTCGGCTGGAAACTTCTCGTCCGACGTTTTCAGTTCCTGCAGGCAGACGATGTCGTAGTCCCTTGCCCTGAGCCATTTGAGGAGCACGGGCAGCCGGCCATTGACGCCGTTCACATTGAAGGTGGCGATGCGGACCATCTGTCCTCGCGGCCGAGGCTCACTTCTTGCCCAGTTTTTCCTCGACCTTCTTGCGACTGTTGCCGACCGATTTCACAGCCGACTTGACACCAGCCTTGGTGGCCCCAGTCTTGCCCGCCTCGTATTTCACCTCATGATCCTGCCCACCAGCGACTTTCGCGCGGTCCTGGCTACGTCCGCGAGTTGTTTGAGTAGTGGCCATTTCTTCCTCCAAGGGGTTGCGTGCAGTTCCCAACAACGCGGTCGGGCTCTTCCGGTTCAATCGATAGACGCGCGGAGTGGAACTGAATCTCAGGTCAGAGTATTGAATCGCACAATGTATGCGAGTTCCCTATGTCGGCCGTAGAGGCCGCTCTCAGCAAGAAGCGCGCACGGCGCAAGGACTCGGAATCTATCCCTCCATACGCGCTTCCCAAGTTTCGCCCATTCCAGCTCTGCACGCTGACAGACGACATACCGGTGGGCGCCGACTGGCTCTTCGAAATGAAGTTCGATGGCTATCGCGCGCAGGCCGCGATCTCCGGCTCGGAGGTCGTGGTCTATACCCGCAACGGCCACGACTGGACCCGCCAGTTCAAGGTGATCGTGCCGCCGCTGAGGTCGCTGACCAAGGGCTCCGCGCTTATCGATGGCGAGATCGTGGCCATCGACAGCCAGGGTCGCAGCAATTTCTCCATGCTGAAAACCGGCATCGCCGCGGGCATGCCGCTCAAGTTCTATGCCTTCGATCTGCTCGAATTGAACGGCGACGATCTGTCGAACCGTCCACTCCTCGACCGCAAGGAAAGACTTGAGGTCCTTCTGGGCAAGCGGGAGCCCGGCGACAGCCTGCAATTCTCCAGTCATATCGCCGACAATGGGAAGAAAGTCTTCGACACCATGTGCGCCGGCGGCCACGAAGGTGTCATCGCCAAGCGCGCGGACAGCCGGTATGTCGGCGACCGCGCCCCCACCTGGCTCAAGATCAAGTGCACAAGACGACAGGAGTTCGTGGTCGGCGGTTACCGCCCAAGCGACACCGGACGCGGCATGGCATCGCTGATCTTGGGTACCTATGAGAACGGCAAGCTGATCTATCGTGGCCGCGTCGGCACTGGCTTCACCCAGCCGATGCGCAAGAACATCCTCGAGCAACTTGAGAAGCGTCGCCTCGATAAGCCGGCCTTCGCCTCCGTACCGCGGGACATCGCGCGCCGAGCCAGATGGGTCAAGCCCGAGCTTGTTGCCGAGGTTGCGTATTCGGAGGTCACACCAGATGGCAGCCTGCGACATCCAAGCTTTCAGGGCATGCGCGAAGACAAGCGAGCCGATCAGGTGGCGATGGAAATGCCGAAGACACCGGCGACGCCTGGCGCCGCCAATCTCGATCCGGCGATCGGCAAGGAGGTCGCCGTCGCGGTCGGCGTCAAGCTGACGCATCCGGACAAGGTTAGGTATCCCGGCACCAAGGTTACAAAGGCTACGCTCGCCGCCTACTACGCCGCGGTCGTTGAGAAGATGTTGCCGCATATCCAGGATCGGCCGCTGTCACTGGTGCGCGACACTGATGGCGATCTGCGGCAGACCTTTTTTCAGAAGCACAAGCTGCCAGGCATGCCCAAGGCCATCCACGACGGCCATTTGGAGAAGATGTCCGGCAAGGAAAGACGCATCCTTTGGGTCGACGATCTGGCGGGGCTGATCGCCGGCGTCCAAATGAACGTGCTGGAATTCCACGTGTGGGGCAGCCTGCGCCAGCAGCCGAAACTGCCGCATCGCATGATCTTCGATATCGATCCCGACGAGGGCCTTGGTTTCAACGACGTCAAGCAGGCAGCCCTCGACATCCGGGGCGTTCTGGAAGCGCTCGGCCTTCAATCCTGGCCGCTGCTGTCCGGAGGCAAAGGCGTTCACGTGGTCGTTCCACTCGTTCCCGAAGCCGACTGGGAAGAGGTCAAGAGCTTCTGCCAGGACTTCGCCGAATTGCTGGCCCGCACGGATCCGGCCCGCTTCGTCGCGAACATGAGCAAGGCGAGGCGCAAGGGCCGTATGTTCCTCGATTATCTGCGCAATGGCCAGGGTGCCACGGCAATATGTCCCTGGTCGACCCGAGCCCGGTCTGGAGCGTCCTGTGCCGTACCCGTCACCTGGGATGAATTGCCGGCCTTCAAAAGCGCCAGCGCCTTTGACGTCTACGCGTCCGCTGCGCGAGCTCGGCAGTCCGACGACGCGTGGGAAGGCTATTTCGACGTCGAACAAACCCTGACCGAGCGGATCCGAAAAGCAGTCCGGTAACAGCAGCCAGTCCTAGATGGTCAGCGACATCTGGCCGTCTGCCTCTGCTCGCGTTCCGCTCAAGTTCGAAAGCGTCACCCCAAGCAGGCGTATCCCCTTGGTGACGGGAAACACCTGTTCGAGGAGTGTGCCGCTGACGGTCGCCAGGTCCGTCTCCGTCTCGATGACGCCACCGATCGTTCGGCTGCGTGTGATCTGCTGAAAGTCGGCGAACTTCACCTTGAGCGTCACGGTCCGGCCATGGATCGATCGCTCCGCACAATAGCGCCAGACCTTTCGGACCAATGGCGCCAGTTCCCTGCGAGCACTTTCGAGGTCAAACAAATCGTTCACGAAGGTGTCCTCGGCCCCCACCGACTTGCGCTCGCGATCGGCCCGCACCGGACGCTCGTCGATGCCGCGGGCTATCCAGTAATAGTACGGGCCTGCCTTCCCGAACTTCTCCTCCAGGAACACCAGGCTCTGCGCACGCAGGTCAGCGCCTGTCTCGATGCCGAGCCGGGCCATCTTGTCGGCGGTCGCCGGGCCAACGCCATGAAACTTCCGCACGGGCAATGCCTCGACAAAAGCCGGCCCCATTTTCGGAGTGATGACGAACAGCCCATCTGGCTTGTTCTGGCCAGAGGCGAGCTTGGCCAGGAACTTGTTGTAGCTGACGCCGGCTGACGCTGTCAGACCGGTCTCGGACTTGATCTTCGTGCGGATCATCTCCGCGATCGTCGTGGCGACCGGGATGCCCTGAAGATTGTCGGTGACGTCCAGATAGGCTTCGTCGAGCGAAAGCGGCTCGATCAGTGGCGTGTGCTCGGCGAAGATCGCGTGTATCTGCTGTGAGACGGCCCGGTAGGCGTCAAACCGCGGCGGCACGAAGATCAGTTCGGGACATTTGCGCTTCGCGGTGATCGAGGGCATGGCCGATCGCACCCCGAACTTTCTGGCCTCATAGCTGGCGGCGGCCACGCCCCCCCGCGCCGCCGAGCCACCAACCGCCACAGGCTTGCCACGCAGGTCCGGTTTGTCGCGCTGCTCGACCGAGGCGAAGAAGGCATCCATATCGACATGGATGATCTTGCGAAGAATGGCCATGCCTTTCGCCTTCGGCGCATCAGCTTCTTGGCCGTTGTCAATTCGCTCGCCCATAACGCCCTTTCCCGCATCGCCTGCCGCATATGAAAATAGACCGCAACGCGATGGAGTGCAGTCTGCGATCCAACTTTCGAAGCGACGCAACGACCCCGATCGACTCATCAGCCCCAAGAGAACAAATAAGGAACATATCAGCCCCGAAATTCGTTGGGAAGACAGTTTGAGAGTGGTTCGTCCATGGGTCAGCCGGCCGCCAGCCCTGCTATCGCCGCGCTTCGCGAGCGAATCGCGCGCCTCGAGGGCGGGCCGACGCGTAACCGTGCGTCGCTTCCCTTCGGCGTTCCCGCCATCGACAAGGTCCTGCCGGGAGGCGGGCTGGCGCTCGGCGCGCTGCACGAGATCGCCGGCGGCCGAAACGGAGCGATCGATGGCGCCGCGGCGGCGCTTTTTGCCGCCGGCATTACCGCTCGAACCAAGGGCAAGGTGCTGTGGTGCGTTACGCGGCAGGATCTCTTTGCGCCCGCCCTCGCCCAGGCCGGTCTGCTCCCAGGCCGCGTCGTCTATGTCGAGGCCGGCGACGAAGCTTCCGTGCTCGCCTGTTTCGAGGAAGGGCTTCGCCATGGCGGGCTCGGGGCCGTCGTTGCCGAACTGGCTCGGCTCTCAATGACCGCCTCCCGCCGACTGCAACTTGCCGCCGAAACCTCCGGCGCCATCGGCATCGCCATCCGCCGTTGGCGCCGACAGACCGAGGCGACCGATTTTGGACAACCAACCGCTGCGGTCACCCGCTGGCGGGTCACCGCGCTCCCCTCCCGCCCCCTGCCGGTCCCCGGTATCGGCCGCGCTCGCTGGCAGCTCGAGCTGATCCGGGTGCGGGCTGGAGAAAGCGCCGATTTTGAAGTGGAAGCCTGCGATGACAAGGGTCGTCTCGCTCTATTTTCCGACCTGGCCGACCGATCGCCTGCGGCGCGCCATGGGCCAATCCGCGCCCTCGGTTGAAACCCCGGTCATCATGCTCGGCCGGCAGGGAAACCGGCGGCTCGTGCTGGCCACCGATGCGGGGGCGCGCGCGGCCGGCCTGCGCGTCGGCATGCCGGCGAGCAAGGCCCAGGTGCTGGTGCCCAACGTGCAGAGCTTCGACCTGGATGCCGCCGGCGATAACGCGGCACTCGATAGAATGGCGCTCTGGTCGCTGCGCTATGCGCCAATCGTCGCCGCCGATCCGCCCGATGGCCTGATCATCGACACCACGGGCACCGACCATCTGCATGGCGGTGAGGACGCCATGCTCGAGGGACTCGTCTCGCGCATGGCGTCCTCCGGTATCGAGGCGCGCGCCTCTCTCACCCTGCGCTTCGGGCCCGAACTCGGCCGTCGCCTGGACCAGGCCATGGGGCGGCGAAGCGAACCCTTCGAGCCCGCCCGCTCTCCCGAACTCATCGAGGTTCGCCGGGCCTTCGGCGAGCCTATCGGCGCCGCCGAGACCATAGCCCGCTATATCGGCAAGCTCGTCGCGGCGCTTTGCGAAGCGCTCGAGGCCAAGGGGCTCGGCCACGCCGGCTAGACCTCCTGTTTCATCGTGTCGACAACCGCATCGAGGCCATTCGCGTCGGCACCGCCGTGCCAGTGCGCGATGTCAAACGGCTGACCCGTCTCCTTACCGACCGGATCGAGAGCGTCGATCCCGGTTTCGGCATCGAGGTGATGACCCTGGCCGCAACGCTCGCCGAGCCCTTCGGAGCCAAGCAGATCATCTCCTCACTGGTCGAGGAGCCGGAGCCCGACATTACCGATCTCATCGACGTGCTTGCCAACCGTATCGGCGAGCAGCGGCTCTACCGCTTTGCCCCGGTCGAGAGTGACGTGCCCGAACGCTCAGTCCGCCGCATCGCACCGAATGCGCCGGACGACGGGACGAGTTCGCCCAGTGACTGGCCTCGCCCGGCGCGTCTGCTGACCCACCCCGAACCCATTGAGACCATGGCGCTGCTACCCGACCATCCGCCGGTCTGGTTCAGTTGGCGCGGCATCCGGCATCGCGTCGCGCGGGCAGACGGTCCCGAACGCGTTTTCGGTGAATGGTGGCAGCGCGACGCCGAACTAATCGCCGTGCGCGACTATTTCCAGGTGGAGGACGAGTCCGGCGAGCGCTTCTGGATCTACCGCGCCGGTGACGGCGAGGATCGCGAGACCGGCTCGCACAAATGGTTCCTGCACGGGGTCTTCGCATGACCACCCCGCGCTATGCCGAATTGCAGGTGACCAGCCATTTCTCGTTCCTGCGCGGCGCCAGCTCTTGCGTTGAGCTGTTCGCGCAGGCGGCGGCGCTCGGCATTGAGGCCTTGGCTGTAGTCGACCGAAATTCTCTAGCCGGCATTGTGCGGGCACATCAGGCCGCCAAGGACACCGGCGTCAGGCTCGTCGTCGGCTGTCGCCTCGATCTCGTCGACGGCATGTCCCTGCTCGTCTATCCCACCGATCGGGCCGCCTATTCGCGTCTGTGCCGGCTGCTGACCCTCGGCAAGAAACGCGGCGGCAAGGCCCAATGCCATCTCGAATGGAGCGACCTGGCCGACTATGCCGAGGGCCTGATCGCCGTTCTCGTTCCCGATCGGGCTGACGACAACTGCGCGATGCAACTGCGTCGCCTGCGGGAGACCTTCAGCGATCGCGCCTATCTGGCCCTCACCTTGCGTCGCCGACCCAATGACCAGGTCCGGCTGCACGAACTCGCAAACCTTGCCGTCCAAATGAGGGTGCCGACGGTGGTGACGAACGACGCTCTGTTTCACGAGCCCGGCCGGCGCATCCTCCAGGACGTAGTGACCGCCATTCGCCACAACATCACCATCGACGAGTTGGGGTTTCGGCGCGAGCGCCACGCCGACCGCTATCTCAAGCCGCCCGAGGAGATGGAACGCCTGTTTTCGCGCTATCCGGAGGCGCTTGCGCGTACGGTCGAGATTGCCCGGCAGTGCCGCTTCTCGCTCGACGAACTCGCCTACCAGTATCCCGAGGAAAAGATGCTGCCCGGGCTGACGGCGCAGCAGGCGCTCGAAAAGCTCACCTGGGAAGGCGCGGAGCGCCGCTATCCCGAGGGCGTCCCCGACAAGGTGGTGGCTGTCATCAAGCATGAACTGCGCCTGATCGAGATCCTGCAATACGCCCCATACTTCCTGACCGTGAACGCCATCGTGCAGTTCGCGCGCAGCAGGGACATCCTGTGCCAGGGCAGAGGGTCGGCAGCGAACTCCGCCGTGTGCTACGTGCTTGGCATCACCAGCATCGATCCCGAGCGCAACAATCTCCTTTTCGAGCGCTTTGTCTCGCAGGAGCGCAACGAGCCCCCGGATATCGATGTCGTTTTCGAGCATGAGCGGCGCGAAATCGTCATGCAGTGGGTCTATGAGACCTATGGCCGCGACCACAGTGCCCTCTGCTCGACCGTGGTGCGCTATCACACCAAAGGTGCGGTCCGCGACATTGGCAAGGCTCTCGGCCTGCCCGAGGACGTCACCAAGTTGCTCTCGCCCCAGGTCTGGGGCCACGGCGAAGGCATCGACGAGACGCGCGCTCGAGAGCTCAATTTCAACGTGGCCGATCGGAGGCTGCGGCTGACGCTCGAACTGGCGCAACAGCTCGAGGGCACGCCCCCGCATCTGTCACAGCATCCCGGCGGCTTCGTTCTGACCAATGACCGGCTCGACGACTTGGTGCCGATCGAGCCCGCCCGCATGGCCGATCGCCAGGTCATCGAGTGGGACAAGGACGACATCGACATTCTCAAATTCATGAAGGTCGACGTCCTGGCGCTTGGCATGCTCACCTGTATGAAACGCAGCTTCGATCTGCTGGCCGAGCACAAGGGCATGACCCTCGACTTGGCCACCATCCCGGCCGAAGATCCGGCGACCTACGCCATGATCCGCAAGGCGGACACGATCGGGGTCTTCCAGATCGAGAGCCGCGCCCAGATGTCGATGCTGCCCCGCATCAAGCCGCGCACCTTCTATGACCTGGTGGTCGAGGTCGCCATCGTCCGCCCCGGTCCGATTCAGGGCGACATGGTCCACCCCTATCTGCGCCGCCGGGAGGGCAAGGAGCCGGTCGAGTTCCCGACCCCCGAGCTCGAGCGCGTGCTCGGCAAGACCTTGGGCGTCCCTCTGTTCCAGGAGCAGGCCATGCAGGTCGCCATGGTCTGCGCCGGCTTCAGTGCCGGCGAGGCCGACCAGCTGCGCCGCGCCATGGCGACCTTCAAGCACACTGGCGGCGTAAGCAGATTTCGCGACAAGCTGATCGGCGGCATGATCGCCAACGGCTATACGCCGGAATTCGCCGCGACCACCTTCAAGCAGCTCGAAGGCTTTGGCAGCTACGGCTTTCCCGAAAGCCATGCTGCCAGCTTCGCGCTCATCGCCTATGCCTCGAGCTGGATGAAATGCCACCATCCCGAGGTCTTCTGCTGTGCGCTGCTCAATTCCCAGCCAATGGGCTTTTACCTGCCGGCCCAGATCGTGCGCGATGCCCAGGCCCACGGGGTTGAGATCCGGCCGGTCTGCATCAATGCGAGCCGGTGGGATTGCACGCTGGAGCCGATTGGCGAGGACGGACGCTTCGCCGTCCGCCTCGGCCTGCGCCTCGTCAAAGGGCTAGCCAATGCGGACGCGGCGGCGATCGTAGCAGCCCGGACTGACGAGCCCTTCGCATCCATCGACGATCTCTGGCATCGCGCTGGCATGCCGTCGGCAGCTCTGGTCCAACTGGCCGAGGCGGATGCCTTCCGTTCCAGCCTCGGTCTCGCGCGCCGCGAAGCTCTATGGGCACTCAAGGGGTTGCGCGACGAACCCCTGCCCCTCTTTGCCGCCGCCTCGGCGCGCGAACAGAAGACAGTCTCGGAAATCCATGAGCCCGCTTTGTCGCTTCGGCCGATGACGGCCGGTCGGGAAGTGGTCGAGGATTACGGCATGTCGGTCTCACCCTGCGCAACCATCCGCTCTCGTTCCTGCGCAGTGACCTTGCCCGGCGCGCCATCGTCACCTGCAGGGAAGCGATGCAGGCGCGCGACGGACGCTGGCTGGAGGCGGCCGGCCTTGTTCTTGTCCGTCAGCGGCCCGGCTCGGCCAAGGGCGTGATGTTCCTGACGATGGAAGACGAGACCGGCTCTGCCAATGTCGTCGTCTGGGTCAAGGTTTTCGAGAAGTATCGCCGCGTGCTGCTCTCCTCCTCTATGCTCAGCGTTCGCGGCAAGATTCAGCGTGAGGGCGAAGTGGTCCATCTCGTTGCACACCAACTCATCGACCTTTCGGGGGACCTTGCCAGTGTGGGCAACCGCGAGACGCCGTTTCCCCTTCCGCATGGGCGAGGCGACGAAGCTCGTCACAGGGGACCGGGAGTCGATCCGCGGAGCTTACCCAGGGGCTTCAGACCACGTGACCTCGTTGACCCCACGTTGCAAATAGGTGAGGAGCCGGGATTTTCACTAAGCGACGCCCTAGCCCTTCAGTTCGCGCATGCCGGCTTCAAGGAAGCTCGACAGCAATGCCTCCATCGCTTCCATTGGGTTGTCCTGCTTTTCCTCGCGGAGCTTTTCGACCTGCTCAACGAACCCCGAAAGCAGGCCTCGCATCTTGTCTGGCGATTCTTCCAAACGTCTCAGCATCTTCAGCGAATTGTGGCTGTTACCGAGAAACTCTGCGTTCCTTTCAGTGATCTCGGCCAGCATCTCCTTGCTGATGCGTTCACTCGGGGCGGCAAACTCACCGTCGATCCAGTCGACGTAAAGTGAGGCGTTCTTGGCTTGATTTGATCTCTCGTGAAACGCCTCCTGGCTGTCCTTGAATGCCGCCATCGCGCCGTCCCAGTCACCACGCAATCTGGCCTCACTCTCCGCCTCGGATGCCTTGAGCATATACGCATTGGACTTGTTCTTCGACGCATGACGCGCGAAGGCGGACAGGACCTTCTTCTGATCGACGTCAAAACCGACAACCAGGCTGACTGCCCAGGCACCGAGGCTGTCGACCTTCGAGCATTCCTCGAGCGATATCTGATGCAGACACAGCGCCCGTGCCACAGCGCCTGCTTTCGCCAAGAGCTCCGCCTCGACAAAAAGGCGTTCCGCGTTGTCGAATGTCTTTTCGGCTCCTCGGACGAGAATGTTCAACGATACCCGATCCGACTTCGCCGCTTTCTCCACTATGCCGTCCCGCTCTTTATCGCTCATCCCTTGTCCAGCTTATTCCAGTCCGCCGCGCCCGTCACTTCGGGCGCGCCGGCGACGATTCCGTGCAGCCATGTCACGATACAGTAGGCCCGCTCCTCTGCCGGCCGATGGTCCATGAAATCCCCTCCCCGCTCACGATCCCGGAAACCTCCTTGCCGATGTGCCGCTCGAGCACCGGCCGCCATGGCACCAGCGTGAACTCTCGCGACTTTTCAAGGACGGCATTATTTTCCGCTGGCAAGCTCGACGGAGCGACGGAGCCTACCCTCCACTCGTCTCCAGACCGGGCTTCGACATAAGACAGTCCAAGCTCCTCCGACAGCTGCCCGGCAACACGGTTCAGTTCGCGCTGCCGTAACATCGAAAGCATGTTGGCGCGATAGACGATCCGATCCTGCTCTTCATGCGCGAGGCCTTGCGCGATCAGCCACTGCCGCCGGCGGGCTTGCGCCTCGCGAACCTCACGCCCGAACCCAGAGTCGCGCAACGCCTCCGGTCTCTCCGCACCCAGCTCCCGGTCGAGCCAGGTGGCGCCGTCGAAGGTAACTTGGCGCTCCAGCGGCATTGATGAGAGCTTGTCGACAACGACAGGCTCGGCCCTGGCCCGCTGGCGCTCGTATTCCGTGACACGATCGAGATGGTCTGGCGAGACGAGCCAGGTGCCGTTCGGCTCTCGCTCGACGCCGCCGGTCGCGCGGCGGATCGCCTCCAGCCGCCGTACATGCGTTTGCGCAAAGCTCTCGGTGGCGGATGTATCATGCCTCAGATGGATATCGACGTTGTAGCGACCGCCATGCGCGCCGGCGACTTCGGCGACGGTGCGGTCAACCCGCCTCGGCTCGGTGTTCCTCGGCGCGACACGCACGATGCAGCCATCAGGCATCGGTTCTATCGCCTCGCCTCTGCCGATGTCGATCCAATGGCTCTTGCCGTCGACGCCCTCGACGATCAGGTAATGCCGGTCATTGATTTCGTCGGCCAGCCCGCGCGCGACGACGCGACCGACGAGAAGTTGGATCGGCTCGCCGGATCGATCGTGGATTGCCCAATCGGCGGCACTGCGGGCGAGCCCCTTGCCGCTCAGCTCGCGGTGCATGGTCTTGATGATGTCGCCGCGCTCGCCAATACGGCGCAGCGTCGTTTCGAGCTCATCACCGAGACGCCAGGCGCCAGCGCCGACTTCCTCGGCCAGCCCCATGCGCTCGAGCTTGCGCAGGCGGCCTTGGTGCAGCGTCTGCCGAAAGGCGTCGCCGCTCGCCGGCGAGACCAGGCCGTCATCATCCCGAATGCTGAGCAGCCGACGGTCGATGCTGGTAAAGCGTTCCTGCTCGATTTCCTGGCGCAGGCGCTGCTCGATCTCGCGATCGGTGCGTGGACCAAGATCGAGGCTGACCAGCTCGGCGGCGCGCTCGCGGATGCCGCTCGAAATATACTCACGCGCGATGACGAGATTGTCGCCGCGGTCGTCCTTGCCGCGAACGATGATATGGCTGTGCGGATGGCCGGTGTTGAAATGGTCGACGGCCACCCAGTCGAGCTTCGTGCCGAGGTCTTCTTGCATCTGCGCCATAAGGCGCCGGGTGAGCGGCTTGAGGTCCTCGTACTCGATGCCGTCCTCGGGTGCCACGATAAAGCGGAACTGATGCCGGTCGCCGTTTGCGCGATCGAGGAACGCCTTGCCGTCGACGCGGTCGCTGTCGGCGCCATAGAGCTCGCCAGGTTCGCCCTCGCGGGTGACGCCGTCGCGCTGCAGATAGCGCAGGTGCGCACGCGCCCCGTCCGCGCCCTTGCCGGCGAGCTTGACGATCCGCGCCTTGACGACGACCCGCCGCTGCCGGAAGGCGGCATAACGATCGCGCGATTTAAGCAGCGCCGCGGCGGCCCCGCCGCGCCCTGCCCGGCTTCCGGTGAAGCGTCCGCCGTGCTGCGGCCGGCCGCCGGCCCTGTTGATCGCCGCACGGAGCTGGCCGGCATAGCGTTTGCCGGCCTTGGAGCCGCGGGCGCCTATCTTGCCGAGCTTCGGTCGGAACTCGTCATCCTTCATGCCCAGCCTCCGGCCGCAACAGAGTCGAATCAGCCACTTGCGGGTCCCTGCTCTCCTGACGCAGGAGGGAGCCTCCAGTAAAAACGATGTGCAGACAACGACTTGGCCGGCTCGTGGAGGCGGTGCCTTTATCTTGCCTTACGCGCCCCGCCCCCTCTGGACGCGCCCCGCCCGCCACCGCTAGTGATCCGGCTCTTTCGGCAGCCCGCCTTCCTTGCCGAGCGGGACGAAGAGATCCGCGTTTCGCGCGCGGGCGCGAATACCATCCTGGAGGAAGAACAGCGACCGTCCGGAGGGAGCGTTTTGCGCCTTTGGAGCGACAGATTTGCCGTTGGACTTGTCGATGTCGTCGCCTGAAACTCCGGCCGCCTTGAGCTGTTTGAGATAGTCGACGGTCTCCCTTGGCAGGAGTTTTCCATGCTGCAAATGGTCGTCGTAGCGCGCGGGGCCTGCGTTGTAGGCGGCAAACAGGCCTGGAAATCCGAAGCGGTCATACATGGCGCGCAGATAGGCTGTTCCGGCGAGAATATTGTCGCGCGGATCGTGCGGATCAGGCCCAAGGCCGTGTTCGACCCGCATCTCCGCATAGGTGCCGGGCATCACCTGCATGAGGCCGACCGCGCCGGCGCTCGAGGTGATGGGGTGGCCATCGCGCATCGTGTTGCCGCCGCTTTCGGCATCCATGACGGCGTAGATCCAGGCCTTGGGAAGACGAAAACGCCGGCTCGCTTCCGCCACGAACTCCTGCCAGTTTCGCAGCTGCGGAGTTTGGGAGATGGCGACCGGCTCGGCGCCGGTCGAGGCGGAACAGGCGCATGGCGCGATAGCGAGCACGCCGAACAGCAGGAGGGTCACTCGGTCCATAGCGGCACGAGCCTCCCGATGACATTTTCGGCCGACACCGGCCCGAAATAGCGACTATCGAAGGAGTGATTTGTCTCACTGCCGAGCAGGAACACCTCGTTATGGCCGAGCGCCCGGCAGCCATTCCACCAGGGGCAAAGTTCGGCCCTTGGCGTCGACCTTGAGCCGGCGCGCGACGATGTCGCCGCCGATGATGATCGCGTCGTGGAAGGCGCAGACATGCTCGCCGGGCAGCGCGGCAAGGCGTTTAACCAGCGGTATACTGCGGGGCAGATAGCCGCGTTGGTCGGCGAGATAGGCCACGAAATCGGGCGTGCGGACGAGCACGAGATCGTCGCGCGCGGGGGCTCCGGCAGCGACTCGATAAAGCCCGACCGGCGCACTGGCGGAGGCGTTCCAGACCAGCAAGGGCGTGGGTTTTGCGAGCGTGGTGAAGCCCAGAAGGCCGAGGCCAATCGCGGCAATGGCGATCGTCTTGCGGGCGCGAACGCGCCGCAAGGCGCTGCCGATCAGACGGATGGAAGGGCTCCGGTTCACGACTGGCCTCCCTCGTCGGACGGCGCGGAACCGTGCTCGGAAGTAGCGTCCTGGGGATGGCCTTTCGACCATTCGTCGAGCTCGTCGATGTGATAGCGGACATAGCGGCCGTGCTTGCGGAATTTCGGGCCGCCGCCCTTGAGCCGCATCTTTTCGAGCGTGCGTTGGGAGAGCCCGATATAGAAGGCGGCTTGCGCTGTGTTCAGAAACGGGCTGCCCTTCTTGGCGCGGGCGGCGCGTTCGTTTTCGTCGTCCATGATGATCCTCGTGTCTTCAAGGAGAAGCGACGGCGAGGATGGGCGAGCGGGATCGCGTCGGGGACGGGCGAAGAGTCGGGGGCGAGTTTTCGCCGCTTTTTTTGAGGTGAGCCCCGCGCCGGCTGCGGCGCGAGGCTCCAGTGTCCGCCGTTCAGTCGACGGGATTCCAGATAATGGCGTAGGTGTCGTCATCGTCCTGGCCGGCGGCGCGGCCGAGATTGGCGTAGAGCTTGCGCGGGCCGAACTCCGGGGCGGCGATGGAGAGGCTCACATAGTCCTTGCCGGAAGCCTCGCCGATGCGGATCCAGCCGGCGCCGACTTCGACGCCTTGGGTCAGCACCCGGAAGTCGGGATGGGTGTCGGCGCTCTTGGCCTGGTTGGGCACGATGTCGATGTCGGCGCGGACGCTGAGCGTCTTGAGCTGGCCCTTGTAGCCGCCATTGTCCTGCTTGGTGACGTATCCGATCGCGGTCATGTTGGTCTCCTGTTTTGCTGTCGCCGGGGACCATTCCCCTGCGATGGCGGACCGTGATGGGCGCATCCGGCCCGCCTGAACCCGATAGGGCCGCAGCGGCAGCGAAGGACCCGAGCGGGCGGCTTTTTTGAAGCGAAGCGGCGCGAGGAGCCGCCGCAGGCGGCGGGGAAAAAAGCCGCCGGCCGAGGGTTTCGGGCGGGCCGGATCGCCCATAGGTCGACAAGCCAGCCGCAGGGAAATGGTCCTAAAACACGCTTGGGAGACAGTTGCGCGATCGGCTGACACGGCAAGCAGGCGGCGCGGCGGGTACCGAGCTTGGCACGGCTTCAGACACCGCAGCCAGCGGGGACGTGCTTATCCGAGATGCGCCTCTGCGAGCATTCCCACGTGGCGCAGGGCTGGCGAGATGCATCGAACTGACGTCGAGATTGCGCGTACGGTGCGCACCGAAAAGTCCCAAAAGTGCGGCCGGTACCGCCCGAGAAGGTGCCCCAAGCGGCGGCTCTCGAAGTGCCGCCGCCTGGGGCTTGGTCGATTATTCCGACACGAACAGGTGCCGTACCTTGGCCCACTGGTCGGCGGTGCGGAAGCCGCCGCGATTGGTGTAGCTTTGGGCAGGGAATTTCATCCAGCGCGGCAGCCAGGCGTCGACTTTTTCCCTGCCGTTCTCGCCCGCGAGAAAGTCGCGGATGATCTTCTTTTGCGTCTTCACCTTCTCCGAAACATTGCCGTCGGCGACAGGCTTGCCGCCGATATCGGCGAGCATCAGATTGGCGATTTCCCTGTCGCGCAACAACTCGAAAAACGCGTCGTCGGCCTGCCAGCAAGCGGACATGTCGACATTCAGATGATTGCCGAGCGCCTCGATGACGGCGCTGCCGGCTTCGAGCGTCTCGGCCATGACGATGGCGAGAACGCGCAAGACATCGTCGTCGGAGAGCGCCACCAGCTTTGCTAAGACGCTGGCGAGGGCGAAGGCGTCGCCATTGCCGCCTGCGACCGCGCCGTCCTCGTCCGGTTGCCCGAGCAGCGCCAAAACCTCGCGCCGCTTTTCGGCAAAGGCGGCTTCGGCCTTGCAGGCCGCCACGCTGGCGCCGACCGTCTCGTTGGCGGCGCGCTGCGGCTCGCAGCGCACCTGCCACAGGCTTGAACCGGCAATCGCATGCGCCACCATGAGGCGCAGGGCAATGGCGGGATGGTCGAGCAACGCGGTGCGCACGGCGGCATGACGGTGCAGGTCGACATAGTTCTGCATCGGTCCGGTGAGTTCAGGTCGTGACGGCTTTGCGACCTGTTCTTCCTGCTCGCCGCCCCCTTCATTGGCGCGGGCGCGGCGCGCTTCCTTGCGCGACAGCCAGCCCTCGTGACACTCGACCTCGCCGCGATGCGAGACGGTAATGACGACCTTGCCGCCCTTTTTCTTCGGCGTCTTTTCGTGGTCCCATGAGTGGAAATACTGGCCGGGTTCGAGCACGTTCACTTGCGCCCATCCGGCCTCAAGATAGGCGTCGCGTCGGGCGGCAATCGCCTCGTTCTGCTTTAGCCAGAACAGGTCGGCATCGGCAAAATAGCTGTCCTCGCCGAACAGGTCGGAGACGATGAGGCCGGGATAGTCCTCTATGGCGAACAGCGCCACCTTGGTGGAGATCGACTGGCCGCCGAACAGCCATTGCTTCAACTGGAAGCCGCGCGGCGCGTATTGTTCGGGATCGGCATAAAGCGCCAGCCAGTCCTTCTGCTGCGCTTTGGACGCCATGGTGAGATAGCGCGCCGTCTCGGCGTCAATTTCCTCGCGGCGGTAGGCTTCGCGAATTTTGGGCAGAAGCTCGCCGAGCGCCAGAACGCGTTTCACCTGAAGCTCGGTGAGGCCGAAGGTGGCTGCGATGTCGGCAATGGCGCGGCCTTCGCGGATCAGACGGGAGAAGGTTTCCCATTGCGAGACTTCGTCGGGATCGAGGCGGGCGATGTTTTCGATGAGCGAGGCTTCGAGCGCATCGGCGTCGTCGCCATCCTCCATGATGGCGCAGGGCAAGGCATCGCTTTCGCCGCGCTCGTCGGCGAGCGATTTGGCGGCGAAATAGCGTCGCCGTCCGGCGACGATCTCGAAGGTTTCGGGCGAACCGTTGGGCCGCACCAGAAGCGGCACGAGGACGCCGCGCGCGCGAACGGACGGCAGGATATCGGAGATATCCGGCGCGCGTTTGCCGTGGCGCATGTTGAGTGCGGAAATGTTCAACCGATCAATTGGGATATGGGCAAGCTGCATGATTTGTCTCCTTCGGTTTGGTTGAGGTTTCCCCGCCGCAAAGGCCACGAGGCCGGCGCGGGCGGGACGGTTTTCGCACCTAGCGGCGCGTCTGTTCCGCCGTATCCGGCGGAAGCTCGGAATGGGGTTTTGCAAGCCCGTCTGCTGCCTGTTGCAGCAGACGCTCCTCCTCGGTGATGTGGCCGGCGTGGCGCGCGGCTTCGGCATAGACAGAGAGCGGAAACCGCCCCTGAAAATAGAGGTCGCGCTCGATGCCGAGCCCAAGCCGGCCCTTGACGCTTTCAAGTTCGGCAAGGCTGACGTTGCCGAGTTCCGGAAAGCCGAATCCGAGGTCGCAAAGCCCGAACAGTGTGTCGCCGTCCATATCGAGTTCGGTCAGAAGCCAGGTCGCCGGCCCGGTCGGATCGAACAGTTTCAGCACCGGAACATGGTCGTTTTCCTTGTCGGCCGCGCCATTGGCGAGCAGTTGGGCGCAAAGGTCGTCGGTGATCAGGATCATGGCAAAGTTCCTTGTCAGAACAGGTCGGTTTGGTTGCGTATGCACTCGTCCAAGAGGCCGAGATCGGGTGATTTCTGCTCCGCGCGCGGGCGCATCGGCGCGTTCGTGAGAAGGCAAAATCGGTCGCGCGTGTTGACGGGCCGCTCACCGGAATGAGGGTCTCGTCGCCTTCCGGCGTCGTCTCGGTCGGCAGCGTTTGGGGATTGCGCGCACTCATGCCGCGATCTCCTGCTGATCGCTGCCTTGGGCATCGGCGTTAGCGCCGAGCAGGAAATCGGCGGCTTTCGAGGCGTAGCTGGCGGCGCGGAAGATGGCGCGGTTGTCCTCGCGCAGCACCGTCAGCCATGAGCCGATGTAGTCGGCATGGCGCACGGTCGGCTCGATGCCGAGCGTGGTACAGACAAAGGCGGCGGCGATTTCGGCGACCAGTTCCTCGCGCGCATAGGCCTTGCAGCCGAACGAACCGGAAAGATCGCGCGCAAGCCGCGTCGGGTGTCCGGTCCAGTGGCCAAGCTCGTGGAAGCAGCTGCGGTAATAGTCGATCTGGTGGAAGAAAGCGGGCTGCGGCGGCACCTGAATGAAGTCGCTGCCCGGCATGTAGAAAGCGCGATCGCAGCCGATGCGAAAGTCAGCGCCGGTTGCATGAATCAGCGCCTCGGCCTGCGGGATCATCTCGCGTTCTGGCAGCGGTTGGGCGGCGGCATAGAGGTGGTCGGGCAGGTTGTCGCACTGCGCGACATTGAAGACGGTGAAGCGCTTCAGATAAGGCACCGCCTGCGGCTCGTCACCATCGGCCTTGGCGCGTTCCTTCTCGTCCTTGGGAACAAAGCGGTCGGCATGGACGATGGTGGTGCCGTGTTCGCCCTTCCTGACATTGCCGCCAAGCGCAAGCGCCTGGCGGAAGGTGAGCCAGTTCTGGCTACAGAAACCGCGCTCGATGACCGCGCCCCAAAGGATCAGGATATTGATGCCGGAATAGGCGCGCCCGCTGGCCGCGTTCTTCGGCAGGCCGAGGCCGGCCTTTGCGCTGCCCCATGGCTTGACCCATGGCACGGTGCCGCGCTCCAGTTCGGCGATGATGCGGTCGGTGATTTCCTGATAAAGGCTGGCACCCGTGCGCCCGCCGCTGCCCGCGCCAGCCTTTCGGCTGCCGGAACGCTTGCTGTTTGCACGCATCGTCTGGTCCTCCGCTCTTCAATTCCGCGCCCTCCCCGGAAGCGGGGTGGGCGGCGAAAGCGACCGGAAAGGCCCGACGTCAAAGGCGAACCGCATCCGAAGGACCGGAACGAAGAGGAGGACCCGGAGCGGCAAGCGAAGGGTTGCGGGATGCCGCGGCGGGCCTAGAAGGGAGTGCCGCCCACCCCGCGCCACCGGGGAAGGCCAGCACAAAAAACCACGCCGGCCGAGAGGCCGGCGACCGTCAGCAGCCGAAAGGCTGCCTCTCGCCAGGGGGCGAAGCCGCAGGGCCGAGACCGCCTGAGCTTGCCGAAGACAAGCGGGCTCGGTTCACGAGCACCCGGCGCGCGCCACAAGGCGCGCGGGCGCCCCTATGCCGGCTAGTTGCAAATGTCCCTTCGGCGCGGTGGTTTATGAGGTCGCAAGCTCGGCCAGATGGCAAAGATCGCCGAGAAAACCAGTGCCACTCGTCCAAATCTGACGGACCAGGCATGGGAACTGATCTGAGCGTTGAGCCGTCCGCTCGAGGGTGAGGTGATCAATGCGATGCGCTACCGGCTTGCGGCCGGATGCTGCCGATCTGTCTCGCTCACGCGAGTCTGATGACGACCCGCAAAAAAAGGGCGCCCGGGAACAGGGCGCCCCTTCTCATCGACGAAATGCTCGGATTGGAGGTCCGTGATCAAGCACTTCCCCGACAATTTCTTCAAGCCTCACCACAATGGTTCAGCCACAAATTGAAGGCTCGCAGTTACCGCTTCGAACGCGGCGAACGGCCCTTCAATCCTCAGAACGAGCGCTGGAAGCGGAGGAGGCCGCCGATGCTGTTCTTCTTGTCGGCAGCGGTCCAGTTGCCGAACGGCGTGCCGTCGTTGAAGTGACCGTAGTGATCGTAGTCAACTTCCGCGGTGACCGTGAGACCGGGGACGACGTCGTAAGCGACGTTAGCCGCCACGCCATAGTTCTTGTCCTGGTCACCCGAAACCTGCAGGTTGAACGACGTCTTGGGATTGAACTTGTAGGTACCGCCGGCCCACCAGGCCCAGTGACCGCCCCACTGCTTGTAGAAGTCGCGACCGCTTGCGAAATCGAGCGAATTCTTGTCGGTGCCGTAGCCGAACATGGCGAACAGCGACAGCTCGCTGGTCACGTTGAAGTCAGCTCGAACCTTGCCGGCCCATTCTTCGTAGTTGCTGTCATAGGCGACGACGCCGGCGATGGCACCCCAGCCCTGCGTGTACTTCACACCGCCGACGACATGCGGAACATAGCTGTCGATCGTGCCCACGTAGAAGACATTATTGACGTCGACCGAACCTTCTTCGAGCGAGATCACGGCCGAGAAGCCGTTGCCGGCATCAAAGTTGTACTGGATGAGGTTCGTGGAGAAATCACCATAAGGAACGATGGTGTCGTTGAGAACGTTGCCGGCATAGCCGATGAACGAGTCAAAGGCCGAATCATCCAAACCGACCCGGAGCCCACCAAGCTGGATCCAGGCAAAATCCATCGTAACGCCCTTGTTGTGGGCCTGATTGCCGTCTTCGCCAGCGTAGTAGGCGCTGTTGCCGAAGTTGAATTTCGTCTGGGTGTAGGTCTTCAACGTGCCGAGCTCAGTTTCCTGGCCGGTCCAGGTCTTCAGCGCGAAGCGGGCGTTCTTGTGCCAGGTGCCCTGGTCCTTGCCGTTGAGAACGTCTGTCGAACGTGCGCCATCGAAGCTGCCGACATCGCCAGCGCTGATGTCGTAACGGACATAGCCGCCAATGCGCAGGCAGGTTTCGGTGCCGGGGATGTAGAAGTAGCCAGCGCCGTAGACGTCGCAGATCTTGACGTATTCAGCCGGTTCCGGCTCGGCGACGACGACGGCGTCGGCGGCGCGCGCACCGGAAACTGCGATCAGGGCCGCAGCGGAGCCGAGAAGTAGGCTCTTGATGTTCATACTTGATCTCCTTGAATGATTTGAAAAGGGCGAGGACGTCGATAGACGAACCGTTCCCTATCCCCACGATCGAAAAAGATGCGCATCGCGATGCATCCTTCCCGGTTCGAACGCTATTCACCGGGCGGAATAGCGCAAGTTCAAATTCCGTTCCACTGCAATATGTACCAGTATTAGTTGTATTTTTATCACTAAATAGCCGTTATTACTTGCACAAATTGAACAACTATACATTTGTACAAACCGCACAATTGGCACATTCACTGCTTGCGGCCACATCGAGCGTGCGCGAACAGCCAACGACGCCGACGAATCGTCAGATAGATCCAATCAGAGAAATAGCCTGGGCGGCCGACGCAACAGCTTCTGTGTTCATGCCTTCCCTGAGCAATTCGACAGGAACACGACCCTTGAGCAGAGGCGACGGGCTGATCAGCCACAGCCAAGCCAGTCTGGGATCGGAGATCGAGGAAAGGACCTCCCGGATTCCGGGCATAGGCCTGCCGTCGATGAACTGAGCCAGGGGAAATACATGCTTGCGGGAGCCTCTGCGAAAGGCAACCACATCATTGTGCCGCTGCCACCAATGTAGCGTTGACCGCGGTATTCCAAAACGTCTCTCGAGATGCGTCGACCCCGCAACTGGACCGGCCCACTCAGCAATGCGGGCGCCTTCTCTGGGATGATCTTTCAGAAGCGGATGCCCAAGGGGATGATCGGCGGGCCGCGGTCGCGAAGCGATCTCACACGCCTGAGCATCCAGCCGTCGCGCTGCTTCGGCCTCGAGTCTGCCAAGAAATTCGGCGACCACGGCGGTCGAGTTGTCGGAAGGAGAACCCGAAAGCGCGCCAGCAGCCTTGTCGCCCTGCTTTGCCTCATCGCATTGGGCAAGAATGCGCTGCACCTCCTTCAAGACAAAGCTTGAAAGCTCGCTCTGGCGTTTTTCATCCGCAAGATCACTCGGTCCGGACATAGGTGGCTTTCCCAATAGGATTCCCTCAACAGGCCGCCGAAAGAGCGTTGAAGACATGAAGTTTGGAGAACTGCGATGTATTGCGTTTTCGCACGCATGCGAACTAGCAGCCGTCTCGCGGCCTCAACCTGGTGCCTCTCAACAAAAAGGGGAAGAACGTCGATTGACGACCATCTTTGCCCCGACGACCGAAACGGACGCACATCGCAGTGCATTCTTCGCAGCGCGAAGCTACCCATGGCTCCCATTTGCGCAAGGGCAAAGTTTATCTTTCAGAGCTATATAAATTAGACGTTGCTTTTATGCAACTATGTCTCGAATTTTACTTGGACAAATTGAACGTTTGCACATTTATAGGTACTATTTTCCATATAAACTTTGTATATGGCATTTAACAGCGCATACATGCTTCACTGTTGCCGAATTACCTTGGTCAGTGCGCGGCACCTCTCTCATGCCAAACGTAAAAGCCGGTCCTCAGGACTTCTCATCATGCCAGATCGCTCGATCCACTCATGCGGGCTTCCCCGGCAGCGAGAGCAGGTTTTTCCGGTGCTTCAGCGGTCTGGGTCTGCAACCAAAGGACCAAGCGAGGCTTCCTCATTCACCAGCAGGACCCATGCTCACGCCAGTCACATCGAGATCGAAGGTAAGATGTGGCATTTCGCTTATTGCAGGCGCCGGAGCATATCTCTGCGGGCGGGCGTTTGTCCCGCTAGCTGCGAGTATGCGCGACGTGGTGTTCAGTTCGCCAATATAAAATTCTGGACGATATCATCGCGTTTGCAGATGGCCCGTCCCTAGGAAACCGCGCTGCTTCGCCGCTCGCAAGGTCGTCCTGAATGAAACACTCTCCCGCGCCGCGCGAACGACGCTCAGCGCCGTCTCGTAAGTTGGTTCATGGTGGTACAGCGAGGAGGGAAATATATGACACCGGCGGCCGGAGAAGGTCCTCTGGGTCTCCAGGTGATGATCTCATGGTTAAGGGCTGGGCCCCGAGCCGCCCGACTTCCTTCGCTAGCCCCTCGGCCGCGCAACGCTTGGTATTTTCCCGCATGGCCGAGACCGCAGAGCTGCCAGAAACGTGGCCCGTATCGCGCAAACGCCCCAGAACCTCTTCCCGGATAGTCTCTGTATGCGCGCCAAGACCCGGCACTGGGCGCAGCGAGGGGCGCTCCGAGTTGAAGATCGCCGCAGGCGCTATCGTCTCGACAGTTCCTTCGGGTGTGACGACCTCGACCCTGCGAAGATGGGGATGCTTTGAAAGATCCGCCACTTCGTTCAGTCGGCCATATGCCAAACCGGCTGCCTCAAGCTCCTGCATTGCTTCGTGGCAGGATAGTTCGGAAAAACGCAGTTCAATGATCTCATCAAGTTGCGCCCCGTGACCGAGGCGCTCCATATTATCGGCAAAACCAGGTGCGCGCGTGAGCGCCGGCTGCTTCAGGAATTTCTCGCAGAAATTTACCCATTCGCGGTCATTCTGAACCGAAAAGATGACGTCTTTGCCATCGGCACAACGATAGGCGCCATACGGCGCAAGCGACGGGTGTTTCACGCCAGCGCGTGCCGTGTGGTAGCCGCTATAGTCATGTTGCAGAACCGGCACGTTCATCCAGTCGGCGACGGCATCGAACAGTGACACCTGAATGCTGGTCCCTTTGCCGGTAACCTCGCGGTAATAGAGTGCCTGAAGAATGGCACTATGCGCCGTCATGCCCGCCGAGATGTCGCAAACCGAGACCCCTACACGCGCCGGTCCCTGTTGGGTGCCGGTGATCGCGCACAGACCTGTTTCAGCCTGGACGATGAGATCATAAGCCTTCAAATGGGCATACGGGCCTTTCTCCCCGAAACCAGAGATGTCGCAGGTGATCAGCCGCGAAAAACGACGACGGAGATCCGCAGACCCGAAACCCAGTTTTTCGATGCTGCCCGGCTTCAGATTCTGGATAAAAACGTCAGCACTGGCAACGAGCGTGTCCAGGACGGCGCGGTCCGCCTCCGACCTCAGGTCCAGACAGACCGACTCCTTACCCCGGTTGAGCCAGACGAAGTAAGCGCTCTGTTCCCGCACCAGTTTGTCGTAGTTGCGCGCGAAGTCCCCTTCGGGCCTTTCGACTTTGATCACCCGGGCGCCGGCATCGGCAAGGCGAGACGATGCATAAGGCGCGGCCACGGCCTGCTCCACGGCTACGACAGTGATCCCCTCAAGAGCGTTTTGCATGCGACACCGTGCTTTTCATCCAACGTTTATGGCTTGAGACCGGCGACGGTCCAGCATCGCAAGCAACCGGCTTTGTTCGTTCCCGACAATTGAGAATGCCTCGTCGACACCCATTCCGGGCTTTGCAAGCATCATGTCGGCCTGGGTTGCCACGGATACGTGGACAGAAGCTTGGGCGGAGAGATCTGTCTCGGTACAGCTTCCTCCGACATACGCTCCGACCTTGTTTTTCTTGCAGAGGAGAACGGCCCGCGCTGTGTCGGCAATTGAACCGACATCGGGCGTCTTGATCTGGACAAGATGCGTGGCTTTCGCTTCTGCGAAGAGCCGAATATCTTCAAGCGTATTGCATCTCTCATCCACGACAAGGCGTGCGTTGGAGCCCCGGTTGTCCAAGATCGATACGATCTTGGCGTAGTTCTCAATTTGAGCTTGCGTCGAACCAAAATCCGCCGGGGACTCGATGTTGAGCGTGAAATCCGGGACCGTATCTGCAACCTTGCAGATAAAGTCGGCGATGCTTTGCGGCTCCAGGCCGATTTCCTGGCCGATCCAGCCATACACATCGAAATGCAGCACCGGATGATACCCCGGGCGGCCGATTTGGCGCGTACGCGTTGCAACCCACTTCACGAACTCCATGAAGGCTTGCCCGTCGATGCCGAATTTCTGCCGTGAGTTGATCAGACCGTGGGGAAGCACATCCACGGCTTTCAAAACCATTTTGTCGACGTTGATTTCTCGCGAGTCACCGCTCTGGCAGTAAATTGGGACTCGGGACGTGGGTAACTGCAGCCCGAACTCACTACATATGATCTCTGCCATCGTCTTACGGTGGAGATGGGCGGCTGCGCGAAGAAGAGCTTGGCTGACGCCATACTCTATAGCCAGAGGTAGACGCCGATGTTCGACGAGCTGAAAAGCGTTCGTGCAGGAATCACGAAACTGAGTGGCATCGACATCAAGAAGCCGCGGTACGACAGCGCGTGAGGTAAGATCCGAGATTTGATTGGTGTCGAACACAAGGCCGCGTCCACCTGCACCGGAGTACTGGACGTTCATCATGTCGCCCCAAACGACGGTTTCGTCGGTAAGAACCAGCCCGACACTGAGCGACGATGCCGGAATGCGAATTCGATCAAACCCAGGCGTAGTCGGTGTGCCGACATAGATGAAGCCGTCCTGGGTCGCGCCGGACCTAATGGCAGCTTGATCGTCATAAAAGAACGCGCCGTTGCCAGGCGCAAGAAGGACGTCTTTGATCTGCACTTCACTTCGCTCGATTCATTTAGAGCCATTGATGGGCGCACACACCAGCTGAACGCTAAGTATGCGCTACTTGGGGCAGAGTTCGCCAATATAGAGTCCGGGACGGCACTATCGCGTTTTCAGATGGACACGTCCACCCGCTGCTTTGGCCTGAGAGTAGCGAGCGCGCATTTGGAGATGCGTCAGACATCTCTTTCCATGCATCCAAGGTCTCATTCCGAGCCGTTTGCCAGACACCCATCCGGGTCCACGTTATCTTTGTCGAGAGTTTGGTCGATGGCTCTGGATCTTGACTACCGCTCCGATCAATTCTGGGCAGTGGTCAGCTACAGGGGTTCATGCCTTCAATGTCGTCTCGACGAGGCTTATCCAGTAGCCAATCCCGTAAGGGAGGGCTTCGTCGTTGAAGTCGTAAGCCGGGTTGTGTACGGCTGCTGTCGATCCGTTCCCGAGCCATATCATCGCGCCAGGCCGCGCTTCGAGCATATAGGCGAAATCTTCTGAGCCCATTAGAGGCTTGACCTTGTCATTCACGGCACCCGAGCCGACGAGGTTTCGAGCAGCCGCGACTGCCAGACTAGTCTGCTCGGTATGATTGATGGTCATCGGTTCGAGGCGCCGGTATTTCAGCTCAACATCTGCGCCGAACCCCTGCGCGATGCCTCGAGCGGACGCCAGAATCTGATGCTCGACGAAGTCTCGCATGCTCGGCAGCAGCGTCCTAACAGTGCCCGACAACTCGACCGTATCGGGGATGATGTTGTAGGCCTGCGCGGCGCTCAGTTTTGTGACGGAAATGACGAGCGATTCCGTGGGATCTGTGTAGCGAGACACCAAGGTCTGCAGCCCGAGAATGATCTGCGCTCCAATAACGACCGGATCGATTGTAAGATGTGGGATTGCCGCATGCCCCCCTCTACCCCTTATCGTAATATCGAACTCATCGAGCGCAGCCAATATTGGCCCATCAGCGATGGCGAATTTCCCGACGTCGAGACCCGGCGAGTTGTGCATGCCAAAGACCTGTGAGATGCCAAAGCGGTCCATAATCCCTTCCTGCACCATCTTCTGACCGCCTCGCCCATCTTCTTCAGCTGGCTGGAAGATCAAGGCGACCGTGCCTTTGAAGTTCCGCGTTTTAGCAAGATGCTTTGCTGCCCCAAGAAGCATAGCTGTATGGCCATCATGGCCGCAGGCATGCATCTTGCCGGGCACCCGGGAGGACCACGGCTTGTTTGATGCTTCTGCAATCGGTAAGGCGTCCATATCTGCCCTCAGGCCGACAGTCGGACCCTCTCCGCCTTCGCCTTGGATCAGTGCGACGACCCCAGTCTCAGCAATCCCGGTTTCGATGTGATTGATACCGAAAGAAGCCAGCTTCTCTGCAACGAAGTTGGCCGTGTTATGCAATCGATAATCGAGCTCTGGGTATTGATGCAGATGACGTCGCCACCCGGCGACCTCAGATTGCAATTCTCTCAAATTTTCAAACTTCTGCATCTATCAAGTCCTGGCTGGGTTGGCCGCCGCACATTCGTTACAGAGGACCATCAATCGGCCAACAACGTGCGTCAAACGCAGTTTGTATATCGTAGTCATCTAGGAGCGAGATTGTTCACGGAACAGATTTTGGGGTGCCTTAAGTCGGGGGGTGAGCACGTCTGCCGGTATTTCGGGCCGATCGCCTAGGGGCGGCGCCACGAGCCGAGACGCCCTGGGTGCTCTTTGCCTGGGCTATTGCCCGCTCGCTGCGCAAGCGGGCACGCGCGGCAGACGTTTTGGCGGCATCGACCTCGCCGTCGGTGAAGATCACGCCGTATTTCGCCTCAAGGTGAGCGCGCATGCTGTAGCCTTCGAGCAGATCGTAGCGGATGTCGTCGAGCGATCGATCGAGCGGATCGCCATAGCCACCGCCCGACGGCGAAACGTGACGGAAGATATCGCCCTTCAGCAGTTCATAGGGCTCGGTCACGAGCACCGGCAGGCGGATCCGCTCGCGCCGTCCTTGCGCGACAACGTGCTGTCCGGGCCGGCACCGACCTCACCACCGAAGAGACCATGCGGCGGGAAGGCGAGCTTGTCGGACCGCAGCGACAAAATGCCATCCTCGCCAAGGAATTCATATTCGCGAATGAAGGAGTTGCCACCGCGCTGGCGACGGCACCGCCGGTGTCGGAGACCGTGCCGTAGTTGCGGATGCGGAGGGGTAACTCGCCTCGATCATCTCGATCGGCACATTCGCCTGGTTGCGCCCATGTGCGGTACCCCGACCTGGCCATCATGCGACTGACCAGCGCCCCAGGTGCCCATGACCGTCTCGGTGAAGACATAGGGGCTTGCCGTTATGCCAGCCACCGAAGGTCGGGACGCTCGATCCGCCCATCCCGTCGGCGGTGAAGCGATCGGGCAACGGAGCCGCGAGTGCCCCGAACATCGCATCGATAATTCGGTAGCCGGTAATTCCGCGCGCGCCGCAGGGCGCGGGATGCACGGAATTGCGGCGGTGCCAAGCGGCGCGGCGACGACTATGGCGCGCTCGAAGCCGCGACAGTTCGGTATTTCCGACTTCATCACCGAGCGCAGCGCGGTATAGACACTTGCTTTGGTAAAGGGGAGCGGGGTGTTGATGCCGTCCTTGACCGGCTTCGACGATCCAGCGAAGTCGACCGACAGTCGATTGCCGTTGATCGTGACCGCCAACTTGATGATGATCGGCTCGGGCGTTTTGCCGAGCCCGTCGATGTGATCGGTGAATGTGTAAACGCCATCGGGTAGCTCGGTGATCTAAGCGCGCGTGAGCCGCTCGGCGTAATTATGAAGTTCCTCCGCGTAGGCAAGGATTTCCGTCAGGCCATAATGCCCGAGCAACTCCATGAAGGACCGGCGACCGGCCGTGCAGGCAGCCATTTGTGCCTTTCAGATCGCCTAGGACAATACCTGGGACGCGGACGTTGAAGCCGATAATCTCCCAGATCGCCTCGTTCAGGACGCCGCCGTCGTAGAGCTTAAGAACGGCAAGCGGAGCCTTCCTGGAAAATCTCGGTCGCACCGAGCGCATTCGAGCCCGATTGCGTTCTCCTTGTGGAGTTGCTCAGACGGATGGACAGTGACGATGAGATCGCCGCCGGAATACTCCTCGACCTGTTCGGCGAAGACTTTGTGTGTCTTGCCCTCGGAGCTGTCGGGCTGTTTCGTGGCCAAACACCACCCGGTCGGTGTGTGAGCCGCAGCCGAGAACGCTTGCGAAACGGCCATGAACGACAGCGCCCGGATTTTCGCTGCGGCAATGTCAAAGCCCTTCAAATTCATTCCTTCGGTTCTCTTCTACCGGTCGGAGCTCCCCAACCACCTCCCCCAGGCGTTTCCAGGATGACCGCATCTCCAGCGTCGAGGGTCATCGTTCCCTTGCTGGGCGCCCTCGTGAGCTCTCCCTTTTTTTCTATCCAATTGCGTTCTGTCGCCCCCACCATGCCACCATGCAGGCCATAGGGGTTGAACCGGCGACGATCGGTCTGCAACGAGACACGCGCTTCGTGCCCGATGACACGCAGCGAGCGGATGACGCCGTCACCGCCACGATTGGCGCCTTCTCCCCCAGAGTTTTCGCGCAGCTCGTAGCGTTCCACCCTCATCGGGTAGCTGATTTCTAGCGCCTCGATCGGCGTGTTGAGCGTGTTCGACATGTTGGCGTGCACCGCGCTCATGCCAGGGCCCATCGGCCGCCCGCCCTGGCCGCCGCAGATTGTCTCAATGTAAGTGTACGGTTTGCCGTTGCGCGGGTCGACCGCCGACGCCGACGAGGTTCATCGTCCCTTGGCTCGCGGCGGCGATCCGGTCCGGCGCGAATTGCGAGAACGCCTTCAGTACCGTGTCAGCCAGACGCTGCGTCGTCTCGGTGTTGGCGGCGCAAACGGCGGCCGGCATCTTTGCGTCGAGAAACGAGCCCTCAGGAATCAGGATCGTGACCGGGCGCATGACGCCGGAATTCGGCGGCAGCGTCGGGTCCATCAGGATCTTGATGGAGTAGAAGACCGATGAATGAACCATCGCCTGGACGGCGTTGATGTTACCGCGCCGCAAGCGCGAAGACCCGGTGAAGTCAAGCACCATCTTATCAGGCATGACATCCACGCGCAGTTTGATCACGACCGGATCGTCGCTCGAGCCGTCGTCGTCGAGGCAGTCCTCCGACGTCCAGCTGCCGCTCGGAAGTTCGGCTAGCCGCTTCAGCACGCGACGTTCCGTGTAGTCGAGAATGGCAGCGAAGCCGTCTTCGAGCGTTTGAGAGCCGATGCGATGGGCCAGTTCGTCAATGCGGCGAATGCCGATCCGGAGCGCTGCGAGCTGGGCGTTGATGTCGCCCTTACGCTCTTCCGGCGTCCGCACGTTGGCGAGGATCATTGCCATAATGTCGGTCTGCTCGGTACCCTGACGATAGAGGCGAACGGGCGGAATGATGAGGCCTTCCTGGAAAATCTCGGTCGAGCGGCCCGGCATCGAGCCCGGCTCCATGCCGCCGACGTCGGAGTGATGCGCGCGGGTTGCGACATAGGCGATGCAGCGGCCTTCGACGAACACGGGAGCGACTAGCGTGATGTCGGGCAGATGCGCGCCACCGACGTAGGGGTCGTTGAGAATGACGACGTCACCCTGTGCCAGTGGTTCAATGAGGGCGAGGGTCGGACCAACCGCCCTCAGCATCGAGCCCAGATGGACGGGCACGTGCTCAGCCTGCGCAACGAGTTGCGCCTTGGCATCGAAGATCGCGCAGGAGGCATCCATGCGTTCCTTGATGTTCGGCGAGAATGATGTCAGCTTCAGGACGACACCCATTTCCTGAGCCGTCGCTTCAAGGCCGTTTTTGAGGACTTCGAGGCGGAGGGGATCAAACCCGGTCATTGCGCAACCTCAACGATCATGTTGCCGGACACATGGACGGTCAATCGGTCGCCGGGATAAAGAATGGTCGTCGCCGAGATTTCCTCAACCACCGCAGGACCGCAAATCGTGTTGCCGGCCAGAAGCGCGGCGCGATCGTAGATCGGCGCGTCCTGGAATTCGCCCCTTTCGAGCTGATTGAACGGCTCGAAATAGATCTTGCGCGATCCCTTGAGTGCGGCTGGAGGCGGTAGCGACATTCCCTCGGCGAGCTTCGGCAAGACCGGCGTGTCGATCCGGCCGATGCCGGTCACGCCGATACCCACGATTTCGATCGGGTTCGAGGGATCCGCATGGCCGAAGCGTGCAGCGTGGGCGGCGTGGAAGTTGTCCGGAAGCTTGTCCCAGAAATGCTTATCGGTTATGTCGACGAGGATCGGCAGGTCGTAGCTCTGGCCGAGGTAGCGCACGTCGATCTTGACCTCGATGTCGCGCTTTTCCTGCCGCACGCCGTCATGGTCGAGATGCGCGTTCGCCTTAGCAACCTGCGAGCGGATGATGGTCGATCGGGTTGGCGATCTTTTCCTCGATAACCTTGCGCGCAGCCGCCAGATCGAGACCGAGATCGCCACCGAGTCGCGACTTCTCGTCGAAGCGACCGAGCACGAGATTGGCGTCGGTAACGGTTGGCAGGATCCCGCCGCGGCCGTAGCAGACTGGCCACGGCACGGCTTCCGCACTCATCGGACCGACGCGCAACGCGCCGCCGTCGTCGATCCAGGCGATTGAGCCACCGCCCGCGCCGATTGCATTGATATCGATGACCGGTAGCCGGATAGGCACTGTCTCCAGGCTCGCCGAACGCGTGATTTCCGGGCGCCCGTTGCGGATGAGGCTGATGTCGGTCGAGGTGCCGCCGATATCCATGGTGATGATGTCAGGAATCCCGGCGAGTTGGGCCACATGGGCACTGGCGACGACGCCGCCGGCCGGCCCGGACAGGACTGTGTGCACTGGCTTTATCCGCGCGCTGTCGAGGCTCATGAGACCGCCTGCCGCGTCCATGACCATCATTGGCTTTTCGCTGGAAAGCGCGAGCCCCTCCCGCGCATCTACGAGCATACCGTGCAGCGACTCCAGGTATTTTCTGCATAACGGGGCGGAGATAGGCGTTCAGGACCGTCGTCGACGCCCGCTCGTACTCGCGGAATTCCGAATTGATCTCGGTGGAGATGCAGATGGCGACGCCAGGAAGCGACTCTTCGAGGATCTTGCGTACGCGCTCCTCGTGAGTCGGATTGGCATAGGAGTGCAGGAACAGGACGCCGACAGCCTCTACATTGGCCGCCTTGATCGCAGCGGCGACCTCATGCACATCCGCCTCGTTGAGCGGCTCGATTTCCGTGCCGCCCGGCGCCAGACGACCGCGGACGGTGAAGCAGAGGTCCCGCGGTACCAGTTGCTCGGGCGGACGATTGTAATGTCGAACAGTGTCGGTCGATTCTGCCGGCCGATCAGAAGGATATCACGGAAGCCGCGATTGGTCACGAAGGCCGTGCGCGCTCCCTTGCGCTGAATGACGGCGTTCGTCGCCGTGGTCATGCCATGGCCGACGTAAACGACCTCACTCCCGGTGCCGCCCTGCAGAAGAAGAGCCCGCTTCAGCCCGGTCACGGTGCCCTGCGCACGATTGACAGGCGTGGTCGACACCTTGGAAACCGTTATGGTCTGGGTAGCCTCGTCGTATGCGATGCTGTCGGTGAATGTGCCACCGACGTCCGATGCACACGAATGCGCCTGCTCATTCACCGCTTTGTAACGATAACGTTTCCGTTACCGTAAGCAATGCTGTATGGTCTGGCAAGACATATTATGGGCAGGCCTCGCAGTTTTCTTTTAGGAAACAAACTAAGTTTTCGTCCGATTCGAAAGGCAAACGTATGATCGTAGCACGTGCCAACGTAGGCCAGCCGCAAGTCGCTGAAGGTCATGGCATATCGGAAAAGAGCTCGCGCACGCGCGCCGCCATTCTGGCCGCTGCCGAGGCGGAGTTCGTCGCGAATGGCCTGAGCGGTACGAAGATGGAAAGTATCGCCAAGGCGGCCAGAGTGAACAAGGCGTTAGTTTATCGCCATTTTGAGCGCAAGGAACTGTTGTTTCAGAGGGTACTCGTCAACGCCTATCGGCGAATGCGCGAGGCCGAAGCCGTGCTCACAATCTCCGCCGACCCGATGGTCGCGCTCGATCAGCTATGCGAGTTCACGCTCACTTACTATCGGAAAAATCCTGGGTTCCTTGTGCTGGTTGGAATCGCGAATCTCCATCATGGCGACAATTTGCGCTCAGTGCCGCGCTCAGAATTGGCAATCGACAAGCTCATGACGCTCGTGGGTGGCATTATTGCCCGCGGCGAGGCGACCGGCGTGTTTCGGAAGAACCTCAATCCAGCTGATTTGTGGATCTCCCTATCGAGCCAGTGCTGGTTCAGCGTAGCCACGGCCTATACGGTCGAAGTGTCATTCGGCAAGAGCATTCTGGAAGACCAGGAAGCAGACAGGCGGCTGGCGACGATCAAGGAAGTGATCCGCCGCTACGTGCTCGCGTGAACGCTGAGTCCCGCGTAGTGTCGCTCCGCCCGCCCGATCTTCTTTTCAAAGATGGGAGGTGCGCGGCAAACTGTAATCAGATTTCGAAGATTGTTCGTGGCAAGCGAGAGAATGTTTCGGCGCCGCTTTCGGTCACGCGGAAGCTTTCACTGATCACATAGCCGAAGTCTTCGTCTATCCAGTTTCCGAGCATCAGGTGAAAAGTCATGTTCGGCCGAAGCACGGTCAGGTCATCTTCCTTGAGACTCGCCGTTGGTTCCAGCCACTCGATTCCTTGGGCGTAGCCGCATCTGGTTTCTTTCGCAAAACCGTGCTTTTTCAGCGTTTTATTGAAAGCCATAGCGACTTCGGCACAAGTGGCACCTGGCTTGACCGCGGCAAGCGCAGCTTCCAGTCCTGCTACCTCTCCCTCGTGCACTCGACGCAACTGCTCCGACGATTTGCCGATTGACAGAGTTCGCATCAGCCCAGAGGTATACCCATGACGCACGCCGCTAAACTCGAGGTTGATCTGCGAACCGTCGTGGAAAACATCTTCTGCCCACCTGATATGCGGCGTGGAGGAACGCGGTGAAGCACATAAAAGAAAGTGCGACAAATCCGTGCTTGGCTTGCCATTCGCACCTCGGATCAACGTCGAGATGATCTCTGCCGCAGCATCAGCTTCTCTAACGCCGGGCCGGATTACCTCTACCGCTCGCAACATTCCCGCATCAGTGATCGCCGCTGCCTCCCGCATCATAGCGATTTCAAGGTCGGATTTAATTAGCCGGATCCAAGCGACTGCTTTGCTAAAATCTACGATTTTGGCGTCCGGCATCCGGGTCCTGAATTTCTCTACCGATTCCGGCCTGAGGGATTTAATTTCCATCCCCACCCGCCCCGCAAGGCCACCTTCATGCAGGAAATCAATTATTGCATCATAGCCATCTTTGTCAGGGTTTGCGATAAGCGCTTCTGGATAGCCAATAACTCGATTGCTATCGAAGAACATCTGATGAACAGCGCCCGGCGCATCACAACGGCGCGTCACAAAGGTCGGCTCCTCATCTTTCAAGGAAACGATCAGCGCTTCCGGGATGTAGCCAGATTTGGCAGTGTATCCGGAAAGATAGGTGATATCCGCCGAAGTGCTTACCAATAAGGCATCGATCTCGCGTTTTTCCATTTCCGCCTTAACTACGGACAGCCGTCGCAGATATTCAGCCCGGGGAAACGCTTGTGGTCCTTTTGGCATCGCCATTGGTTTTAACTCCTTGCCTGGTGTGGGGCCGTCCGTCGGTAGGGTAATTTAGGGCAACAGCACGCGCCCAAGTGTCCGAAAAGCGTAAAGCGCGGGGGAACTAGAGGGGTAGAATCGTCTGCCTCTATGAATGGGATTGTCAGCAATTGAGAGATACTGACGAAGGCCACGATGTCTCTTGGATGATTGTGGCTGCGTACCCCATTTCAACGGATCGAAAGATCAGGGCAACTCAGCCTCTGGCGTTGTGTGCAGTCTCCGGATGTTTGGATGGCGCGTTGTTCAGCCGACATCCGAGGTTAGGACCTTTGTGGCGCCAAGCTCTGCAGATGCCGGAAAGTTTCGCCTCTGTGCATACGTCGCCTATTGATCCTCTAACTGTCGATCTCAAGTTGCGTCAAATTCAGTTTGCATATGTCATGATCTAGAAGCGAGATGCTCCCCCAGGAACAATCCTCGGCGTGGCCCATCCGCTGCCCTTGCGGTGCTTTTGGGTTGCTTTTGCGGGTGCCACCCTTCCCATGTCTTCGCCAAGCGGGTGGTAGGCCACGACCGGATTTGAACCAACGCTTGATGCGCGGCGCTAATGAACCGCTTTCTTCCAGGCGGCGGGCCTGAGGTTGGAAGCATGGAAGCGGAGTCACTCATGGACCCATGCATCCAATCCGCAGAAGGTTTCTCTCAACGGCCCTGACCTAAGACCCTGAAGCTCCCCCAATTTTTGACGGACGAAAAAGGCTCCACGGTGGTGCGTAGGTTCGCCCGGCATAGTGGGGCAAGCCGTTCTGCCCGCACAACCTCCCCAGGTGCGCGGTGAACCGCTTCACCTGCGGCGCCACCGCTCCGACGTGCACTGTTCCTGTTGCAGCTCCATCTTCGGTCACGACACTTACAGACACAACCTACTATCTCGCTTGCCGCGCGGAATGCTTGCCATCTAGGCGGAACGCGCTCCCTTGAATGAAAGTGCGGCATGGGGAACGATTGCACATGACACCGCTTCGCGATCTTAAATTGACTGGCGCCCGACCTGCAAGAGAACCGGATCCCGCCGTCGGCAGCGATTGCAATGCCCTGACCATACTATCGCTTTTGCCGCCTCGCTGCGAAGAACAGAGTATTCTTTGTGGGCCTTGCCGGCACTTAAATCGCCGCATGAGACGATGTTTTTTCCTTCATTGAGCGCCACCACGTAAAATAAATGGCGACCACCCAAAGGACAGGCAGGAGCATTAACAGAGAGGAAACCGCGGCGATTGTAGGATCAATCGAATGACTAATGTTCTCCCGCATCTTTAGCGGTAAGGTCTTGATTGAGTAACCGCGTACCAATGAGGTTATCACCACTTCGTCAAATGAATGAATGAAGGCAAAAACGGCCCCTCCCAGGATACCAGGCAGAATCAAAGGCAGAGTTACTCGTCGGAAGGTCTGGACGGGACCCGCCCCCATGCTCATGGCAGCTTGCTCTAAACGTCTATCAAAGTTGGCTAAAGTCGCTGAGACAATCACGACTACGTAGCTTGTAGCCCCAATGCTCTGCGCCAGGATTAAAGAGCCTGCGATCCAAATGATCTTCTCGACCAGCTTCTGGCAGGAGGCGCAGCCAGTGCAGCCTTCGAACAGGGCGGCCTGCTGGATACGCTCAAGAAGGCTCTGACCGAGCGCGCCTTGAACGCGGAGATGGACCATCATCTGGCGAGCGGCGAAGGCGCTGGCAATACGCGTAACTGCTACGGCCGCAAGACCGTGACGACGGAAACCGGACATACCGCGTGATCGCCACGCCAGTTTCCATCCGCAACTAATCGCCAAGTATCAGCGTCGCTTACCCGGCTTCGACGAAAAGATCGTGTCAATGTATGCGCGCGGCATGAGCACCCGGGAGATTACCGGGCACCTGCATGATCTGTATGGCGTCGACGTGTCGCCGGATCTGATCAGCACGGTGACGGACGCCGTGCTCGATGAAGTCGCCACTTGGCAACAGCGCTCGCTCGATCCGGTTTATCCGCTCATTTTCTTCGAACCCGATCCGGGTCAAGACCCGGGACGAAGGGATGGTTCGCAACAAAACCATCCATATCGCGTTGGGCGTCCGCGCCGCTGGCGCCAAGGAGGTACTCGGCCTGGCTCGAGCAGAATGAAGGCGCCAAGTTCTGGCTGCCGGTGATGAACGAGCTCAAGAACCGCGGCGTCGATGATATCCTGCTGGCCGTCATCGATGGCCTGAAAGGCTTCCCCGACGCGATCACCGCCGTTTCCCGGAGGCGATCGTTCAGACCTGCATCGTCCACCTGCTGCGCAACTCCATGGACTTCGTCTCCTGGAAAGACCGCAAAGGGCTTGCGACAGCGCTCAAGGACATCTACCGCGCCGTCTATGCCGATGCTGCCGAAAAGGCGCTGACGGCGTTCGAGGCCGGCCCATGGGGCCAGCGCTATCCCGCCATCGGCCAGAGCTGGCGGCGTGCCTGGGGCGAGGTCATCCCGTTCTTTGCGTTCCCTGACGAAGTCCGCCGGATCGTCTACACCACAAACGCGATCGAGGCGCTGAACTCGAAGCTCAGGCGGGCTGTCAGGGCCAGGGGCCACTTCCCCAGCGATGGCGCGGCCACCAAGCTGCTCTACCTGATCTTGAACCGGTCCGAAAAGAGTGGAAAATGCCGCCACGTGAGTGGTCCATGGCCAAGGCCCAGTTTGCCGTCATCTTCGGCGAATCGCTTCATCAAAGCCATGGCGGCACAATGTTGAACCGCCCACCCGCACACGGAATTCCTGACAGTCCCCCATGGCCGATGATTTGATCCGTGGCGACGAGAAGAGGGTGTGGGCGGACGCCGCTTACGACACCCATGCCCGCCGCGCCCGGCTCAAGGCCGAGGGCAAGAAGGTGCGCATTGCGCGCCGCCCCAACAAGCATCATCCGCAGTTGCCGCCGCGGCTCAAGCACTACAATCGCCTGATCGCCAGACGCCGGGCGACGGTCGAGACCACCTTCGCCACGCTCAAGAACCGTATGAGATTGACCGCAATCCCCTATGTCGGGCTGGCCAAGGCGACCGCCCAGGTAACGATGGCGGCGATCGCATTCAACATGCGCCGATGGACCGCCATCACGGGATAGGTGCGCCTACAATCCGGCCGCAAGAGGCCGCACCGCCGCCAACCCCCACCCAAGGCGACAGAGCTCAAGAATACGAGCGAAACCCCCTGCAATCCGATCCCTTCAAACATCCCTCCGCTACTGCGCAACAGGCCCCTATTTAGGCAGAAAATCGGAACGAAAGGGCCTCGCAGCCTGCGCCTTTGGGCACAACGAGGAAACCTATGCTCACGCCAGGCGCTTCGAGATCGAATGTAAGGTGTGGTGCTCCGGTCATTGATCTATCTCCATTATGGAAGTAATTTCGCGCATTCTGTGCACTGCAACTCGTCACAATTCTACAGCTTGGCAGAGAGCGCTTCGCACACGGCTGGCAGCCCGACCGACGCGATGACTTCTAACCCGCGGTTGTCGCCATGTGCAAAGTCATTCCAGCTAGACCATGATATAAACGGATCTCCAGGATGAGGGTCCGAAAGGACGTCTAATGCGGCGGCCATGTCGCGCACCGTTCGACAGAAAACAAATTCGCGAGTGCGACCAAATGAGCGTCTTGGACCTGAAATCCGTCCGCGGGATCGGAATGAGCCCGAAAAGACCGCACCAGGATGCAGGAATGCGAATTGACCCGCCGCCGTCGCTGGCATGTGCAAGGGGGTGATGTCGGCAGCGACCGTCGCGGCAGCGCCGATGAGGACCCCCTGCAGATCGTTCCAGATTCCATGGATTGGCGGTAATGCCATTGAGTTCACTCATACCTGAGGTACCCAACTCCGGGCATGTTGTTCTCCCATGGTACGGAGCCCTGCGTCTCGCGCGCGGCGATAATAATGGCTGTCGGTTCGGGGCCGATATCCTTTGAAGAGACGGCTCCCCTGTTCTTGAGGGCGCCGAGATGCGGTAGCGCCAATATCCTTGCGAAGGAAAGGTACTCCGCCCAAGATGCCTTCGTCCGAGACGACAACTGTCTCGACAGTCTATGACGGCGTTGATGCGTCGATTGACCTCGTCATGGCCGTCACTTCGGCCGCCTTCACGAGAGAGGCCAAATCGGTAGCATCGTGGTCGGCATATTCGCTCATTCTCATTCGACAGATCCTTACTCACCAACTGCTCTATTGATGGCTGTCGCAGTTGCGTTCCCAACCTGCCCGGTTTGCCAATGCCGAAGCGTACCCGTGACATCACTCTCAATAGCGATCGGATCGACGGCACGCAGGTCTCCAGAACGATGGAACTGTGCGGTCGGCTGGTGAAATCGCCATTGTTCAGTCCCCAATTGAGAACAAGGAGGATCCAAGGAGGAGGTGTGGCCCGTGAGAATGACCGGACTTCAGCACGAATTTACCTCGTCGAGACCTCGTCCGTGTTGCAGATAATGCAACTGTATTGCAACTAGGTTTGAAACGTGACAGGGGTGTGAACACTTGTCCAGTGGAGCTGAGGAGTCATCGATGAATTCTGTCAAACATCCCCCGAGCGCCCGTGACCGAGCCCGTGGTGAGGTTACAACCGTGCAACGGGCATTGAATCTGCTGAGGATCGTCGGCGCGAGTGAAAGGCCGATCGGAGTAAATGAGATCGCGCGGCGGCTAGAACAGCATGCAAGCGCGGTTTCCAGGACACTGTCGACGCTTGAGCACAACGGATTCGTCGAGCGCGATGAAGAGACTGGACGGTTTGTGCTCGGAGTTGAGCTCATCGCGCTGGCGAGCAGGCTTCTTGCTGAACTTGACGTGGTCCGGGTGGCGCGACCCTATCTGGAGGAACTTGCCGAGAGCACGAGGGAAACGGCCTCGCTCAGTCTTTGGAACAAGACGGAGGCCATCAACATCGAGCACGTACTTGGTCCTGGGTCGATCAAGCACATCGCGGCACCGGGGCGCCGCAATCCGGCGCATTGCACGGCTACTGGAAAAGCCATGCTGTCGCAGATGCCTGGGTCAACCCTGGAAGAGGTTTTGGCGCTCGGGCTAGAGCGCTACACGGACCGCACGATCACCGAGGGGAACGCGCTTGAACGCGAGCTGCGTTGCGTGCGCGAACGAGGATACGCGCTGAATGTGGGGGAGTTCATTCCCGAAACCGCCGCCATCGCGGCCGTGATCCACGATCGGAGGGGGAGAGTTGTGGCCGCAATTGCCGTTACGATGCCGGTTTTTCATTTCACCCAGCAAAGTGAACGCCAGCTGGCGCCTCTTGTCATGAATGCGGCGGCAACCATCTCGCGGCGTCTAGGACATCACGGTGCTCAGACGATATGATCAGCAAAGCAACATGCCCAGTGACCTGAGCACATCGGTATTCGCTTCATGTGGCGCTACGGCGAGGTCCGAAAGTCTCTCGCGTCTGCCGTCGATGACATCTTTCGTTCAAAAGAGCAACGGCAGCAATTACGCCCTCCACGCCCCGGCGGGCTTTGCGGCGGCGTGGACCCGGCCCGGCCCCGCAGACGAGCCAAGGTGATTTATGCGAGGTACACTTCAGGCTCGGCTGCCGGTTGTCCCTGTCCCGAAATTGCCGACGCAAGCGCCGAGAGCTGGACGAAGGCGGGTCCACAAATCGGCTGCTTAACTTGTCGGCCGCCCGAGCGCCCACATAATCATAGGCGACGACAAACTTTCCGTCTGACCACAATCCGTGAGGACTTGTGACAGCATCAGTTCAGCTGCTTGTTCGTCGGAGCTGGTCGAGCGTCCAGGCAATGCGAAATGCTGTTTCCTCGGCTACACCAGGCCCATGTGAAGCGCCGCTGTGGCCGCCCACCATCCGCATGCGGAAGACAAGCTCGGGATCGCGATCGGCCGCGCAGGACCGACGCTGCGCCACGTAGCGAGCGGGCTGGTAATAGAGCACCTGGCCGTCGTCGAGCGCGGCGTCGATGTACGTCGGCGGAAGTGGGCGATCAGCGCTGAGGTTGTAGTACGGGTCGTAGCTGCGCAGGTACCGATACTCGTGGGCGATGTGGGGATCTCCGTACTCCGCCGTTTCATGTAGCGCGTACGGCATCGTGAAGTCCAGTTCGGTATCTAGGATGTCGGCGACTGGAACCTCGGCGAGCACGGCGCGGAACAAGTCGGGCCGCAAGCCGGCCGTGGCAAGCACGGTACCCCCGCCACCGCTCTTTCCCTCAATGACGATGCCGTCGCGGATGGCAATCCCCCGCTGAACGAGCCCCTCTGCAGCGGCGATCAAGTCTGTGTGGGTAATGCGCTTTTGATCGCGGGTAGCCGCCTCGTGCCATGGACGTCCGAGCTCACCGCCCCCTCGTACGTGCACGATGCCGAAAGCAACTCCGCGATCGAGCAGGCTCAAGCGCTTTGTTATGGATGAGGGCCACGAGAAGAACGAGGGCCATCTCGGTATTCCGTAACAGCCGTACACATTCAATAGTACCGGCCCCGGGCTTGTTCGATCGCGCCGCGCGACCAAGGAGATCGGGACCTGCACCCCGTCTTCCGCCTCCGCCATGACCACCGTCGCCACATATTGAGCCGCGTCATATCCCGGAATTCGGGCCTGGTACAGGACTGCCGATCGGTCGTCGACAAGATCATGCTCGATGACGGTGTCCGGCGTCACAAACGAGCTAACCGAGTAGGTCAACTTCGAGCTTCGGAACGGATGCCGTGCGACCGAACAGTGCCCCCCTGCCGACAGGCCGACCATTAGAGTGCAGCTCGGCTGGTCGGGAACGATCGTGGCCCCAACCCGCCCGCTTCCGTTACGCGAGATCAGGCGAGGACGAAGACCTTCTCGTTCCAGGACAACCAGATGCTGTTCGAGCACGTGGACCTCCTCGAGGGTCACGCCGTTCCGATGTGGTATGACTTCTTCCCAGCGCGATGGCGACGGGTCGTCAATCGGCGCACACACGAGCCGCCAGTACGGTCCAGCATCGTCCACCCGAAACAGGAACCTGTCGCCCCAGTGCTCGGCATAGATCTCGTGCCCAAGTTCACGCTTCACGATCCGGCGCCACTTGCCCTGCGGCTCGTCGGACGGAAGACACCACACCTCTACAGCGCCTTGCTGAACGCTGAAGGAATAGGTCGTAACTACGTCGAGGAACAACCAGGCGCCGCTATCAGAACGCCGAACCAGCACCGCCAGTCGCTCATTGGCCTCCTCGAACACCACCTCGAAGTTTCCGACGTCTACGTCCAAGCGGACAATCTGATCGAC
Organism: Mesorhizobium sp. M2E.F.Ca.ET.209.01.1.1; assembly: GCF_004010375.2. Classification (NCBI taxonomy): domain Bacteria; kingdom Pseudomonadati; phylum Pseudomonadota; class Alphaproteobacteria; order Hyphomicrobiales; family Phyllobacteriaceae; genus Mesorhizobium; species Mesorhizobium sp. M2E.F.Ca.ET.209.01.1.1. The sequence continues at coordinate 19,461 of NZ_SADP02000002.1, read as the reverse complement.
ATGCCGCCGATCACTCCGCTCCCGTGTAAGAAAGAGCGTGTGATTGTCGGCGGCCCAGACAACGCGCCGGGCGCGACCCGAGTCGCGCCATATGTCACGGCCGGCGGCCATGTCCCGCACTCTCAACTCGTAGCGCTCGTCGCCGATGAGATCAAAGCTGAACGCCACGTAACGCCCATCGTCGCTCGGCTCGAACACACCGAGCTGATAGAAGACCTCGGCCCCAGCAATCGCGTTCGGATCGAGAACAAGCTCGGCCGAGCCTCCGGTCACCGGCCGGCGCCACCATGCGGGATGACACAAGCCCCGCTCGTGACTTTGGAAGTACTCGAAAGGTCCAACCTGGAACGCTGGTGCGGCGACGCCCTCGCAGGTCTGACGACCTTCGATCTCGGCGATGAGTTCCGCCTTGAGCCCCTTCAGGTGAGCTGTCGCTTGCTCCGCATAGCTGTTCTCGGCTTCCAGATAAGCGCGGACATCGGGATTCTCCCGGTGTTGAAGCCATCGATACCGGTCTATTGTTACGTCGTCATGAAGCACCCTGATCCGCGGCTCGGAATGGGGAAGCGGCGGCTGTAGGCGTTTGTCTCCCATCACACTTCCCTCACGTGGAAGCAAAAGTAAGGATTGCCGCGGCAGCCCTCAAAAATATAGTTTCTTCACTAATGCCCCCCGCCCGACTAGCGAGCAAACCGCTCAAGAAATCATGACCCATGAGATGCCTCATTGTTTTTCTCTTTCCGATTTTGACAGCATAGCGTTCAGCACGACGCAGAACTTGCTTACAATAGCGACGTGCATGCTATTCTCAGCCATCATTAATAACATGAACTGCAAAAAATCCGCTGTTACATAGTCATAAACACGCGGGCGACCGTTTCAGCTACCTAGATGATGGCCCTGCAGCTCGCTTGCTTTGCTATTGATTAGACCTTCAAGCTTATGCCGGAATTGACAAGCATAGAATTAAGCTATCAGCTATCGCGAATCCAGATGCTCAATGCTCGCCGGCGGCGGGGACAGGCCGGTGCGGTGCACGGCCAGGCAACGTCGATCGCGTCGAATCGAAGTTATGGCCAGTTGTACGCTCGAGGTGGGGGCCGAAAAGCAAGCGCCTGTGAACCGCGCATGGCCGCGAGCGAAGGTTAAACGTTGGCGCCTTACGCAACTGACTGGCTCTGTGTTCTCAACGGACCGATTGACGGCCAGTGCCTCCGCACTATCTCGAGCAGCAGCTTGTGCCCAACTGGCGAGTTCGCTCGACCAGGCCGTATTGGCGCCGCTGGATTTCGCGGTTGTTCATGACTTGGCAGCTTGTCAACTGCCGGATGTAGACGATGGTCGGCAAAGGTGCTCAGCGGTGATCTTGCTCATTGCCCGCCTCCTTCAGGTTCGCGGATCGACTGTCCGTCGGCTGGCACGGACGCCGCTTCGATGAGTAGCGATTGCAACAGAGCCACTCGCTTCAGCCGATCGTCGGTCGGACATGTCGGTTGGTGGCGCAGCGGGCGCGAACAAATCCAGTTGAATGCGCAGTGGGATCTTCATCCGCATGTCCTCCTCCAGAGATCAAGTCTCTCGGAAGAGAAGCTACGAGATGATCGACAAGCGGGCGAAGTTCGAGGAGGTATTTGGGGGACGATGGGCTCGGCAACGACCCAGCAAGGCGACAAACGCCCGCAACCGCCGCCTGGAGCCCGCCCATAAACAGCATACCAGTCGATGATTTGCACGGGGTTGGAGTATCAACCACTGAGCCCTTACTGACCGGCATTGGCTGACCTTCACTTTGTCAGCCAACACGCGGACATATGCTGTGGTCCCACTTCGAGGGCCGGCGGCTCCTCCTCCTTGCAGCGGTCGAAGGCAAGCGGGCAGCGCGGATGGAAACGACAGCCCTTCGGCACGCGTGCGGCACTTGGAACCTCGCCCTGCAGGGCCGGTAGCTTGCTGCGATCTGCGTCGCCGCGAATCTGCGGCGTGGCGTTGCGCAGCGCGACGGTATACGGATGGCGGGGGTTGAACGTGATCTGATCCGCTGTGCCGATTTCCACCAGTCGCCCAAGATACAACACCGCAATCCGGTCGGCGATCAACCACGCGAGCGGCAGGTCGTGGGTGATGAACAGCAGCGCCATGTGGTGTTTGTCACGCAAATCCACCAGGACCTGAAGAATCTGTGCGCGTATCGAGACATCGAGCATCGACACAGGTTCATCGGCGACGATGAGTTCCGGCTTCACGGCAAGCGCTCCGGCAATCACGACCCGCTGTCGCTGCCCGCCGGACAGTTCGTGCGGGAAGCGGGGAAAGAAATCGCCGGAAGGATTAAGCCCGGCTGCCGCAAGCGCTTCGCTGACCCTCTCCGTAAGTTGGGAATGGTTCTCGACCAACCGCAGGGAGCGCAACGGCTCCGCCACGATATCGAATACGGTGTGTCGCGGATTGAGCGCCTGATAGGCGTCCTGGAAGATCATCTGCACGCGACGCCGGTAAGGACGCAGGGTCGAGGAGCCTCGCTCCGACGTCATGTCTCGGCCTTCGAACAGCAACCTGCCGCCTGTCGGCTGAGCAAGTTTGGTGATGACGCGGCCCACTGTCGTCTTGCCGCTCCCCGATTCCCCGACCAGGGCAACGATTTCACCCTGTCCGACGTTCAAGTCGATCCCGTCCACCGCACGCACTGCACCGGCAGGTCGGCCCAGAACACGGTCGAAGAATCCGCCACGGATCGGGAAGTGGACCTGCAGGCTTTCCAGACGCAGGATGTCGGCAGTGTCAGGCATGAATTGCGACCTTGTCCTCTTGCGTCAAGGGCCGGTGAAGGTGACAGGCGACGCGGCCCCGCCGGACTTCGTCGAGGCTGGGGACTTCGGTCGCGCATACCGTCATTGCAGACGGGCAACGTGAATGGAAGGCGCAGCCTGAGGGTCGATTCACCAAGTTGGGAGGATCACCGGGGATAGGCCGGATCATCCGTTTGCCGTTTGCTGGGTTTGGTATCGATTCGATCAGCAGCTGGGTATAGGGATGCTTGGGTTGCGCGAAGACATCGGCGACAGTGCCATCCTCGACGATGCGGCCAGCGTACATAATCATCACGCGATCACAAGTCTCGGCAACAACAGAAAGGTCGTGGGTAATCAAAATCAGGGCAAGGTTAAGCTTCGATCGCAAGTCCCCAAAGAGCTTGAGAATCTGAGCCTGTGTAATGACATCGAGCGCCGTGGTGGGCTCGTCGCCGATGACAATCGAGGGGCGACATGCGAGTGCCATCGCAATCATCACCCTTTGACGCATCCCACCCGACAGTTCGTGAGGATAGGCTGCACCGCGGTCCGCCGGAATGCCGACCAGTTCGAGCAGCTCCCTTGCCCGCACGGTGGCCTCGCTGCGCGACAAACCGAGCCGCAGGATGCATGGCTCGGCGATCTGCTTGGTGATGCGGTGAACGGGATTGAGCGCATTCATCGCGCCCTGAAAGACGACGGACGTCTCGCTCCAGCGGTGTGGCCGCATGGCGACATCGTCATTGATAGGCAGTCGCTCTCCGCGATAGCGTACCTCGCCCTCGCTTACCCGCGCGTTGGGCGATAGCAGACCCGCAATCGCCATTGCGGTCGTGGTCTTTCCACTGCCCGATTCACCGACGAGGGCAACGGCCTCTCCGGCTCGAAGCGCAAAGCTTACGCCATCGATTGCACGCGATGAAAGGCCCTTGAGCTTGTAGTCAACAGAGAGCCCGTCGACGTTCAGAAGCAACGCCGTGCTCCGGGAGGGTTCTGTCATGGGATCACCCTCCGGCGTGGATTGAACGTATCGTCGAGGGCATTGCCAATCAGGACGAAGCTAAGCGCAACCGTAAGCGCGCACAGCCCGGGGGCGCCAAGATACCACCAGGCTCCAGCACTGGCGGCGCCGGCGCGCTGAGCGAGCGATAGCAACGTGCCCCATGAAGGCTGCAAGGGATCGCCAAGCCCAAGGAACGAGAGTGAAGTCTCGATATAGATTGCGCCGGAGACGACCAAGGCGCCATTGGCTGCAATTTGCGGCACGAGATTGGGCAGGATGTGCTGTACCATGATGCTGAAATCGCTGCTTCCCACCACCCGGGCACGATCAACGAATGTTCGCTCCTTAAGCGAGAGTGTCTGGCTGCGAACGATACGAGCAACGAACGCCCAGCTGGTCATGCCGATGACAACAATGATCACAAAAAGAGAAGGGCGGAAGCCAAGGATGTCTCCACCGCGCCCCATCACCTCAAGGACCACAGGCGTGATGACCAGCGCGAGCACGAATGAAGGCATAACAAAAAAGAAATCTGTGATGCGCATCAGCCAGACATCCACCCAGCCACCAAAGTAGCCCGAGGTCATTCCGACCGTGGTGCCGACGATGAGGCTGATTACAGTCGCCAGCAGCGCGATCGTGAGTGATATCCGGGCACCATGGACGACCAGATTGAGCACGTCTCGCCCCACCTCATCCGTCCCCAGCAGATGCTGGCTTGATGGTGGTGCGAGGAAGTCGCCGGTTGCATTGATCGCAGTCTGCAGAGGTCCCACCAGAATATTCGGCACCGCTGCCAGCACAAAAAAGAAGATAAGGCATACTATACCCAGCTGAGCCCCGCCATGACCAAGAAATTGACGCAGAAAGTCTTTGATAGCCCGCTCTCGGCTGCGCTTAGAATATTGAACAGTATTTTCACTCATTGCCTAACTCTTGGATCGAGAAGACCGTAAGTAAGATCAGCGACGAGGTTCGCGACAACGATCGACACACCAAGCAATAGGAATATCCCTTGCAGAACTGGATAGTCTCTCGCGTTGAGTGCCTCAACAGTTAAGTTGCCTATGCCTGGCCATGCGAATACAGATTCGACGGTAATAGCACCCGCCACTACATAACCAAGATTTAGCGTCACCAAGGTCATGACTGGTAGCATTGCATTGCGAAAGGCGTGACGCATCAACATTTGGAGGTCAGTCAGCCCCTTAGCCCGGGCAGTTACCATGTAGTCCTCGGCGACAACATCGCTCATAGCAGCACGAGAAACCACAACGTATTGCCCGATCAGACCAAGAGCCACTGCGGACACGGGAAGTACGAGATGCCGCAGATAATCTAACAATAAGTCAAGAGAACCCTTAAGCGCGCCCGGAGAATATCCACCGTAGCCAGGTAGCCAGCCCAATGCCGTGCTAAAGATGACCACCAGAAGCATGCCGACCCAGAACGATGGCGTTGAATAGAGGGCGAGAGAGGCACCCGTCGTGATATGATCGACGACTCCTCCCCTGCGCCAGCCCGCATACATGCCGAGCGTGACCCCCACAACGATTGCGATGAGCTGAGCGATGCCGACCAGTGCAATAGTGGCCGGCAGCCGCTCCAAGAGCAGGCCTGCGACCCGCCTGCCCCTGAACTTGAAACTATAACCGAGGTCGCCATGAAGCGTTGCTGACACGTAGTCGACAAGCTGGTCCGGCACCAGCGGCCGCTCAAGGCCCCAACTCTTCCGCTGCGCTTCCAACTGCTCAGCGGTCACAGAAACTCGTGCCCCGCCCAATAGCAATTTAGCGGGGTCGCCCGGAATGACTCTGAATAAAATGAAGTTCAGAATTACTACCATCGAAAGCGTTACGGCTGCTCTGAGAAGGGCATGCCCAATGTGCCGCGTGGTCCGGCCACCATTGGCAGCCATGTCAGATTGACCTCAAGCGATCGAACGGAAAATAGGTCCACATCGACACCATGTCCTGTGTCCCCCAGCCCTCGAAACAATCTGTGCGATGGGCGTCGAGCACGAGGGGATAGCATAGCATGATATAGGGTGCTTCGCGATAAATGAGGCGCGCCGCCTCATCGACCAGTTCCTGGCTCTTCTTAGGGTCGACGGTACTGTCGACCTCGGACAAGAGCTTTTCGAAGTTGTCATCGGTCCAGTATGACATGTTTGGGTTGCCGATGGCCTTGCTGCTCCCCATCCTAAGCAGGTCGTGAGGTGTGGGAGATGGCCAGTTGCTGGCTACGAGCAAATCCCAGCCTCCGCCGCCATCCGCCGGCGCCGCCGTGCGGGCAGTGAGCGCGCCGGAGTCGAGTTGGGTAACCGATAAAGGTATGCCGACTTGTTGCAGCCAGCCAGCGATAAGCTGCACGACCGCAATCGGCATCTCGAGGACACCCGAGAACTTTCCGGTAATCAGATCGAGCTGGAAGCTGTTGCCCTCCTTGTCCTCCCGGACGCCGTCTCCATTCTTGTCGCGATAGCCGGCGGCATCGAGTCGGCGGCCTGCCTCGGCGAAATCGAAGTGGCGCCTGATGTCGTTTAGGTCCGAATAGTAATCGGCCGCCACCGGCATTACCAGTCCCACGCCAGGGTCCGCGTGCCCGCGGTAAGCTCGGTCGACGATGGCCTTCTGGTCGATCGCATAGCCGATCGCGTCGCGAAAAGCCGGGTCCTGCAGGGCCTTGGTGCTGCCTGCCCCCTTCTCCGAGAGAGTGTTAAAGGCCAAATAATTACGCTGCTCAACGCGCGATTCACCGACCTTTATGTTGGGATCCTTTGAGAGGTCGGCCCATTGGGCGGCCGTGAGACCGCTGCCGTAATCGAGGTCGCCGCTCTTCAAACCCTGCGCGACTGAATCGATTGTCGTGACGTATTGCAATATCATGCCGGCAGTTTTTGGCTGTCCTGTACGGAAATAAGGATTTGGCGTGAGGCGATCAAACTGACCTTGTTTAAACTCCGCAACGATCATAGGTCCAGTTCCCACCAGCGGGGGATTATTGCGGAAAGTGCCGCGAGCATCGGCGTAGCTGATATCCTTCCAAATGTGCTCGGGGACAATTAGAAGGTAGTTGTCAATTGGCCAGCGCGTAGGAGCCTTCGTTACTATTTGCAAAGTCTCATCATCAACAGCCTCTATGAGATCGATTTGGTCCATGCCGTCGGTGTTGTTGAGACCCCGATTTAGTTCGTCGGGCTTGCCAATGGAGTCGCGTAGATAATTATAGGTGAACGCAGCGTCCCTGGCCGTCGCAGGCTGACCATCCGACCACTTCATGCCAGGCCAGATCTTAAAGGTCCAGGTGAGCTTGTCGTCAGCGACGGACCACTCCTTCGCAAACCCCTTCCGATCCTCGTGGCGCTGCGCGTCCATACCCACCAAGCAGTCATAGGAGAAAACCAGGGGCCAGAAGGAACCATAACTCGCAAAAGGGTTCATCGTGTCCGGGGTGCCCATTGTGCCGAAGCGCACGATATGATCACCACACGACGAGGCAAACGCGTTTGAGTGCATGATCCAAGGCGCGGTTGATCCCGCAAGCATAGCCTTCATCATGGCACGGCGGTTGAGCTGCCACTCGTTCATTCTGTCCTCCCTTTAAATTCTAGTGCACCGCAATTTCAAACCGAACGCGCATAGCCTAGGCCATGTCTTGGCGTGATGCAGCGGTTCCCTTCGTTTGCGTTGAAGATGATGGTCGCGGGCAAAGACGGAATGCAAGAACAGAATCAATATCGCAGGTATCTAGGATTTAGATGGGGTTCTCTGATCGTGGAGCTGATTGCAAGCTCCTGTCGGCGTATCCATGTTCCTGCCGGCTCTGTGGTTCTCTTCGCGGTTAACACTGGGTCGCCGCATTTAGCGTTCAAGACGTGGGTGCCTCAATGTAATCGACGCAGTAGTACCTTAAGTTAGGGCTGCCTCCCCATCCACGAGATCACGACGCCATCATCCCGGCAGGGACATTCACCGCCGAAAGGGCGGATCTTGCTTAATGCTTAGCTGGTGATCGCGGTCGCCTCCTCCTTCGACCAGCGGAATTCGCTGACGTCGATCCAGATCCGATGCATGATCACAGCCAGTCTGCAGGGTACGCCTCCGGCGGAGGCCGCCTTGCGAGAAGATGGCACGGTAGCGAGGCTGCGCTCTTAAGGTCGTCCTTACGAGCGTGGTTAGCAGCACAACATGAGCCATGTGACGTTATTGACCGGGCCGGAGCGGCGGCGCCGTTGGAGTGAAGCGGATCAGTGCCGGATACTGGCCGCGGCATTCGCGCCTGGGGCCACAGTGGCGGCGGTGGCGCGTCAGTACGATGTCGCGACCAGCCTGATCTACAAGTGGCGCCGCACGGTGAGAGCCCGCGAGACGGGCTTTGCCGAAGTTGTCGTGGCTCCCGATGAGCCTGTCGCCGTTTCGCGGCCGGCGGCATCCCCAGCGGTGATCGAGCTGGAGGTCGCCGGCAAGGTGCGGCTGCGGATTCCGCTGACCACGCCGCCAACACTGGCGGCGGCGATGGTGAAGGCGCTAGGGGTTTCATGATCCCGGTTCCGAGCCAGGTGCGTATCTGGTTGGCAGTCGGCCAGACCGATATGCGTCGCGGAATGCAGGGTCTCGCTCTACAAGTTCAGGAGACGTTGGGCCGGGATCCGCATGCCGGCGATCTTTATGTCTTCCGCGGCCGCAGCGGCAACCTGATCAAGATTATCTGGCATGATGGGCTCGGCATGTCGCTGTATGCTAAACGGCTCGAGAAGGGCCGGTTTCTATGGGCGTCGCCGGCGGACGGCACGGTTTCGATATCACGGGCGCAGCTTGCCTACATGCTCGACGGGATCGATTGGCGCAACCCGCGTCACACGTTCCGACCGCAGCGCGCGGGCTGAGTTTTTCTTTGAGTTTGCGCCATTTTCCGCGAGTCAGCGGACTCGTTTTATGATTCACTCCAAGGCATGGTTGCCACCGCCCAGGGTGCTGTGCCGGACGATATTGGCGCGCTGAGAGCGGCGCTGATCGCGGCGCTGGCCAGAGCCGAAGACAAGGCCGCGCGCGCTGCGCTGGTCGAGGCCGAACTGGCGGTCGCCAGAGCCAAGGCATCGGATGATGCAGCGCTGATCGCACATCAGGATCTGACGATCCGGAAGCTGCAGCGGGCGCTGCATGGTCAGAGTTCTGAACGCTCAGCCCGCCTGCACGACCAGATGGAACTCATCTTCGAGGAACTCCAGAGCACCGCGACGGAAGACGAGATCGCCGCCGAACAGGCTGCGGCCCGGACCACCGAGGTGGCGCCTTATGTGCGCAAGCGACCCGCGCGCCAGCCATTTCCCGAGCATCTGCCGCGCGAACGCATGGTCGAGCCCGCGCCGACTGCTTGTCACTGCTGCGGCGGTCATCGGCTACGCAAGTTGGGTGAGGATATCACCGAGACGCTGGAGGTGGTGCCGCGGCAATGGAAGGTGATCCAGCACGTGCGGGAGAAGTTCACCTGCCGCGACTCCGAGGCGATCAGCCGGGCTCCGGCGCCGTTCCACGCCACCCCGCGTGGCTGGGCCGGTCCCGGCCTGCTGGCGATGATCCTGTTCGAGAAGTTCGGCCAGCATCAGCCGCTCAACCGCCAGGCTGAACGCTATGCGCGCGAAGGCGTGCCGCTCAGCCTGTCGACGCTCGCCGACCAGGTCGGGGCCGGCGCCGCGGCGCTGATGCCGCTGTTCAAGCAGCTCGAAGCCCATGTGCTGGCCGCTTCACGTCTGCACGGCGACGACACAACGGTGCCGGTCCTGGCCAAGGGCAAGACCGATACCGGCCGTTTATGGACCTATGTGCGCGATGACCGACCGTTCGGCGGCGCCGATCCGCCGGCGGCGGTATTCTATTATTCCCGCGATCGTCGAGGCGAACATCCCGCGGCGCATCTCGCCGGCTGGAGCGGCATTCTGCAGGCCGATGCCTTTGGCGGTTATGGCGATCTCTATGCGACGGGTCGTCAGCCGGCGCCTGTTATGGAAGCCAGCTGCTGGGCCCACAGCCGGCGCAAAATGTTCGAGCTGGCCGATATCGAAGCGGCGGCGCGCAAGAAGGCGCGCAGCGAGAAGCCCAACCTGGTCTATCCACTGGCGGTCGAAGCCGTGAAGCGCATCGATGCCCTGTTCGATATCGAACGCGCGATCAACGGCCTGTCGCCAGCCCAACGCCACGCCGTGCGCCAGGAGCGGAGCGCGCCGCTGCTCACCGAGCTCGAGCGCTGGATGATCGAGACGCGCGACAAAGCTCTCGCGCGGACACGACCTGAGCAAGGCCTTCAACTACATGCTGCGCCGCTGGTCATCCTTCACCCGGTTCCTCGACGATGGGCGGATCTGCCTATCGAACAGTGCAGCCGAGCGAGCCCTGCGCGGCATCGCTCTCGGCAGAAAGTCCTGGCTGTTCTGCGGTTCCGATCGCGGCGGACAGCGCGCTGCCGTTCTCTACAGCCTGATCGTCAGCGCCAAGATGAACGATATCGACCCGCAGGCCTGGCTCGCCGACGTCCTCGCCCGACTGCCCGCCTATCCGGCCCATCGGATCGATGATCTGCTGCCGTGGAATTGGAGGTCCGCAAAACTGCGGACCCAACCAGCTGCCGCCTGATCATGCAGCGCAATAAGGTGCATCACGTCTACACCGTCGGCCGTGTCGCCAGCGACCTCGGCGTCAGCGAAGCGCTCATCCACGAACTGACCCTCGGTCTCGAGCCGGAGGACGGCGTCATCTGGGTGTACGGCACCAACGATGACGACGGGATCTTGGCCTTCACCGATGAAGGCATCGAGGAGGTCAAACTCCTCCTCGAAGAATATCATCGGGTCTCCTCATCGAAAGCTTGACCCCAGCACTCCGGTGCTCAGGTCCTCACGGTCACCAGATACGCACGTCTGCGGACTTCACCGGATGGGTACTCTGCAGGCGACGGCCACTCGGGCTTTCTTGCTGCCAATCCGGCGCGCCAGACGCGCGCCCACGCTTTCAGTGCAGACCATCTGGCGACCCGTGCCAACAGAGTGCCCGCAGCTCGAAGAGATAGATAGGTGCCTGTGAGCGTGTCGTCGCATTTTGACACCGACCCGTCACGATCGACTTCCCGATTGATACCGTCTCGGCGTCAGGCCGAAATGGGCGCCAACACCCGATGAGCGAACAAAGCGCGCTAAATCATCCACCGCGGTGACGAAGCGGATTGGCCGTCAAGACGCCAATGCCGGGTACGGTCATCACGGCGGCACGGATCCCTGTGTGGCGAACCCGAGAATGTGCTCCTCCAACATTCTGATTTTTTGCTCAATGCGTGCGCGGGCAGCTTCGATGCCGTTGGATATCGGCGTACTAACGGCGACGGAATTCGGGAAGACAAGGAGGGAAACAGCTTGCAGCTCCAGCTGATCACTGTAGCCGGCGCAGGCGTCGGCGAGATCGAAGTGGCGCCTTTCGTCGTTTAGGTCCGAGTAGTAGTCGTTTGCCACCGGCATCATCAGTCCCACGCGAGGGTCCGCGTGCCATCACGGGGCTGGCCGGCTCGCCAAGGCGCTTGCAGAACCGCCGACGCCGACCGATAAAGCTGCATGACCTTTGACCAGATCAAAAGCTTCTATCTTGTAGCGGTGCTCGGGACCTTTGCCAAGGCTGCGGAGCAACTGAACACAACACAGCCAACCATTTCAGCGCGTATCGCGGCGCTCGAAGATCGGCTGGGCGTCAGTCTTTTCGATCGCTCGGGCCATCGGGTTGCGCTCACTCCGCAGGGCCGCAGCTTTCTTCGCAGCGCCGAGAAGCTACTGGAAATCCAAGCCAAGGCCCTCAAACGCTACGGCAAAGGCGAGCTGCGTGGAATCGTGCGTATCGGGGCTTCAGACACGATGGCAGTCATCTGGATCCCGCCCTTCCTTGCGGCCTTGCGCGCGGCAAATCCGGATGCCGAGTTCGAGCTTCACATCGGTCCATCCTATCGACTGCGCGACGAATTGCTTGCCCGACAAATCGATATCGGGTTCATTGTGGGTCCCATCTCCAATCCGCAGATGATCAACCATCTGCTCTGTGACTGTCCCATGGTATTCGCAGCCGCACCGTCGCTCGGCCTGCACGGCAGGAAGCTAACACCGGCCGAAATCGACCGCATGGACATCTTCACCTTCGAGCGGATGACTAGGCCACACCAGGATCTGCTGCGCGATCTTCGCAAAGCCGATATTGCGCCCAGGCTGAACCCGATCAACTCGCTTCAGACAACCATTTTGATGGTTCGCAAGGGCTTGGGGATAGGCGCGGTGCCTCTCGGCTCTATCGAGGAGGAAGTCGCTACCGGCAGCCTTGTCGTCGTCGATACCGAATTCAAGCTCACCGATGTCCGCTTCACGGTCTGCTACCCGCAGGGGCCGGACACGCATGTCCCCGAGACGCTCACCGAACGTGCCATAGAGTTCTTGAAGGCACGCGGCTCATCGGACTCGATAAAATTACTTTATTGATCTCCAGCGTAAATTGCGATTTGCATCTATGGGGCGCTCCTTTCTATGTTTCGTCAAATTGGTGGAGCAGGGAGGGTTCGATGAAAGGCTGGCGTTTGGCGTCCGACATTGGTGGTACATTCACCGATATTGCCTTTATAGCCGAGGACGGGCTGCTAAGTACGATTAAGGTGCCATCGACACCCCAGAATTATGCCAGCGGAGTGATCGAAGGTGCGAAAGCCCTCGCATCGGCCCGAGATCTTCGGATCGAGACGATGGCCGAAATGGCGCACGGATGCACCGTCGCTACAAACGCGATTCTGGAGGGCAAGGGTGCCCGCGTCGCGCTGCTCACAACGGCGGGATTTCGTGATGTGCTTGAATTGCGGCGCATCCGTGTGCCTAAGCTCTACGAGCCGCTCTACGTCAAACCTCTTCCTTTGGCGGCGCGCGACCTGAGGCTTGAAGTTCGTGAGCGCGTCGGAGCCGATGGCAGCGTCGTTGTGCCGCTGGTTGAGGATGATGTGTGCAAGGCCGCCGAGGTCATCGCCAGGTCGGGGGCGGAGGCTGTCGCCGTCTGCTTCCTGCACTCCTATCGCTTTCCCGACCACGAACGCCGCGCCGGCGCGCTCCTCCGGAAATTGCTCCCCGGCTGCTTCGTAACCCTTTCGGTCGACGTGCTCCCGCAGATTCGTGAATACGAACGTACCAGCACGACGGTGGTAAACGCCTATGTCGGCCCTCCGGTTAAGCGCTACCTGGAAGGGATGGAAGCCGATCTCGCTGCGGCCGGTTGCAACGCCCGCATATCAGTCATGCAGTCCTCCGGAGGCTCGATCTCCTCCGATGCGGTGAAGGACAAGCCGGCCCAGATCGTGGAATGCGGGCCGGCGGCGGGTGTCGTCGGCGCCGCCCATCTGGCCCGCCTTCTGCGTATCCTTAACGCCATAACGTTCGACATGGGCGGCACCACCGCGAAAGGTTCCCTGATCGAGGATGGCGATGTCATCTTCGCCGAAAACTACGAGATCGGCGCTTCGATGAGCACCGCGGGTGCGATCGCCGGCGGCGGCGGATACGCGCTCAAGCTTCCGGTCATCGACATCGCTGAGGTTGGCGCTGGTGGCGGCTCCATCGTGCGGCTGGACCGGGCAGGGGCTATCAAAGTCGGCCCTGACAGCGCCGGCGCGGCGCCGGGTCCGGCCGCATACGGGCTGGGCGGTGAGGAGCCGACCGTTACGGATGCGAATATCGTGCTCGGCTTCTTGAATCAGCAGTCTCTGGCCGGCGGAACAGTAAGGATCGATGCCGGCTTGTCGCGCGCATCTCTTGAGAGGACGATCGCCTCCCCGCTCGGAATGTCCGTGCATGAAGCCGCATACGGCGTGCATGAGGTTGCGAATGCGACGATGGTGCGGGCCATCAAGGCGGTGACGACCTATCGCGGGCGCAATCCGCGCGATTTCGCCATGTTCGCTTTTGGAGGCAATGGCGGCGTGCATGGGGCGTCCATTGCGCGAAGCTTGGAGATCGGCCGCATATATGTTCCTGCAGCAGCGGGCGTTTTCAGTGCCGTGGGTCTGCTTCTGGCCGAAAAGTCAGTAGCTGTCGCATCAGCCTTCGTCGCACGACTGGACGAGCTCGATTATACGGCAGCTGAACAGGCTTACGTTCAGCTCCAGCGTGAGGCGGAGCGCCTTCTGGGTGTTTCCGGGAAGGCCAGGTGCATGCGCCAGGTAGAGATGCGCTACCTTGGGCAGGCATTCGAGCTGATTATTGATCTCGATGATGGGCACCTATCCACCGAGGCGCGCAGCGAGCTGCGCGCCCGCTTCGACGCCGAGCATGAGCGACGGTTTGGTCACCGTTTCGATGAGCACAACGCAGTCGAGATCGTCGCGTTGCGTCTCAGGGCATCCGACCCGGACCATGTCGTGCCTGCTCGCCTACGGCACGCACTCAAGCCAAGCGAGACCACTTCAAGGCCGGTGTGGTTCGGAAAGAGGTACGGCTTCATTGAGACGGCTGTCGTGGGACGCGCGGAAGTCACGCGGGAGAGGCAGGCCGGGCCGGTTATCGTGGAAGAATATGAAGGGACGACGGTTGTGCCGCCAGACGCTTCCGTCTTCCGAGACGAATTTGACAACCTGGTCGTCGATCTGCAACGAGGAGTCGCGTGATGCGAAACCGCAAGACAGACCCGTTTTTGCTCGAGATATTCAAGAACGCGTTCGACACGATCGCCGATGAGATGACGCTTACGATCGTTCGTACCGCTTACTCCCAGATCGTTCGCGACTCATTGGATTTCTCGACGGCCCTCTGCGATGCGACCGGGCGTACAATCGCTCAAGGCGTGTGCACGCCCATGCATCTAGGCAGCTTCTATGATGCGCTACAGACGATGCTGTGGAAAATCGGCGACGACATCCATCCGGACGACGTGCTGATCATGAACGACCCGTACGCGGCAGCGGGCCAGCACCTTCCCGACATCTATATCGTCCGCCCTATTTTTTACGAGAATGTCCTGCGTGGCTGGGCGACGACACTGGCGCACCATTCGGACGTCGGCGGCATCGTGGCGGGCTCTAACGCTCTCGGCGCTCACGAAATATTTCAGGAGGGCCTGCGCATCCCTGTCCTCAAGCTTGTGGATCGAGGGCGCCGCAACGCCACTCTGTGGGATATGATAGCGATCAACGTGCGTACGCCCGATCTCGTCCTGGGCGATCTTCAGGCACAGATGGCCGCCGGAGCGACGGGTGCGCGGGCAATGGTGCGTCTCTTCGATCGCTATGGCGCCGATACGGTTCTGCAGGCGATAGAGGATCTGAACGACTACGCACGTGAGCTGGCAGAAGCTGAGATCGGCGATCTTCCCGACGGCGTCTATCACTTCACCGACCATATTGACGGGATCGGCGAGAATCCTGAGCCGATCCTTCTCAAGGTTCAGGTCGAGATTAAGGGCAGCCGGGTTGTGATAGACTGGGACGGGTCCTCGCCTCAGGTCGCCGGCGGCGTAAACGCCACTTTCCCCTTCACCAAGGCCTGTGCCTACGCAGCCCTACGATCCGTGATGAAGGCGGACGTTCCCAACTGCCACGGGTTCACCGAGATCATCGAGGTCAGGGCTCCGGAAGGCACCGTGGTCCGTCCCGTATCGCCAGCCCCCTGCGGCGCGCGCGGCATTACCGGCTACAGAATGATCGACTGCCTCTTCGGCGCGCTTTCGCAGGCTGCTCCCGACCGGGTAACGGCCGACGGATCCGGCGGCTCGACTTTGCCTACCATTGCGGGCCTGCATGGGGGCAACCAGTTCGTCTTCTGTGAAACGGTTATGGGAACCTGGGGAGCCAGCCTAGCGAATGACGGGCTGGACGGTGGCCCACATATCGGCGCCAACCAGTCGAACGTGCCGGTTGAGATGATCGAGCAGACCTATCCTATCCGCATCGAGCAATACGGCTTCGTCCCCGACACAGGGGGTCCGGGACGCCGTAGGGGTGGGCTCGCCATCCGGCGCGATTATCGGCTCCTTGCGAGCTCAGCGACCTTGAATATCCGTTCCGATAAGCGTGCCTATCCGCCGCATGGCCTCTTTGGGGGCTGCGAAGGCAAGCCGTCGATGAACCGTCTGATCTCGGGCGACAATGCCATCGTGCTGCCGGTGCTCCTTAAGGAGCCGGTACCAATGAAGAAAAACGACCTGTTCTGCCACGTGATGCCATCGGGGGGTGGGTACGGCCCAGCATCCGAACGGGAGCCGGAGCGCGTGCTGGAAGACTGTCGTCTCGGCAAGATCAGCATAGAAGGTGCGCGGCGCGACTACGCCGTAGTCCTCACGAAGAGTGAAGCGGGCATCGTCATCGATCTCGACGCCACGCAACAACTGCGGCAGGCAAGATCTCGTGCGGCGGAATAAGTCATTTCAAGCGGAGGACGAGAAATAAGGATTTGAACCCGGCTCGACCTAGCAGGATGTTGAAACAGGCGCTCGCCCTTGGGCTGCGGCCGTGATTCATTTTCCTTGAATGGATTCGGAGGATGAATCGTGCGATAGTCGGACTGGTGAACTGTTCAGATCCGATCTGGGCAAGGACCGGGGCCTCCCGGCGGAAGATTTCTTTCGCGTTCGAGTTCCGAAACCGCATTCGCGATCTCTAAAACCCACTCTGCCGAATCCGTCTTCGGAAAAACCAGTGCGTCAACGCCTGCCATCACGGCTGCAAGCCGGAATAGGCGAGCCGCGAATGATAGAGACGGTGATCGAGCGGCTGTCCGGCGATGGTGAGGCCGGTGCTGCTCATGATCGGTGAAATCCGACAGGCCGAGGCGGCCGGCTCGTGCGTTTGCCGGAAGATGACTTCCTGTTCCTCGCCATCGGACAGCGCGCCGGGATCGGACGCGACGCTGGCGAATGGCGTTGCCCAGCTCGGGATGACGCCGCAGCGTCTCCTCGAAGATTGCGACCGGCCGGATTCCCGGCGCAGCCCACAGCAGCGGCACGATCTCGGCGTCAAAATTGTCGGGCGAGCGGATCGGGCGGCGGCGTTGTCGCGGAACCTTCCTCTGCGAGGGCAGCCTCGAATCCTTCTCGATGCGATAGGCCGTGCCGTGCCGATCGACGCCTTCGCCGCCGCGACGGCCGTCGTATGGGTCTGCCGGAACTTCATGAAGCCTCATCTGGTGATCGGTTACGTGGCGGCCGGGCACTAAGTGATTCCTCCAATCCGACAAACCACTGGCGTACCCGGTCGGCCGCGATCGCCAGACAACGCTCCGAAAGGGAACGCCGCCGGCGGCATTCTCATCTTGATTGACGCTGCGCTCTCACTTGATTGCCGCGCCCCAGCGGGAACGTCGACGGATATCCGCAGACCCGAACCTAGTTTTTCGATACTAGCGCTCAAACAATTCGGTGGAGAAGCGGCCCGCCCGATCCTGCGGAACCCGCAGCTCAAGCTTGCCGACCCGCGTGACAAGGGTGCGGCCCTAGACTAATAGCCAGAGCGATAGCCGAGACGCTCCGGCGTGCGCTGGTTCTTCGCAGCACCCAGCGCCTCGTCCATCTCGGCCTCGAGCACCTCCTGCATCACAGCGCGGATCACCTCGTGCAATCCATCCGTATCCGGGTTCGAAAGCAGAATGTCTTTGACGGCCGGCGGATTTATCTTCAGTCTTGGTCATGGCGGCGTTCCTTCGCGGGAATCGGTGACGTGAACAATCATCAGCCTGCCATGACCGCCCTCTCTCAGCGAATTTGCAGAACTCTCAGCACACTACCAAGGCAGCCGGGTCAGCCAACTTCCGCGCTGGTTGCGCCGTGCGGCCCTGCCTACCGGAAAGGTCTAGCCCCGAGAATGGAAAGCACGACAACGGCGACCGCCAGAAGCGGTGACGGCCGAGGGCGACGCGCGCAAACTTACAGGAGGTCTGGACTGCGACGCCATGAAGGTCGACAGCATGGCGTCTCCCAACCCGCCGAGGGGCCGGCGTGATGTAAAAGCCGAGGCAGATCACAAACACCACAGGGAACCGCCGCGCACGCCCGGCAGGCTGAGCGGGAAGAAAACGCGAGAAGGCGGCAAAAAGGCGTCGCCCATGCTGCGGGCGGCCGCCATCAGAGATGACGCTGACCAGAGGCAGGATCATCATGGGCAGCATAATGTGGTCGGGTGTCCGGCGGCCGCGTGGGCGCTACTTGACAAGTACGCACACTCGGTATGTCGTTGTTGAGGCGAAATATCGATGCCCCTTAGATTCAGAGATTGAGCGGCCGCGCGAGGTACACTAAGCCATCGTTGACGTCGACCTGCATTCCGGTCCTTAATGAACAGACGATCGATGTGGTAGGCGCTCGAATTTCAATGGCCTTTGATGACCACGGATCCAACGGATGCAGGAGTCCTACAAGATCTCCTTCACTCAGCTCGTCCAACACCGAACAACGAGGTTCGAAGATGCCTCGTGCCGGCGATGTCAGTTGGTCCGACGTGAGCGACTCGAGTGTCAGGTTAGTCTTCATTTGACGGGGCGTCGGATACTCTGTCTTTCCTTCTACGAGCCCAAGCTCGATAATTGCGTTGCGTACCCCAGCTTCGGCGACCGCAAGAGCGTCGGCGCTCACGGTTCCACTGCCGAGCTCAGCACAAACGAATACCTTGCCTTGGCTTTGAACCAAGGTATCGAACATTCCTTGCGTTGGTCCATCCCAGGCCAGTGTCACTGGAAACTTGAAGGCCGCTGCCATGTTAAGCGTCTTTCGCATGAGATCGGCGTCGCCAATAGGGTGCGTTGTGGCTGCGGGGGGACAATCAAACTTGGGTCCGAAGCTGTGCAGATCAAAAACCATGTCAACCGTTGGTAACAGCAACTCCGACACTGCACTCGCAGTGCGTTCGGATATTGACCCGTTCGGCCGGCCGGGAAACACACGATTCAGGTCCAACCTATCTACTGGCGACCTGCGACTCCACGCTTCCAAAGCTGTCGGATTGAGCATCGGCGCAATGAGAACTCTCCCGCACGTTTGCGCTTCAATTAGCCAGTCAATGAGCCGAAGCGCGACAATTGGTCCTTCGAATTCATCGCCATGGATACCGGCGGTAATAAGGAGGCGCGGCCCCTCCCCTTTATTAAGGCTTAGAACTGGAAGCGGAAGAGCTTCCCTGTCCGTGCCCGTTGGGACTACAAGATAACCCTTGTTCACGCCAGGCTCGTCGAGGTCAAACGTAAGGTGCGGTTTTTGGCTCATTGACAAGGTTCCATTATCTATAAAACGTGGTGGATTAATCGTTGCCACAGTGTGCAGCTTGGCCGGCGGATTGACGAAGGCGACAATTATTTCTCCGCCAATGACCCCATCAGGCACTGCAGCCAGTGCTCCCAGTATTGAAATGTATGCAGATTATTCCTCGAAAATTTTTACTTTCAGTTAGGTCAAAACAGGTTTCAAAATCCGTCTCGTACGATTTCCTTACAAGCCGACCACCATGACATCGTCTTATCTGGAATTGTGTTGAAATAGCTAGATCAGAGGAATCGAAGGTCGCGATCGCCGTTGCTCAGGACCTCCGCCCCTCCATCGGTCACCAGGATCGTCTCGCTGCAACCGATCGCGAAACGGCCCTCCTCGTCGGTCAGGAACAGCGGCATGTGCAGCGCCATGTTGGGCC